>JBCQTJ010000007.1:0-84589 GCA_047178625.1 Rikenellaceae bacterium
GGAGCTACGAGATGAGGTGCGACGCAACGAGATAGAGCTGATGAGCTACATCGTCGAGATGGCAGGGGTCGATGGCTATGTGGAGTTAGATGTGAGAGTAAACGAGAGGGTAGAGATCAAACGCCTGATCAAGATCGAGGATAAGATCCTCCACTTCTCGAAGCTAAACACAGTGATTGTGGAGCTAACCGAGGCGTTGGATCTTCAAGTAGAGAGTTAGAAAAAATAGAAACAAGATAGATAGAAAAATGTCAAAGAAGAATTTTATTGAGGAGTTGGAGTGGAGAGGAATGATCCACACGATCACTCCAGGAGCTAAGGAGCAGTTGGCCAAAGAGATGTCGACTGCATATTTGGGAATCGACCCCACAGCCGATTCACTTCATATCGGCCACTTGGTGGGCGTTATGATCTTGAAGCACTTTCAGGAGTGTGGCCACCGCCCCATCGCCCTAATCGGTGGTGCAACGGGAATGATCGGAGACCCAAGCGGAAAGTCACAGGAGCGTAACTTGCTCGACGAGGCGACTTTGCGCCACAATCAGCAGGCGATAAAGAATCAGCTGTCGAGACTCATCGACTTCGATTCCGACGCCCCAAACTCGGCCAAGATGGTCAATAACTACGACTGGATGAGCGGAATCTCGTTCCTCGAGTTTATCCGTGACATCGGAAAGATGATCACGGTGAACTATATGATGTCGAAGGATTCGGTTAAGAAGCGTTTCTCGGGCGAGGGCGAGGGAATGTCGTTCACCGAGTTCACCTACCAGTTGGTCCAAGGCTTCGACTTCCTACATCTCTATGAGAATGAGGGGTGTAAGTTCCAGTTGGGAGGCTCCGATCAGTGGGGTAATATCACAACGGGAACGGAGTTGATCCGTCGTAAGTTGAGCGGTGAGGCCTATGCCATCACCTGCCCACTAATCACCAAGGCCGACGGAACGAAGTTCGGAAAGACCGAGAGCGGAAATGTATGGCTCGATAGCCGTTACACTTCGCCCTATAAGTTCTACCAATTCTGGTTGAATGTGAGCGACGAGGATGCCAAGCGCTACATCCGCATCTTCACGTTGCTCGATCAGCAGTGCGTAGCAGAGCTCACGGAGCAGCACGAGGCGGAGCCACATCGCCGCATCTTGCAGAACCGTTTGGCCGACGAGATCACAACGATGATCCACTCGGCAGAGGAGTTGGAGAGGGCGAAGCAGGCGTCGTTGATCCTCTTTGGAGGGGCTACGGCCGAGGCGCTTATGTCACTCGACGAACAGACCCTTTTGCAGGTATTCGAGGGAGTGCCTCAATTCGCTGTTGCGCAGAGCGAGTTGGGCTGTTCGTTCGTCGATTTGTGTGTCGAGAAGGCGGCGATCTTCTCAAGCAAGGGGGAGTGCCGCAAGCTAATTCAGGGTGGTGGAATCTCGCTCAACAAGAGCAAGGTTGCCGATGCTCAGATGGCAGTAGGTGCGGAGTCGTTGATCTCGGGTAAGTATATGATCGTCCAGAGGGGTAAGAAGAACTACTTCCTCTTGAAGTTCGAATAAGGAGTCGGGGAGCTATGCAATACACAATTCACCTCAAGGGGATGGAGTTCAGGGCCTTTCACGGCTGCTACGAATTGGAGCAGAAGGTGGGCAATCGCTTCTCGGTCGATATGGATATAGTCACCGAGTTGGGCGACTTGGCCCAGAGTGACGATGTCACGCAGGCGGTGAACTACCTCACGGTCTACGAGATAGTGAGGGCTCAGATGTCCATCACTCGCCACACAATCGAGGCCGCCACAGCATCTATCATCGAGGCTGTAAAGGCGAGCTATCCCCAGATCACGGAGGTGAACTGCACAGTCGCAAAGTTAGCTCCACCTCTCGGCGGCAAGGTTGGCAGAGTTAGTGTGACTTTGCGAGGATAGCTTTTCAAGGTTCTGAGACTTTACTGTGTCAAACGGAGACAACTGGGTCATCCCAGCTATCTCCGTTTTTTTTGTCTCAGAAAGACCCAGATTCTGGTAGGTTTAGAGCGTTGATAGGTGGATGAGATTTTGAATATGACAATGGGGCTGCTGAAGGGAGCGTACTAAAGTACGTGACCGAAGTAGGTTCCTTGTCATATTCAAAATATCGTCGCCTTGCAACGCTCTAAACAAACAAAAGGGACAGGCCCCAACCAAAGAGCACTGTCCCCCACTAACACCTAATAACAACTAACAATATAGAGTCTCTCACCTAATCACCACAAAAGGATCTCTACCCATAGGGTAGTCGAAACATCTATATTAAGGTGCCCAGCGAATCACCTGTAAGCTCATCGCCAAGCATACTTTAATAAACCCAACTAACTTTTATCTATATTCTTTTCTTCAGTTACTCCGCAGCCGCCTCTGTAGCAGGCTTCTTGCCGCCCTTTTGAGGCCCCTTTGGAGCTCCTTTCTTATCATCTTTTTTCTGGCCGCCTTCTTGTCCGCCCTTCTGAGGTCCCTTCTGGCCGCCACGCTGCTGCATCTGTGGGCCACGCTTGCCGCCCTTTTGGCCGCCCTTCTGACCACCGATCATCGCCTTGCTCTTCATAAACTCAACGATCTGAGCTGGCTTAAGAAGCGCTACGATTGTCTCTTGATACTTCGTTGGCAACTCCTTGGCCTCCTGCCTCTTTGTCACCATATCGAGGTTTATCTTATATAGCTTAGCCGCCTGCTCATCGCTGAGTGAGAGCTGCTTCACCATCTTCTCGTTCATCGCCTTTGCGATCTTCTCAGTGCTCTTAGCCTCGGGCTTTGCTGGGCGCTCCGCCTTCTCTGCCTTCTCTGAATCTGGGCGCTTTGCCATTATCTGAGCGCCACGACCCTGCTGTCCGCCCTGCTGAGCTCGCTGCTGTCCGCCTCTCTGTTCGCCTCTCTGTCCGCCCTGCTGAGTCGCTGCTCTCATATACTTAACCACCTGCTCGGGGGTCAAGATCTCGACAACGGCTGTCTTGTAGGCCTCGGGCGACTTCCTGCTCTCCTCCATCTTCGTTACGAAGTCGAGGTTAGCCGCTGCCACCTTCTTCACCTGAGCTGCTGTGAGCCCCAACTTCTCAGTCATCTTCTCGGTTAGCTCCTTAGCTACCTCGTCGGTGCTCTTTGCTACCCTCTCCGCTCTCTCTGTCCTCTCAACCTTTACGCTGTCGGCTCCACCACGCTGTGGGCGCTCTGCTCCGCCACGCTGGGGCTGTGCTGAGATTGTTGTTGTTGTAGCTGCCATCATCAATGCGACGGCGATACCTTTAAAAAATAGACCTTTCATAATATTTTTCGATTATAAATTTGTAATTTTGTTCCCTGTACAATCTCTTAGACACGGGACATCACAAAAGGTTAAATGCAATATAGGAATTTTTTTGATTAAATTATTATACCTATGTATAAATTTTGCAAAAAGTAACTTTTTTTTCATTTTTTTTAACCTTTTGCCAAAATTAGGGTCTAAGATGGTATACTACACCAGAACCAATGACACGAGAGAGGAGCGAGAAAATAGAGGATAGGGTGGAGAGCACAATTTTAGAGTTGCTCTCCTCGGAAGAGAGTCATCAGCGAGGATTCGTCCTTTTGATGGAGCGCTATCGCGAGGTCCTCTATTGGCACATAAGGCGAATGGTCATCTCCCACGAGGATACGGAGGATGTGTTGCAGGAGACATTCGTTAAGGTATATAAATATATAGGTGAGTTTCGGGGCAATTCGTCGCTAAAGACCTGGCTCTACAAGGTGGCCACCAACGAGGCGATACGCCACATCAACCACAACCGAATCGAGACCCGATCCTACGACGATGAGAATAGCCGTCTGATCGAGATCTTCGAGGGGGATAGCTCGATAGATTTCTCTTCGATGGAGGCGAAGCTCCAGAGGGCGATCATCTCGCTCTCGCCAAAGCAGAGGGTGGTCTTTAACCTAAGATACTACGACGAGTTGAGCTACCAACAGATTGCGGAGGTGACGGATACGAGCGTTGGCACGCTAAAGACCAACTACCACTACGCAATGACAAAGATAAAAGAGTATATGTTAAACCAAATAGAGGATTAGCTATGAAGGATTTTGATATTGAGAAGATCGGCAAGAAGATGCCCTACTCGGCACCGAGCACGGATTACTTCGAGGATTTCACCAAGCGAACGCTCGAGAGAATCGAGAACGAGAAGCTGAGGGAGTCGGCCTTGAAGGAGTTAGAGACAGAGGCCAATAGCCCAGTGAGGGTCATCTTGCGCAGGGTGATGATCTCGGCGGCAGCTGTTGCGGCGGCAATCTTGGTGGGCGTCACGCTATTTATGCCCGAGGCGAGCAACACTTCGATCAACGATTTCGACACCAACCTCGATATGTATGTCGAGATGTTGTCTGACGAGGAGCTATCGACCCTCTTCTATGAGATGGAGGTCGAGGGAGAGTTTTATTCTAATTTGTAGAGGCTATGAAAAGGTATATTTTAATTCTGACCTTTGCTCTTGTATCGTTGGGTAGCTCAGCTACTTATGCGCAGACTAAAGGTGGCGGTGAGGGGGGCACACAGAGCTCATTCCTAAATTTCCAGATGCGACAGGTCGAGACTATGTTGAAGCTCGAGGGTGATCGTCTCACCAAGTTCCGTGAGCTCTTTAGCCAATATTACGCCCAGACTCGTGCCTCGCATCCGAGCGCCGAGGGAGAGCAGCCAAAGCCACAACCCCAGCAGCAACCGCAACCTCGAAGCACAGAGCGCCCCGAGAGAGGTGAGCGAACTGAGGCAGGAGCCCAGCGCCCAGCTAATGGCGGAGAGCGTCGCACGGGCGGAGGTCGTGGAACCAATGCCGACGAGGATATGGTGCGTGGAATCTATGAGCGTATCGACACGATGAGTGACGCTGAGATCGACGCCGAGATCAAGGAGTCGTTCGAGAGGGCGAAGCGAGCTATCGAGTTGAAGGAGAGTTACTATACGAGGTTCCGTGAGTTCCTGTCGCCAAGAGAGGTGGCGACGATGTATGAGTTGGAGCGCAGGACCCGTGAGAGGTTGGTCGATGAGCTTAGCAAGCGTGCACCGATGGGAGGTCAGACAAACGCTCCAAGCGAAAAGAGATAAGAAAAATCCTGTTTTTTTAAGTTGTTCAAGGTTGATGTGGCTAATAGAGATATTGGCCACCTCAACTGTTTTTATGCCTGCTTAGAGAGGTGTTCCGCTACGATTTTCGCCGCATCGGCCACTAACTCCGCACACGGACGTTTTTTATAATACTCCTTCGTCCGCTCCGAAGGTGTAGGATCCTCCTTGCGAACCGTAAGCCCCAACAACTCACGACAGATAATCGAACGATTCTGAGCCCGAAAAGCCTCAGCAAACTCCTGCACAAGGGCATAATTTTGGCTCTTAGCCACACGGTTGGTGATGTCGTTGGCAGGGACGATAAAGCCAGCGGCAATAGTCATTCCGCTCACTGCGCCACACACCTCACGAAGTCGACCCATACCACCTCCAAAGGGGGCACTCATCGTTGCCATCAACTCCTTGTCGACTCCGAAGATGTCGGCAAAGGTGAGCGCAACCGATTGTGCGCAGTTGTAACCCGAGGTGAAGTAGTTACGAGCTTGAGCAACTCTCTGCTCTACATCTATTGTTTCCATTGCTTTGCTTACTTTTTATGAGTCAAAATTAGGAGAAATATTTCAAACTACCCCTTATTTTCACTAAAAAAAATAAAAAGTTTTGTTTTATGGTATTATCCATAAAAAAATAACTACTTTTGGGGCGTATGATCTTAGAACGTTACGATAATCTACGATGCTTGGTACAAAAGGACTTCTCCGAAGGTAGCCAACAGCTCGTTGATAAAGCGTTGGATTTTGCCTCGGAGCGACTGTCGGGTCTCTCACGTTACGATGGCAATCCAATGCTTTGCCACGGTGTGAATGTAGCTCAGATAGTGATCGCCGAGGTTGGATTAGGGATCAACTCGACCCTCGCCACAATTCTCCACGATGTTGTACGAATAGCTTTCAAGGTCGAAAGTAGTGAAGATGAGACGAAGAGAGACTCTTTCGTCGAGTTAACGACACGCATTAAGGAGCTCTTTGGTGAGGAGGTCTTAGGCATAGCGATGGGTCTATGCAACATCTCGCAGATCAAATTAAAGACAGAGTCGAAGCAGGTGGATAACTTCCGTGAGCTCATCATCAGCTACTCTACCGACCCGAGGGTCATCCTCATCAAGTTGGCCGATAGGTTGGAGGTGATGCGTTCGATCGAGATATTCCCACCCCATAAGTGGCACAAAAAGAGTTGGGAGAGTCTACACCTCTACGCCCAGATCGCCCATAAGTTGGGTCTCTACCGCATCAAGTCGGAGTTGGAGGATCTGGCCCTCAAATATCTCGAACCCAAGATCTATCACGAGATCGAGGCGAAGTTGGCCGAGGGAGAGGCGGAGCGTCAAGCATTCATCAAGAGCTTCATCGAGCCAATCAACGAGAGGCTGAGCTCGACGGGGATCAAATACTACATAAAGGGTCGCACCAAGTCGATCTTCTCGATCTGGAATAAGATACACAACCACAACATCCCCTTCGAGGGAATCTACGATATCTTCGCCATTCGCATCGTGATCGACTGCGAGCGGGAGTTAGAGAAGCAGCAGTGTTGGATGGCCTATTCGTTGGTCAGCGACTGCTACACCCCCAACCCTCAGAGGTTGAAGGATTGGATCACCATCCCCAAGTCGAACGGCTACGAGTCGTTGCACACAACCGTTGCGGCAGGTGGCGGACGATGGGTCGAGATACAGATCCGAACTGAGAGGATGGATGCAGTGGCGGAGCGAGGAATGGCGGCCCACTGGCGATATAAGGGGGTGAACCAAGGTGCCCAGAGCGCCGAGAAGTGGATGGAGAGGCTGCGTGAGCTGATGGATGTGACGACCGACTCGATAGCCGATAGGTTCGATGCAGCGCCAGCGAGCGACGAGATCTTTATCTTCACCCCAAATGGCGACATCAGAAAGCTACGTGAGGGGGCGACCTTGTTGGATTTCGCCTTCGATATCCACTCCAACATAGGGGCCACCTGCGTAGGAGGACGTATCAATGGCCGCTCAGGCTCGATAAGGGAGAAGCTCACCAGTGGCGATATAGTCGAGATACTCACCCAAAAGAACCAGACGCCAAAGGCCGATTGGTTAAATATAGTGGTGACAAGCAAGGCCCGCACCAAGATCAAGAGCATCCTGAGGGAGCAGAAGGCGCAGAGCGCACAGATCGGACGTGAGGAGTTGGAGCGCAAGATCAAGAATTGGAAGCTCACAATCCCGATGGACGAGGCGGTGGCCTACCTCTGCAAGGAGTATAAGGTGCGCACAGGCACCCAACTCTACGAGATGATAGCGCTCCAAAAGGTCGATATCTCTCAGATCAAGGAGGTGTTGCAGAGGCTAATCTCGGGAGAGGCCGAGGAGCAGCGAAGAGCGGCCGCGGCCGAGGTAGAGCGATATAAGCAGGAGAAGGCGATCAGCAAGATCACGGCCCAAAACAACCAGTCGAGTGGCGATGCCTTGATAATCGACGAGGGGATCAACAACTTAGACTATAAGTTGGGAAACTGTTGTAACCCAATAAAGGGCGACGACATATTTGGATTTGTAACGGTATCGTCGGGAGTGACGATCCACCGAAGCGACTGCCCCAATGCAGCGAGGTTGAGGGAGAGATACCCCTACCGAGTGATGGAGGCGGCGTGGAAGAGCTCGTCGGTGGGGGCCTTTAGAGTCACCATTGCGGTGGTGATGAAGGATCGCAACGGGGTGACAAACCAGATCACGGAGGTGATAAGCCGAGATCTGAAGTTGGTGATCCGCAACATCTCGATCACCTCTCGTCCCGATGGCACAGCCGCAGGGTCGATCACGGTCGAGGTTCCGAGCACAGGAGTTGTCGACACCCTTATCCACTCGATCCTTAGGGTCAAGGGGGTGATGAGAAGCTACCGAACAAATAATTAAGAAGAAGAGGAAGATATACAATATATATAACACAAAAAGATGGATCAGAAACAGGTAACGGTTAAATTCGCAAGACCCGAACACGCAAGATATGCAAGCAGGATCTGTACACTAATTTATGAGTCGGCACTCCAGCGAGGAACAGGAATCGCCAAGCGCTCACCCGAATATATCGCCGAGAAGATAGAGTCGGGCAAGGCCGTTGTGGCTTTGGATGGCGATGCGCTAATCGGCTTTAGCTATATCGAGAGCTGGGGCCACGGCGACTATGTAGCCACGTCGGGATTGATCGTCGACCCAACCTACCGAAAGATGGGTCTGGCGGCAAAGATCAAGGAGAAGACCTTCGATTTGGCACGCAAGAAGTTCCCCAAGGCGAAGTTGTTTAGTATCACCACTTCGCTACCCGTAATGAAGCTAAACTCAAATTTGGGTTATGTGCCTGTTACCTTCTCGGAGCTAACCGACGACGAGACCTTCTGGAAGGGGTGTGAGGGGTGTCGCAACTTCGACATCTTGCAGCGCAACAACCGAAAGATGTGCCTCTGCACAGGAATGTTGTATGATCCAGCGTCGAAAAGGAGCAAACCCTCGTCGGAGGTCGAGCCCTATATGATCTTGTTGAAGAATAAGTTCCAGAAGCTATTTCGATTGAAGTATAACGAGTCGAAAAGTGGAACGCAAGAGAGCGAGACACAACCAAAATAGAGAACCAAGTAACCAAAATATATAAATAAAAAACAATAAAAAAATATAAGAAGATGGGAAAGAAAAAGGTCCTTTTGGCATTTAGCGGAGGTTTGGACACCTCGTTTTGCGTAAAGTATTTGAGTGATGAGTGTGGCTATGAGGTCCACACAGCCGTAGCTAACACAGGTGGTTTCGACACCGAGGAGTTGGCTCGTATCGAGGAGCGTGCAATGGCGTTGGGTGCAACATCTCACGCATCGTTGGATGTCACAACCGACTACTACAACAAGAGCATCCGCTATATGGTCTACGGAAATGTCTTGCGTAACGGAACATACCCAATCTCAGTATCGTCGGAGCGTATCTTCCAGGCGATTGCGATCATCGAGTACGCCAAGGAGATCGGAGCCGAGGCGGTAGCCCACGGATCAACTGGAGCAGGAAACGATCAGGTTCGTTTCGACCTCACGTTCGAGATCTTGGCTCCCGAGATCGAGATCATCACCCCAACACGTGATATGATCTTGACACGCGAGTATGAGATCAACTACCTCAAGGAGAGGGGCTATGTAGCTGACTTCACGAAGATGGAGTACTCGATCAACAAGGGATTGTGGGGAACGAGCATCGGCGGTAAGGAGACTTTGAAGTCGGAGCAGACACTGCCCGATAGCGCCTACCCATCACAGGTGACGGCAAGCGGCGAGGAGTCGTTGAAGATCACCTTCGACAAGGGAGAGATCGCATCGGTCAATGGTGTAGCCTATGAGAATAAGGTTGAGGCTATCGTAGCGTTGGAGGCTATCTGCTCGAAGTATGGAATCGGCCGTGATATGCACATCGGAGATACAATCATCGGAATCAAGGGACGTGTAGGATTCGAGGCGGCAGCGCCAATCGTAATCATCGCAGCCCACAAGATGTTGGAGAAGCACACACTCACAAAGTGGCAGCAGTATTGGAAGGATCAGATGGCCACTTGGTATGGTATGTTCCTCCACGAGGCGCAGTATTTGGAGCCCGTTATGCGTGACATCGAGCAGTTCTTGGAGAGCTCTCAGACAAATGTGTCGGGAACGGTCGAGGTTATGCTTCGTCCTCTTGGATATACTTTGGTAGGTGTTGATTCGGAGTGGGATCTTATGAAGACCGACTTCGGTGAGTATGGCGAGGTTAACAAGGCTTGGAGTGCCGACGATGTGAAGGGATTCACTAAGATCTTGGGCAACCAGATGAAGATTTTCTATAACGTTCAAAAGCGCAATAAGTAGAGTGATAAAGGTAGGTATTATTGGTGGAGCAGGCTACACGGCTGGTGAGCTGCTCAGGATATTGGTTCACCACCCCGAGGTAGATATTAAGTTTGTACACTCGACGAGCAACGCAGGCAATGCCGTGTGTGATGTTCACGGAGGGTTGATCGGCGAGAGCGACTTGACCTTTAGCGACACGCACGACTTCGACCAGATCGACGCCCTATTCTTGTGCTCGGCACACGGACAGAGCCGTAAGTTCTTGGAGGAGAACGAGGTGCCCGAGAGGGTTAAGCTAATCGACTTGGCTCAGGATTTCCGTGACGAGAGCGATGGCTTCGTCTATGGTCTGCCCGAGATCAACCGTGAGAGGTTGCGCACCGCTAATAAGGTTGCCAACCCAGGATGTTTCGCTACGGCTATCGAGATCGCAGCTATGCCATTGGCTGCCGCTGGCGAGTTGAAGGATGAGTTGCACGTGACCGCTCTCACTGGCTCAACGGGAGCAGGTGTCAAGCCCGCTGCAACGACCCACTTTAGCTGGAGAACCGACAATATCTCAGTCTACAAAGCCTTTGAGCATCAGCATCTTTTGGAGATCGGCCGCACGTTGAAGTGGCAACAGCCATCCTTCGACAAGATGATAAACTTCGTCCCTATGAGGGGTGACTTTGCGAGGGGAATCTTCGTGAGTATGTACATAAAGAGCGACCTTTCACAAGAGCAGGCCGAGAAGATCTATCGTGACTTCTATGCCGATGCAGCCTTCACCTTCGTGGTGAGCAAATACCCCGACTTGAAGCAGGTGGTAAACACCACAAAGGGTGTCGTTGCGGTGAAGAAGCAGGGCGATAAGTTGCACGTCGTGAGTGTTATCGACAACCTATTGAAGGGTGCGTCGGGCCAAGCGGTGCAGAATATGAACTTGATGTTTGGTCTCGACGAGAAGTGCGGTTTGGGACTTAAGCCATCTGGTTTTTAAATAGATTCTAAGATGAAACTTTTTGATGTATATCCGCTCTACGCCATCGAACCAGTTCGTGGCGAGGGCAACTACGTATATGACGAGTCGGGCGAGAAGTACCTCGATCTCTATGGCGGTCACGCTGTGATCTCGATCGGTCACGCTCATCCCTACTACGTCGATATGGTTAGCTCTCAGCTCTCGAAGTTGGGTTTCTACTCGAACTCTGTCGAGAACTCGTTGCAGACGACCCTTGCCGAGAAGTTGGGTCGTGCCTCGGGATACGAGAGCTACAACCTCTTCTTGTGTAACTCGGGTGCCGAGGCTAACGAGAACGCCATCAAGGTGGCCTCTTTCTCTACGGGTAAGGCAAAGGTGTTGGCCTTTGGCAAGGCGTTCCACGGCCGTACCTCGGGTGCGGTGGCGATCACCGACAACCCAAAGATCGTCTCACCTTTCAACGAGACTGAGAATGTAGGCTTCGTCCCATTTGGCGACATCGAGGCTGTGAGGAGCGAGCTCTCGAAGGGGGAGTATTGCGCCGTAATCATCGAGGGAATCCAAGGTGTCTCGGGCATCCACGTCCCATCGGATGAGTTTATGGTGGCACTTCGCGAGGCGGCTACCGAGTTTGGAGTGGTGTTGATCTTGGATGAGATCCAGTCGGGATATGGCCGCACGGGTCGTTTCTTTGCCCATCAATGGTCGGGTATCGAGGCCGATATCATCACCACGGCAAAGGGAATGGGTAATGGATTCCCAATTGGCGGAGTTTTGATATCACCAAAGTTCGAGGCGAGCTACGGAATGTTGGGCACCACCTTCGGAGGCAACCACTTGGCCTGCGCCGCTGCAATTGCGGTGTTGGATGTTTTCGAGAGCGAGAAGCTCGTCGAGAATGCCGAGGAGGTGGGAAGCTACCTCATCGAGGAGCTAAGCAAGATCGAGGCTATCAAGGAGGTGCGAGGACGTGGACTTATGATCGGAATGGAGATCGAGGGGTCGGCATCGGAGCTACGAAAGAGGTTGTTGTTCGAGCGCAAGATCTTCACGGGAGGTGCTGGCGCGACAACGGTACGTCTCTTGCCAGCCTTGTCGGTTAGCAAGGCGGAGGCCGATATTTTCTTGTCAAATATTAAGGAGTTACTATAATGAAAAAATTCACCTGTGTAGGCGACATTGGCAACCTAAAGGAGGCCATCGCCGAGGCGTTGACGGTCAAGAATCACCGCTACGCATATAAGGCGTTGGGCGAGAACCGCACGCTGCTAATGATCTTCTTCAACTCGAGCCTACGTACCCGATTGAGCACCCAAAAGGCAGCGATGAACTTAGGAATGAACGTGATGGTGTTGGATGTCAACCAAGGAGCGTGGAAGTTGGAGACCGAGCGAGGCGTGATTATGGATGGCGACAAGCCCGAGCACCTATTGGAGGCGATCCCCGTGATGGGCTCCTATTGCGATGTCATCGGAGTGCGTTCATTTGCGCAGTTCCAGTCTAAGCAGGCGGATTATAGTGAGGAGGTGATCGAGCAGTTTATACGCTACTCGGGTCGCCCCGTATTTAGTATGGAGGCAGCAACACGCCACCCACTCCAGAGCTTTGCCGATCTGATCACCATCGAGGAGCACAAGACAAAGGCACGCCCAAAGGTGGTCCTCACGTGGGCACCACACCCACGCTCGCTGCCTCAGGCGGTATCTAACTCCTTTGCGGAGTGGATGGTTGCGGCCGACTACGAGGTCGTCATAACCCACCCCGAGGGGTATGAGTTGGATGAGTCATTCACCAAAGGGGCCACTATCGAGTACGATCAGCGCAAAGCCTTCGAGGGTGCAGACTTCATCTACGCCAAGAACTGGTCGGCCTACACCGACCCAAACTATGGAGCGGTCTTGTCTCAAGATCGTGACTGGACAGTCGACGAGGAGAAGATGGCCCTCACCAACAACGCATACTTTATGCACTGCCTACCAGTGCGCCGCAATATGATCGTCACCGACGAGGTGATCGAGTCGGAGAGGTCGTTGGTGATCCCCGAGGCGGCCAATCGTGAGATCTCGGCACAGGTTGTGTTGAAGCGAATTTTGGAGGGTTTGAAGTAATGGAGAGGATTACGGTTGTAAAGATCGGTGGCAATGTCATCGACAACGAGGTGGCCTTCTCGGCCTTTATGGAGCGATTCGCGAAGTTGGAGGGTCCCAAGATCTTGATCCACGGAGGAGGAAAGATCGCCACCCGTTTCGCAAAGGAGATGGGTGTCGAGACGACGATGATCGAGGGAAGGCGAGTGACGGACAAGGCGATGTTGGATATCGTCGTGATGACCTACGCAGGCCTTATCAATAAGCAGGTGATCGCCTCGTTGCAGAGCCACGGATGCGATGCGATGGGGTTGTCGGGAGCCGACGGAAATGCTATCAAGGCCTCGAAGCGCAAGGCCAACCCAATCGACTTCGGATATGTTGGCGATATAGCCTCTAATGGAGTGAATAGCGAGCTGTTGAGGGTGTTGTTAGAGGCTGGGATCACCCCAGTATTCTCGGCAATTATGCACAATGGCGAGGGGATGTTGCTCAACTGCAATGCCGACACCGTAGCCTCATCGGTGGCTGTTGGTGTATCGGCGCTGGCCAAGACCGACTTGATCTACTGCTTCGAGAAGAGGGGTGTGTTGCGAGACGTAGAGGATGACGACTCGGTTATCGAGTTGGTGACAGCCCAAAACTTCCCAGAGCTCAAGAGCGAGGGGGTAATCAGCCACGGAATGATCCCCAAGATCGAGAACGCCTTGAAGGCGGTCGCTGCGGGGGTAAACAGAGTCTGCATCAAACACTCGGACGAGTTGTTGGAGCAGAGCGGAACATCTATCCAATAGAGAAAAAAGAAATTATGGCATTAGAGCTACTAAGACAACTCATCTCAACCCCCTCCCATTCGAGAGAGGAGGATAAAACGGCGACGATCATCTACGAGTGGTTGGCGGCGAGAGGTGTCGAGCCGTGCCGAAAGGGAAATAACATCTTGGCATATAGCCGAGGCTTCGACGCTGAGGCACGCCCAACGTTGTTGCTCAACTCCCACCACGACACAGTGCGCCCAGCGGCAAGCTACACCCGAGACCCCTATTCACCAACCGTCGAAGGGGGTAGGCTCTATGGCCTCGGGAGCAACGATGCAGGAGGCTCAGTTGTGGGGCTTATGAGCGCCTTTGTCGACCACTACTATGACTCTGATAAGCTGCCATTCAACATCCTGCTGGCGATCACAGCCGAGGAGGAGGTGATGGGCGAGGGGGGCATCCGCTCACTCTCCGAGGAGTTGAAGATGGTCGATATGGCAATCGTTGGCGAACCCACGGGTCTCAATTCAGCCGTTGGCGAGAGGGGCCTTGTGGTGCTCGATTGTCTGGCCAAGGGGCGAAGTGGACACGCTGCACGAGACGAGGGGGACAACGCCCTCTATCGAGCAATCCGTGACATCACCAAGCTGCAAAGCTACCGCTTCGAGAGGGAGTCATCGCTGTTGGGGCCAATACGTCTAACCACAACGATGATCGAGTGTGGAACACAACACAACGTGGTCCCCGATAGCTGCCGCTTCGTGGTAGATTGTCGCACGACCGATGCATACAGCAATCAAGAGATGGTCGACATCTTGGCCAAAGAGATGGAGTCCGAGATCACCCCACGATCGACAAGAATAGGTGCCTCGGCACTCGACAAGTCGCACCCTCTTCTTAGGGCGGCCGAGGCGTTGGGGGCGGTGGCCTATATCTCACCCACCACCTCGGATATGGCCCTGATGAGTTGGCCATCGCTGAAGATTGGGGTCGGTGAGTCGGCCCGTTCTCATAGCGCTGATGAGTGGGTCGAGGTTGCGGAGGTGGCCCGAGGTGTTGAATTTTATAGGAATTATATCGAAAAATTAGCTCAAATATATGAAACTTTGGAGTAAAGGGTACGAACCCGACCAGATGATCGAGACCTACACAGTGGGCAACGATCGAGAATTAGATATGCGTCTGGCACGCTACGATGTGAGGGGCTCAATCGCCCACATCACGATGTTGGAGAGCATCGGACTGCTCGAGGCCGAGGAGTTGAAGAGCCTCACAGCAGAGTTGGAGCGCATCGGCGAGCAGATCGAGGAGGGCAAGTTCCAGATCGAGGATGGTGTCGAGGATATCCACTCTCAGGTGGAGCTGCTGTTGACTCGTCGTCTGGGCGAGATCGGCAAGAAGATCCACTCGGGACGTTCACGCAACGATCAGGTGTTGGTCGATTTGAAGCTCTTCCTACGAGACGAGATCCGCAACATCGCCGCCGATGTAAAGACTCTGTTCGACCGTATGCAGCATTTAAGCGAGGAGCATAAAGAGGTGTTGATGCCAGGATACACCCACCTTCAGGTGGCAATGCCATCGTCATTCGGATTGTGGTTCGGAGCCTACGCCGAGTCGTTGGTCGACGACGTGAGACTTTTGTCGGCAGCCTACGACACAGTGAACCAAAACCCATTGGGCTCAGCCGCTGGTTATGGCTCGTCGTTCCCTCTGAATAGAACAATGACCACCGAGTTGTTGGGCTTCGAGACTATGCACTTCAACGTAGTGGCGGCACAGATGAGCCGAGGCAAGAGCGAGAGATCTACGAGCTACGCCATCGCCTCAATAGCCTCTACATTGGCCAAGTTTGCGATGGATGTCTGCCTATTCAATAGCCAGAACTTCTCGTTCGTGAAGTTCCCCGATTCCTACACAACCGGGTCGAGCATTATGCCCCACAAGAAGAATCCCGATGTATTCGAGCTTATGAGGGGACGTTGCAACAGGTTGCAGTCGTTACCAAACGAGGTGTCGTTGCTCACAACAAACCTACCGTTGGGCTACCATCGTGACCTCCAGCTATTGAAGGATGTCTTGTTCCCAGCCACCGAAGAAATCCGTCGCTCGTTGGTGATGTGTGACTTTATGTTGCAACATATCGAGGTCAAGAGCGAGATTCTCGACGATCCACGCTACAACTACCTCTTCACAGTTGAGGATGTAAATAAGTTGGTGATGGATGGAGTACCATTCCGCGAGGCCTACAAGCAGATCGGAATGGAGGTTCAGAATGGCGAGTATATCCCCACAAAGGAGGTCGCTCACACCCACGAGGGAAGCATCGGAAACCTCTGCACCGAGCAGATCGCAAAGAAGATGGAGGCTGTGTTGGCTACTATCTTGGAGTAAAACTGATCGATAACAACCCATAAAAGGGGCAAATTAGGCGTGATACGATATGTATTTATACCTAATTTGCCCCTTTAACACATATTAATAATCTGTTAAAATTGGATTAATTAGATATATCCTTTAAATTTGTGGAGATTTACTAAATTAACAAAAAATGATTAAAAGATTGGTTAAAGCTACTATAACAACCTTGTTCGTAGCCTCGACGTTGGCCGTAACCGCAGCCGACAACAACAACAGCGACCCATTTAGCTTCACAAAAGGCAACACCTCAGTCAAGGTGGGCGGATTCGCAACCCTCACAACAGGATCATACCTCTCGGGTTCGAACGGATCGAATAACGACTTCCTCCCAAGCGCAATCCCCACGGTGACACCCCTAAGCGATGAGTCACGCCTAATCTTCGACCCATCAAGCACACGTCTCAACTTAAGCGTAACGCAGAGCACCGAGAAGATCGGAGATATCAAACTATATGTCGAGATCGACTTCCGAGGCTCGAGCAACACAATCAGAATGCGTCACGCCTACTTCACAGTCAAGGGCTTTACCTTTGGTCAGACGTGGAGCATTATGACCGATGGAGCGGCCAACGCACCAACGATCGATGTGCAGGGAGTCAACGCACGTAGCTACTTCCGTGTGCCTCAGATCTCCTACAAACATAGCCTCACCGATCAAATCTCGATGGGTGCCTCTATCGAGATGCAGACCATCACCATCACATCGCCAAGTGGCGAGATCGAGAGCGCAGTCTCTAAAGCCCCCGACTTCGGACTCTTTGCACAGTCTAAGGGTGCTCTGGGTCACATCCGCTTCTCGACAATCTTGCGCTCGATGCCATACATCTACAACAACGAGAAGCAGAACCAGTTTGGCTGGGGAGTTCAGTTAACAGGAACCTTGAACGCAACAAAGTCGTTGAGGTTCTATGGACAGAGCATCTATGGTCACGGTATTGGCCGCTATATCAACGACTTAATGTCTCAGTCGATGGATGTCGTCGAGAGCGTATCATCGCCCTACGACGTAAATGCCTTGCCAATGTACGGAGCGTCAATAGGCCTAAAATATGACTTCACAAAGAAGCTATATCTCTCGGCTTGCTACGGATCGGTAAAGGTGATGGACTCGGATGATGTATTGTCGAGCAGCGACTTCCGCTCCAGCGAGTTCATCTCCACGACACTATTCTACGCCCCAATCAAGTCGCTATTGTTCGGTTTCGAGTATCTCCACGGAGCTCGCATAAATGTAGACAAGTCGACAGGGGTGGCCAACAAGATCAACCTTATGACTCGCTATCTCTTCTAAAAGAGAATAGTTTTCTGAGTCTGACTGAGTCCCAGCCAGTCTCAGAAAGACCCAGAAAGACCCAGAAAACCCAAAAAAGAAAAAGAAAAATTACCATATCTATGATATAATTATTATTTTTGTGGTCTTAAGAAGAATAAAACAAAAAAATAATAATCGAGAGAAGGGATCTATCAAGGCCTAACTCTCACACAATCAAAAGTATGGCAATAGAGCTAAAGAACCTCTCGAAGGTTGAGGATAACTACTCGCAGTGGTATAATGAATTGGTCGTAAAGGCGGGTCTCGCTGAGAACTCGGCGGTGCGTGGTTGTATGGTGATCAAACCCTATGGCTACGCCATCTGGGAGAAGATGCAGGCGGCCCTCGACAAGATGTTCAAGGAGACAGGGCACGAGAACGCCTACTTCCCACTCTTTATCCCCAAGTCATTCTTCTCGAAAGAGGCCAACCACGTAGAGGGCTTCGCCAAGGAGTGTGCCGTAGTGACTCACTACCGCCTCAAAAACGACCCCAATGGGGGTGGGGTGGTGGTCGACCCAAGCGCCAAGTTGGAGGAGGAGTTGATCGTTCGCCCAACATCCGAGACAATCATCTGGAACACCTACAAGGGGTGGATTCAATCATATCGTGACCTACCAATCCTCTGCAACCAGTGGGCAAATGTTGTCCGTTGGGAGATGCGCACACGCCTATTCTTGCGCACAGCCGAGTTCTTGTGGCAGGAGGGACACACCGCCCACGCAACCCGTGAGGAGGCGATCGAGGAGACTCACAAGATGATCCACGTCTACCAAAAATTCGCCCAAGAGTGGATGGCGGTCCCAGTTATAGTGGGCCACAAATCACCAAATGAGCGCTTTGCAGGAGCCGAGGATACCCTAACTATCGAGGCCCTAATGCAGGATGGAAAGGCTTTGCAGAGCGGAACATCGCACTTCTTGGCCCAGAACTTCGCCAAGGCATTCGACGTTCAGTTTACAAACAAAGAGGGTAAGCAGGAGTATGTTTGGGCAACATCGTGGGGCGTATCGACACGCCTGATGGGAGCCTTGATTATGGCTCACTCCGACAACAACGGCCTCGTATTGCCACCAAAGTTGGCCCCAATTCACGTAGTCTTGGTCCCAATATACAAGGGTGACGAGCAGTTGGCTCAGATGCGTGAGAAGATGGAGGCCATCGCCGCACCACTTCGTGCTCAGGGACTTACAGTCAAGATCGACGACCGTGACAACATCCGCTCAGGCTTCAAATTCGCAGAGTACGAGTTGAAGGGAGTGCCCGTGCGTTTGGCCATCGGACCTCGTGATATGGCCAATGGAACAATAGAGCTTGCACGTCGTGACACCCTAACTAAGGAGGTAGTCTCGCAGGAGGGTCTAACCGAGAGGATCGTGGTGCTGATGGATGAGATCCAAAACAACATCTACAACAAGTCGTTGACCTATCGTGACTCAATGATCACAAAAGCCGACAGTTGGGACGAGTTCGTGAAGCTACTCGACGAGAAGGGCGGATTCATCTCGGCACACTGGGATGGCACGCCCGAGACCGAGCAGGCGATCAAGGATGCCACCAAGGCGACCATCCGCTGTATCCCAGTAGATGCTGTGGAGGAGGATGGAGAGTGTATCTTCACGGGTAAGCCATCGAAGATGCGAGTTTTATTCGCCCGTAGCTATTAAGCAAATATTTACAATAAAGATCAACGACTCAGCGACTTATGTAGCTGGGTCGTTTTCCTTTACGCCCCACATATTAAGGTTTTATTAAATTAAACTCACTTTTATTTGCTTTTTTCATTATTTTCCCCTACTTTTGTATCACAAATCGCGGGATAGAGCAGTTGGCAGCTCGTCGGGCTCATAACCCGGAGGTCGGAGGTTCGAGTCCTTCTCCCGCTACCAAGAGGCCCAATATGAGGGGCAAACGCCACGAACGACGAAACACGAAGGAAGGGGCAGACAAATAAGAAGGGGTTGACGAATGTCGACCCCTTTTCGTATTAATGCCCTTGAGCTCTCTATACTCCCAAAAGAATCCGAGCCTGAGCAATAGCAGCCTCAGTAACAGAGCTACCCGAAATCATAGTGGCGATATGGTCGACACGCTCGCAATCCGTGAGTTTAGCAATATTAGTACGCCCATCGGCCTTAAAGACAACAAAGTGGCTCGCCCCCTTCGAGGCAACCTGAGGCAGGTGGGTGATGTCGATAACCTGCATCTTCCCAGAGAGCTCGGCAATGATCTCGCCCATAGCCTCGGCAATGCGCCCCGAAACCCCCGTGTCGATCTCATCGAAGATCACCGTAGGCAGCTCCATACGCTCCGCCAAAATACCCTTCAAAGCCAACATAACACGTGAGATCTCACCGCCCGAGGCGATCTTATCGACCCCTTGCAAACACTTGCCCTCCACCGAGCTAAACAGAAATTCGATGCGATCCCCACCCGTAGAGCTCAACTCCGCCAAAGGGGTGATCGAGACCGAGAAACGAGCCTGCTCCATCCCGAGACGATGCAGCGTAGTGCAGATCTGTCGCTCAAAATGAGGGGCTGCCTCACGACGACTCTTCGAGATCTTCTTAGCCGTAGAGCTAAGTGATTTTTCGCACTCTGCGATGCTCTTCTTTAGATTATTTATGCGCCCATCCGAGTTCTGAATCGCCAATAGCTGCTCCGTATATCTCTTGTGAATCTCGATCAACTCATCGACCCCATTCGCCCGATGCTTCTGGCAAAGTGAGTATAATTGGTCGATCCTGCTGCTCAGCCTCTCCTGTCGCTCAGGGTCCGACTCCACCGACTCCGAATCGTTCACAGCGCTGATATTTAGGTCTTTAAGCTCGGCAATGACACTCCCCAATCGCTCAGCATACTCGCCAGCCGCAGGGTAGCTCTTAGCCACCGACCGTAGCTCTCGTTCCGAGGCCCGAAGATCAATCAAGATCGAGCGCTCATCGTCGCTATCAAGGCGTGAGGTGAGGGTTGTGAGCGCCTCGCAGATCGCCTCCGCATTCTCCAATATCTGAAGCTCCGCCTCCGCCTCTGCCTCCTCGCCGCTGCGAAGTTTGGCCAACGTGAGCTCCTCGACCTGATGGGTCAACCACTCCTCGTCACGACGTGCCGAAGCGGCGATCTCCTCCACCTCCCTCAGCTCGCTACGTAGCCTAATGAGCTGCCCAAATTTGGTCCTATACTCCTCTGTTATCTCTTTAGAATCGTAGAGAAGGTCAATCGCACGAATACGGAAACGCTCGTCGCCAAGGATCTGATTCTGATGTTGAGAGTGGATATCTATGAGTCGGAGAGTCAACTCCTTAAGGTCGCTCAACGAGACAGGAATATCGCCCACAAACGAGCGACTCTTGCCCCCCGTAGTGATGATTCTGCGTATGGTGATCTGCTCCTCATACTCCCAATCTTTCTGCTCGAAAAGGGGTTCGAGACCCAACTTCGAGATCGAGAACTCACCCTCGATGACACAATTTTTGGTGTTATCTTTGGTCGCTGAGCTGTCGTTCTTGCCCCCCATAAGCAGCCCCAAGGCCCCCAAGAGGATCGACTTTCCAGCGCCCGTCTCTCCCGTGATGATGTTCAACGCCCCATCGAGCGACATCTCCAAGTGGTCGATCAGTGCGTAGTTCTCGACTGTTAGTTTCGTTAACATAGCCCCTCAATTTTATCGACAATACGCTCCGCCACCTCTCGCTTCGACATCAACGCAAGCTCCTCACGCCCCTCACGGTCGATTAGAGTCACCTTATTGGTGTCGACGCCAAAGCCCGCCCCAGCGTCTCGGAGCGAGTTCAAGACTATGAAGTCGAACGACTTACGCTCCAATTTACTCTCGGCATTCGCCTCCTCGTTATCGGTCTCCAAGGCGAAGCCGACCAACAATCGTCCCCCCTTCTCTCGGCCCAATGCAGCCGCTATGTCAACTGTTTTTTTGAGCGAGATCTGCATATCGTCGCTGCTCTTTTTGATCTTCTGAGTCGCCACCTCGCAGGGTGTATAGTCGGCCACCGCTGCACACATTACAGCTCCATCAGCCTCTACAAAACTCTCTTTTGCAGCCATATACATCTGCTCGGCACTCATAACGTCGACCCTATCAACCCCCTCGGGCCTATCCAATGCCGTTCTTCCGCTCACCAACGTAACCCTTGCGCCACGCTCCGCCAACGCCCCAGCAATAGCATAGCCCATCTTGCCAGTCGAGTGGTTCGAGATATAGCGAACGGGGTCAATCGCCTCGATCGTGGCACCTGCCGTTACGACGAAGTGTTTACCCTCTAAACTCCTCTTTTTTTTTACACCACGCTCCTCGCCCATCTCCATAACATAATCGAAGATCTGCTGAGGCTCCGCCATACGACCCTTGCCAACGAGACCACTCGCCAACTCGCCCGACTCAGGCTCAACGATGTGAACCCCGTGGCTACGAAGAGTAGCTAAATTCTGCTGTGTAGTGACGTGAGCATACATATCGAGATCCATCGCAGGGGCCACAACAACGGGGGCACGAGCCGATAGATAGGTCGTCAACAACAAGTTGTCGGCCACCCCCGTAGCCATTTTGGCCATCGTATTGGCCGTAGCTGGGGCGATAACCATCACATCGGCCCACTCTCCCAACGAGACGTGCGAGTTCCACTCCCCATTCTCGGGGTTGAAGAACTCCACAAGGATCGGGTTTTTCGAGAGCGTAGCCATCGTGAGCGGAGTGATGAACTCCTTGGCGAGCTTTGTCATAACGACACGTACCTCGCAACCTGCCGACTTAAATAGACGACACAGCATAGCTGCTTTATAAGCGGCTATGCTACCTGTAACGCAGAGTAAAATATTCATTGGCCTCATTGTTATATATTTGGGGATTTAGAATCCGTCGTTTACTTGCCGTCGCGATATGTCACCTCGTCGTCGAGGAACTCCTCCGTAGCGATCAAAACTGGCTTTGGAAGGCGCTCATAATAGCGTGAGATCTCGATCTGCTCGTGGTTCTCGAAGGTCTCCTCCATTGTGTCGTTTGGCGACGAGAAGTCGGCCAACTTACGAGTCAACTCCACCTTCAAATCGCTTGCAATCTGGTTTGCACGGCGTGAGATGATGTTGAGCGACTTGTAGATGTTGCCTGTCTCGTTGTCGAGATCAACAAATTGACGTGTCACTGTGTTGTTGGGAATGTTCTTCTTGATATCCATCTTTGTATAAACAATATTTATTTATGTATAATTTTTTTCTCTCTTTTCTGTTGGGGCTAAAGCTCACGAACCGCTGGCCCCCTCGAGCCACGCACCTGAACGTCCTCACCCAATACCATCTCCTCCTGCTCCGCCTCTTTGGCCGCCTCACGTAGCTCCTTCTGTTTGTCGAGGTAGGTGTTTGCCCTCTTCAACATCGCATCGACCTGCTTCCTATACGACGACTCGGGGAACTCAGCGATGAAGGTGTAGTAGCTATCCATCATCGAGAGGAAGCGATCCTCCTTCTTCTGAGGGACCGAGTTATTGGCCAACTCATAGGCCGAGGCCACAGTATAGAACGATAGCTCCTCACGCAACCTACTATCGGGATACTCCTTCATAGCATTCTTGAAGGCCACAATTGCCGATTTATATCGCCCAATCTTATAATAGGTATAGGCATTATCGAACGACTTCTGGTGAAGCCTTGCGATCAACTCCTCACGCATCTCATTAAACTGCTCGAAGTGCTCACTCTCGGGGTAGCGTGACATAAACTCCGAGATGTTGATGATCGCCATCTGTGTCGACTTATGATCTCGGCTCGATTGTGGAGCGATATAGTAGAAACAGAGGGCATACAACCCCTCGGCATCCTCCAAAAATATCGAACGACCATATCGACGACGGAACCCATCCAACTCCTCGGCGGCACCATAATAGTTTCCCACCTTATATTGGCTACGAGCCTTGAAGTATAGCAGCGAGTCATCCCTAAATGTACCTACGAAGTATGGCTCAACGTTGGCAAAGAGTGTTATGGCCTTGCTCCACTCCCCCTGCTCATACATCTCGACACCAAAGTTATAGATCCCCACAGGGTCGCCACTCTGCAACGCCTTGTGAACTGGGCCACAGCTCGTTGTGCTAAATGCAAAAAAGGCTGCGACAGCGGCAACAAACCCCGTAATGCAACATCTTCTCTCTCTCTTCATAATCGTTGTTTAAGATTTCTGGATCTCCCTCTTTTGCCTATTTACCCATCACAGTTGCGGTATAGAGCTCGATAGCTTTACCTAATATAAATAGGGCACGTTGCAGATCCTCCTTTTTAAGAACGTATGCAATACGCACCTCATTGCGTCCGAGTGTAGAATCTGAGTAAAAACCTGATGCTGGGGCCAACATAATCGTCTCGCCCTCGTAGTTAAACTCTGAGAGACACCACGCACAGAACTTGTCGCTATCATCTATGGGCAACTTCGCCACGGTGTAAAATGCACCCATCGGGATAGGTGAGTAGACCCCTGGGATATGGTTCAGACCATCAACCAAGCACTTTCTACGCTCGATATACTCATCATAAGTGTCAATCTTATAGTTCCTCGATGCGTCGATCGAAGCCTCCGCCACAATCTGCCCAATCAACGGTGGACTCAAACGAGCCTGACAGAACTTCATCACAGCGTTGCGTAGAACCTTATTCTTGGTGATGAGGGCTCCGATACGGATTCCACACTCCGAATATCTTTTCGACACCGAGTCGATCAAGACCACATTCTGGTCGATCCCCTCCAAGTGGCAGGCCGAGATATATGGTGATCCCGTATAGATAAACTCACGATAGACCTCATCCGAGAAGAGGAATAGATCATACCTCTTGACCAACTCACGGATCTGCTCCATCTCCTTACGAGTATAGAGATATCCCGTCGGGTTGTTGGGGTTGCAGATCAAAATTCCACGAGTGCGCTCATTGATCTGCTCCTCGAAGGCCTTGATGTCGGGGAGGGCAAAACCCTGCTCGATCGACGAGACAACGGGACGAATCACAGCTCCAGCCGAGATCGCAAAGGCCATATAGTTGGCATAGGCGGGCTCGGGAACGATGATCTCGTCCCCTGGATTTAGGCACGAGAGGAAGGCGAAAAGCACCGCCTCAGATCCTCCTGTGGTGATGATGACATCCTCGGCCGACAACTTGATCTGGTATTGAGCATAATACTCGACCAGCTTCTTGCGCAGCGAAAGGAATCCATCGCTGGGGCTATACTCCAACACCTTGCGGTCGATCTTCTTCAACGCATCAATACCCTCTTGAGGCGATGGCAAGTCGGGCTGGCCGATATTTAGGTGATACACCTTGATACCACGAGCCTTTGCAGCGTCGGCCAATGGTCCGAGTTTTCGGATTGGTGACTCTGGCATCTCTTCGCCTCGTTGTGAAATAATTGGCATAGTTGTCTTTCGTTAATAACTAATTAAAGTCTCGGTTTAAGCTCCCACCTTTTTTAAAAACGGGACACAATTGGGCAAAGGTAATATTTTTTCACAAGAAAACCGCTCTTTGACTTGATATTTTCTAATTAATATCATTAATGTGTGGAGAATTGGCGATTGTTTCCTATCTTTGCAAAATCTATGCGCCTAAGTTTAAGGCAGCAAAGAGACCCAGCAAGACCCAGAAAAAAAGAGAAAAACAATAAAAAAATACAAAATAGTCGACTATGTCAATTGCCGATAAGTACGCACCACAACAGATCGAATCTAAGTGGTATGATTTTTGGATCAAGGAGAATCTATTCCATTCAACGCCCGACGATAGGGAGCCCTACACAATCGTAATCCCACCACCAAATGTGACAGGAATGTTGCATATGGGCCATATGCTCAACAACACACTCCAAGATGTCTTGGTGCGTCGTGCTCGTATGATGGGAAAGAACGCCTGCTGGGTACCTGGAACCGACCACGCCTCAATCGCCACAGAGGCGAAGGTGGTGGCGAAGTTGGCAGCCGAGGGGATCGACAAGTCGACACTCAGCCGTGAGGAGTTCTTGCGCCACGCTTGGGAGTGGAAAGAGGAGTATGGAGGGGTGATCCTCAAGCAGTTGCGCACATTGGGTGCTTCGTGCGATTGGGATCGTACCTGCTTTACGATGGATGAGGCTCGCACCGAGAGTGTGATCCAAGTCTTTTGCGACCTCTACGAGAAGGGCAAGATCTATCGTGGAGTGAGGATGGTAAACTGGGACCCATCGGCAAAGACCGCCCTCTCGGACGAGGAGGTGATCTACAAGGAGTCGCAGGGTAAGCTCTACTACCTAAGATACATAGTCGAGGGTACCGACAAGGCGATCATCGTCGCAACGACTCGTCCCGAGACAATCCTCGGAGATACAGCTCTATGTGTAAATCCAAACGACGAGCGCTACACTTGGCTCCCAGCCGATGCTCGTGTGATAGTCCCTCTTGTGGGCCGTTCGATTCCGATCATCCGTGACGAGTATGTCGACATCGAGTTTGGAACGGGAGCGTTGAAGGTGACTCCAGCGCACGATGTGAATGACTATATGTTGGGCGAGAAGTTCGGTTTGGAGACTATCGACATCTTCGACGATAGTGGAGCGATCAACGACAAGGTTGGCCTCTACGTGGGAGTCGACCGTTTCGAGTGCCGTGATATGATCGAGGGTGATTTGGAGCGAGCGGGGCTTTTGGAGCGCAGCGAGCCATACACCAATAATGTCGGCTTCTCGGAGCGCACGGGCGTTGTTATCGAGCCTAAGTTGTCGATGCAGTGGTGGTTGTCGATGGAGGAGTTGGCAGCACCAGCGACCGCTTCGGTTATGAGCGACGTGATTAAATTTGTCCCAGCGAAGTACAAAAATACCTATCGCCACTGGATGGAGAATATCAAGGATTGGTGTATCTCACGTCAGTTGTGGTGGGGGCAGAGAATACCGGCCTACTACCTTCCGAAGGGGGGATATGTAGTTGCCGAGACAGCAGAGAAGGCGTTGGCGATGGCTCGCACAAAGAGTGGCGACGAGACGTTGCAGCTCAGCGACTTGCGTCAAGACGAGGATGTGTTGGATACTTGGTTCAGCTCGTGGTTGTGGCCCATCTCGGTGTTCGATGGAATCCGTGATCCCCACAATGCGGAGGTGAGCTACTACTACCCAACCAACGACTTGGTAACGGGTCCCGATATCATCTTCTTCTGGGTGGCACGTATGATTATGGCGGGCTACGAGTATCGTGATTTGATGCCATTTAAGAATGTATATTTCACTGGTATCGTGCGAGATAAGTTGGGCCGCAAGATGTCGAAGCAGCTGGGTAACTCGCCCGATCCGTTGGATCTCATCGCCGAGTATGGAGCCGATGGAGTCCGTATGGCGATGATGTTGTGTTCGAGCGCAGGAAACGATTTGATGTTCGACAATGCCCTTTGTGAGCAGGGTCGTAACTTTGGAAATAAGATCTGGAACGCCTATCGCTTGATCTGTGGATGGAGCGTCGATCCAAACCTTGCGATGAGCGAGAATAACCGACTCTCTATTCAGTGGTTCGAGGCCCGTTTCGACGAGGCGGTGAGCCGTATCGAGAGCGACTTCGAGGGATACCGTCTCTCTGAGGCTCTGATGGTGGCCTACAAGCTCTTCTGGGATGAGTTTAGTGGCTGGTACCTCGAGATGGTGAAGCCTGCATATCAGTGCCCAATCGACGCTGAGACTCTGAAGGCTACGAAGTGTTTCTTCGATAGGTTGATGAGGTTGTTGCACCCATATATGCCATTCGTAACGGAGGAGATCTGGCAGGATTTGGCCGCCCGAGCTGAGGGTGAGTCGATCGTTGTGGCCGAGATGCCACGTGCAAAGAGCTTCGACGATGTTATGTTGGCTCGTTTCGAGTTGGCCAAGGAGGTTGTCTCGTCGATCCGTAACATCCGCAAGAGCAAGAACCTACCAACTCGTGAGTTGCTAACCTTAGAGGTTATCGACGACGAGAACTTCGTAGAGGAGTTTGTCCCCGTGATTGCGAAGTTGGCCAATCTGAGCGAGGTGAAGATCGTCTCGGAGAAGGACCCAGCGGCTCATGGCTTCATCGTCAAGACCACTCAATACTCGGTACCTCTCGGCGATAAGATCGACAAAGAGGCTGAGTTAAAGCGACTTAACGACGAACTAACCTATCAGGAGGGCTTCCTAAAGAGCGTAATGAAGAAGCTCAGCAACGAGCGTTTCGTAAGCTCAGCACCCGTGAAGGTGGTGGCTGTGGAGAGGGCTAAGCAGAGTGATGCCGAGGCCAAGATCGCAGCGATCAAGGATCAGATGGCAGCTTTGAAATAGAGATATGTCGGCACCAATAACAATCTATACCGATGGCTCGGCCCTTGGAAACCCAGGGGCGGGAGGCTATGGTGTAGTCCTGCTCTCGGGCCCCTTTCGCAAGGAGCTCTCCCAAGGGTTCCGCCTCACGACCAACAACAGAATGGAGTTGATGGCGGTGTGCGTAGCTTTGGAGAGCTTGAAGTTCGAGAGGAGCGAGGTGACAATCTACTCCGACTCGAAGTATGTTGTCGATGCGGTAGAGAAGAGGTGGGTATTTGGATGGGAGAAGAAGGGCTATGTGGGGAAGAAAAACCCCGACCTTTGGAGCCGATTCCTGCGCATCTATCGTCGCCATCACGTCCGCTTCGTCTGGGTCAAGGGGCACGCCTCGACGGTGGAGAATAACCGCTGTGATGTGTTGGCAGTGGCGGCGGCCAAGGAGTCGATCAACCACCTCGAAGATGTTGGTTACGAGGGAGTTTAGTCGACTTTCGAATTTGTTAGGATAAAAAATAAAAAGGATAATATGTTAAAGACATATCTACGTCTATTGGGCTTTGCAAAGCCACTCAGCCGCTACGCAATTCCTTACGGAATCTACGCTCTGTTGTATGCGCTTTTCAACACCTTCAACTATGCGATGATCATCCCAATCCTCAAGACGATGTTTCTCGATGGATTCTCGTTTACACCAGTCTACGAGATGCCCGAGTTGGCCCTCAATGGCGATACATATTATGCGATGATCAACTACACCTACACCTCGTTCTTTGGAGAGACTTTCGACGTGCAGAAGATGTTGATACTCTTGGCCGTGATAACGGTCTGTATGTCGCTGTTGAGCAACACCTTCCGTTATCTTTGTGCTTGGACCGTGGAGAGCTTGAGGGCTCGTTCGTTGCAGAGGATCCGCAACGAGATGTTCGACCACGTGATGGGGATGAGTGTCGGCTACTTTAGCGAGCAGCGCAAAGGCGATATAATGTCGAAGATCACAAGCGACGTGAATGTCGTGCAGTTCTGCATCACCAACACCTTGCAGGTGGCCTTTCGTGAGCCTCTGTTGGTGGTGGGCTATATCTGTGCGATGGTTGCCATCTCGTGGCAGTTGTCGATCTTCTCGATCCTCTTCTTGCCCTTGGTGGCTCTGGTGATCGGAAGCATCGTCAAGAAGCTACGCCACCCAGCCCGTAAGTCGATGGAGCTGAGCGCCGATATGGTGAGTGCTCTCGATGAGTCTCTGTCGGGAATCAAGATTATAAAGAGCTACAACGCAATAGATTACACAAAGGATAAGTTCCACGACATAAATGGCCACACCGCCAACCTAACCCTCTCGATGGCACGCCGCCAACAGTTGGCCTCGCCAACAAGCGAGGTGTTGGGAATCACCGCCATCGCTGTGATCATCGTCTTTGGAGGTGCTTTGGTGGCGGCAGGTAAGTTGGATGCTGCTCAGTTTATGGCCTTCGTGGCGATCTTCTCGCAGATCACACGCCCCGTGCGTTCATTCATCGACCAGTTCGCCAATATCAACCAAGGAGTGGCAGCTGGAGAGCGTATCTTTGGCCTCTTGGCCGAGGAGAATCCTTCGGAGGATCGCCCCGATGCGAAGGAGATGACCGAGTTCTGTGACTCGATCGAGTTTAGGAATGTGCGTTTCAGCTACGATGGCTCGCGCGATGTTTTGGATGGTGTGAACTTCACGATCAAACGAGGCGAGACCGTAGCATTGGTGGGCCCTTCGGGTGGCGGAAAGTCGACAATCAGCGAGCTAATACCACGCTTCTACGACCCTTCTCAGGGAGAAGTGTTGATTGATGGTGTCTCGCTTAGGGATCTAAAGCAGGAGAGCCTACGTTCGCACATCGGAACGGTGGCACAAGATACCATCCTATTCAACGACACGATCTTGGGCAACCTATCGTTTGGTCGCCTCGGCTCGACAAAGGAGGAGGTGATAGCAGCGGCGAAAGTGGCCAACGCCCACAACTTCATAATGGAGAGCCCCGAGGGGTACGACACCAACATCGGAGACCGAGGACTAAAGCTATCAGGGGGTCAGCGTCAGCGACTTAGCATAGCAAGAGCAGTGTTGAAAAACCCCGAGATCCTAATCCTCGACGAGGCCACCTCTGCCCTTGACACCGAGAGCGAGAAGTTGGTTCAAGAGTCGTTGACTCAGCTATTGGAGGGGCGCACATCAATAATAATAGCCCACCGCCTAAGCACAATCTACAATGCCGACAAGATCTTGGTGGTAGACCGTGGAACAATAGCCGAACAGGGAACCCACACCGAACTATTAGCCAAAGGGGGAATCTACAGCAAATTAGTAGAGATGCAATCCTTCGAATAGAGCGTTGCAAGGCGGCGAAATTTCGAAGATGGCACGTTGCGTGCTTCGGTCACGTACTTAAGTACGCTCCCTTCAGCCCACAACGTGCCATCTCCAAAATTTCATCCACCTATCAACGCTCTACCAAGCAAACAAAGTGGTGAAAAAGCTACAAATTCTCCCGCTCAGTAATAAACCGACACATCTGAGCCCGAGCCCGATGAATATTAGTCTTAACACTACCCAGCGGCATAGAGAGCTTCTCCGCAATCTCCTCATAAGAGTACTCCTCCAAAAACCGCATCTTAAAGAGCTGTTGATGGCGAGGTGATAGGTGTGCAATGCACTCCTCAATCTGACTACGTTTCTGGCTATTTATGATGCTCTGCTCAGGATTTGGGCTACGCTCCTCAGGGGGCGAGACGAACCTCTCGTCGAGCGACAACTCATCTTGCCGCTTGCGATAGAGGTCGATAAAGGTGTTGCGAGCAATGGTGTAGATCCACTGCCCAAAGGTATAATGAGGGTCATAGCGATGCAGATTCACATAACATTTAATGAGGCTCTCCTGCATCAAATCATCAATATCCTGCCCACCACTATTCCCCTCGAGCGACGATGAGAGCAGCCGACGAATAGACTCGCTATAACGAGAGATAAGAAACTCAAAGGCGACATTATCCCCCTCAAGCGTCCACTCCACGAGGACCCGATCCTCCGCAACGACATACCTCTCAATATTATCCATATCGCAAAGATAGGAAAAAATACAATGTTAATAGGATTCATTTTTATTAAATGTCTCCTATTTAGGTAGAAATCATAATAATTGCGTATATTTGCGATATGAATAGAGTCTCAACAAACCATCGTGTATATGGCAAACTATCGCAGGATATGGACGAAATAGATGACAACTCAATCGAGTTAGTCGTCACCTCGCCACCATATCCTATGGTCGAGATGTGGGATGAGATATTGGGGAGTCAGAACAAAGAGATCGAGGCGGCATTGAGCACAAACGAGGCCAATAAGGCCTTTGAGCTAATGCACCAAGAGTTAGATAAGATATGGCGTGAGGTGGCACGTGTAGTCATTCCCAACGGCATTGTCTGTATCAATATAGGAGATGCGACCCGAACAATTGATGGTAATTTCGCCCTCTATTCTAACCACTCTCGCATAATAAACTTCTTTGTTAATCAAGGCTTCGTGAATCTTCCGAATATATTGTGGCGCAAACAGACCAATGCACCAAATAAATTTATGGGGTCGGGAATGTTGCCAGCAGGTGCCTATGTAACCTTGGAGCACGAGTGGATCTTGGTATTCAGAAAGGGAGGAAAGAGAGAGTTCCGACGAGGTGAGGAGCGAGAGAGAAGGCGAGAGAGTGCATTCTTTTGGGAGGAGCGAAATGTTTGGTTCTCAGATCTGTGGGACAATATAAAAGGTACAAAGCAGAGCGTTACTACCTCCCCTGAGAGCCGAGAGAGAAGTGCAGCATATCCATTCGAGATTCCTTACAGGCTCATTAATATGTATTCACTTCAAGGAGATCGAGTCCTTGATCCATTTTTGGGGACAGGAACAACCTCGCTTGCTGCTATGGCAAGTTGTCGCAATAGCATTGGGTATGAGGTAGATGGGGCATTTGCTCAGATTGCTCGTGATAACATAGCCGCGGCCTCGGTCCATAAGATGAGTGATGTTATGTTGGATCGAATAGGTCGTCATAAGGAGTTTGTCGATGAGCGATCAAAGGATAGAGTGTTTAAACACTACAACGAGGTGTTGGAACTCCCCGTTATGACATCGCAGGAGCGCCTTATTTCGCCTCTGTATCCCATTTCGATAGATTCGTCGAACCAAGATTGTATCTCTGTGACGTATGATTCATCACCTTGCGAAGGAGTGCCTTTAGCGCCATTGTCAAGGGGTTCGAGACGAGGTGCAAAGGGTCGAGAGCAATCCCTTCCCACGCTTAATTTATCGACTCTCTCGATAGCAGAGTAGTTTGTCTATGCTCTAAAAGTCATATTCAACGATAAATTCGCTCTTCTTTTTTTCGTAGTATATTATTGGCACCTCGATGTCCTCACTCAACCCACTCATCGCTCGGTATGTCGTGGGTTTAATGCTCACCGCCATCTCGCCGATATATCCATCAATGCCCTTTGTCTCCTCCTCAGCGGTGGCAGCTCTGTATGTTGTCCCCTTTTTCTCAGCTATAAGCTTTAAGATCGCCTGCTGAAATCTAAGGCCAACATAGGTCTTGACGATGACCAACTCCTCGACCCAGTCTCGGATAACATATTCGTCAATAGAGTCGATGCTCTCCCTTAGATTTTCGACCATCTTTACGATTCGCTCCGTTGCAACATCAATTGATTTGGTGTGACGCTCCAAATACCACCTCTCCCACTCCTCGAAAGAGCCGTCCCCGAACTCTTGTATCAGATCGCTCATCTGCCCCACTATGCGAGGACGTGTCGCTTGTGAATTTTGGTTGGCTAAATTTATAATTTGGCTCGCATATTTGGGGTATAGATAATCTCTATTTGTGACCTCAGACTCTACCTCTGAGTTTGTTATCTTTAGCTTCATAATTGAGGGTTGTTTTTATTTAAATAACTCCTTTACATCTATTTGCAATGCTGTGGCTAACTTATTGATGTTGATAAGTGTGATATTTCTCTCGGCACGTTCGATCATTCCGATATAGGTTCTGTGAAGTCCAGATAGCTCTGCTAACTTCTCTTGAGAAAGCGATCTCGCTCGTCTCTCTGCGGCTACACGTAGGCCGAAATCTATTAGTGTTTGACTCTTTTTCACGCTCTGCTTGACTAATTATAGTATGCAAATTTAACGATCTTACGCTCCGATAACAACATACTATAATTAGCATAACTCCTTTTATTATAGTATAGAGGATATCATTGGGTAGTTATTATGAGGAGAAAAAGAGAAAATCCCAAATAAAATCACTACCTTTGCACGTTATATACACTGTTAAAATAAGGTAGATTAGTGGCACTAAAATTTAAACTCGAACATAAGGCGGCCTCGTCGAAGGCCCGAGCTGGTAGATTCACAACCGACCACGGTGAGGTCCTAACCCCCATCTTTATGCCCGTCGGAACGGCGGCTGCGATGAAGGGGATCTTCCATCGTGATGTTGTGGAGGAGGCTAAGGCCCAGATCATTCTGGCCAACACCTACCACCTATACCTCCGCCCAGGGATGAAGATCATCGAGGCGGCAGGGGGTGTGCACCGCTTCTCGGGGTGGGATCGTCCGATGCTCACCGATAGTGGTGGCTTTCAGGTCTTTTCGCTCTCGGGGTGCCGCAAGCTCAAGGAGGAGGGGTGCCAGTTCCAATCGCATATTGATGGCTCACGCCACCTCTTCACCCCCGAAAATGTCGTCGACACACAGCGCACCATCGGAGCCGATATTATGATGGCCTTCGACGAGTGCCCCCCAGGGGATGCGCCACGTGATTACGCCACTAAGTCGTTGGCCCTCACCCAGAGGTGGTTGGCCCGATGCTTCGACCAATTCTCCAAGAGCGAGCCCAAGTATGGCCACTCGCAGTCGCTATTTCCCATAGTTCAGGGGTGCGCCTATCCCGACCTGAGGGCACGTGCGGCGGAGGATGTCCAGCAATATAACGCCGATGGATACGCCATCGGAGGGTTGGCCGTAGGTGAGCCAGCCCCCGTGATGTATGAGATGATAGAGGTGTGTAACGCCATCCTGCCCGAGGATAAGCCCCGTTACTTGATGGGGGTGGGTACTCCGATCAACATCTTGGAGGCGATCGACCGTGGTGTCGATATGTTCGACTGTGTGATGCCTACTCGCAACGGGCGCAATGGGCAGCTCTTCACGTGGGAGGGGGTTATCAACATCCGCAACAAGAAGTGGGAGGAGGATTTCTCGCCCATTGATGCGAGCAGCAGCTCCTTCGCCTCTCGAACCTACACAAAGTCATATCTTCACCACTTGGCCGCCTGCCGTGAGATGTTATCGGCTCAGATCTCGTCGTTGCACAACATCGCATTCTACCTAAGTCTGGTGAGTGCTGCGAGGGAGCATATCATAGCAGGAGACTTCAAGGAGTGGAAAGAGCGAATGGTGGTGCAGTTAGCACGAAGATTATAAAATAACGCAAGAATAGAGCAGTATGAGATTCCCAGGATTCAAGATTCTTGATCGCTACATATTAGGTAAGTTCCTATCGACCTACTTCTTTGCCAACGCAATGATCATCGTCATTGTGGTGATCTTCGACTATGCCGAGAAGGTCGATGACTTCACGGCGAGCAACGCTCCGTTCGATGCTATCATCTTCGACTACTATCTCAACTTCGTCCCCTCGTTTGTCAACCAGTTTAGCGGTCTCTTTGCCTTTATTGCGGTGATCTTCTTCACCTCGAAGTTGGCCTATCAGACCGAGATCATCGCAATGTTGTCGGGCGGAATGAGCTTCAAACGCCTGATGTGGCCCTACTTCTTGGGTGCCTTTATGATCGCTGGGTTGTCGTTGGTGCTCAATCTGTGGGTTATCCCTATTTCGCAGCGCACCTATGTCGAGTTCGACGCCACCTATATCGACCAAGTGACCAGTGGCGACTTCGACCGCCATATCTATCGACAGGTCGACCCTGGTGTCTTTGTCTATATCCGAGGCTATACCCTCGCTGGCAAGGCCTCATTCTTCGCTCTCGATCGCTATCGTGATGGTGATCTGATCGAGTCGTTGGAGGCGGGATCTGTTCAGGTCGATTCGCTCACGGGACGTTGGCAGGCACCACGCTACATCACCCGTAAGTTCAACGGCTATGAGGGCGATGGCGAGGCAGGTCAGATTGGTGAGGTATTCACCCAACACCGCAATCTCGACACCCTAATCAACCTCGATATAGTGGAGCTTTCACGTATCGAGGAGCTACTCCTAACGATGAAGATAGGCGAGCTGAACGACTTCCTCGAACAACAGAAGGAGAAGGGCTCCGACTCGATCACAGCGATCGAGGTGGCGTGGCACACCCGCTTCGCCTACCCATTCGGAACCTTTATCTTGACCCTAATCGGAGTCTCGCTGTCGAGCCGCAAGGTGAGGGGCGGCACGGGACTTCACATCGGAATCGGTGTGGCGCTCTGCTTCTCCTATGTCTTGTTCAACCGCTTTGCCGAGGAGTTCGCCAAGGGAGGGGCGGTCTCGACCGAGATTGCGGTTTGGAGCCCCAACATACTCTATCTGTTGATCGGAATTTATTGTTACTATAAAGCACCAAAATAGGATGTATAGCAATCTACCAAAAGAGATAGCCCAGATAGCAGAGAAGTGCACGGCTCGTGAGAGAATCAGCGAGGCGGAGGCGGTCGTACTCTATCGTGAGGCGCCATTGTGGCTCTTGTCACACTTGGCCACCGAGCGCAAGAGGGCGGTGAGTGGCGATTTTGTATTCTATAATCGCAACTTCCATATCGAGCCAACGAACATCTGCCGCTTCAAGTGTCGCTTCTGCTCCTATCGACGTGAGGCTCATAGCCCCGAGGCGTGGGACTACTCAATCGAGCAGATGCTGGAGATGGCACGAGGCTACGTAGGGAGCTCCGTGACTGAGGTCCATATCGTCGGAGGGGTCCACCCACGCCACGACATCCTCTTCTTCGAGGAGTTGATCCGTGGTGTGAAGTCGATTCTGCCCAGCGTTACGGTGAAGGCCTTCACAGCGGTGGAGTTAGCCTATATGATCCGCAAGGCAGGCCTCTCGATCGAGGAGGGGTTGCGCCGCCTCGTAGAGGCTGGAATGGGGGCGATCCCAGGGGGTGGAGCCGAGATCTTCGACCCCGAGATCCGCAACCAAATATGCCCCGAGAAGGGGACAGCCGAGGAGTGGATGGAGGTGCATCGTGAGGCGCACAAGTTGGGACTTGGAACCAACGCAACGATCCTCTATGGCCATATCGAAACTCTCGAGGCGAGGATCGACCACCTCGCAAGGCTCCGTAAGCAGCAAGATGAGAGCTCAGGGTTTAACGCCTTTATCCCCCTCAAATTCAGAAGCTCACACAACGAGATGTCCCATTTGGGGGAGCTCTCGGTGATGGAAGATATGAGGATGATGGCCATAAGCCGCCTATTCCTCGACAATATCGACCATATCAAGGCCTATTGGGTGATGTATGGAAAGCAGACCACCGAGATGGCGCTCGCCTTCGGAGCCGACGACGTAGATGGCACGATCGACGACTCGACCAAGATCTACTCGATGGCAGGTGCCGAGGATCAGAGGCCGAGAATGGGGGTAGATGAGATCGAGAGAATGGCCCACAGTGCAGGAATGAGGGCGGTGGAGCGAGATACAAACTATAAGATAATTGAGAGATAAAAACAAAACGATATAAATTTAGATTATAATCAGATGGCAAAGATAGATAAAGAGGGCACCGATTGGTGGCAGAAACCCGACCATTTGAAGAATGGCGGACGAGGTGTGCAACCCAAACCCAAGAGCAAAGCCGAGAAGTCGACAAACACGAAGGCCAAGGGGGGTAAGAAAAAGGAGGTGCGCCTAATCTCGAAGCGTCACTTCTCGTGGATCATAGGTCGCAATATTCTGATAATGTTGATATTGGGGTTGGGTGCAGCGTATGGAGCCCACCTCCTGATGCAGTGGACAACTCGCCATAATGCACAATGTACGGTCCCCTGTTTCGAGGGTGTTCTCGTCAACGAGGCCTACTCGATAGCCGAGGCAAATGGGTTGAGCCTAATTCTCAACGATTCGCTCTATGCTCCGAAGTTTAAGCGAGGCGAGGTGTTGTATCAGATTCCCGAGGCGGGAAGTGTGGTCAAGCCTGGTCGCTCGATCTATGTCACCATCAATGCCACACTCCAGAAGATGGTCGATCTGCCCTATGTGGCAGGAAGATCGCTCAGGCAGGGTAGAAATATGTTGGAGGCGGCAGGATTCACCATCGAGAGGCTCAACTACGAGCAGGATATAGCGACAAACTATATCTTGGGCCAGAATTGTAATGGCCGAGACCTCACCGAGTTAAGCCAGCTGAGGGTACCAGTCGGAACAGCGATCACCCTCACCGTGGGAGTCAACCCCGACGACAACCATACGGTCGTCCCATCGTTGGTCGGAAAGGCCCTATTTGCGGCACGTAGCGCCCTGTGGGATTCGGGATTGAATGTGGGCGAGATCACCACCGACGAGAGTATCGACCCAGCGGATTATCTCTTGGCGTTGGTCAAGACACAGAGCACCCCAGCCGATTCGACGCTTATGTTTGGCGATGATATCTCGTTGTCGTTGACCCTCTCGCCCGAGGTGGTCGACAGAGCGATAAGGGCCGAGATAGCCGAGAGGGCTTGGATCAAGGAGATGGAGACAATGGATGAGCAGATAGTAAGCATCTTCGAACCCGAAGTCGAGGTAGACTCGTTGGAGGTGGAGATAGTCGAGGAGAGGGTTATCGAGAAGGTGGTCTTTGAGGATCTCTTTTAATATTTAGAAAATTAAGGTTTTAGATGCAAGATAAGTTTTATGATGAGCCAATCTTCGAATTGGATGGCGATGAGGTTGATGAGATGGATGGCTCGACCCAAGGTGACGAGGGGCAGATGTACGAGCACTTCCGCTTCGAGGTGGATAGTGGTCAGTCGCCGCTGAGGCTCGACAAATATTTGGCAATCAATATGCGCAATTCGTCACGCAGCAAGATCCAGAGTGCCGCCGACGAGGGGCAGCTGTTGGTCAATGGCGTGGCGCAAAAGGCGAGCTACAAGGTGCGCCCAGGCGATGTCGTCTCGATTGTGATGGGTCGCCCAAAATATAACAACGAGATCATAGCGGAGGATATTCCGCTCGAAATCCCCTACGAGGATGACGATCTTCTGTTGGTCAACAAGGAGGCAGGAATGGTTGTCCACCCAGGTCACGGAAACTATCGTGGCACGCTGGTCAACGCCTTGACCCACCACCTCAAGGGGTTAGAGCTCATCGAGGATGCAGATATGAGGGCTGGTTTGGTCCACCGAATCGACAAAAACACCTCGGGGCTGTTGGTCATCGCTAAGAACGAAAAGGTCCACGCCCACCTCGCCAAGCAGTTCTTCAACCATACGACAAAACGCCGATATATCGCCCTCGTGTGGGGAAATATCGTCGAGGATGAGGGGACGATCACTGGAAATATCGGTCGCTCGGTGAGGGACAGGCTCAAGATGTTTGTCTTTGAGGATGGCTCGGATGGCAAGCACGCCGTGACCCACTATCGAGTGTTGCAGCGCTTCGGATATGTCACCCTTGTGGAGTGCCATCTGGAGACGGGGCGAACCCACCAGATCCGTGTTCACCTCTCGTGGAAGGGTCATCCGCTCTTCAACGACGAGAGGTATGGAGGCGACAAGATCATCAAAGGAACCACCTTCTCGAAGTATAAACAGTTTGTCGAGAACTGCTTCTCGATGATGCCACGCCACGCTCTGCACGCCAAGTCGCTGGGCTTTGTTCACCCGACTACGGGTGATGAGATGCACTTCGAGAGCGAGATGCCAGCCGACTTCGTAGCCTTGATCCAGAAGTGGGAGAGCTACGCCAATAACCGCTTAGCGGCCGAGAGGTTGCAGGCGGTCGAGGAGCGAGAGGAGCAGGAGCAAGAGGAGCGAATCGCAAGGCTCACGAGGGCGCGTATGCAGACCGAAAGGCAAGAGAAGATGGCGGCCGAGAAAGAGGAGGAGTCAAATGGTTATGACCCTCTATTCTTCAATCCATCAAGGGATTAAACAAAATTGCTTATAGCTAAATTAACGTGAACTCGATAATTATCGAGTTCGGCAACTAATGGAGCGTAGCGACCAAGTCCCATCCCAAAGGGAGGGGATTTAGGGGTGGGGTAAGAATATGAAAAGGGCTTTTAATGCCCTTAATGTGAGTTTGATAATAGGTAAAACTCACAAAAGATGAGACAAGCAATAAAATAAAAAAAGAGTTTTTCCTATTTTCGAACTCACGTTAAATCAGGTGTTTTTTCCAACAACAATAAAGGAGGTGCGAGCCTTAGAGTGGGACTACATTGATGTGATCCTATTCACGGGCGATGCCTATATCGACCACCCTGCTTTCGGGGCGGCGGTCGTCGCACGCCTACTCGAGGCGAAGGGTTATAGGGTGGCGATAGTGCCCCAACCCAACTGGCGAGACGACCTGCGTGACTTCACCAAATTAGGTGCGCCACGCCTCTTCTTTGGTGTCTCGGCAGGAGCGATGGATTCGATGGTGAACCACTATACGGCCAACATCCGCCTACGCTCCAACGACGCCTACACGCCAAACGGAAAGGCGGGGTTTAGACCCGACTATGCAGCCACGACCTACACCAAAATCCTAAAAAAACTATTCCCCTATACCCCCGTAGTTGTGGGTGGTATCGAGGCCTCGTTGCGACGATTGACCCACTACGACTACTGGAGCGGAGAGCTAAAGCCCTCGATCCTTGTCGAGAGCGGAGCCGATCTGATCTCCTATGGGATGGGTGAGGGGGTGATCGAGCAGATCGCTGCGGCGTGTGGCAATGGCTTCAATATGAATCTATTGCGAAAGATTCCGCAGGTGGCCTACCTCGCCGATCGAGACTATGTGTCGAGGTTAGACCGATCAAAAGTAATCGAGCTAAACACCTTCGAGCAGTGCAAAAAAGATAAAGAGTCATTCGCTAAAAACTTCATCCAAATCGAGAGGGAGAGCAATGCAATGCGCCCCGAGAGGTGGATAGTCGAGGGGGTGGGTGATAAATTCGTGGTGGTAAATCCACCTCGCCCGATCCTCACAACCGAGGAGGTAGACCACTCGTTTGACCTTCCATACGAGAGGGCTCCCCACCCGAAATATAGGGGTAAGGGAGATATCCCAGCGTGGGAGATGATCAAATACTCGGTGAATCTGCATAGGGGTTGCTTCGGAGGCTGTTCGTTCTGCACGATCTCGGCCCACCAAGGCAAATTCATCGCCTCACGCTCCGAGCGCTCGATTTTGAAGGAGGTCGAGAGGGTGACGAAGATGGATGATTTTAGGGGCAACCTATCGGACATAGGGGGTCCATCGGCCAATATGTGGGCGATGGGAGGGCGAGATAAGAGTCTATGTGATAGGTGTCGACGACCATCGTGCCTCCACCCCGTGCTCTGCCCCAACCTCAATAACGACCATCGTCCGCTAATGAAGCTCTACGAGAAGATCCGCTCGGTGAAGGGGGTCAAGCGAGCCTACATCGGAAGCGGAATCAGATATGACCTCTTCGACGACTCGCCCTACTTGGAGAGGGTCGTGAAGTTCCACACCTCGGGAAGGTTGAAGGTAGCCCCCGAGCACACCGAGGCAGGGGTTTTGAACCTTATGCGCAAGCCCTCGTTCGAGAGTTTCGAGCATCTCAACAGCGACTTTCGGAGGATATGCCGAGCCAACGATCTGCCCTATCAGCTCATCCCATACTTCATCTCGTCGCACCCTGGGTGCACGGAGCGAGATATGAGGGAGCTCTCGAAAAAGGTGGTCGGAGCGTTGAACTTTAATCTCGAGCAGGTCCAAGATCTCACCCCAACACCAATGACACTCTCGTCGGTGATGTTCTATACGGGGATTGATCCATATAGCGGTGAGGCGTTGTATGTTGCACGTTCTCAGGATGATAAACGACGACAAAAGAGCTACTTCTTCGCCGACTCACCCCGACGCTCCCCGAAAGCGACGATGGATAAAAGAGCCAAATCGAAGTCAAAAAAGTTGCACAGAGGATAGATAACTCGTAACTTTTTCGTATATTTGCCGATATTGTAATAATGTAATAAAATTAAGAGAGTAAATGAGTCAACAATTGAGCGAGCAGGAGCTTCAGAGAAGAGGATCACTTGCGGCCCTACGAGCAGCAGGAATTGAGCCATATCCAGCAGCAAGATATGAGGTGACAGCCACCGCTGCCGCCATCCAAAGGGGATTTACACCCGAGAGTGATGAGTTCAAAAACATCACCGTAGCGGGGCGTATTATGACACGTCGTATTATGGGATCGGCAGCCTTCTTCGAGTTGCAGGACCACACAGGCCGTATCCAGATCTATATCCGCCGTGACGACATCTGCGAGGGCGAGGATAAGTCGCTATATAACACCGTATTCAAGAAGTTGCTCGACATTGGCGATTTCGTCGGAGTCGAGGGATTTGCCTTCCTCACCAACTCGGGTGAGTTGTCGGTGCACTGTCAGAAGTTCACAGTTCTTAGCAAGTCGATCCGCCCCTTGCCAGTTGTCAAGGAGAAGGATGGAAAGACATTCGACGCCTTCACCGACCCCGAGGCGAGATATCGTCAGAGGTATGTCGATTTGGCGGTGAACCCAGCGGTGCGTGATGTATTTGTCAAGAGGGCCAAGATCATCGCAACGATGAGGGAGTATTTCAACTCGAACGGCTATTTGGAGGTGGAGACGCCGATCTTGCAGCCAATCCCAGGAGGTGCGTCGGCTCGTCCATTCATCACCCACCACAACGCTCTCGATACCGAGTTATATCTGCGTATCGCCAATGAGTTGTATCTCAAGAAGTTGATCGTAGGCGGTTTTGACGGAGTATATGAGTTTGGCAAGGATTTCCGCAACGAGGGGATGGATAGAACCCACAACCCAGAGTTTACGGTTATGGAGATCTACATCGCCTATAAGGATTACTTATGGATGATGGAGTTCACCGAGAAGATGTTGGAGAGGGTAGCCTTGGCCACAAACGACTCGACAACACTCACAATTGATGGAAAAGAGATCTCGTTTGCAGCGCCCTTCCGCCGCTTGTCGATGACCGATGCAATCCGTGAAAAGACAGGCTTCGACATCACAGGAAAGGGTGAGCAGGAGCTTCGAGCAGCCTGCAAGGAGCTCAACGTAGAGATCGACGAGACATACGGAAAAGGAAAGCTAATCGACGCAATCTTCGGACAATATTGCGAGGAGGAGCTAATCCAGCCAACATTCATCACCGACTACCCTTGCGAGATGTCGCCACTATGTAAGCGCCACCGTGAGAACCCCGACCTAACTGAGCGATTCGAGCTGTTTGTAAATGGTAAGGAGTTGTGTAACGCCTACTCGGAGCTCAACGACCCGATCGACCAGTTGGCCCGTTTTCAGGATCAGTTAGCGCTGAGCGAGAAGGGTGACGACGAGGCGATGTTTATTGATATGGACTTTGTGAAGGCATTGGAGTATGGAATGCCCCCCTGCTCGGGAATGGGTATTGGAATCGACCGTTTGACGATGTTTATGACCAACCAGCCCTCGATTCAGGATGTGTTGTTCTTCCCCCAGATGCGCCCCGAGAAGAGGGTGGTGAACGACCCTGTGGAGGCCTACACCGCTATCGGAGTGCCCGAGGAGTGGGTCGAGCCGATCCAGAGGATGGGGTATATCACCGTTGATTCACTTCGCAAGTTAGCCTTCGCGAAGTTCTACAACGAGATGTGTGGCTTCAATAAGAAGAATAAATTGGGATTGAAGGCTCCTGCGATGTCGGAGGTCGAGAAGTGGTGTTCGACGGCAGAGTAAGGGCTGTATTGTGCAGCGTCGTGGTGCTCTCGTCGATGGTGGCATCGAGGGTTGGGCTTATCCCCTCTCGGGTCTACTACACACTGCTGGTGATGTTGCACGTATGGATATTTTATAAATTGACACGAAGGATTTTAACTTACATAAAAAAACAAAAAAAGAGATGAGAAAGAAAATCGTTGCAGGAAACTGGAAGATGAACACACTTCCTTCACAGGGAGTAGAGTTGGCAAAGGGCGTAGTAGCTGGAAAGTCAGAGGTATGTGATTGCGTAAGCTTCATCGTATGTCCTCCATTCACACACCTATCACAGGTGATCGAGGCAGTTAAGGGATCAGCTATCGCAGTTGGTGCTCAGAACTGTGCAGCAGAGTCAAAGGGAGCCTACACAGGTGAGATTTCAGCTGAGATGTTGGCCTCAATGGGATGCGAGTATGTGATCTTGGGTCACTCAGAGCGTCGTGAGTACTATGGTGAGACTTCTGAGACATTGAACAAGAAGATCGCACAGGTTTACGCAAATGGTCTTGTGCCTATCTACTGTGTAGGTGAGGTTTTGGCAGAGCGTGAGAGCGGTAAGTACTTCGATGTTGTTAAGGCTCAGATCGAGGAGGTAGTATTCAACCTTACAGAGGAGCAGTTCTCTAAGTTGGTTATCGCATACGAGCCAGTTTGGGCGATCGGAACAGGTAAGACAGCATCTGCTGAGCAGGCTGAGGAGATCCACGCATATATCCGTGAGGTCTTGGCATCTAAGTTCGGAGCAGCAGCGGCAGAGACAGCGATCCTTTATGGTGGATCTTGCAAGCCATCAAACGCAGCAGAGATCTTCGCAAAGGAGAACGTAGATGGTGGCCTCATCGGAGGTGCAGCGTTGGTAGCAAGCGACTTCTTGGGAATTGGTAAGGGCTTTATGGCTTAATCCAAACCAAAAGGGTTACAAAGAGGGGTGTGGTGATTATTCGCCACACCCTTTTTTTGTGTTGTGATAAGCTTGCTTGCCGCCCGCGCGGCGTGAGCGCAGTACCCGACCAGCCCCGAGAAAAGCCTACTCCCGAATAATCTCAAAAGTACCATCCTCCTCGAATCGGATAATAGAGGATGGTTGGCGAGTAGAGTGGCCCTCCATACGTGGTGCGACGATATAGTCGACCCCTTCGACGATCTCTTTCGAGATCTCATCGAGCCGTTTTGGGGTAGCCTCGCCCGAGATGTTGGCCGATGTAGAGACCAAGGGCTTGCCCAATCGACGTATCACATCTTGGCAAAATTGGTGGTCGGGCACACGAATGGCCAATGTCCCCTCCTCGGGGATGAGGTTTGGCGCAACGCCAACGCCCCCAGGGAGGATCGCCGTGAGGGGTTTTGTGGCAAGCTCCATCACCTCGAATGCCACGAGGGGTGGGCGCTTCACATATCTCACCGCCATATCTAACGAGTTGCAGAGGACGATCATCGCCTTCTTATTCTCGCTACGCTTCAGGGCGTAGACCTTAGCTACAGCCTCTGCATTCGTCGCATCACACCCAACGCCCCACACTGTGTCGGTGGGGTAGAGGATTATCCCCCCCTTGCGAAGTACCTCGACTGTGTCGATCACTGATTGATTTACTTTGCTCTCTTGTCTCTCTCTCATATATTATTTTGTCTGTTTTTTCGGATTCTCAAATGGGACATCCATCGCTACCCCCGTGTCGCCCTGCTGCTCCATCCATTTGTAGAGCTCACGGCTCATCTTTGCGATCCTTTTCTGGTGCTCGGGCCTCTCGGCTAAGTTGTCAAGCTCCTCGGGGTCAACCTCCAAGTCATAGAGCTCCATTGCTGGGCGGTGGAGGTATCTCTCGTTGAGGAAGTCAAACTCCTCCCCCGAACCCTGTGACTCGCACCACGCCTCCCACACTCCAGTGTTGCTCTTACCCTTGGCAGGCATCAAGTGCTTCTCGTGATATTGCACCTCGGGCGTGAGGTTCACAATCAATGCGTAGCGACCATCACGGATGCTTCGGATGGGGTATGGATTCCCCTCGGGGTAGTTGTTGTGGATTCCGTAGGCCCACTCACGATGGCTGTCGCTCTTGCCGTAGAGCACCTTTTTGAAGCTCTTGCCATCTAAGTTCTTCACCGCTTTACCCTCGGCAATGTCGATTAGGGTGGGTAGGATATCTTCGTATTGAACCAATGCATCGGTCGTCACCCCCTTGTCGATGAACGAGGGGTGGGTTGCGATCATTGCACTGTTGAGGCCATTGCCCCAGCAGCTCCACTTTCCACCTGGGAATTGTGGCCCCTGCTCACCGAGGAAGATGATGATGGTGTTCTCCGATTTTCCACACCTGTCGAGTGCCGCAACCACACCACCCACCTCGTTGTCGAGCTCCCTTACCTCAGCGAGGTATTTGGTATATATCTCACGAATCGAGGCGTTGTCGACCATATTTGGGGGCAACACCAACTCCGAAGCGTTGAACTCCGATGGGTCGCCAGCGTTCCAAGGGGCGTGTGGGTTTGTGCTACACACATACAACAAAAATGGGTCGTCGCTCTCCGAGATAAACTCCTCGATCCCATCGGTGCTGAATGGGACATAATCTGCCACACAGTTGACAAGGAACCCAGACAATTCACGGAAGTTGTAGACCCACTTTGGCGATGGGTGCTGTTTACCAGCACGGGCGACCCTATATCCCAACTCGGGGAGGTAGTCGTTCACGGTCTGAGTCCCCTCGAATGTGAATTTATGGTTCTGATACGATCCGTGGCGAGCAGGGTAGAGCCCCGTGTAGAGCGAGGCACGGATCGGAACACTCATCGCCGTCGAGGCGAAGTTATTGGTGAATCGAAGCCCCTGCTCAGCGAGGCGGTCGATATTTGGTGTGGTGAGGTTCTGCCCCCCATAACAGCTCAACTCCGAGGTGTCGAGGTCGTCGGCCATTATGACTATTATGTTTGGGCGCTCGTCGGCCGAGGCCGCTGCGGCTGATAGAACAGTCGTGACTGTGGCAGCTGTGGTAAGTACAACTCCCTTAGTGAGCCCCAAGGCTCTATGATTATTTCGTCTCATTTCGTTTCATCTTTTTATAGTTGCTATATAGGTGCTCTTTTGCTCGGGCCTCGGTCTCGACTCCTTCGTCGCCGCAATACTCCATCCACTCTGCGAGGGCGGAGCTTAACTCCTCGACTAACTCCGAATGTTTTGGATCTGTGTAGAGGTTGTTCATACAATATGGATCCGCCACCACATCATAGAGCTCATATTGCTCTCTGTATTGGTAGTTGTGGACCATCCGTGCAGCGTGCTCATCGCTCTTTGCCGCCTCTACCCACGATGTGAATGTGATGTCACGTGGCATCTTGGTCGATAGGCAGGCGAACTTCTTGGTGTGGTTGAGGTTGACGATATATCGGTAGCGAGAGTTGGCCACCGAGCGAATACCGAAGTTCTCCGACCCCGAGTTGATCCCCCTTGTCGTCTGGAGCGAGAATGTGTACTCTTTGTGGGTTGAACTCTTGCCCCTCAAAACGGAGAGGAAGCTCTCGCCATCCAACTCTGAGAGGGGCTCGATATTGGCGACGTCGAGGATCGTGGGGACCACATCGACATACTCTACGAGTGCATCGCTCTTCAACCCAGCCTCGAAGTGTTTGGGGTAGCGAATCAACATAGCCGAGTGAACCCCCACATCGTAGCAGGTCCACTTCGAGAAGGGGAAGCTATTTCCCTGCTCGCTCAAATAGATCACCATCGTGTTGTCGGGTTCGCCATTCTCCTCCAACGACCCCAACACTCGCCCAAACTCACCATCCATATAGTTTATCTCAGCGAGATAGTTGCGAAACTGCTCTCTCGTCTCGGGGGTGTCGACATACATCGGAGGCAGCTCAATGCTCTCCTTGTCAAATAACGATTGGTCGCCCATATTCCAAGGCGAGTGGGGTTGTTTGGAGCCTACAATCAACATATATGGAGTCTTGTTTTCGTTACACTCGCCAATAAATTTGTCGACAGCCTCGAAATCCAACTCCCCCGCTTTGTTATTATCTATCCAGAGGTCAAATGGAAAGACCTCGACAGGCTCTACGTGTGATTTTCCGATCAGAGCTACCTTATACCCCTCAGCCTGAAGATGGTGGGCAATGCTCAGATTCCCCTCCTTTGCGAAGGTGTGGTTGGGGTAGGCTCCCGAGCGGACGGGGTAGAGCGAGGTGTAGAGCGAGTGGCGAGTGGGCGAGGACATCGCCACCGCCTGATAGGCCTTGCTAAACTGCACCCCCTCCTCGGCAAATTTGTCGATGTTGGGGGTGATGGAGTCCGAGCTCCCATAACAGCCGATGTCGTAGTAGGAGCAGTCGTCAGCGATGAAAAGCAGGAAGTTAGGTCGCTGTCCATCGTCGACGCCACCCTCGCCACAACTCATCGAGATGGTCGCTGCGCTTAAGCTGGTGAAGATAAGAGGTAGATGATTCTTCATTGTTTAGGTGTTAGTTATTAAAAAAGTTCTTACCACAAAGTTACAACTCAACATCTAAAAACTCTGGTATAATCGTCTTGTTTGTCGGTAGTTATGTTTTTTATCTTCGGCTCATCTTACTTCGCCCGTGCATCCGAGTAGTCGACCTCGATGCCGCCAGTTCTTTGGTGTAGCTCCTCGATCAGTTCACTTGCCCTCTCCTCGTCGATGGCTCCGCTCTCGGCAAACTCCTCGATCTTCCTCCTTTCGAAGCTGTGTAGCATCCTCTCGCATCGGCTCGTTATCACCGAGCGATATAGCTTAGGTAGCTCCTTCTCGAAGCGACGTAGGAAGCTGTCGGCACCCCTCTCGGCCTGCCTGATCTCCTTTTTGATAACATCTAAATAGCCTCTCTGCTCCTCGTTGAGAAGTTGAATCTGTTCCATCTTTGGGATTGTCATCAAGAGCCTCCTCAGCGAGACCATAACTCCATAGGCCACCTCGCAACGAACTGCAGCCGAGGTGCCGTGGTTCTTGTGGAAGCTACGAAACCACCCCAAAATACCCTCACGATCGGGCCTACACAATATCTCGTCGCTATGGCTGATGGTGAGCATCTCGCCTCGTTGATCCATCGGGCGTTCGCCATTGAGGTCGATCATCTGGTCGTAGAGGTCGACTAATTTTCGGTGGGCGGCAAACGAGAGCTCGCCTCGGTTAAACATCGAGAGGGTGATATGGCGCTCGAACGATAGGAGTTGCATCCTTAGTCCAGCTATTAGGTCGCCTCCGTGAGGGGCGCTTTCGGGGGTCTCCACCGAGTCGGGTAGTGCTCCTTCGAGGGCTGTCCAGTCGGCGCCACTCATCATTGAGTCGACTCGCAGTTTCTCCAAATATTGACAGCTCTGTGAGTGGAGCTGAGAGCGGATCTCGGCGTCGATGAGTCGACGAGTGTCCGACCCTCCCACAAGGCCCAACGCATTGAGCATCCATTTGATGGTCGTTGCGTTGATAACGAGCGTGAGGGTGACAATTCCCGAGGTGAGGAGCAAAATCTGTCGGCTCACATCGTGGGCAATCGAGGGGGTATGCGATACCATCAGCGCCAAGGTCAACCCCAAAGCGCCTCGCAAAGCGCCCCACGTCAAGATCAGCGACTCCCTCTTCGAGAGTCCATAACCGAAGCGTTTGAGGAGCGGATAGAGCATTATGATCATCACCATTCTAATCATATTGATCCCCACATAGACTATCAGCACCATCCCCACATCGAGCCAAGTGATGTCGACCTTCTCGGCAATGATAATTCCAATAATGATGAAAATAAGTGTGTTAGCGATATAAGAGAGCAGCTTCCAGAACTCTTTAATAAAGGTCTGAGTCTTTTCGTCCAACTTAGCCGAGCTATGATAGGCCACCACCAATCCAAAGGCCACAAGGGCGATCACACCCGAGAGCTTGAAGATATCCTGTGCGAAGATAAATGTGAGGTAGGAGAGCAGAATCATCACGCTCGCCTGCAACATCGAATCCCCCTTGACTCCGCTCCTCGTGACATAAAACAAGAAGAGGCGAGCCATCAGATAACCAATGATAAGTCCACCGATGACCACCACCAAAAACGAGGCGACAGGCGATGGGCTGGCCATCTTCACCGATGTCGTGAAGGGGGCATAGAGCAACATAAAGATCACAATACCCGTACCATCATTGAGCAACGACTCGCCATCAATAAGGGTCGAGAAGCGTTTGCTAACCCCCAACTCCCCCAACAGCGCCACCACCGCAACGGGGTCTGTGGCACTTATCAAGGCGCCAAACATAAGGGCGTAGATGATATTCCAGTTGATATATTGGGGTGCAAACTGTGCAATTCCCAACATCATCATAGCTGTGAGGGCGATCGAGATAACCATACCAGGGACGGCGAGCAGCGTCGAGTTGACGAGGCTCTTCCTAAAGATATGGATGTCGATCTCGTAGACAGCCGAGAAGATCAGAATCGGAAGGAAGATGTTGAGAATCAGGTCGGGGTCGATGTCGCAAGCGACCTTGATCGCATCCGAGATCATCGGCATCGAGTTTAAATACCCCTTCACATTGAGTGTCCCAGCGACCATTCCCAAGAGGAATAGCCCCACGGTGTAGGGCACATTGATATTCTTGAGGAACACCTTCAAGAGTGCCCCAGCCATCAGCGCAACGATTACGAAGGCCAACGGAGCTAACAATAACGCCTCCTCCATCGTCGTTACCTCCAGCTCATTGGTAGAACCTCGATCCAGTAGTCGTCGGGGTCGTTGATGAAGTAGAGTCCCATATCCTCATTCTCGTAGCAGACCCACCCCTTCGAGCGGTGGAACTCACGGATCTGGTCGTAGTCTCCCTCTACACGGAAGCAGATGTGCGACTCATTCTCGCCCAACTCATATGGGTCGGTGTGGTCCGAGAGCCACGTGAGCTCCAACCTCACGTTCTGCTCGCCATCGCCCAAGTAGACAAGTTCGAAGGCGCCATTACCACCCTTTTTGCGCTCCACAACATCGAGCCCCAACGCCTCCGAGTAGAAGGCGATCGAACGGTCGAGATTAGTGACGTTGATATTTACGTGGTCCAATTTTGATCTGATTTTCATGTGCTATACCTATATTAAATTTAATCCACAAAGGTAACTAAAAATTTGGAGCTTTGTCGGACTATTTAAAATTATCTAAGAAAATTTAAAGAGAATCAAACTTTTTTTATACTTTTGTGGTAATTAAAGTAAAAATCAAAAATAACTACAATAAATGGGAAGAGCATTTGAGTATCGCAAAGCACGCAAAATGAAGCGTTGGGGCAATATGGCTCGTGTATTTACAAAGATTGGTAAGGAGATCGAGATCGCTGTTAAGGCGGGAGGTCCCGACCCAGCGGCCAACACTCGTCTAAGGATCTTGATCCAGAACTCGAAGGCAGAGAATATGCCAAAGGAGAACGTAGAGCGAGCAATCAAACGTGCTGTGTCGAAGGATACGGCCGACTATAAGGAGGTTGTATATGAGGGATATGGTCCTCACGGAATCGCTGTGTTGGTGGAGACAGCAACCGACAACATCAACCGCACGGTTGCCAGCGTCCGTATGTACTTCAATAAGTGTGGCGGAGCGATGGGCACCAACGGAAGCGTGGCCTTTATGTTTGAGCACAAGTGCACCTTTAAGTTCAACATCCCGTCGTCGATTGATGCCGAGGAGTTGGAGTTGGAGATGATTGATTTGGGGGTCGATGAGTTCGAGGCCGAGGGCACCGAGGTTCACGTATCGGGACCATACGAGTCGTTCGGAGCGATCCAGAAGTGGCTCGATGAGCAGGAGGGCTTCGAGATCGTCTCGGGAGAGTCGGTTCGCATCCCAACAGACACGAAGGAGCTAAGCGGCGACCAGCGTGCCGATATGGAGAAGTTGATCGAGAGGTTGGAGGATGACGAGGATGTCACCAACGTCTATACCACAATGGCCGATAGCGACGACGAGGAGTAATTTTTCTTCTCGATTGTTTTAGTCCACAACTCTTTTGGGTTGTGGACTTTTTTTAAACTGAGACTTTACTGAGACTTTCTGAGTCAAACTGAGTCCGACTCAGAAAGTCTCAGTTTGACTCAGAAAGACCCAGTAAAGTCTCAGCAAACCATCAAAAAAAAGGTGACTCTTAAAAAAGAATCACCCAAAAGATAGTTGAGCTATTAGGACTCGAACCTAAAATGGCAGGACCAGAATCTGCAGTGTTACCATTACACCATAGCTCAATACGCTTATCGTGGTGCAAATATAAAGCAAAAAAACATATCTGCAAAGAAAATGGCTCTTTTTTTGCAGATATTTTTGTCTACTCGCCCATCAACCCCGACACAACACAGACCATATCCTTGGGGTCGAGGTATCGCCTCGCCAACTCCTGCAACTGAGATGGAGTATAGGTCGCAATGCGACGTACATTCTCTTCGATCACCGAGTTGTCACACTCGCACAAGATATTCTCGATCGTCACATCCGCCACGCCAAAGGGGCCATCGAGGATGCGCATTATCTCGCCAACCATTATCCTACACACCATCTCCAACTCCTGCTCCGAGAGGGGCTCGTTGCGAAGTCGCTCCACCTCCTTATATATAAGGTCGATCGCCTCACGAGTCACCTCGACACCCACCTGAGTTGCGATGGCGAAGTAGCCATCACGTGCGAAGTTAACCATCGCCGACATCACGCCATAGGTGTAGCCACGCTCCTCCCTCAAGCTCTGCATCAACCTTGACCCGAAGTAGCCGCCCAACGCTGTCGCAAGGAGCTGCATACCCAAGAAGTCGGGGTGTGAACGGGTGAAAAGGCGGCGACCTATGCGGATCGACGACTGCACAGCATCCGCCTGCTCTGTCAGATGAAATGGACGACTCACCACCTCGGGGAACTCCCTTTGGGGGATCGCCTCGCCTGAGCGTATAGCCCCTGCCACCGCCTCGATGCGTGCCATCTCCGAATCGTTAATTCGTCCGCTACACACCACAAAACAGCGCTCGGCGGTGTAGAATCGCTCATACATATCGACCAAATCGGCTCTCTTTATTGAGTCATATAACTCCTCCGACGAGCTCACGCCATAGGGGTGATTCTCGCCGAAAAGCGACTTTGCGAAGTGCTCACGAGCCTTAGTCTCCACCTTCTCACGCTCGATGCGAAGGCGCTGCTTTCGCTTGGCGCAATAGGTCTTGATCTCAGCCTCGGGGAAGGTGGGGTAGAGCAAGATCTGCTCCGCCACATCCAAGGTCGGCCCCACAAATTTCGAGAGAGAACAGAAGCTGAAATAGGAGTAGTCACGGTCGACATTGACATCGAAGTAGGAGCCGTGGTAGTCGAGCCTCTCGGCGATATCACGGGCCGACATCGAGCGGCTACCCTCGCTTAGGAGATTGGCCGTAGTTGTGGCGACAAAAGGGCGAGGCTGGAACACCGATCCAGCGGCAAAGACAAAGCTAACACGCAGAACCTCAAACTCATCGCTCGGGAGGCTATACACCTTCACGCCATTGCTCAAAGTCCGACACTCGGCACTTCGTAGCGCTACATCATCAAAATTTATCTCCATCATCTATGCCTCTCCTCCTTCGGTTTTAATTGCTTTGTAAATGAGCGTATTGCTCCTACTTGGTGTGAATAATTCGGTGGCCACACTCCGTATCTCCTCGGCCTCGATGCCTCGATAGATCTCCACCTCACGGTTGATCAGCGCAAGGTCACCCACCATCGAATAGAATCCCATATTCATCGCCTTATTCATCACGTTGATCTCGCCAAAGAGGGTGTTAGCCTCGAATTTATTCTTCACCTTCTCCAACTCATAGCCATCGGCCAACTCGCTTTTGAGTTGTTCGATCTCGCCCCACAGAGCCGCCTCAGCCTGCTCCACGGTGGTCTCGGGGAGGAGTTGACCCGTGAACATAAATAGACCAGGGTCTTTATCCCCCGTGACATAGGCGTTGACACTCGAGAGTAGCCCCTGCTCCTTGACAAGGTGTTGGTACAGTCGTCCCGAATCGCCCCCAGCCAAGAGGTCCGATATCACATCCGAGACGAAGAAGTTGCGGTCGGTGCGCCCCCCGATGTGGAAGGCGATGACGATATAAGTCGCTGGCACATCACGCTCTACCTCCGTGCGACGAGCCTCACGCTGCTCCCTCTCTTCGGGGATTACAACCGCCTCAGCCTCAGATGAAACCTCGATCCCTCCGAAGTGAAATTCGCACATCTCGAAGAGCTCCTCCTCCTCGATGTCGGCCGAGATCGAGAGGATGCAGTTCGAGGGGCGATAGAAACGATCATAGAAGCTACGCACCTGCTCCATCGTAGCACTGGTTATATGGTCGGGCGAGAGACCAATAGTGGCCCAGCGATAGGGGTGATCCTTGTAGCACATATCCCTCACCAACATCATCAAATCGCCATAAGGCTGGTTGAGGTAGCGCTGCTTGTACTCCTCGACAACCACCCTCTTCTCCATCTCCAACACCTCGTCGGTGAGGCGAAGTCCCCTCATCCTGTCCGCCTCTATGGCCAACGCAAGCTCGATGCTCACCTTGGGCAGGGTTATGTAAAAATCGGTATAGTCGTTATTGGTGAATGCGTTATTCTCGCCCGAGGCGCTCTGCACAACATCGTCGAACGAAGGGAACTGCTCGGTCCCCTTGAACATCAGGTGTTCGAAGAGGTGGGCAAATCCCGTCTGCGAGGGATTCTCATTCCGCGCGCCCACGCAATATAGCATATTGACAGCGGCCAATTTGGAGCTACGATCACGCCCCACGACGACACGAAGCCCATTCTCTAATATCTTCTCTTTGTAGTTTATCATATTGGTGACAAAGGTACTCTATTTTTTCGGAGTCTCAAAACAATTTTTGAGCCTAATGGGTCGTTGTTTCGATTCTATTCGTCGCATATTTGCAACGAACGATAGATGTGTCGATTAGGTTAAAAAATGTAGATTGGGAACGTTGTAAATAGAGATATAGAGGTGAAATAATTTAAAAAATATATGGCGATCTCGAAAATGATTTGTATCTTTGCACGGATACGGTGTATCTTGCTGAGAGGTCGTTGTGGGTAACGATAAGGTATGCAGCGACTTAACGGCGAATAAAGGGGCGAAAAAATAACACAAATATATAATTATAATCGTTTTCAAATAACTCAAAAAAATGGCAGAAAAGAAATTTATTACTTGTGATGGTAATTATGCTGCTGCTCACGTAGCCTATATGTTCTCGGAGGTTGCAGCAATCTACCCAATCACTCCATCTTCAACGATGGCCGAGCTCGTCGACGAGTGGGCGGCTAAAGGACGTAAAAACATCTTTGGTGAGACCGTAAAGGTTGTTGAGATGCAGAGTGAGGCGGGTGCAGCAGGTGCAGTCCACGGTTCACTTCAGGCTGGTGCACTTACATCCACGTTCACCGCATCACAGGGTCTTTTGTTGATGATCCCTAATATGTACAAGATCGCAGGAGAGCTCCTCCCTGGAGTATTCCACGTGTCGGCTCGTGCTTTGGCAGCGGCGTCACTCTCGATCTTTGGAGATCACCAAGATGTTATGGCAGCTCGTCAGACAGGTTTTGCGATGCTTGCTACATCATCAGTACAGGAGGTTATGGACCTCGCAGGAGTTGCTCACATCGTAGCACTCAAGGCTCGTATCCCATTTATGCACTACTTCGATGGATTCCGTACTTCACACGAGATCCAGAAGATCGAGCTCATCGACGAGGCTAAGCTCACAGCGATGTTCGATCGTGATGCGTTGCAGGCGTTCCGTGATGCAGCTCTCAGCCCATCACACCCAGTAACACGTGGTACAGCGCAGAACCCGGATATCTACTTCCAGACTCGTGAGGCTTGTAACAAGTTCTACGATGCAGTGCCTGATATGGTTGCTGAGACAATGGCCGAGATCTCGAAGATGACAGGTCGTGACTACAAGCCATTCACATTCTATGGTGCTGAGGATGCTGAGCAGATCCTTATCGCAATGGGTTCGGTTAACGATACAATCAAGGAGACAGTCGATTACTTGAACGCACAGGGCCGCAAGGTTGGTCTTATGGTGGTTCACCTCTATCGTCCATTCTCTGCTAAGTACTTCTTCAACGTACTTCCTGCGTCGGTTAAGCGCATCTGCGTTCTCGACCGCACAAAGGAGCCAGGATGTCACGCTGAGCCATTGTATTTGGATGTTGTTGAGATGTTCAAGGATATGGAGAACGCTCCAAAGATCATCGGAGGACGTTTCGGTCTCTCATCAAAGGATACTACTCCAGCTCACATCGTAGCTGTATTCGACAACTTGGCAGTAGCTGAGCCTAAGGATCACTTCACAGTGGGTATCGAGGATGACGTTACATTCCTTTCACTCCCAGTTGGCGAGCCAATCGCTTTGGGCAAGGAGGGTACTTTCGAGGGTCTATTCTTCGGTCTTGGTGCCGATGGTACAGTTGGTGCCAACAAGAACTCGATCAAGATCATCGGTAGCACAACCGAGAAATATTGTCAGGCTTACTTCTCATACGACTCTAAGAAGTCGGGAGGTTACACCTCATCTCACCTTCGTTTCGGTGACAACCCAATCACATCTCCATATTTGGTGACTACACCAGACTTCGTAGCTTGTCACGTACCATCGTACATCGACAAGTATGATGTTTTGAAGGGCCTTAAGGTGGGTGGATCATTCTTGTTGAACTCGGTACACGATGCTGAGACAACTTGCTCGATCTTGCCAGACCATATGAAGGTTTACTTGGCAAAGAACAAGATCAACTTCTATATCATCAACGCAACGAAGATGGGTGTTGAGTTGGGTCTTGGATCACGCACCAACACAATTATGCAGTCTGCATTCTTCAAGATCGCAAACGTAATTCCATTCGAGAAGGCGGTTGAGGAGATGAAGAAGGCGATCTTGAAGTCTTATGGAAATAAGGGTGAGGAGATCGTAAATATGAACTACGCAGCGGTTGACGCAGGTGGTGACGCAGTAATCAAGATCGAGGTACCTGCTGAGTGGGCCTCTATCGAGGTTAAGGCTGAGGCAGCTTCCGAGACTCCAGGTACAGAGTTCGTAAAGAAGATCGTTAACCCAATCAACGCATTGAAGGGTGACGACCTCCCAGTATCGGCGTTCAACGGACGTGAGGATGGTACTTGGGAGAATGGTACAGCGGCTTATGAGAAGCGTGGTATTGCGGTTAGCGTACCAGAGTGGATCGTTGACAACTGTATCCAGTGTAACCAGTGTGCTTATGTTTGTCCTCACGCTGCTATCCGTCCATTCTTGGCAACAGACGCTGAGGCTGAGGCATCGGGTGTTGAGTGGAAGCAGGGTCTTGGTGAGACTAAGGTTTATAAGTTCCGTATTCAGGTATCTCCACTCGACTGTACAGGATGTAACAACTGTGTTGACGTATGTCCTTCAAAGACAAAGGCTTTGGTTATGAAGCCATTGGTTTCAATGTTGGGTGAGGCTGCTAACTGGGAGTATGCAACTAAGACAGTTGGATACAAGAAGGATTTCGACCCACGCAAGAGCGTTAAGAACTTGCAGTTCGCACAGCCATTGTTTGAGTTCTCGGGAGCTTGTGCAGGTTGTGGTGAGACACCATATGTTAAGACACTTACACAGCTGTTCGGCGACAAGATGATGGTTGCCAATGCAACAGGATGTAGCTCAATCTTCTCGGGATCGGCTCCATCGACTCCATATTGTACTAACGAGAAGGGTATGGGACCAGCTTGGGCCAACTCACTCTTCGAGGACAATGCAGAGTTCGGAATGGGTATGCAGATGGGAGTTGAGAAGTTGCGTGAGCGTTTGCGCTTGACGATGGAGGATGCTATGGCTAACTGTGACTGTTGTGGTGAGGAGTTGAAGGTTGCTATGGGTGAGTGGATCGCCTCTATGGGCTCTACACTCGACTCTGAGGCTGCATCGGCTAAGTTGTTGCCATTGGCTGAGGCTTGCGACTGCGAGGCTTGTAAGAAGATCGTTGAGATGAAGGAGTGGTTGGTTAAGCGTTCACAGTGGATCATCGGTGGTGACGGCTGGGGATATGACATCGGCTTCGGTGGTGTTGACCACGCTTTGGCATCGGGAATGGATATCAACATCTTGGTTCTCGACACTGAGGTTTACTCAAACACAGGAGGTCAGTCATCTAAGGCGACTCCAGTAGGTGCGATCGCTAAGTTTGCATCGAGTGGAAAGCGCATCCGTAAGAAGGATTTGGGAGCTATCGCAATGACTTATGGTTACGTATATGTAGCTCAGGTATCTATCGGAGCTAACCAGACACAGTTGTTCAACGTTATGAAGGAGGCAGAGGCTTACCCAGGACCATCGTTGATCATCGCTTATGCGCCTTGTATCAACCACGGAATCAAGGGTGGTATGACTCGCACACAGACTATCGGTAAGGATGCGGTAGCTTGCGGTTACTGGCACTTGTGGAGGTACAATCCACAGTTGGAGGCAGCAGGTAAGAACCCATTCGTGATGGACTCTAAGGCGCCAGATTGGAGCAAGTTCCAGGCGTTCTTGGCACGTGAGGTACGCTACACATCATTGAAGAAGGCGTTCCCAGCTGAGGCCGATGAGTTGTTCCAGGCTGCTGAGGAGAATGCAAAGTGGAGGTACAATGGCTACCAGCGTTTGGCTAAGATTGAGTTTTAGTCTAAGCTAATATATTTTTGATGGGCGACCCTAACGGGTTGCCCATTTTTTTTCTGGGACTAAACTGAGTCTTTCTGAGTCTTTCTGAGACGATCGACCCAGTAAAGACTCAGTTCAGTCTCAGTAATGTCTCAGAAAACCCATCTCAGCCAGATTTTGGATCTTTGATCCAACGCCTTCTGGGAGATTTTTTATTGAAAATCTCCTTTTATGAGGGAGGGCGATCTCCTCGCTTCGGCTTGAAACCACTGCGCTCGTGCCGCGCGGGCAGACAGCAAGCTGTCGGGAGAAACTTCGTTTCTCGTTTACCTCCTCACCCGAAGTCCACCACAAAAAAAAAAGAGGTCAGGGAAGATCCCCAACCTCTAATTCAAAAAGATATAACTACCTATTAGTAGCCCAATGTCTTCTGCGATGCATAAGAGAGCTTCAACGCATTTGCACGCCTCAACTCCAACTTAACATCTGTCACGATACCCATCTTGGTGCCCTCGTCTGCCTTCAAACAAATTGTCATCGAAGCACGATCTGCCTCGCTCAAATTGTCTCGCTCCGCCGCAACGAAATCCAAAATATCACGTGTCGTATGATATGAATCATTCAACTGGATACGTGGAGCCGTTCCAAACTTGCTCTGCATAGCCAACGCTGGCTTTCCAATGTGGATGTAACTAATCAACTGCTTCTTCTCTAACTTCTGAACCTCAGTAGCCGTAGGTAACTTATATGTCACCAACAACTCCTGCTCTCGCATAGTCGTAGAGACCATAAAGAAGAAGAGGATCATAAAGATAACGTCAGGAAGCGACGCTGTCGAGATCGGGGGCAATCCTTTGTTGCCCTTCTTTTTCATTACTGCCATAACTCTCTACTTTTGTATTTGACGAGGCTCAGCCTCTGAAATCTGTACTGGGATTGCCTTGGTGACCACCTTACGCTGATCCTCCAACAAATCCGCAAACATCTTACCGAATCGTGCCATAGAGACCTCGTTACGCACCTCGTTGAATGCACGAGTCAACTCATTCTGCACCATAATGTAGATGTCATAGTTAGTCTCACGAGTGTTCTGCAATGAAACCACTCCCAAGCTTACAGGGTAGTCCCAAGTAGTGCCATCAGGAAGATCGAATGTCTTAATATTCTTCTCGGGAAGATTCTCATCGTTGTATGGATTGAGAATAAAATCCTTCGTCTTATCCTTTAGCTGATATATCGTCAGCTGCTCACCGCCCGCCATAATGTTACCGCTACCAGAGATGAATACAAGGAATAGGTTTCGCTCCTTAACCTTGATATCATCCTGCTGCTGCTCGTCCTGCGGCATTGGTGGTAGCATACGCACCAATCCCGTGTCGACATTCATTGTGGTGGCAACGAGGAAGAAGATAAGCAGAAGGAAGGCAATATCGGCCATCGAACCGGCATTGATCTCCGTTACTTTTCTTTTATCACTTGCCATTTCTTTATCCTCCTAATTATTCTGTCACCTCAGTTACCTCGTCCTCATCCTTGTTGCCGATAAGACCCTCAACTGTGTTGAAGATCTGGCCAAAGAAAGCGACCAATACTACAGCGCCAAAAGTGATGTATGTCACAAGGATAGATGCCTCTGTGATAACAGTCTCCCACGCTGGGAAGAAGGTGCCATCAGCGATGTTCAAGATCTCGATCACGTGGCTATTTGCGTATAGATATGACGCTACAACAACTACTACGGCTACTCCAACCGAGATAAGTGTTGACTTGATACCCTGAGGTGCGTTGATCATACCGAAGATAGCACAGAAGATAGAGGCTGCGATAGCCGCTCCTGCAAGGACATATCCCCAAATTAGGTTGTAGCCAACGATCGCTGGCTCTCCGCCAGTAGCAACCGCTGCTATTACTAATCCTACGGTGATGACCATCATAGCGATTAGTACCATTTTTAATATCTTATTCATTTTGTTTATTGCTTTAGAAATTCTACAAACGTTCTCTTCAAAAAGACCTCGATTACTTCTTATTGAAAGCAATAAGCATATCCATCAAGGTGATAGAGGTATCCTCCATCTCGTTCACCAATGAATCGATCTTTGAGATGATGTAGTTGTAGAAAAGCTGAAGAATAACGGCAACGATAAGTCCCATCAATGTAGTAAGAAGGGCAACCTTGATACCTCCCGCTACAAGTGTTGGAGAGATATCTCCCGCAGCCTGGATCGCATCAAACGCACCGATCATACCGACTACGGTTCCCATAAATCCCAACATCGGAGCCAACGCGATGAACAAACCTACCCAGCTAAGACCAGACTCCATAAGACCTGTCTGTACTGATCCGTAAGATACGACTGCCTTCTCGACAGCGTCGATTCCCTGATCGTAACGATCAAGACCCTGATAGAAGATAGATGCGATCGGACCACGTGTGTTGCGGCAAACCTCCTTAGCAGCCTCAACGCCACCATCTGCAAGTGCCTCCTCGATCTGGGCGATCAACTTCTTTGTGTTAACTGTTGCAAGTGTTAGGTAAAGGATACGCTCGATAGCTACGGCCAAACCGATAACCAAACACAAAAGTACTGGAAGCATCCACTCCCATCCTCCCTCGAGGAACTTCTGCATTAAGATTTGGTGCATACTCTCTCCGGCGATAGTCTCTTCTGCTGCCTGTGCCATCGCTGCGATGGTTCCCATTGAAAAAAGTGTCAATGTTGAAAATAATCTTTTCATAGTTGTAGTAAGTAAGTTTAAAATTTTTAAGTTTATTTTTATTTGTAATTTGTTACCTTGTTAAATTTCGGTTATTTTAGTCTATTTTGTTGGTTTCTTCGGTTTTCTTACTCATCAATCATCTCTCTTCACCCTCCTATCCCCCTCGTCGCCTCTCGTTTCGTTGCTCTTTTGCATCCCCCTCTTGCTCTATTAAGTGGTGAGATTCGGACACTTCGCTCCTTGTCGCTTAAAATTAGGGGAACAAAGATTAAGCGAATATAGCAATAAAAATTTAATTGAGCAACCTTGAGCGACGAAAATCATCTTTTATCTACAAAAAGTCTCTTTTTTTTTGAGAAGTTGGCCCAAATTGTGACAAATTGGGGTCAATCGACCCATTTTTATGGCTATTTATTTAGTTGAAATTTTAGCTCAACAACTCTCGCTCAACAACTCTCGCTCAACATATACCGCCACGCCATCCTCCTCGTTCGATAGCGTCACCACATCGGCACTCTCCTTCACCGCCTCTTGTGCATTGGCCATCGCCACTCCGCACCCTGCATACTCGATCATCGAGAGGTCGTTGAAGCCATCGCCAAACGAGATCATATCCTCTGACTCGATCCCAAGGTGGAGCGCTAACCTGCCAAGAGAGAGGGCCTTATCGACCCCAAGTGGGACGATTTCGACAAAGAATGGCTCCGAGCGATAGACGTTCATTTGCTCTGAGAACCGCTCGTTGAGCCTCTCGACCAACCCCACAGCACGCTCGGGCTCGCCCACGGCCAGACATTTCGGCACGTCGCATCGAAAGCTCTCGACAAACGAATCGACCCTGCACGTCTCCATCTTATTGAGCATCGCCTCATACTGAACATACTCCCCATTGACCTCTTCGGCAAGGATCACAGCATCCCGATATGAGAGAATTGTGCATTTGCAGAGCTTCGACTCCTTGTATAACTCCTCGATAAATCGCTCCTCGATCTTGCTGCTATAGATCTCCTGCATCGTCTTGCAGTCGATTATCACACCTCCGTTGTAGGCGAGAATGTATCCGCCAAACGAACTTAGTTTCAGCTCATTAGCGAGTGGAATAATCCCATATGTCGGGCGACCCGAAGCCAAAACCACCTTTACCCCTCGTCGCTGGAGTGCGATGAGTGCCTCTCGTGTTCGAGGTGTTAGCTCCTTGCGGGAGTTTGTCAATGTGCCATCTAAATCGAAGATCGCAATCTTATATCTGTTCTCTCTCTGTTGCTCCATTAATTATAGGTATAGTGTAATATTGTCAATCGTTCTCAACTCCTCGGGCGAGAATGGCTCGGAATCTATCGCCTTCAGATTATCATCTATTTGGGCCACAGAGCTCGCTCCGATCACCAGCGATGCGACGCTCGAATTGCGAAGTGTCCACGCCAACGACATCTGGGCCAAGCTCTCGCCTCGGAGTTTGGCCGCCTCGTTTAAGGCCTTGATCGCCACCATCTTCTTTGGTGTTAAACTGTCGGGTGTCAAGAACTTAGAGCCCCCAGCGACACGTGACCCCTCGGGGATTCCATCGATGTAACGACCCCCCAACAACCCCTGAGCAAGGGGTGAAAAGGCCACCACACTTGCCCCGTTGGCCGCAGCACAGGGAATCTCACGAAGCTCCACGCCCCTCTCCAAGAGGTTGTAGCGATATTGAGCCACAACGGCTGGTGTCCCAGCCTTTCGAAGTAGGTCATAGATCTTTTGCGCCTTCTCGGGCGGATACTTCGAGATCCCGACATAGAGTGCTTTTCCGCTCCTCACGGCATCGGTTAGTGCTTGAGCCGTCTCCTCGATGGGTGTCACGCCATCGTAACGGTGGGTGTAGAAGATATCCAGATAGTCGAGTCCCGTGCGACTAAGGCTCTGATCGAGACTCGCCAATAGGCTCTTGCGAGAGCAGTTGCCGCCATAGGGGCCGCTCCACATCTCGTGGCCCGCCTTCGACGATATTATCAACTCGTCTCGGTGGGTGTGGAGATCCTCCTTTATGACTCGCCCCATTGTGATCTCGGCCGAGCCAGGCAGAGGGCCATAGTTATTTGCCAAGTCAAAGTGGGTGATGCCTCGGTCAAATGAGTGGAGAATCATCTCTCGGCCTACGTCGTAGTTGTCGTTGGTCCCGAAGTTATGCCATAGCCCCAACGAGATGGGGGGCAGAGCCAATCCACTCGCTCCGCAGAGGTTGTATTTCATATTGTCGTAACGACCCTCAGCTGCCCGATATGGGGTTGTTAAAGCACTTTGATTCTCCATAACTTACTTTATTTAAGATAAAAAGGGTGGTAAACTTCCGTAAACCACCCTCCAAAACTCTAAAAAATTACTCCTCCTTCGCCATTCCGCGGCTGAAGATCTCCATCGCCTCGGCGGTCATTCCCATCGACGAATATCCTCCATCGTGGAATAGGTTCTGCATCGTCACCTTGCGAGTGAGATCCGAGAAGAGCGAGATAACGTAAGCTGCGCAATCCTCGGCCGTAGCGTTACCAAGTGGCGACATCGACTCACCCAAGGCGAGAAGATCACCCATTCCCGAGACTCCATTTCCAGCGGTTGTTGGAGTTGGTGACTGAGATACTGTGTTGACACGCACATTCTTCTTCATACCATATATATATCCGAACGAACGGGCAAACGACTCCAAGAGCGCCTTCGCATCGGCCATATCGTTGTAGCCACACAAAGTCCTCTGAGCGGCGATATACGTCAGTGCGACGATAGATCCCCAGTCGTTGATCGCATCCTTCTTCATAGCCACCTGCATAGCTTTGTGGAACGAGACAGCCGAGATATCGAGTGTCTTGCCCAAGAAGTCGTAGTTTAGATCATCGTAGTCGAAACCCTTGCGCACGTTTGGAGACATTCCGATCGAGTGGAGCATAAAGTCGAATTTGCCACCGAAGTGCTCCATCGTCTTATCCATTAGCTGCTCAAGATCCTCGACCGACGAGGCATCCGCAGGGATCACTATTGTGTTGCACTCCTCAGCAAGAGTCTTGATCGTTCCCATCCTAAGCGACATCGCCGTATTTGTGAGGACGATCTCAGCCCCCTCGGCTACCGCCATCTGAGCCACCTTCCACGCGATTGAGTTCTCGTTGAGAGCTCCAAAGATAAGCCCCTTTTTTCCTTTGAGTAGATTGTATGCCATTGTGTTTAAATGTTATATTTTCGACAAAAGTAACAAAAAAAATCTATTTTTGACTAACTTTGCAGGGTAATTGAGAAAATTTCAACTATATTTTTAAGCTATTTTGAGTTTTAGTGTCACCATATTAGGATCCTCATCGGCCAAACCAACTGTTGGCCGCCACCCCTCGTCGCAGGTCGTGAACCTCTGCGAGCAGCATTACCTCGTAGATGCAGGAGAGGGGTGTCAGCAGCAGATGTTCCGATATGGGGTCAACCCCCTGAAGCTACGGGCTATCTTTATCTCGCACCTCCACGGCGACCACGTCTATGGCCTCTTTCCGCTGCTCTCGACCCTCGGGTTGTATGGCCGTAAGAGCTCACTCACGATCTATGCGCCACGCCCTTTTGGTGAGATTTTGGAGAGTCATCTTCGCTATTTCGACAATAATTTGTCGTTCGAGGTGGAGTGGGTAGAGGTCGACACCAAGCGCCACAAGTGCATCTTCGAGAATCGGACGTTGGAGGTGTGGTCGATCCCCCTGAAACATAGGGTTCCCACCTCGGGCTACCTCTTTTGCGAGAAGGATCCCCCTCTGAATGTCGACAAATTCAAGATCGAGAAGTATTCGCTCTCGATAGCTCAGATCACAGCGGCCAAGAGGGGCGAGGATGTAGAGTTGGCATCGGGCGAGGTGCTCCCAAATGAGGAGATAACCTACTCTCCACGCAAGGGCCGACGCTACGCCTACCTGTCCGACACAAGCTACTCGGAGCGGGCGGCAAGGCTCTGCCGAGGGGCCAACTGTGAGGGGGGAGAGCGAGACGTTGATATGCTCTATCACGAGGCTACATATAGTCAAAGCGAGGAGTCGGTAGCCTCGATGCGAGGACACTCCACATCGAGCGAGGCGGCCCGTGCAGCGTTGATTGCAGGGGCCAACAAGTTGATATTGGGCCACTTCTCGACTCGATACCGAGATCTGAGCGAGATTGCAAACGAGGCCCGAGCGATATTCTCGGAGAGCTATGTAGCCGAGGAGGGGTTGAAATTTGAGATTGAGAAGTAGAGGAAAAATAAAAAACAATGATAAAGCAAGAGATACAGATGGTTCGCTCACTGGGCGAGAAGAGGGTTCGCTCCGAGATGGGGCTATTCATAGCCGAGGGCGAGAAGTTCATAGGAGAGCTAATCGACTCACCTCTAAAGGTGCGCAAGGTCTACGTCACCGAGTCGAGCGACGTAGGAGAGCAGTTCGAGGGGAGCTGTGAGGTGGAGTGGATCAGCGACAAGGAGATGGAGCGGATCTCGCAACTCAAGAGTGCAAATAGCTCGCTGGCCCTTGTCGAGATGCCACGCTATACTCTCAAGGCCGATGAGCTAAATGGTCGCTTAACCTTAGCCCTCGATGGGGTTCAAAATCCTGGGAATCTGGGGACGATCATCCGCCTTGCCGATTGGTTCGGTATCCGAGACATAATCTGCTCGCCCACCTGTGCCGACTGCTTCAACCCAAAGGTTGTGCAGGCGACGATGGGCGCAATTTTAAGAGTGCGCATCCACTACACCGACCTCGTACCACTCCTCTCAAAGATAGATCTGCCCATCTATGGCGCACTCCTCGAGGGAGATAACATCTACAACCGAGAGCTCCAAAGCGAGGGGGTTTTGGTGATGGGCAGCGAGGGGCAAGGGCTCTCACCCGAGGTCGAGGCGCTAATTAACGAGCGACTCTACATCCCCACATTCGCCACCGACAACCTCGGCTCCGAGTCGTTAAATGTTGCCATCGCAACGGCGATCATCTGTTCAGAGTTTCGACGACGAGACCTCTAAGAGCGACGAGTCGCCATAGCTGAGGAATCGGAAGTCGTTTTCGAGGGCATACCTATATATATTACGCCACTCCTCGCCCCCGACATAGGACGAGACCAAGAGAAGTAGGGTAGACTTGGGCTGGTGGAAGTTGGTGATGATTGATCGCACAACCCGAAATTGATAACCAAGAGGGGTAATCATTATCTGAGTCGAGGCCTTCAGCTTATCGACTCCCGACCGCTGCATATATTCAAGAAGTGTCGTAAAGATCTCAGCGCCCGAGAATTGCGAAGGTATATCGTAGAGCTCCCACTGCCCAACAACACGCCCACACTCCGCATCGCCACTCATCTTAACTCGATAGGCCAAGGCGGCAAGCGACTCCAAAGTCCTCACCGAGGTGGTCCCCACAGCGGTGATTGCCCCTTCGTGAGCCAATAACCGCTCCAAAGTCGACCGCTCAATCTCGAAGTGTTCGGTGTGCATAGGGTGGTCGGCGGCATTGTCGCTCTTGACGGGGAGGAATGTTCCTGCGCCGACGTGAAGCGTCACCTCTTCGGTGGTTATCCCTCTCCTGTTCAGCTCCTCGATTATCTCGTCGCTAAAGTGCAGCCCAGCTGTTGGTGCCGCCACCGACCCCTCGAACTTCGAGTAGACAGTTTGGTAGCGACTCTCGTCGATCGACTCACTCTCACGACACAAATATGGTGGGATGGGGATGCGCCCCAAGAGCTCCAACATCTGACCAAAGGTATGCTCACTCGCCCACCTAAAGCGAATGACGTGCTCCCTCTCGCCCCTCTCAACCATCTCGGCGCTCAGCCTCAGCGACTCACCCTCGTGGGAGAACTCGATGTAGACCTCGCCCTCTTTCCACTTTTTGAGGTTGCCGACGATGGCGCTCCACTCGCACTCCCCCCTAACGGCGAAGGCCCTCTCGTAATCGAAGGGTGAGTGGGGTTCGAGGCAGAAGATCTCGACCCTCGCACCACTCGTCTTATGCATAATGATGCGTGCTCTAATAACTTTGGTGTTGTTGAAAACCAGCAGCGTACCCTCGGGCAGCAGGTCGGCCACCTCGGGGAATATGTGCTCCTCGATCACCCCATCTTTGTAGTGGAGCAGCTTCGAATCGGTACGGTTGGGTAGTGGGTATTTGGCGATACGCTCCTCGGGAAGAGGGTAGTCGTAGTCGCTCATATCAATATATCTCTCTCGCATTTAATCTATCTAAATCTTTCATAAGGATTTGAATATCGCTCAGAGCTCGAAGAACGGCCGACGATCTTACTCCGTAACAACCACCACATCACGCCCCCTGCGAGCTGCCCAATTCCAATTCCAAGCAGAATGTCTTGTGGGTAGTGATAACCCAAGTAGATCCTCGAATAGCAGACCAGCGCAACTTGACTCCACATCACGATGCAGAACCAGCGGCTCTTGATGGTCGACGTGGCGATGAATCCGATCGAGAAGGCGGTGGCAGCGTGGGCCGAGACCGTTCCATTCATTCCGCCTCGCTTCACCGAGTGGACCAACCCCTCCAAGAGAGGCTCGTGCATAGGGCGAAGTCGCACGGGGAAGTTGGGGAGCAGATTATCCAACAGCCCCGAGTGTTTAAATATCCCAGCGATGATATCCGAGAGGCCAACCGCCACACCAATAGCCACGATGGCAAAGGCGACGCCCGACCATCTGTTGATCCTATATATGAGGAATAGGATCAGTGCGTAGAGAGGTATCCACGAGGTTTTGCCCGAGATAAATAACATTACGCTATCTAAGAAAGCCCCTCCATCGAAGTTGAGGAGCAGGAATAGAGAGTGGTCCCACGTTGTATTCATAATATATCGTTTTTATATTTAAACCTTAAACTCCACAGCCAAACGATCCAGCGATCGGATGATTATCTCACAAGCATCCGTAATCTCCTCCTCGCTAATCGTGAGTGGGGTAGAGATCCTAAATGCGGTGTCGCAATAGAGGAACCAATCACTCATCACACCCTCCTCCTTGAAGATCTCCATCAGACGATACAACATCGCCGACTCGCCTAACTCCACTGCCATCAACAACCCCGAGCGACGGATCTCTTTTACCAATTTATGGTTCGTCAGCCTCTCTTCAAAGATTGCTCCTTTGTCCTCCACCCTCTCTATCAACTCATTGTCGATGAGGTATTTCATTGCGGCAAGGCCAGCGGCACAGCTCACGGGGTGGCCTCCAAAAGTTGTGATATGGCCCAAAACGGGGCTGTGTTGAAGCGTTGACATAATCTCATCGCTCGCAACAAAGGCCCCAAGAGGCATACCTCCGCCCAACGCCTTGGCAAGGCAGATCACATCGGGTGTAACGCCATATTTCACCGAGGCAAATGTGGCACCCGTGCGCCCCATTCCGCTCTGTATCTCATCGAAGATCAACAACGCCCCCACCTCGCTACACCTCGCTCTGAGAGCGTGCAAATAACCCTCAGCAGGGAGCCTCACGCCAGCCTCACCCTGCACTGGCTCGCAGATCACGCAGGCTGTCGACTCTGTGATAAGCGAAAGATCCTCGAACGAGTTGAACTCAATGGCTCGACACTCAGGTAGCAGAGGCCGAAACGCCCTCTTCCACTCCTCGCCCTCGGGGGTGCCCATCAGCGACATAGCCCCGTGGGTCGATCCGTGGTAGGCCCTACGCATCGAGATGATCTCACGCCTCGCCGTATATCGTTTGGCCAACTTCATCGCCCCCTCTACAGCCTCGGCTCCCGAGCTGAGGAAGTAGACCGATGAGAGTGGATCGGGCAACAACTTCGCCAACAGAGTAGCATACTCCACCTGAGGCGACTCGACAAGCTCACCATAGACCATTACGTGCATATACTTCGCCGCTTGGGCCTGCACAGCCTCGACAACCGCAGGGTTGCAGTGGCCAACATTGCTCACCGAGACACCTGCCACCAAGTCGATATATCGCCGCCCCTCGGGGGTATAGAAGTATGAGCCCTCGGCACGCTCCACCTCCACCAACATCGGAGATGGTGAGGTTTGTGCGACGTGTCTAAGGAATTGTTTACGTAGGATCATTTATGCTAATCAATTTTGTTTACTATCTTATATATCAGTGAATTGATGTTTGAGTATTCGCTCCGCATCACGCACGCTCGACTTCATCCAACGATAAAGAATCTCGGCGCTCTCCTCGCGTGATAACTCCCATCCACTCGTGGTTTCACGTAGCCTCTGCGACAACATATAGATCAAAATCGAGGCCGAAGCCGAGACATTGAGGCTCTCGACCATTCCACACATAGGGATCTGCAAAAACTCATCCGCCTCGTCGATAATCTCCTGCGAGATACCAGCGTGCTCGGTTCCAAAGACCAAGGCGAAGCGCCCAGCTCCCACATCGAAGCTCTCGGGTGTCGAATCCTGAAGGTGGGGAGTCGTCGCCACAATCCTATACCCTGCCCCTTTGAGGGCTTTCACAGCATCGGTGGTGTTGGTGTAGCGTGTCAAGTCGACCCATTTGTCGGTCCCTCGAACAATGTCGACATAGGTCTTGAACTCGCATAGCTCCTCGATGGCGTGCATCTGTTGGAGCCCAAAGGCCTCGCAGTGGCGCATCAGAGCGCTCGCATTCTGAGAGTGGTAGGTGTTCTCCGAGAGGATCGTCATCTCGTTGGTCCTCATCGACAGCGTTCGCTCCAACGTCGCTCGTCGCTCGGGGGTCATAAACTCCGCCAAGTAATCAATTCGCTCGTTGAGCCACTCGATCCTATCTTTTATAGAGCTCTCCATCTCACTATTTTCTATATTTTTCATCCTCATCCAAAATCTTTAGGTAGCTCTCATATCGAGAGTAGGCGATCTCGCCCTGCTCCACAGCCCTCCTCACCGCACATTTCGGCTCGTGGGTATGGGTGCAGTTATAAAATTGACACTCCTCGCCAAATTTCAACATCTCGGGGTAGTAGTGCCACAACTCCGCATCGTCGATGTCGAGGAGTCCGAACCCCTTAATCCCTGGGGTGTCGATGATATATCCCCCCGCTGAGAGTGGGTATATCGTCGAGAATGTCGTGGTGTGCTTACCCTTGTTGTGGCTCGACGAGATCTCACCCGTCTTGACCTCTATCGTCGGCTCGATTGCGTTTATGAGGGTCGACTTCCCCACTCCAGAGTTCCCCGATATCAGGGTTGTCTGGTTTTTAAGGAGCGCTTTAACCCTCTCGATACCAATGTTTTGCGTAGCTGAGATCTCGATCACCTCGTACCCTGCACTCTCATAGGTAGCCCTAAACTCAGCCACCGCCTCGGGCTGCTCTCTGGCCAAATCAATTTTGGCTAAGAGGATCGTCGCTGGGATCTTGTAGGCCTCGCACGTCACCAAGAAGCGGTCGATAAACTCGGTAGCTGTCTCGGGCGAAAAGAGTGTCGCCACGATCATCGCACGGTCGATATTCGAGGCGATGATATGCGACTCCTTCGAGAGGTTCGAGGCACGTCGAATGATGTAGTTGCGACGAGGCTCCACCGAGCAGATGACGTAGCTCCCCTGCTCCTCACGCTCGCAATTGACCATATCGCCAACCACAACGGGGGCAGTTGATCGAACCCCTTTGAGGCGCATACGGCCCCTTATTCGGCAGCTGTGAGTCACTCCGTCGTGCAACACATCGTACCAACTACCAGTGGCTCTGACCACCACTCCCGAGAAGTTCAAAAGTTCTGTTGAGTCGCTCACTTAGGCCGAGAGATATTGTTGAGTCCAATCCCACGCTGGGGCGACATAATTGACAATATTAGTGATCGGACGATAGAACATCGACCCCTCGATGATCTTGTGGTCAACCACATCAAAGAGTTGATTGATGAGGTCGAATGCGACAAATGCAACGCTCAGAATGAGTGTCACCTTAACCACCGACAACACCCCACCCAACAACTTATCGACCAATCCAAAGCCCACAAATGAGAGCACCTTCTGCAATATACGAGCCCCGGTAGCCACGCCAATCATAACGGCGATAGTGACAATGAGAAAGCCACAAAGCGATGCATAATCCCCCTTGATACCAAATAGAGTAGCGGCCGCCCCTCCGAAGAGAGAGCCAAACCAGAGCCCCAAACCGATGCCGATGATAGACAAACCTTGGACTATCAAACCCTCTCGTATGCCCAGAAAGGCGGAGTAGCCGAGGATGGCAAGGATGATAATATCAATTATATTCATAATGTTTTTTATTGTTTAATGGCAAAGATAGAAAAAAAAAGCTATCTTTGCCAATATAGAGCCCCCTATTTGGGGTGATGTATTGCAATTTAACCAAAAGAGTTCAACCACCAATACCATTGCTAAAATTTTAACGCTATGAAGAGGGCAAACATATTCCGATTATTGTTACTTGTGGCGGTAGTTTTCGCCACATCCATTTCGCAGCTTGCAGCTCGTACAACCTACCCGATGATGAACGATTGGCGAATCTTCGCTTCGGCCGAGGGTAGTGGTGACAGGGCCCGAAATATCTCACTCCCTTATAGTTGGAGCCTCGAGAATAACACCCCCGTGAGTCTCACCTCGACAAATTTTCTGAGGACGCTCTACGCCCCCAATTCGTGGAGGCTGAACCGTGTCTTTATCAAATTTGGAGGCGTGAATAGCGTGGCCGACCTCATCATCAATGGTCGCTATGTGGGCGAGCACCGTGGAGGGGCTACCGCCTTCACCTTCGAGATCACCCCATTCCTCGACTATGGAGAGTCTAACATCATCATCCTGAGGGTCTCATCGGCCCCTCGCAACGATGTATTGCCCACCTCGGTCGAGCACGAGGTCTATGGCGGAATATATCGAGATGTGGAGCTTATCGTCACCCCAAAGAGCGCAATATCACCAACGTTCTACGGCTCGGATGGAGTCTTTGTAACGACAAATAGTGTAGATGGAGGCACCGCCAAGGGAACCGTGAGGGTCCACTTCACAACGCCTGCGAGTGTGGAGCGAAGGTTGGAGCTCTCGATCAAAAATGATAGAGGAACAGAGGTCTTTAACAAGGTGATGGCAAAGGCCAAGATCGAGAATAATGGCTCGATCGAGATCCCATTCCAAGTCGCTAAGGCCGACTTGTGGTCGCCCGAGAAGCCCGCTCTCTACGATGTCACGGTGCGACTAAGCTCAGTCGACACAGGCAAGGGGAGTGTCGAAGCCGAGAGCGACGAGGTGAGCGTAAAGACAGGATTTAGAATCATAACTCTCGCAAAAGATGGCACCGCAAAGGGGGCTGTGAGGGTCAATGGCAAGCCTACAATAATGAATGGCGTGACCCTATTCCACGACCACCCACTCTCAGGCAGCTCGCTGAGCCCGAGGAGCATACGTAGCGATATGGAGATCATCAAGGATCTGGGGGCCAACGCAATCCACTCGGCGGTGATACCTCATAGCAGCTACTTCTACTCGATGTGCGACAGTTTGGGTGTGATGGCGTGGGTCGATACTCCGCTCTCTCGCTCGCCATATCTGAGCGACATCGGATACTTCCCGACAGTGAGGTTCGAGGAGAATGGTCTGCAACAGCTCCGTGAGATAATCTACCAAAATTATAACCACCCAAGTGTTGCGATGTGGGGAATCTTCTCACTGCTCTCGACCCGTGGTGATGACCCGACAACCTATGTCAAGAAGCTCAACACCGAGGCTAAGAAGATCGACAAGAGTCGCCCAACGGTGGCCCTAAGCGACCAGAATGGCGATATAAATTCGGTGTGTGATCTGATCGTTTGGAGACAAAATATCGGATGGGAGAATGGATTGTTGGGCGATGTTAAGACGTGGGCCACTCAGATCCACTCGAAGTGGGGACACCTGCGCTCGGGAGTGCTCTATGGGCGAGGCGGATCGGTCTACCACCAAATTGACAGAAGCGAGATCGCAACCACACGAGCTCAGAAGCGTGATGGATGGTTCCCCGAGTCTCGACAGAGTGAGATGCACGAGGAGTACACAAAGCACCTCGCTACGGACTCTCTATTCTGGGGAACGTGGCAGTCGACACTCTTCGATTTCAAGGCGCCTCGCAACCTCTTGGGCGAGAATGTCGAGGGGTTGGTGAGCTTCGATCGTAGGAGCTACAAGGATGCCTACTACCTCTATCGTGCGCTGTGGAACAAGAAGTCTCCAACGCTCCACATCGCCGACCGACGTGCCAGAATGTTGGGTGCAGGCGACAACGAGATAACACTTAGGGTCTACGCCTCGGATGAGTCGACACCGATCATTGCCGATGTCGATGGCAAGAAGAGCGAGATGAAAAAGGTGGGACCCTCGCAATTCCAGTTGGAGGGTGTCAAGGTGACAAAGAGTACCAAAGTGGTTGTCACCCAAGGTAAGCTGAGCGACACGGTCGAGTTTATCTACGACTCGCCCCTACGTAATCAAGAGCGTTAGGACCCTCGCAAAAGAGCAGGTCGAGCATCGAGAGGTCGGCCTCGAAGGGGAGGCGGTCCGAGAATACTTGGATATACTCCCTCGGCTCGAAACCGTTTTCTATGCTCCCTTTTGGGCGTAGGTCTCGGTCTGTGGTGGTTGGCTCGATGTAGGTGAGCGAACTATCAAACGAAACACTTTTGTTTAGTTGCAACAATTTGAATATCACCTTTAAAAGCTCGCCGTTTAGCTCGGTGAGCTTTTTATATTCACGCCTATATATCGGCTCTATGTAGGGCGAATAGTGGTCGAAGAAGGGGGACGATTTGTAGGCCGAAAGCATCGCCGTGTAGTGTTGATGTTGCCACCTCTTCGAGTAGTCGATCTCGACCGAGTGCATCGGTTGTCGAGGTCGATTTGCGTTTTTTACGGGGACCGTGAGCTCCATCACCCCCTGTGCAGTGGCGATCTTCGCACGGTTGCGAGGCGAACGCTTGATGTAGTGCTCGCCAATGTCGATGATGACTCTCTCGCCACGCTTCGAGGCGGCGATTATTCTCTCGATGTAACTTATCGAGGGGAGATATGTTGAGGGTAGAATTACCATTGTTTCAATCAAATACTTCTTAAATCTTTCGGATTCTTATTTTTTTGGGAAGCTAAACTATTCAGGGTCAACCCAGTCGCCACAAGATTTGATCAATTCAATCAGGTGGTCGATAGCCTCCCCCTCGTCGATATTTTTTTCGATTACCTCACGTCCTCTGTATAGGGTGATCTTGGAGCGAGCGGCCCCGACATAGCCATAATCAGCGTCGGCCATCTCGCCAGGGCCATTCACGATGCAGCCCATCACCCCGATTTTAAGGTGTTTAAGGTGCGAAGTTCGACTCTTGATCTGAGCGAGGGTCCCCTCGATGTCGAAGAGTGTTCGCCCACAACTTGGGCAGGCGATATATTCGGTCTGAGATTGGCGCACTCGGGCCGCTTGGAGGATCATCAGCTCGATCTGCTCCACGCTCTCGTCGCCTAAATTTGGTGCATCGACCCACACTCCGTCGGCCAAGCCATCAAGGAACAACGATCCGAGGTCGGCCGCCGCCGCAACCCCCACCTCGACCATATCCGAGCTTAAATAACGTCGCTTAACAACCACAGGTCTCGCATCGCCAAGCTCCAAAATAGCTGCTCGAAGCTCGGCCGTTGGGTTGTCGCTCACCGCCTCTATTACGCAAAATTTGTCACTCAACTCGCTATGGATGATGGGTGTAGTCACCTCGCTACGACGTTTAAACTCGCTACGTGAATATCTCTTAATCGCCTCCTCGCTAAGAGGAAACTGCTCCCTATGTTCGATCCCCTCGAAGTGCGCCACCAACATCTTGGCCACTGGAACCTCCGCCACAGGATCCTCGGTCAGCGAGACACGAATCGTATCGCCAATTTTGTCTGCCAAAAGTGCTCCAATTCCGACCGAACTCTTGATGCGCCCCTCGATGCCATTTCCAGCCTCGGTGACACCCAAGTGGATCGGATAACTCATCTGCTCCGCCTCCATCGCCTCGACCAACAATCTATAAGCGTAGACCATAACTCGTGTGTTGCTCGACTTCATCGAGACCACAACCTGATCGAACGACTCCGCACTACAAATTCTGAGGAACTCCATCGCCGCAGCGACCATACCCTCGGGCGTGTCGCCATACTTGTCGACAATCCTATCCCCCAAAGAGCCGTGGTTAACCCCAATTCGAAGCGCAACGCCTCGCCTCTTACACAGCCCGATTAGCGCCTCTAACTTACCCCCTGTGAGCGAGAAGTTACCAGGGTTAATGCGCACCTTATCAACATACTGGGCCGCAATCATCGCAACGTCGGGTGTGAAGTGGATATCCGCCACAATCGCCACCCGAGAACCCTGCTCACGGACTTCACGTGCGATATGCTCCAAATTCTCCCCGTCGGCCTTTGCGGGTGCTGTGAGCCTCACAATTGGGCAACCTGCTCGGTCGAGGCGCAGTATCTGCTCGACGCTCTCCTTTGTATTTGTCGTTGCGCTATTTGTCATCGATTGAACAGCGATAGGGCTACCCCCTCCGATTGTGATCTCTCCGATCCGTACACTGTGCGTTTTCATCTCTTTTTTTCTATCTCTTTGCCTTACGATTACAACTTGATATTTATCGAGGCTCCACCCCATTGATTCACTTGGTGGGTGAGCTCATATATCGTCTCGGAGTCTCGCTCCACCCTAATCTCAAGGTCAAAGGGCGGAGAGTCGTCGACGAGTCGACTTTTAGGCAACGATGTCGTTACAACATAGACAATTACGTGGATCTTCTCTGCCGTCTCACACTCGAGGGTGAGACTCTCCCCGACGATAAAATCCAACGGGATGGGGGGCAGTACACCGAAGGTCTCGTTAAACTCCTCGCTATATATCTTCTCGACCCCCGTGACATAGAGCTGCTCACCCTGAGCATCGTATCCTGCGCAGGTGATGACTAAGTTGTAGCGATACAACTCCTCATAGTCGCTTTTTACTCCGATCTTATACATAGCTACTCACCCTCCTTGATGAAGAATTTTTGTTGGAAAATTAGGATATAGAGCACCGCCACCGAGATATAGCTGTCGGCAAGGTTGAAGATAGCCCCAAAGAAGTAGTTGTTCGAGTCGACCAAGAAGGACAAGAACGAAGGGATTCCATTCCACTGAAAGAGCGGAAAGTAGAACATATCGACCACACGTCCCATAAAAGGCGAGGCATAGGAGCCGCCAAAGTGGGCCACCTCCATAGGGGTCGAAGCCGAGAAGATCACCCCATAAAAGAGGCAGTCGATGACATTGCCCAACGCACCAGCCAAGATCATAGTGAGCGCCACAATAGCCCCCTTGGGAGCACGGCTACGCACCAAGCGGATGATATACCACACCAAAAGCCCAATCATACAGATCCTAAAGCTCGTCAAGAGAGCCTTGCCCCAATCGAAGCCCGAGCCACCACCCAGCTGCATACCAAAGGCGGCGCCATTATTCTCGACAAAGCGGAGTTGAAACCAATCGGGGAAGATGATGATCGCCTCGTTGATTCGCATAGTGGTCTTGATCCAGATCTTGAGGAGCTGATCGGCCACAATAAGTAGAGTTGCCAAGATGGCTATGTTACGTAGTCTCATAATTATTCTATTATTAACGTGAGTTCGAAAATAGGAAACTCTCTTTTTAATTTATTATTTATCTCAATTTTTGTGAGTTTTTTATCTTCAAACTCACGTTAAGAGCTTTGTAAGCTCTTTCTTAAATATTTAACCCCACCCCTAAATCCCCTCCCTATGGGCGGGGACTTGGTCGCTATCGCTCCTCAGCGGTCGAGTTCGAAAATTATTTCGAACTCACATTGTATTATGTTATGAGGTCAAAGATAGTGAAAATATCGTGACATACCAATTTTTAGTGCTACGCTTCAAATCAACACCATTTTTTAGCGGTTTATTGTAATATTTTGGTATATTTGCACGTTACAAAGAGGTAAAACAAAAACAAAACAATCAAAATAAACGAACCAAAATTTATGAAACGATTACTATTTGGAGCTGCAACATTAGCTCTATCAACATCTCTACTCACGGGTTGTAATGAGGCGGGATACACAATCACATCGAACACCCCCGAGTATGATGCAGTCTACAACGGACTGGTGATATACTCCGATGCTTGTGCCGCAAATAACCTCGCTGTCGACCCATTGGCGGTTGGTTTCCGTTTCGCAATCCTTCAGGAGGAGATGTACGCCGCTGGCCTCGACTTCACCGCTGAGGGTTGTGAGCCCGACTGGGAGGGGTTAGATACCTTCGACTTCTATGGCGTGGAGAATATCACAAAGCGTGGATTTCTATTTGGAGCCTACACAATCGACGATGATGGCGCTGTTGCCGACAACAATGTCGAGATCACAAAGCTCAACGACACTCAATACATAATCTTCTACAACTCGGCAGGCGAGGGCCACACTGCTGGCTCGATCGACACAAACTATCGTAGCGGAAAGTACCTCATCGAGACAAATGGCGTGAAGCTATCTGAGACATCGGAGAGCAAGCCGTGGAGTGTGGGGATCTACCAAGAAGATGTGATGACCTTTGCAAGCAGCGGAGCGTCGGACCCAGTTGTGGCATCGTATACGATGGACACATCAATCTATCGTGGCTCGGGCGAGAACGACGATACATTCTACTTCACGTTGAATTGCGACTACACATACTATGGTAATGAGTCTGTAGATGGATATTGGGCTCTGAACAGCGATGAGTTGGGTAGTGTGAGGATCGAGGATTTCACAACATTCCTCATTGCGGATACTATCGAGCAGAACTTCCACTTCGCACTTAGCGCCGAGGGAGTCACCCTCTCGAATGTTATGTTGAGCTACGAGATCGAGACCCCCGTGGTCTTTAACTATACGGAGTCACCCTATGCGGAGTTTGGCGGTTTCGAGATCGTCACGGTTCTCGACTCTACGGCTCAATATTGGCCATCGGATTATACCGAGGTTGAGACTTTGGATAGCGGTTATAAGACCGTAACCTATAATGGAAGTTCATACACATCCTGATAAAATTAAAGTTTTATGAGAGCCGTAGATGTTATCACCGTAGCACTACTAACAGCTATAACAACAACAGTATCAGCCAACGAAACAGATTTGCTTACTCACTGGAGCGACGCTACCCACAGCGATAGCGTCGCCCCAGATTTTGTCGAGATCTTCTCCTCGGATAAGGATGTCGAGGATCGAGTTCGTCGAATAGAGATCACCATTTCGGCCGAGGATTGGGCCGCAATGAACGCAGATCTCGACCAGATATTTTCCGCTTTCCAAAGCCCAATGGGGGAGCGCCCCGAGATGATGGGCGGCCAAATGGGCCAGATGGGGGAGCGCCTCGAGATGATGGGCGGCAGACCCGAGATGATGGGCGGCCATATGGGCCAAATGGGAGAGCGACCCGAGATGATGGGCGAAAGGCCCGAAGGAATGGGAATGGAGGGCCACGAGGGGATGATGGATCCGCTATCGAATGTCGACATCGACCCGATATGGGTACCCTGCACCGTGAAGTTTGAGGGGCGTGAGTGGTATAAGGTAGGTGTGAGGTTCAAGGGTAATTCGAGCCTAATGCAGAGCCACCAAAGTGGCAATCGCAAGATCTCGATGAAGCTCGACTTCGACAAATATGAGAAGGAGTTCCCCGAGCTAAAGAACCAACGATTCTATGGTTTCGAGCAGCTAAACCTAAATAGCAACTATCAAGATGCCTCGATGATAAGAGAGAAGATCGTCCCCGATCTGCTACGTGATTATGGCCTCGTGGCATCCCACACATCCTTCTGCGAACTATACGTAGATTATGGCGAGGGGCTAAAATACAGTGGGCTCTACACCATAGTCGAGGAGATGGACGACACAGTGATAAAGACCCAATTCAGCGACTCGAGTGGCAACCTATATAAGCCCGAGGAGCGAGCAGGATCGTTCGCCAAGGAGACTTTCAACGAGGAGCAGTTCCACATCAAGAGCCATAAAAAGGGGGTAGAACCTGATTATGCCGATGTGAGGGCTCTCTGTGAGATCCTAAATAGCGAGCTCCGCACTAAGAACGAAAAGAGTTGGCGCAATGAGTTGGAGTCGATCTTCGATGTAGAGGCGTTCCTAAAGTGGTTGGCAGCAAATGTCACCTACCAAAATTGGGACACCTACGGAAATATGGCCCACAACTACTTCCTCTACAACAACCCCTCGACAGGGCTGTTGACGTGGATCTCGTGGGACCACAACGAGTCGTTGCAGAGCGGCCGCAACACCTATGAGCCCTACACACTAAAAGATGCGGGCGAGATGTGGCCTCTATTCACCTATCTGATGGCCCAAAAGGAGTATAAGGCTAAATTCGATGGCTACCTAAAAGAGTTCATTGAAGGGCCCTTCGAGAGTGAGAAGCTGATAAAGATAGTAGAGAGCTACCAAAAGCTCTTAAAAGAGTCAGCCTACAAAGAGGAGAGCGGAAGCACATTCCTAACCTCGCCCAACGACTTCGACACAGCCTTCACGACGCTCAAGAGCCATATCAACTCACGAGCCTTTTTGATGGACCTATATTTATAAAGAGTTCGACAAACAAGGCGATTTTCGGCACTTCCCTCGACTCTGAAATGCTCACGTACTAAAAGTACGCTGCGCTTTCAGAGCCTTCACGAAGCCCCAAAACTCATCCTTGTTTGTCAAACTCTACACCAACAATATAGGCCGTGACCCCCAATTGGGGTCACGGCCTATTTCATCATATCTTACCCATTCTCACAAATATACAACGAGGCAATATTCTGAGTAATATACCGATAAGTGACCACCGTCGTGTAACATAGGCAACACTCTTTTTTCGCTTAATGGCCCTGTAAATCTGCAATGCCGCTCTTTGCGGAGAGCTGATCCAAAAGTGCCCCTCGCCCTTCATCATTGCAGTGTTGACCGACCCAGGGCGTATGTCGGTGATAATGACATCTTTTCCTTGAGTGCGAGCTCTCTGATGTAAAGATTCAAGGTAGTTTATTTGGTACGCCTTTGTGGCGGAGTATGCAGGTGCAGCGCAACTTCCCCTTAACCCCATCACCGAGGTTATCCCAACGATGTGGCCCTTATCTTGCGATGAAAAATAGCGATAGGCGTAGTCAGCAATAAAGGTAAACCCTACAACGTTAACATTTATACTATTATGCTCTATCTCAAAGTCAAGCTCTTTGTTTATCTCACCATATCCCGACGAAATAATAATCAGTTCCAAGCCGCCTAACTCTGAGATTAGCGATTCTATTGCGGATCTTGCAGCGTCAACATCAGTAACATCAGCCGCTTGCCCAACGATTTGCCCCTGATAGAGAGAGGTTAACTCTTTGAGGTTCTCTTCTCGTCTACCAATCACGCCAACCCGATATCCGTTCTCCGCTAATAATAAAGCTACCTCTCTCCCGATTCCAGAAGTTGCTCCGACTACAATTGCTCTGCTCTCCATCATTGCCTTTTTAATGTCATACTTATATTTTAGATATGCTCTATACTACAAATATAGGATATTATTTCCCCAAACTGCACTAAATCCGAGTTTTTGCAACCTCAAACTGCACTAAATATTCATTTTGAAATACTCCGACGAAAGAGTGCTGATAGGTGGATGAAGTTTGGATGATAAAGCAGAGGTGGTCGACGGAGCGTACTTTAAGTACGTGACCGAGACCACCTCTGCTTTATCTTTCAAAATTCGCCGCCTTGCAGCGCTCTTTTACATCATACCTGGCATTCCGCCACCCCCCATCGGCGGCATAGCTGGAGCCTCGCTCTTCTGCTCGGCCAACACACACTCGGTTGTGAGGAACATTGAGGCGATCGAAGCTGCATTCTCCAATGCAACACGAGAGACCTTAGTAGGGTCGATGATTCCAGCGGCCAACATATCCTCGTAGCGGTCGTCACGGGCGTTGTAGCCGAATGAACCCTCGCCCTCGCGAACCTTGTTTACCACTACCGAACCCTCGCCACCTGCGTTGCCCACGATCTGGCGAAGTGGCTCCTCGATGGCACGCTTCACGATCTGAACTCCAGTGGTCTGATCCTCGTTGTCGCCCTTTAGACCCTCCAATGCCGCGATGGCACGGATATATGCTACGCCACCTCCAGGGACGATTCCCTCCTCGACAGCGGCACGTGTAGCGGCCAACGCATCGTCGACACGATCCTTCTTCTCCTTCATCTCGACCTCGGTCGCTGCACCAACATAAAGCACCGCAACGCCACCAGCCAACTTCGCCAACCTCTCGGTCAACTTCTCCTTGTCGTAATCCGATGTCGAAACCTCGATCGAAGCCTTGATCTGACCTACACGGTCGGCAATTGCGGCCTTGTCGCCATCGCCATCTACGATCACGGTGTTCTCCTTGCTAAGTGTCGCCTTCTCGGCTGTTCCCAACATATCGAGTGTCGCATCCTCCAACTTCATACCCTTATCGGCCGAGATCACCGTTGCGCCAGTCAAGACTGCAATATCCTCCAACATCTCCTTGCGACGATCGCCAAAGCCTGGAGCCTTGCAAGCAGCCACCTTCAACGCACCACGCAACTTATTTACTACGAGTGCCGATAGTGCCTCACCGTCGACATCCTCGGCGATGATGAGCAGCGAGCGTCCGCTCTGAGCCACAGGCTCCAAGATCGACAATAGCTCCTTCATAGTCGAGATCTTCTTGTCGGTAAGCAGGATGTATGGCTTCTCCATCTGAGCCTGCATCTTCTCGGTGTCGGTGATGAAGTATGCCGAGATATATCCACGGTCGAACTGCATTCCCTCGACAACATCTACATAGGTCTCGGTACCCTTAGCCTCCTCGACCGTGATGACACCCTCACGGTTCACCTTAGCCATCGCCTCAGCGATTAGGCCTCCGATGGCGCTATCGTTGTTAGCCGAGATTGTAGCCACCTGCTCGATCTTAGCGATGTCGGTGCCAACATCCTGACTCTGCTCACGAAGCGAACCAACAACCGCTGCAACCGCCTTGTCGATACCCCTCTTGAGGTCCATAGGGTTGGCGCCAGCCGTAACATTCTTAATACCTACTCCGATGATCGCCTGAGCCAAAACCGTAGCTGTTGTTGTTCCATCACCAGCGTCGTCGTTGGTCTTAGATGCAACCTCACGTACCATCTGAGCACCCATATTTGCAAATGGATCCTCCAACTCAACCTCCTTAGCGACTGTCACACCATCCTTTGTGATGTGTGGCGCACCGAACTTCTTGTCGATGATTACGTTGCGACCCTTAGGGCCCAATGTCACCTTTACAGCGTTGCTCAATGCGTCAACGCCCACCTTTAGAAGCTCACGTGCTTCTGTGTCGTACTTAATATCTTTTGCCATTTTTTCTCTCTTTTCTTAATTTATTACTCCTCAATAACGGCCATAATGTCGCTCTGCTTCATCATAAGGTAGTCAACGCCATCGACGCTGATCTCCTGACCTGCATACTTTCCGTAGAGGATTTGGTCGCCGACCTTTACCTCCATCTCGATCTCCTTAGTTCCTGGACCTGCCGCCACGATCTCGCCCTGAAGAGGCTTCTCCTTAGCTGTGTCGGGGATGAAAAGTCCTGATGCTGTGCGCTCCTCAGCCGCCTTGGGCAATACGAGGATGCGATCCGAAAGTGGTTTTACTCTCATTTTATTATCTATTTTAGTTTAAAATTATTTTCTGCTTATGTTCTCTATTCTATATCAATCGCTATGCCAAAGCCCATTTGGCAGATTTTTTGCGTCACGGACTGACAAATAGCTCTTTTCCGACTGCCATTTTGGCAACTTTCTATTTTTCCATCATTTTTCTTGCACAAATAAAATATATATTCTATCTTTGCACACCGAAGCGAGGGGGTTAACGACTCCGAGTTTTATATGGTGGACGTAGCTCAGTTGGTTAGAGCGTCGGATTGTGGTTCCGAAGGTCGTGGGTTCGATCCCCATCGTCCACCCCAATGCACAAAGAGAGCGGTTTGATGAAATTCATCTTGCCGCTCTCTTTTTTGTGTTGCCCTTTTTCTGGGTCTTTCTGAGAATTAAAAAAAGATTCCGCCTCAGTTTGGGCGAGAGAATATTGATAGGTGGATGAGATTTTGAAGATGGCGCAGAGGTGGCTGAAGGGAGCGTACTTAAGTACGTGACCGAAGCCGCCTCTGCGTTATCTTTAAAATATCGCCGCCTTGCAATATTCTATATTAGAATTTATATCCTCCTCCGATCGAGATAATGAAAGGATTTGAGATGTAAGACTGTGTCTGAAGTGCCCACTTCATTCCCAAATCAAGGTTGATAACATCAGAGAGCTTGTAGCCCAAACCACCTCCGAAGTTAGCTGCAAATCCAAACTTACCAGGATCGTTGATAGATACTCCGACCAATGGATAAGCCTCGAACTTGTCGCCAAGATCAAAGATGTAGTGAGCATCAACAGTTACGTCGATTGTGCATCCCTTTGCGAAGATGAACGATACAGATGGCTCAAGACGCAATCCGTTGTTCAATGTGTAGCGGCCATAAACTCCCAAAGAGGATGTATCCCATCCTGTGTAGAAGTTAACCTTAGCTCCACCAGTCCATCCTGCCAAATCCTGTGCAGATGCCTCGTTTGTTGTAGAAAATAGTGCTACAACGAGTGCAGCTACTGCTAAAATAGTACTTTTTAGTTTCATACGCTTTCTTTTTTTTTATTGTTTGTGAAAAAATTGCTAAAATATATACCGCAAAGGTATGTATTTAATGGTGAAAGTCCAAATTTCAGAGGTGTTCTTTGCTACCAAATAGGCCATTTCGAACACTCTAAAATCTTGAAATTAGGCGAAAAAAGCCCCTACACAACACCCTCGCTCAGAATCTTTGCACGGATATTGATATGTGAAAATAATTAAAATCTAACATCTATGAAAAATATCACGGCCCACCTCTCTCTACTCACCTGCAACTTAATCTGGGCCTGCGCCTACCCACTCTACAACTTGGTGATGCCCAACCACATAAAACCTCTTCCGCTCTATACCGCCACAATCATCTTCACCGCCCTCGTCTCGCTCCTATCCCTCTTTTTCGAGCGCCGTGACGATGAGCGAAATCGTGTCGAGCGTCGAGATATAGGGGCAATTATCGGGGCAGCGCTGCTCATCGCCCTACTCAGAAAGTCGATGTTGCTGTTTGGCCTCTCGATGACATCGCCCATCGATGGTTCGATCATCGCCTCGATAAGCCCCGTTGTGGTCCTCTCAATCTCGCTTATCTCGGGCGTTGAGCTCTTCTCGGGGCGCAGGGCGCTGGGGATTTTGTTGGGATTTGGAGGCGCCATAGGTGTGATCTTGACGGGCGGTGGTGGCGCTCAGGCGGAGCGTGGGGTGTGGGGCAACCTCCTCATCCTGCTCTGTGCCTTTATCTCCTCGATCTATGTTGTCTGGTTCAAGAGCCTCTTGGCTCGCTACTCCTCGACTACGCTCCTCAGGTGGATGTTTTGTGTGGCGGCTATCATCACCGCCCCCGTGGGTATGAAGTCGCTCTTAGAGACGAGTGTCGAGGGGTGGAGCCTCCATATTTGGTTGGCGGTGGCCTATCTGGTTGTTCTGCCCACCTATCTGCCCAACCTGCTGATGACCTTTGGTCTCAATCGAGTTTCCCCCTCGATGACCAGTATATATATGTACTTGCAACCAACCGTTGCGGTGGCGATTTCGGTCGCCTTTGGACTCGACAAGCTCCGTGCGCTCACAATCCTCTTTGCCGCCCTGATCTTCACGGGGGTAGGCCTTGCGATCTCATCACCTGCGACAACCAAAGATGAGGCGTAGATTTGGTGGTTTCACAAAAAAGTTGTATCTTGAGGTGGTCACGGAGTTTATGGATTAAAATGGAACAATCTATGGGTAAGCAGAGAGAGCAGATCGAGGTAATAATTTGTGAGAGAGAGCGGAGTCGCACGGTCGATATCGAGGCGGGAAGTTCGCTCCTCGAGATCGCCACAGAGCAGAATATCACATCGCCCCACAAGGTGATAGCAGCATACGTCAACAATCGAATAAAGCAGTTGGATCACAAGATCTATTCACCTGCAAACCTCCGATTCGTCGACATTATGAGCTTCGCAGGGATGCGAGTCTACCAAAGAACAATCTCGCTGGTGATGCAGTGCGCTGTCGAGCAGACTCTGCCCCACCACAAACTCTATATCCGCCACTCGATGGGCCCTAATGGCCTCTATTGCGAGGTGGAGAGTCGAGATGAGGAGTCGACCATAATTGCGATAACCCCCGAGGAGGTGTGTGGAATAGGCCGCAGAATGATGCAGATCGTCGAGGAGGATGCTCCGATAACACGCCATAAACTCCCCACCGAGAGGGTCAAGAAGATCTATCTGGAGCGAGGCTACACCGATAAGGTGGAGCTCTTGGAGACTCGACCACGCCTTTATAGCGAGATCTAC
>JBCQTJ010000008.1:0-81837 GCA_047178625.1 Rikenellaceae bacterium
ACTTGACGTTCCAATGAACTATCCTGACCTAACGCCACCTACCCAAAATCTCAAAACCAACTCTTTTTCAACTATGTTGCCCCAAATTTCCTACTCTTACATTTTTTTTGTATCTTTGTGGAAATAATTTGAGTCCCCTATATTAATATATAGGTATAGATAAGGTAAAAAAACCAAAAACTATTAACGAAGAGATGGCACAACAGAGAGAGAGTTACACACTCCACGAGGTGACAACATCACGTGACGATAAGGATTTTCACGAATTTCCAAAAAAGATCTACAAAGGCAATCGCAACTGGGTATGCCCAATAACTGAGGATATCAAGAAGATATTCGACCCCGAGAAGAATCAACTCTTCAAGGATGGCGAGGCGATACGTTGGGTCGTTCGCAACGAAAAAGGTAAGGTTGTGGGTCGCATAGCCGCATTCTACAACAACGAGAAGGCCGCAATCGAGGAGCAGTTGACGGGAGGCTGTGGCTTCTTCGAGGCGATCGACTCGCAGGAGGTGGCCAATATGTTGTTCGAAGCGTCGAGGCTATGGCTCCTGAGCCGAGGTATGGAGGCGATGGATGGGCCGATCAACTTCGGTCAGCGTGATACGTGGTGGGGTCTTTTGGTCGAGGGCTTCGAGTTCCAGCCCCTCTACGAGAACCCATACAACCCACCCTACTACCAGCCACTCTTCGAGAACTATGGCTTCAAGAACTACTTCAACCAGAACACCTACATCTGGAGATGTTGCGACGACGATGTGAATCAGTGGGTTCGTGATCGTGCAGCGAGGTTGAACGAGACCCCTGGATATACCTTCCGCACAATTGACATGAACGATTTGGAGGGCGAGGCCGAGAAGTTTAGGATCATCTACAACAAAGCGTGGGCACTCTTCAATGGTGTGCAGCCACTCGACAAGGCGGAGGCTTTGAAGATTATGATGACCATCAAACCCATCATCGACTCCGATATCATCTTCTTCGCCTACTTCAACGACGAGCCTATCGGATTCTATATTATGGTGCCCGACTTGAACCGCATCATCGGCAAGTTCAATGGTAAGTTGGGATTGTGGCAGAAGATTCGCTTGATGTGGGATTTGAAGGTGACACGTAGCTGTGACCGTATCTTCGGAATCATCTTTGGTGTGATCCCCGAGCTACGTGGCCGTGGCGTTGAGTCGGGAATGATGCAGGCCGTTCTTGACCAATATATCCGCACTCCGAAGAACCACTACAAAACCTTGGAGTTGGCGTGGATTGGCGACTTCAACCCCGTTATGTGCCGAATGGTTGAGAACTATGTAGGAGCCACTAAGCACAAGATGCACACTACATATCGCTACCTCTTCGATAGGGAGAAGGAGTTTAAGAGGTGCCCGAGGATGGGGGTTAAGAAGCAGGAGTAGTAGGTTTGATAGTTTGCTGAGACGTTACTGGGTCTTTACTGAGACTTTCTGAGACAATTTGTTCTCGGAAAGGACTCAGTAAAGACCCAGTTTAGTCTCAGCAAATTCTCAGCGAAGAAAATTACTTCGCTTTGGCCTCGCAATAGGTGCACCTATATACTCCGCTACTATCTTTGTGGAAGTCGGGCGTGACATCCTCCGTAGCTGTTATACACCTTCTATTGGCACATCTGAGTGTTGCGGCAGGGGCTCCGACGGGGTGTGCAACATCCTCCTTGTCGGTCCACTCCAAGAGCTTGCAGATTAGCGCCATTCGGACAAACTTACCATTTTCGACCTGACGGAAGTAGGCGGCCCTTGGATCTAAGTCGACCTCCTGCGTGATCTCGTTCACTCGTGGGAGCGGATGCAAAATTGTCAGATCAGCCTTGGCTGGCTCCAACTTCTCGGGGGTCAAGATAAACGAATCCTTCAACCTATCGAACTCATCCTCATCAAAGAACCTCTCCTTCTGAACACGAGTCATATAGAGGATATCCAACTCACCCATAACTTCCTCCATAGTCTCCACCTCACGGAACTCTATCGACGACGACTCCGAGAACTCCTGCAACATATAGTCAGGTAGCTGGAGCTCCTTGGGGGCGATCAAGATCACCTTGATACCCTCGTACCTCGCCAACGCCTTGATGAGCGAGTGGACCGTGCGGCCAAATTTCAGATCACCACAGAATCCGATTGTGTGGCCATTCAAGCGCCCCTTCTCCCTCTTGATGGTCAACAGGTCGGTCAGCGTCTGGGTCGGGTGGGCGTGTGAGCCATCTCCAGCGTTGATAACGGGGATCGAGCCGAAGCGTGAGGCCACAAGAGGCGCACCCTCCTTGAAGTGGCGCATCGCAATGATGTCGGCAAAGCAGCTAATCACCCTCACCGTGTCGGCAACAGTCTCACCCTTAGAGGCTGAGGATGACGAGGCATCCGAGAAACCTATGACATTGCCACCCAACTCCATCATCGCCGCCGTGAAACTTAGGCGCGTTCGAGTCGATGGCTCATAAAATAGAGTCGCGAGCTTCTTTCCACGACATACTTCACTATACTTCTGGCGATCGGAGATGATATCCTCCGCCAAGGCGATGATCTGCTCTGTCTCGTTGACAGTTAGATCTGTTGGGTCTATTAGGTGGCGCATAATGGTTTTTGTTTTGGGGTTTCTTTTCTGAGTCTTGCTGGGACTTTCTGAGACTATCCTTGCTGGCTGAGTTCGAATAGAGAGATCAGTTTTTGTGCTTCGTAAAGGCTCTGAAAGCGGAGCGTACTTAAGTACGTGAGCATTTCAGAGTCGAGGGAAGTGCGAAAAATGGCTCTCTATTCGGACTCAGGACTACTTCATCCAGCTTTCGTCTGCTGGATTGTCTCGGAATTTTAGGAGTCTTTCGCTATCGCTTTGGTCGATATATCCCTCCTCTACTGCTGCCTCTACCAAGGCGTCGAGGTTTGATAGTGAGTAGTTTACTACATTGGCTGCTGCCAACCTATCTACACCCTTCTTCATTCCATAGGTAAAGATGCTCGCTACACCCATAACCTCGGCTCCTGCCTCACGAAGTGCATTCACAACGTCGATGCACGACCCTGCGGTCGAGATCAAATCCTCGATCACGACAACCTTCTGACCCGCCTCCAAGCGGCCCTCGATCTGGTTTCCACGTCCGTGATCCTTCGATCCGCTACGCACATAACCCATCGGCAGACCCAACACCGTTGCGGTGATAGCTGCGTGGGCGATACCTGCTGTCGATGTTCCCATCAAGATCTCGGCCCCTGGGAACTTCTCAGTGACGATCTTCGCAAGGCCTGCCTCTACGTGGTCGCGAACTGCTGGTGCGCTGAGTGTGAGGCGGTTATCGCAATAGATTGGACTCTTGATTCCACTTGCCCAAGTGAATGGCTCTTGTGGTCGTAAAAATACTGCACGGATCGACAATAGATCCTTTGCTATGCTCTTTTCCATAATATTTTGTATTTTGGTTTTCGTTATTTACTTTGTTTCGGCAGCTTTTTGGAGCAGTGCTAACACCTCGTCGGCATAGATCCCCCCCTCGTGGACCTTCTCATCACCTATGTAGAAGGTCGGCACATAGTAGTAATCAAACGTGTCGGCATACTCGCTCTCCTTGATCTCGTCGTGGATCTCGATCTCGACAGCCTCCAATTCGGGGTGGGCTGCACGTGCCTCGTCGATATAGCGCAACGCCTTGACACAGAAGGGGCAACGCTCTTGAATAAACATCTTTATCTTTGCCATAGTGGTAGGTTATTTACTTAACCAACAAACTCCGCCACGCAACGCTCATAAGCCGCTACGGGGTCGGCCGCCGCTGTGATGGGGCGACCCACAACGATGTAGTCCGAGCCAATCTCACGTGCCCTCTCGGGCGTTGTCACACGCACCTGATCGGCCACCTCGCCATCCGCAAAACGGATTCCAGGGGTGATGGTCAGGAACTCCTTGCCACAAGCCTCGTGAACCATCTGAGACTCCAACGGAGAGCAGACAACACCATCGAGACCCGCCTCAGCGGCGTTCTTTGCGTAGTGAACAATCGTATCCGAGATCGACGAGCCGATCAATAGATCACGCTGCATACGCTCCTCGCTCGTCGAAGTGAGCTGAGTCACGGCCAACAATAGAGGGCGTGTGCCATCGGGACGAGTAAGCCCCTCGACAGCGGCACGCATCATCTCGATGGTTCCAGCGGCGTGGAGGTTACACATATCGACATTGAGGCGAGAGAGTACGCTCATCGCCTTCTTCACTGTATTTGGGATGTCGTGGAGCTTGAGGTCGAGGAAGATCTCGTGACCCCTCTCCTTAATCTCCTTCACGATCGAAGGTCCCTCGGCATAGAATAACTCCATTCCGATCTTAACAAATGGTTTGCGGCTCTGTGAAGTGAACTTATCAAGGAACGCAAAGGTCTCCTCGGCACTTGCGAAGTCACAGGCGATAATTACATCTCTCTTCATTGTTTTATATTTTTATCCTTACTATTTAACAATACCAATTATATCACGCAACGAGCTGATTCCCAACCTCTCCATCTCGGCAGGTAGGGCCTCGATGATCTCCTTGCAGGCGTAGGGGTTACGCAGATTCTCCGCACCCACCTGAACAGCCGTAGCTCCAGCCATCATCATCTCGATAACGTCGCTCGCTGTCGCCACACCGCCACACCCCATAACTGGGATCTTGCACGCCTGACTCACCTGATAGACCATCCTCAACGCCACGGGGAAAACCGCAGGGCCCGAGAAACCACCCATCTTGTTGGCGATCACTGCACGACGACGCAAGGTGTCGATTCTCATTCCCAATAGGGTGTTGATCAAGCAGATACCATCGGCTCCCGCCGCCTCGCACGCCACGGCTATCTCAGCGATGTCGGTGACATTGGGGCTTAGCTTGATGAATACGGGTTTGGTAGTCACCGCCTTCACAGCACGAGTCACCTCGGCTGCATAGATCGGCGATGTTCCGAAGCTCATTCCTCCGTGCTCCACATTGGGACAGCTCACATTCACCTCGATGATTCCCACCTGCTCCTGCTTGTCGATGCGCTCGCAACAGTAGACATACTCGTCGATCGAGAAGCCGCTGATGTTGGCTATTACAGGCTTGCGGAAGTAACTTCGCATAGAGGGCATAATGCGGTTGATAACCTTGTCGATACCAGGATTTTGGAGCCCCACCGAGTTAATCATACCATCACGACACTCCGCAATTCGAGGCGTTGGGTTTCCGAACCTCGCATTCTGAGTGGTCCCCTTGAACGAGAAAGAGCCCAATATGTTGATGTCGTAGAAATCCTTGAACTCCTCGCCGAAGCCAAATGTTCCACTCGCTGGGATCACGGGGTTATCCAACTCCAACCCACACAGCGACACGCTTAGATCTAAACTCTTATCCTCTACCATATTATCTCCTCTCTGTCCAACACAGGACCATCCTTACAGATTCTCTTATATCCATATTTTGTCTTGCAGGTGCAACCTACGCAGGCTCCAAAGCCGCACCCCATCCTCTCCTCGAAGCTATACTCGCCGCCCATATTTGGGGTGGCATCGTAGAGCGCTTTGAGCATCGGAATTGGGCCACAAGAGTAGGTAAAGTCGAACTCCATCTCGCTCAATGCCGCAGTGACGAAGCCCTTGAGCCCCATCGAGCCATCGGCTGTGGTGACGATAACCTTCACCCCGAGAGCCTCGAAATCCGAGACCATAAAGGCCTCCGAGGCGGTGTTGAATCCCAACACAACCGAGGGACGCTTACCCTGAGCGAGCAACACTCGACACAAATTATAGAGCGGCGGAATACCAACGCCTCCACCAACAAGCAGAGGGCGAACACCCCTCATAGTTGTCGAGAAGCCATTTCCCAGACCTGTCAAGATATCTAAGATTGTCCCCTCGCCCATCTCGCTCATCGCTTGGGTTCCTTGGCCCACAACCTTATAGATGATCTTGATCCACCCCTCGCCATAGTCACACACCGAGATGGGGCGACGCAAGTACATCCCCTCAATTTCGATATTTATGAACTGACCCGACGCAGTGATATATTGAGTGTCACCCTCCAACCTCATCGAATAGACCGACGAGGTGAGAGCTACATTCTCTACGACCTTGTATTTTCCTCTTTTATACATAGTGATATTTTTTGGGGGTTTTTGTGTCTTGGGGTCGATTGGGTCATTTGGGGCATTTTTCCTTTAACCTCAATATCCCAATTGTCCCAATCGACCCAAAAATCTTACTCCAACCTTTTACTTCCCGTCTATCGTCGATACTCCAAAGGTGATCTCCTCCAAGACGTCAAGCAAAACCTTAACCGTCTCCAACGAAGTAAACACAGTAACAGCATTCTCAACAGCCGCACGACGAATATCATATCCATCGAGGCGAGCATTCTGCTGGTTCACATCGTTGGTGTTAATGATATAGTTGACGTGACCTTGACGCAAGCTCTCGATGATCTCGGTGTTGCTGCTCGAGATCTTCTGACGCACACGAGTCCTGATTCCGTGACGACGCAAATACTCGGCCGTACCTGGCGTTGCCTCGATATTGAATCCCAAATCGTAGAACCTCTTGACGAGTGGCAAAGCCGTTGGTTTGTCATCGTCGGCAATTGTCACAAGGATAGTTCCGTAGTTGGCCACCGACATACCCGACGACTGCAACGCCTTGTAGAGGGCACGAGTGAGGCGGTTATCATATCCGATAGCCTCTCCCGTAGACTTCATCTCGGGCGAGAGGTATGACTCCATACCACGGATCTTGGCGAACGAGAAGGCTGGAGCCTTGACGAACCACCTCTTGCTCTCGGGGCCGATAGTAGAGACGATGCCCTGATCGCGCAACGAGCGACCCAAGATCACCTGTGTTGCGATGTCGGCCATATGGATTCCTGTCGACTTCGACAAGAATGGCACGGTGCGTGACGAGCGTGGGTTGACCTCGATAACGTAGACCTCCTCCTTCTCATCCAAGATAAACTGGATGTTGTAGAGTCCGATGATTCCGATCCTGAGACCCAACGCCTTGGTGTACTCGACGATCTTATCCTTCACCGCCTGACTCACCGAGAATGTTGGGTAGACACTGATCGAGTCGCCCGAGTGGATACCTGTCTTTTCGACGTGCTCCATAATTCCTGGGATGAATACCTCACGGCCATCGCAGATAGCATCGACCTCCAACTCCTTACCCATAATATAGCGGTCCACCAACACTGGCGAATCCTCGTTGACCTCAACAGCCGACTGCAAATAGTGGCGCAACCTCTCCTCGCAGCTCACGATCTGCATCGCACGTCCTCCCAACACATAGCTTGGGCGAACCAACACGGGGTAGCCGATACGCTCCGCCGCTGCAACTCCTGCCTCGATGGTCGTCACCGCCTCAGCCTCGGGCTGTGGGATTTTGAGCTCCTCCATAATTTTCTCGAAGCAGCCACGATCCTCGGCGTTGCGAATCGCCTCCACACCTGTTCCGATGATGGGCACTCCCAACTTCGCCAATGGCTCGGCCAAGTTGATTGCGGTCTGTCCTCCGAGCGATACGATAACACCCTTTGGCTTCTCGTAGTCGAGGATATTCATCACATCTTCGACCATCAATGGCTCGAAGTATAGTTTGTCCGAGGTTGTGTAGTCCGTAGATACTGTCTCGGGGTTATTGTTGATGATGATCGCCTCGTAGCCTGCCTCACGGATTGTCCAGATAGCGTGGACCGTAGAGTAGTCGAACTCGACACCCTGACCGATACGGATTGGGCCCGAACCCAACACTACGATCTTCTCCCTGCTGCTTACGATCGACTCATTCTCGGTCTCATAAGTTGAGTAGAAGTAGGGGACATACGAGCTAAACTCACTTGCGCAAGTGTCGATCATCTTGAAGATTGGGTAGATTCCCTCCGCCTTACGTAGCTTATACATATCGGCCTCGCTCTTGCCCCACATCTGTCCGATGTACTTATCCGAGAAGCCCATCTTCTTAGCATCACGCAATGTCTCCAAATCGTCGATGTTGCTGGTCAAGACACTCTCGAACTCCACGATGTTGCGGAACTTCTCGAGGAAGAACATATCAATCTTCGAGGCGTTATAGATAAGGCCCAAGTCGATGCCCAAACGGATCAACTGCGCCACAGCGAACAACCTATCATCGGTTCCCTCCTTGATGTAGAACAACATATCGTCGATCGACATCCTATCGAACTTCTTGTGGTAGAGGTGGCACACGCCTGTCTCCAACGAGCGGATCGCCTTCAACAGCGACTCCTCCATTGTGCGGCCCACGGCCATAACCTCTCCCGTAGCCTTCATCTGAGTTCCGAGGCTATTCGACACGTCGGTAAACTTATCGAATGGGAAGCGGGCAATCTTAGTCACCACATAGTCCAACGCTGGCTCAAACGAGGCTGGCGTGTTGGCGATGCGGATCTCGTGGAGGTGCATACCCACCGCAATCTTCGCACTCACACGAGCGATTGGGTATCCCGTAGCCTTAGAGGCCAAAGCCGACGAACGTGATACACGAGGGTTCACCTCGATCAGATAGTATTGGAACGAGAGTGGGTCGAGCGCAAACTGAACGTTGCAACCTCCCTCAATCTTGAGCTCACGGATCAACTTCAGTGATGAATCACGCAACATCTGATACTCCTTATTGGTGAGTGTCTGGCTTGGCGCCACCACCACCGAGTCGCCCGTGTGGACACCCACAGGGTCGATATTCTCCATATTACACACCGCAATAGCTGTGTCGTTGGCATCACGCATCACCTCGTACTCGATCTCCTTGTATCCCTTAATGCTCTTCTCGACCAACACCTGACTCACGGGCGAGAGGGCCAACGCTGTGCGCATCATATCACGAAGCTGAGGCTCGTCGTCGGCAAATCCACCGCCTGTTCCACCCAACGTAAAGGCAGGGCGCAACACAACGGGATAGCCGATCTCCTTAGCCGCTACGACAGCCTCCTCGATCGTAGTTGTGATGACAGAGGGGAGAACTGGCTCGCCCAACCTCTCGCACAACTCCTTGAACATCTCACGATCCTCCGCCATCTCGATACTCTCGAACGACGTTCCAAGGATCTCGACCTGACACTCCTTCAACACACCCTTCTTGGCCAACTGAACCGCCAAGTTAAGACCTGTCTGACCTCCCAAACCTGGGATGATCGCATCGGGGCGCTCATAGCGGATGATCTTTGCTACATACTCCAACGTCAATGGCTCCATATATACCTTGTCGGCGATATGGGTATCGGTCATAATTGTTGCAGGGTTTGAGTTGACCAAGACAACCTCGTATCCCTCCTCTTTGAGGGCGAGGCAGGCCTGAGTTCCCGAGTAGTCGAACTCTGCCGCTTGACCAATTACGATCGGACCCGATCCGATCACCATCACTTTCTTGATATCTGTACGTTTAGGCATTTTTGTGCTCCTCCATCATTTTAATAAACTTATCGAAAAGGTATGTGCTGTCGTTTGGTCCTGGCGCACTCTCAGGGTGATACTGTACCGAGAATACCTTGTCGGCACGACACTCAACACCCTCCGAGGTGTTATCCAACACATTGTAGTGGGTGGTCTCCAAGTCGGTGTACTTCAACGACTCGCTCTCCACCGCATAGCTATGGTTCTGACTTGTGATCTCGACCTTGCCATTCTCGATGCAGAGAACTGGGTGGTTTCCACCTCTATGGCCAAACTTCATCTTGAAGGTTGTCGCACCGTAGGCCAAAGCGATCATCTGGTGTCCCATACAGATTCCAAAGATCGGGAGCTTGCCCCTCATCTGCTTCACCAACTCGATCACGGGGGTCACGAACTCGGGGTTTCCTGGGCCGTTCGAGAGGAATATTCCATCGGGCTTGATCGCCAAGATATCCTCCATCGGGGTGTCGTAAGGGACAACCGTTACGTTGCAACCCTTCTCGTTAAGACAACGGATTATGTTGTGCTTGATTCCACAGTCGATCGCCACCACGTCGTATTGGTGGTTGGCAGTACGAGAAAACCAACGCTTCTTACAACTCACTCGTGAGACCATATCGGTGCGATACTCCGTCGCCTTGATCCTCTCTACGGCCTCCTCCACTGGGGTCTCGGCATTGGTGATCATAACACGCTGCGACCCCTCGTCACGGATGATGCGGGTGATCTGACGTGTGTCGACACCCTCGATCGCTGGGATCTGGTGCTCCTCCAACACCTCGTTGAGGGTCTTTGTGTAGCGGAAGTTTGAGGGGCTATCGTTGTACTCACGCACAATCATTCCACCGATCGTTGGGAACTTCGTCTCGTAATCCTCCTCGGCCGTACCGTAGTTTCCGATCAGAGGGTAGGTCATAACCACAATCTGGTCGGTGTAAGAGGGGTCGGAGAGGATCTCTTGGTATCCCACCATCGAGGTGTTGAATACCACCTCGCACACCACTTCGCAATCGGCACCGAATCCATAACCATAAAATTCTCGCCCATTCTCAAGGACAATTTTCTTGTTGTAAGGTCTCATTTTTTTACTATAATTATTTTTATCTTCTTCTCATTCTTATCTCTCCGTGTAGACCACCTCGCCACCAACGATGGTGAGTTTGGTGCGGCCCGCCACCTCCATCCCCTCCAAAGGGGTCGCCTTGCCCATCGAGACAAACTCCGATGGGTCGATCTTGAAGCGCTCCGTGAGGCAGAAGGCTGCCAAATCGGCCACCGCTCCCACCTCGATCTCGCCCTTTGGCAGGCCAAAAAGGCTTCGTGCGTTGAGCGACATAAGCTCCACAAGCCTCTCAATCGAAATTAAGCCACTCTCGACTAAGTGGGTGTAACAGGTGGCAAACGAAGTCTCGATTCCCACCACTCCGAAGGCGCTCTTTGCTAATCCACGGCTCTTCTCGTCGGCCGAGTGAGGCGCGTGGTCGGTCGCTATCGAGTCGATCGTGCCATCCACAATACCCCCCAACAGAGCCGCCCTATCTTCGGCCGAGCGGATCGGAGGGTTCATCTTGAAACGTCCCTCCTCCTTTAGGTCCATATCCGTGAGGATTAGGTAGTGTGGCGCTGTCTCGCAGCTCACCTTTAGCCCCTTCGCCTTCGCTTGGCGGATTAGCTCAACGCTCTCCTTGGTTGAGATGTGGCAGACGTGGTACTGCACACCTGTCTGCTCGACCATCTCGATATCTCGTTTCACCTGAGCCCACTCACTCTCGGAGCAGATCCCTCGGTGTCCATTCGCCTTGCAATACTCTCCATCGTGGATATATCCCTGAAAGAGCAGGTCATCTACCTCACAGTGGGCCACAATGGGGCGACCAACTGAGGCGGCACGCACCATCGCCTCACGCATAAGCTCCTCGCTCTGCACTCCACGACCATCGTCCGAGAAGCCTCCGACACTCGGCGCCAAAGCCTCCATATCGACCAACGTGCCAGCTCCACGCTGTCCGATGGTGATTGCAGCGTAGGGGATTACCCTCACCACTGCATCCCTTTGGATTGCCCGCTCCTGCACCGCAAGATTCTCAGGCGAGTCGGGCGCTGGGTTTAGGTTGGGCATCGAGAAGATTGTCGTCACACCTCCACGAGCTGCCGCCGCTGTGCCCGATGCTATGGTCTCTTTGTGAGTATATCCAGGCTCTCGTAGGTGGACGTGAGGATCTACCAAACCTGGTAGGATCACACACCCCTCTGTCGAAATTATCTCGATCTGCTCGCTATCAGAAACAGCCATATTAGGCTCTAATATTGAAGTTATTAGACCATCCTCTATGATGATTATTCCCGTCATAAACCCCCTTGGGGTGTAGTATTTGGCGTTTGTTAGTGCGAGTTTCATCTCTGTTTTCTATTTAGGCAAAAAAAAAGTAACCAAATGGCTACCCTTATAAATTGAAATAACAACTCCACCACGCCACCTGAATGGCGTCTGAACCAGCGAAAAAGTGCTGGTTAATGTTGTTTATGTTATTTACACTTCTCAAATCGTTACAAAGGTATGAATTATTTTTTTTTGTTACAATATTAACGTTTTATTTTTTTATAATAGTACCCAAAAAGATATAAAAAAAGGGGCCAAACCGCCAAGTGATATGCCCCCTCAAAAAAGTTTTTGTCTAACTTTTGGTGAGCATATAGTTTTTTTATATTTTGCGCTATATATAAAAACTCTATTTTAATAGTTTGCGACTCTCGACCTGCGAGAGGACCCTCATCTGTTGTATAGCTACGGCATTGAGTTTTATCAATCTATCCCTCTGCGAAACACCCTCGCCAATCAATACTGCATTTATATTCTCCATATTCGATAGGCATATCAGCTCGTTGATCGTTGAGTAATCACGAATATTACCCTTTAGTTCGGGGTTTGCATCTCGCCACTGCTTGGCGGTGATTCCGTAAAGAGCAACATTCAAAACATCGGCCTCCGAGGCGTAGACGATAGAGGTCTGTTTTGCGGTGAGCTCCTCGGGAATAAGGTTTGCTTTTATGGCATCGGTGTGGATGTGGTAGTTGATCTTCGCAAGCTCTCGCTTTGCTGACCAGCCGAGTTGCTTTTGCTCCTCCTCTTTTAGGCGTTGAAACTCCTTTATAAAGTATAGCTCAAACTCTACAGAGATCCAACTTGCAATTTAAATGCAATATCTTTATGAGCATAAGTCCCTCCATAACGCCCCGATTTTGCAACAATACCTGTCGCATTAGTGGCTGTAATCCACTTCTGAGGTGACATTGTAAAGGCATTTAGACCAGCCTCCTTTTTAAACCCCTCGAATTCGAGGGGTTTAAAATCTTGATTGTATAGAGTCTCCCAAATTCCGAGATACTCGATAGTATTCCTATTACGCATCCAATTGCTAACGACAGTTGTTGGATCATCGGATTTATGTTTAGCTATATCAGTAAGCGAGATGTAATCCATATCATTTAATTTAATAATTGTTACATCGGTCTCTTTAACATTTATCTTTGCCATAGAGTTTTTAATCTTTATTCACCAAATTGTGTTAGCCTACATTTACATCTCTAAAAAATGGGGCCAAACGTATAGCTTGACCCCATTGTTTTGTTAAATTTTACTTATCTTTGATACGCTCCAACTGTTTCTTTAGCGCATCCATATTCATATCTATCGCCTCCTCGAAGCTCTTGGCCCTATTCTCGGCTACTAATTCGTCACCTGGCATCCTCAACGATATTGTCACCACTTTATTCCCCTTCTCGTGATCCTTGTCTAACTTCATAATTACATCTGAACCCGTCGCACGATCAGCAAAACGCTCTAACTTAGCCATTTTCGCCTCTACAAATGCCAACAACTTTGCGTCGGCATCGAACTTCACTGATTGAATCTTTACATCCATAACTCATTCTTTTTTAGTTAGTACTCTTATTTTTTGGTGTGGTTAGCACCTTGTTAGTTCTCTTGTTACTCCTCTCCCTTTGTAAAATAGGCGTTCTCTCCTTCTTCCTCTCCCCCCTCTCTCTCGGCCCCCTTGTTAGCACCTCGGGGGTGGGCGGTTTTGTAGGTGGTGATTAGCGAAGCTATTGAGTTGTGGGTGTATCGCTGTGTTGCTTGTAGCGACGAGTGGCCCAACAACTCTTGGATGGCCCTTATATCTACCCCCTCGCCCAACAGTTTGGTCGCAAAGGTGTGACGCATCACGTGGGGGCTCTTTCGCCCCTGCACCTCCGCCTCGCTTAGTCGCTGCCTAACGACTCGGTAAATCATCGAGGAGGAGAGTGTGGTGCCTCTCGAAGATAAAAATAGTGAATCTGGGGCTCTTCTCCAAATTAATAGGGATTTAATTTGAGATAGGTGTGAAAATAATTTTTGGCGGAGTCGCTCTACTATCGGGATCACTCGCTCCTTGTCGCCCTTTCCTACCACCCTAACGCTCCGAAAATCAGTACTAAAGGAGCTCACCCTGAGCGATGCTAACTCCGAGAGACGTAGGCCCGTGTAGTAGAAGACCATTATTATTAGGGAGTCACGATCCTCGATCCACTCTTTGTCGTCGTCTTTGGACTCTCTTGGCTCGCTTTGGTGGTCGATCACCTCCGAGATCTTGCTTTTGGGGATGAAATGGGGCAGAGGGGTCGCTGTGCGGAGCTGCTGAATTGACTTCATCGGGTTCTTTTGCAGATCGCCCCTCGATGTAGCCCAACGATAGAGGGAGCGGAGGGTGGCTAAGGCTCGATTCATCGACCCTGCCGAGATTGGCTCGTTGAGCTGGTCGCCATCTAAGCGAGCCACTATCCACGCCCTGATGTGTTCGGGGCGAGCTGTCTGGCAATTTATGGAGTGGCCATACTCCTCGATGAGCCACCCCTCGAAGCGGATGAGGTCGGCTCGGTAGTTGCGCAAGGTGAGCGGAGAGCACCGCTTCTGGAACTCCATAAAGGCGAGAAAGTCGCTCGCCAAAGTTGAGAGTCGGGGCTCTTCGCTCATCGCATTTTTCTATCCCTTCACCGCAATCACCTCGATCTCGACCAATACGCCAAGAGGTAGGCGAGCCACCTCGTAGCAGGCACGAGCAGGCATATTCTCAGTGAAGAAAGTTGAGTAGACAGCGTTCATCGCTGCAAAGTCTTGGATGCTGTCGAGTAGGACTGTCGCCTTCACCACATCGCTAAGTGCGTATCCTGCCTCGGTGAGGATCGCCTTTACGTTCTCCAACGCTCGGCGGCTCTGTGCCTCGATACCCTCGGCGCATACCCCCGTTGCTGGGTCTAATGGGATCTGGCCCGATACGTATAGTGTTCCGTTGGCCTCCACAGCCTGAGAGTATGGTCCTACTGCCGCTGGGGCGTTCTTTGTTGCTATGATTCTTTTCATCTTTATATATATTAATGTATATGTGTTCTCTACTTCAGGATGCCCGTGCTGTCGAGGAATACCACGAAGATCACGATCGGACATACATACTTCAACAAGAAGATCATCACGGGGAGTATCTTAGTTGGGTAGAGCCCATCGCTGGTCAACTCCGCCTCCAAGATCTTGCGATCCAACTTCCACCCTGCAAATATCGAGGTGGCCATACCTCCCAACGGCAACATAATGTTGGCAGTGAGGTAGTCCAACAGGTCGAAAAGAGGGATTGTGTCGGTGGGCGTACAGACCGAATAGATCGAGACCATACCCAATAGACCCACAATCACCGAGGTCAACATCGCACCATTTCGACGTGATAGCTTCAGCTCCTCCATAAAGAATACGGTCGTCACCTCGTGCAACGACATTGTTGATGTGAGGGCGGCAATAACCAACAGAAGGAAGAATATCGAGGCCCACAAATCGCTCATCGGCAGGGTGTTGAAGATCGCTGGCAAGGTCTGAAATACCAACGCAGGACCTGCATCGGGCTTGATTCCCACACTCGCTGCCGCAGGGAAGATGATTAGACCTGCAAGGATCGCCACCGCTGTATCGAGCGACATCACTTGGAGGGTTGTATTTTTTAGATTCGAATCCTTGGGGATATAGGCTCCATAGGCGATCAGCGCTCCGAGTCCAATCGAGAGCGAGAAGAAGGCTTGGCCCACCGCCTGCAACAACCCCTCGCCCGTGAGCTTCGAAAAGTCGGGATAGAGGAAGAACTTCACACCCTCGATGCTTCCTGGCAAGAACAACGAGTTGATACACAAACTTATAAGAATCAGAAACAGGAGCGGCATCAAGATATTAGAGACCCTCTCCAGCCCCTTCTCGACACCCATAAAAATAATGAGGTGAGTAATCGCAATGAAGATCCACATATATAGAATTGGCCTCTCGGGATTCGAGACAAACGACGAGAACATATCGCTATATTGCTCGGGCGTAGAGAGTTGCGAGAGCTCTCCCGTGACTGCAAAGGTGAGATACCCAGCGGTCCATCCCGCCACGACATAGTAGAATCCGAGGATCAAAAAGGCCGCCAACACCCCCGAGACACCCACTGGAGTCCACCTCTTCGAGAGCGAATAGAAGGCTCCGATTGCACTCTTTTGGGTTCTGCGGCCGATCGCCAACTCCGAGAACATCACGGGCATTCCGATCAGAAGAATACATAATAGATAGACAAGCAAAAATGCTCCTCCTCCATTTTCACCCGCCACATAAGGGAATCGCCAAATATTTCCAAGGCCGACCGAACAGCCTGCCGCCACCAATACAGCACTTAGTTTACTGCTAAATTTTACGTTATGTCCACTCATAAATCACACTCTTGTTTAATTTTTAAATCTCCTTCCAAAACCCCCAAATCGGAAATTTTACAAAAATACGAAATAAATTTGATAAATTATATCTCGAAATAAAAAATGAGGGCAAAAAGTAGAAGTCGCAATATTTTCCATATCTTTGTCTATTAACAATAAACCAAAAACCGAAAAACAAAAATGAAGAGATCAATCAAAGGTGGAGTGCTCCTCGGCGGAGTTATCTGCGCCACGGCAGCAACCAACGCCGTGGCGCAAAAGCAACCCAATATCTTACTAATCTGCATCGACGACCTACGCACCCAACTCGGGGCTTATGGTTGCGAGGTGATGAAGAGCCCCAACTTAGATAGGTTAGCCTCTGAATCTCGTCTCTTCTCGAATCAATATGTTCAGGTGCCAACCAGCGGAGCATCGAGAGCCTGTATGCTCACGGGCAGGTATCCCGTCACGGTGAAGGATGCCAACAACGAGATCTTCGGCAAGAGCTTAATCGGAAGCAAGGAGGGGGAGAACCCCGAGACCTTCATCCACCACCTCAAACGAAACGGCTACTACACAGTGGGAATGGGCAAGGTGAGCCACCACGGAAATGGCCACGCGATGTATAAGGGGAATGAGTCACGAGAGCTACCCCACAGCTGGGACCGCTTCGTCAACGACCCCGAGTGGTTGTGGAAAGGCGACGACATCCTCCACGCCTATGCCGATGGTGGGAGCCGCAGCAAGGAGTATAACCCAGCCTTCGAGTCGCTCGATGTGGCGGACGAGAGCTACCCCGATGGGAGGCTCGCCAATATAGCGATGGCGGAGTTGGAGTTAATAGCCGAGAGGGAGGGCGACGAGCCATTCTTTATGGCCGTAGGATTCTACAAACCCCACCTCCCCTTTAGCGCACCACTCAAATATTGGCAGATGTATAGCGACGAGGAGATAGATCTGGCCCCAAGCAAGGGGTTGCCCGAGGGGGTCGACACGTCGTTTATTTATGGCAGCACCGAGTTCCGCAACCAATATTCGCACCCTCACGAGGCAGGAGTTGGGGTAATCCTCCCCGACGACTACGCCCGAGACCTTAGGCACGCCTACTATGCAGCGATCTCATATACCGACACTCAGGTGGGCAAGGTACTCGACAAGCTCAAGGAGTTGGGGCTCGACGAAAATACCATCATCGTAGTCTGGGGCGACCACGGCTGGTGTCTGGGCGACCACACGATATGGGGTAAGCACAACCTCTTTAACCGTGCGCTCAACAGCGCATTTATGATCAAGACCCCCGGTATGAAGCGTGCAGGAGTTATGAGCGAGTCGCTGATGGGGACCATCGACATCTACCCCACACTCTGCGACTTAGCAGGGATCGCCACCCCCGAGGGGGTCGATGGGGTGAGCATCAAGCCCATCATCGAGAACCCAAAGGCGAAGGTGAGAGAGGAGATATATAGCTATTGGACTGGGGGGTTGCTCTCGATCAAAACCGAGCGGTATAGGCTCTCGATCAAGAGCGCAAAGGATGGCTACAAGCTGATGTTATTTGACCACAAGAACGACCCCAACGAGACTATCAATGTGGCGGAGAAATATCCGAAGGTTACAGCCGAACTACTCGAAAAACTTAAAACTCAAAACAGGGGATATCTACCATACTTAAACTAAAGAACATAGATATGAATATAAAACAGACCCTATTAGTGGGCGGTGCGATATGCGCCGCAGCGTCGGCCGCCACAGCCGCTCAGAAGCAGCCCAACATCATCTTTATCTTGGTCGATGATCTGGGTTATGCAGATGTAGGATTCAACGGATCGACCTACTTCGAGACCCCCAACATTGATGCGTTGGCCGCTCAGAGTGTCATCTTCGACAACTCCTATATGTACCCCACCAGCTCGCCATCGAGGACAGCACTCTTCACTGGGCAGCAGTCGTTCCGCACGGGGGTCTACACCGTGCCTGTGCTCGAGAATGGTAACTTCAACCAGAACATCTACTCTCGTTGGACAGTCTCGACCGACTACCCTCTCTACTCCGAGGTGTTGGCCGATGTGGGCTATCGCTCGGTTCACTTGGGCAAGTGGCACATCGTAGGGCCCGACCCACTCACCGAGTTGGCGGCGGAGTACCCATTCAAGAGTAAGTTGGGGCAGCCTCAACCAGGCGACTTCTCGTGGGTCGAGGAGCATAAGAACAACCCCGAGATCTCGAAATATTACCCCGAGGAGCGAGGCTTCGAGAAGAATGTGGGCGGAACTTACCGAGGAGACCCTGCCCTAATTGATGGCGGATATAAACACCCCGATGGCGGATTCCGTGCCCCATTCACCAACCCATTCATCGAGCAGAAGGAGGGTGATGAGTGGTTGACCGACCGCTTGACCGACGAGGCATTGGAGTTTATGAGTAAGTGCGACGATGCGCCATTCTTCATAAACCTCCACTACTACGCTGTCCACCGCCCGCTCGTGAAGCGTAGCGAGGAGCTATACCAGAAGTATATCAACAAGGAGGGCGACGAGGTGTTGGGCCAAGGCGTCGGCCCCAACCGTGAGGAGCACGCCATCTATGCCACGATGATCGAGTCGGTAGATGATAACATCGGCCGAATAATGGAGTACCTCGAGCGTGAGGGGCTCACCGACGACACAGTGATCGTCTTTAGCTCGGATAATGGCCACAACGGCTTGGCGAGCGACAATAGGCAGATCCGTGGTGCGAAGGGTGACATCTATGAGGGTGGCGTTAAGGTCCCCACATTTGTCCACTGGGGCGATAGGTATCGTAGTCGCACCGTTGCGGCACCTATCACGTCGGTCGACTACTTCCCCACCTTCTTGGAGTTGGCAGGTGTCAAGGGTTACAATGGGGTTGTGGATGGCGATTCGTTCCTCTCGGTCTTGAAGAAGGAGCGCAAGGGCGATTATGAGCGCCCGATCTTCTGGCAGCTAAGCAGTCAATATAAGTATAAGGCCTGCACAGCGGTGAGGGTCGGAGATTATAAGTTGATCCAATATCTGGCCTCGGGGATTGTCGAGCTATTCAACTTGGCAACAGACCCGATGGAGAGCAATAACATCGCCGAGAGCTCACCCGAGGTGAGGGATAGGCTCGTCAAGTTAGTCACAGATTGGAGACAGTCGAATGATATGTTGTTGCCAGCTAATACCACTGTGGAGTAGGTTATACACTCTCTTATACGACGAAAAAGAGTCCGACTCCACACCAAAATAAGTTGTTAGTCAAGCTCCTTTTACAAATCTTCACCATAAAAACATTCTGGGTCAGGAAATTCCATAGGAAGATAATTTGGGTTGAAAGGAAGTTTAGAAAAATCAAGTTCATCCCTATGCGCCATTAAGAGATTGTTTTCTTCGCTATATTCATAAATTAGCTTAAGATAATTTCTTACTACCCACGGACTAATAAGGCATTGTCTTTTATAAGCCCATTCGAGAAGATCTGTGTCACCTTTAGAACTGTTACAAGATTTACAAACCTTTATAAGATTGTCTCCCGTATCTTTACCTCCTTTGCTCTTGGGTAAAATATGATCTAATGCTAAATTTCTTGTCTCTTTTCCGCAATATGCACAATACTTGCCGACATCTATCTTAAAATGTTGGTCGATAAACATAGAGCGTATTTCCATTTCTCCAGTTCTTAATCCTTTAAACATTTTTGCTCTTATCATATACGATGCAGTATCATATTTAGGTACCTTTCGTCTTATCGTTGCAAAAAACATTGACAGGTTTGCATACGCCCAATATATTCTATCACCAAGTCCGTTAAATTTAGGATAAGCCATTTCTTCTTCTTTTTTTACAAAGTTAGAAAAAATATTGTAAAAAATTTGCTATCTGAGAGGTAATGTATTATCTTTGTAGTGGAAGGCAATAGTGCCAACCATAATTTAAAACACATTTAACGACTGTGTTACTTTAAATTTAAGGTTTCTGTTCAGTTTACCTTTAAAACTGAGCACCTAAAAAAGATTTATAATAAAAACAAGAGTGAGCTGAAAGAAAACTATTTGGCTAAAATAGGCAAAAAGCTATTTTGGACAGCTGTTGGGATTGCCTTAGAAACTATCATTGTAGAGTTTATTAAAGAGGTTTTTAACTTTATAAATACGCATCCGCCACCTTGTTGTAGAAGTAGATAAATTACACCATACGAGAGCACTGAAGTATAATTACTTCAGTGCTCTTTTTTAATGCTTTTTGACTTATATTTATTCTTCCACGAAAAAGGAGATCTGCTTTAGACAAGCAGATCTCCTTTTTAAATATTCGTTGGGTAGCCCCGACTCTCTACCTACTTGGTAGCGACCTCGGCCCCATCATAGGCCCACTTAATGTAGATTGCGCCCCACGTGTAGCCTCCTCCGAAGGCTGCGAGGATGATGTTGTCGCCCTTCTTCAGATCCTTCTCGTAGTCGTTGAGACACAATGGAATTGTGGCTCCCGTGGTGTTTCCGTTGCGGTCGATGTTGATCATACACTTCTCCTCCTCGATACCCATACGTGATGCTGTCGCTGAGATGATGCGTAGGTTGGCCTGATGTGGCACCAAATAGCAGATATCCTCCGACTTCAACTCATTGCGCTCCATAACGCTCACCGCTACATCGGCCATATTTGATACCGCCGCCTTGAATACCGCTGGTCCATCTTGTGTGATTGTGTGCCAGTTGTTCTTCACGGTCTCCTCCGAAGCTGGGTAGCGTGAGCCTCCCGCCTTCATAAATAGGTGAGCCGCTCCATCGCCATCCGAGTGAAGCTCATGGTCGAGGATTCCCAAACCATCCTCGCTGGGCTCCAACAATACCGCCGCTGCACCATCGCCGAAGATTGGGCAGGTGTTGCGATCTGTGTAGTCGACGATTGATGACATCTTATCGGCACCGATGACGATAACCTTCTTTGCCGAGCCAGTCTCGATAAACTTCGAGCCCGTAGCCAAGGCGAACAAGAATCCCGAGCAGGCTGCCGAGATATCGTAGGCGAAGGCATTCTTACACCCAGTCTGGGCAGCGATCAAGTTCGCTGTCGATGGGAATAACATATCGGGAGTAACGGTAGCGCAGATCACCAAACCCACCTCCATCGGATCAGTTCCCGTCTTTTTCAGAAGGTCGTTGACCGCTCTAACTCCCATATACGATGTACCAAGAGCCTCACCCTTTAGGATGTGGCGAGTTTTGATACCGATTCGGGTCATAATCCACTCGTCGGTGGTGTCGACCATCGTACTCAACTCCTCATTTGTGAGAATGTACTCGGGCAGGTACTTACCTACGCCCGTGATAGCTGCTGTTTTTTTACTCATAGTATTAGGTATTATTTTGCAAAAGCCAACTGCATCTTCTCCGCAAGGTTAGCCTTTGCCGCGCGCTCTGTGGTGAGAGCCATACTTGAAATAGCCAAAGGCGATGAGCTACCGTGACCGATTACCACTGGTGCCTTGATTCCAAGCACTGGCGTTCCACCGATATTCTCGTAGTTCATAGCCTCCCAAAATGGGTTATCCAACCCACCCATAGCTTTGTTGATGCGATATAGGCCCTCGGCCATCTTCAAGACTGTGTTGCCCACGAAGCCATCACAGATGACCACATCGGCAATCTTGCCAGTGAAGATGTATGAGCTCTCGACATTGCCGACGAAGTTGCAGTTGCTCTGCTCCTTCATCAAATCGTGAGTTGCCTTGCTCAATAGATTTCCCTTTGTCGACTCCTCGCCAATATTGAGGATCGCCACACGAGGGTTCTCGATACCCAAGGCATACTCTGCGTAGATTGCACCGAGCACGCCATACTGCGCCAACACCTCGGGTTTGCAATCGACATTTAGACCCACATCGAGCAACAAGGCTGGTCGCCCAGTGATCGTTGGGATCGGTGATGAGATCGTTGGGCGGATAACCCCGTCGATCGCACCAATTACCTGCATCGAGCCGACCATCATAGCGCCCGTACTTCCTGCACTTGCGAAGCCATCAATGAGCCCCTTGGCAAGATAATCGAACCCCTTGGTGATGCTCGAATCGCTCTTCGAGAGAAATGACTTGGCGGGATGGTCGCCCATCTCAATCACTTCGGTGGTGTGTACAATATCGAATCTCTCTACATCTGCACCCTCACCCTCGATGATTTGTGTTATCTGCGCCTTGTCGCCAAATAGCACAATACGTGAATCTTGGTCTAACCTATCAAGTGCGAGAATCGCACCTTTTACAGCTGCATCGGGGGCGAAGTCGCCTCCCATTGCGTCAATACCTACTTTCAGCATAATTGTCTTGTTTTGGTTTGTTTGGTTATTGAACTTAAATAACTCCCTCTCAAAAAACGAGTGTAGCGGCTCCAGTTGTCTGGATCGCCGCTATTACCCACTGAGTTAACCCCTAAAGGGTTGTTAAGTCTCTCATTTCGAGACTTGTTGATCTCTACTCGTTCGCGCTCTTCTCGATCGCCAACTTACCACGGTAGAAGCCACACTCAGGGCATACACGGTGGTATAGAGTCGCTGCGCCACAGTTTGAGCAAGCTACAACTGTTGGAACTACGGCCTTGTAGTGAGTACGTCTTTTATCTCGTCGTGTAGATGAGATCTTGTGTTTAGGATGTGCCATTTTACAATATATTTTTAATTAGTTTATACTCTTATGTTACTTCATCATCTTCTCTTTTAGAGCCTGCAACTTCGCCAACTCCTCCTTGGGCATTGTCTCGTTGTCGCTCTCCTCGCTCTCCTTTTCGATCTGGGCGAACTCCTCTCCCGTCACGATCTTGAACTGCTCCAACATCTCGGGGTTACAATCCCCCTCTTCGTGTACCCTCTGGTAGGGCAGCGATAGGATGATGCTCTCGTAGATGTATTGCGCAAGGTCGAGCGTTGTGGTCGCTGTTGGTAGCCACATCACTTCGCCATCAAACTCGCCGTTAAGCTCCTCCTCGTCGGAGAACTTCACGATCAGAGGCTCTGCATAGTCGATCTCGACAGCGCAAGGCTCCAAACATCTATCGCACTCAACCTCGACATCGCCTGTGATCTCGACTTCGAGTTGCAATAAATTCTCACTTTTTTGTAGTGTAACCTCACAATCGCAATCGCCTCCCAACACTTCACACCCCTCGTAGAGAGCAAAAAGTGACTCTCCTACGTGGAATTTAAAACCGTGTTCGCCGTGGCTAAGCTCCTTAAAGTCAATACTAAAATCGCTCTTTGGAGTTGTTTGTCTCTGCATTTTACACTACAATTAGTGCGCAAATTTACATCAAATTCACGTAATTACAAAATAATGATGCACTTAATTTCAAATTTACCTCCTTATTGCCATTAATTAAAAAAGCTGCAAAAGTGTTGGTGGTCTCGATTTTCTTCTATATATTTGCACTCGCAAAGGTGGATAATGCTGTTGTAGCTCAGTGGTAGAGCACTTCCTTGGTAAGGAAGAGGTCGTGAGTTCAATCCTCATCAACAGCTCTATTTTTTGAAAAACGAGTGGGTGGCTTTTTTAGTTACCCACTTATTTAATTTTAGCTGCCCACTTTTTTTTGATTCGTTGCCCTTTTAAATAAATATAGGTATATAATAAGATGGAGAAGAGACTCTCGCTGATCGTAGCAACATATAATCGTGCCGACAAGGTTCTCATAACCTTGCGCTCGATCATCGAGCAGCAAGCTGATCCATCGCTCTGGGAGGCGATCATCGTAAACAACAACTCCACCGACTCCACCGCCGAGGTGGTGAGTAAGTTCATCTCAGAGAATCCTCGCTTCGACATCCGCCTTGTGAGGGAGCATAGGCAGGGGCTCTCTTACGCTCGCAACTGTGGAATCGAGAGTTCGGTGGCCCCGCTGATCGCAATCATAGATGATGACGAAGAGGTGGTTCCGACCTATATATCAAGCTACATCCAATTCTTCGACACCCACCCCGAGGTCGCCTCGGCAGGGGGTGCTGTAATTGCTCGATACGAGAGCAGATGCCCAAAGTGGATGAGCCACTTGGTCGAGATCCCAATCGTCAACCCCATCTCGGAGAGGGCGACAGCGGCCCCATTCCCAAAGGGAAAGATCCCTGGAGGGGGAAATATGGCGATTAGGCGAATTGCAATAGAAAAGTATGGAGCCTTCGACCCCGAGTTGGGCCGACGAGGAGATCAGCTCTTGGGGGGCGAGGAGAGCAACCTCTTTGACCGCCTACGACGAGGTGGCGAGCAGGTGTGGTTTGTCCCCGAGGCGGCGATATATCACATCATCCCCGACTCGAAGCTAACCCTTGAGTATCAGCGTAAATTGTGGTTTAATATTGGAGTGAGCCAGCTCCGACGGGGCCGCATCGAGGGGGTCTCTCCCCTTGTGATCCTCCTTCGTGAGGCTCTGAAGTGGGGCGTTACGCTTGCGCTTGCACTGCTTTATACATTAATGCTCTCTCCCCAGAAGGCCTATTACTTGATGGCGATGAGACGCAATATCTCATCGGGCATCATCTCGGCTCTCAAAAAAATCCACTAATTAACGTGAACTCGATAATTATCGAGTTCGGCTTCTTGAGGAGCGTTAGCGACCCAAGTCCCATCCCAAAGGGAGGGGATTTAGGGGTGGGGTAAGATACAAAAAGGGCTTTTTTAAGCCCTTAACGTGAGTTTGATAATAGGTAAAACTCACAAAAAAATGAGACAAGCAATAAAATAAAAAAGAGTTTTTCCTATTTTCGAACTCACGTTAATTAACGGCAGCAGCCTTTTTCTCCGCCTCGATCTGCGCCTTCATAACTTTGAGGCGCTCATTTTCGATCTCGGCCTCACGAGACTCGATGATATTCTGGACCGTGATCTTATCACGAATGATATAGGCCTTGGGGAAGTATCGCTGCACTCGGTTGAGCATAATCATCGCCTCCTCCTTATCGAGGCAGTAGCCCACCGAGACCTTGAAGTAGGGGTTGTCGTAGCTCATCGTAGCAGGGATATCGCCCAACAGCGAGGAGCAACGCTGCATAACGTCGATGGCCGAGGCACGAGCTGAGGCCCCATTGTCGAAGAAAACTCCTATTCGGTAGCCATCCTTGGTAGCCTCTGCCACCACCCCTCGTGAGTCGCTATTCTGCTTGTCGAAGGCCGCCAGAGCCTGCTTGGCTGAGTCGTCGGCATTGATCTTTGCACTTGTGTAGCGCACCATATCGAAGTCGTCGTTGCGCTCCACGAAGCTCAACTTGATCTCGAAATCGCTGAGGGTTTGGCTGCTCAACGGGGTGAATGGGGCCATTACCCCCATCGCCATTACTATCGCTATAACTCTATGTATCATCTACTTCCTCTTTTTCTTATCGTCGGTGGCGCTCTCCGCCTCCTCTTTGTTCAACAACATCGCCGCATATTTTGTGATGTCGACATCGCTGGCCGCTATCGTGAGTTTCGACTTGCCCGACGACAATTGGGTCGAGAAGTCGACACTCATCCCCTCCAAATTATTCTGCGACACCCTCAGTGCGAGCATCATCACATTCATCCCCTCTATATTCTCGATCCTCCACAACGTGGCGATCTTCTTGGTTGTGCGAGCCTCGGCCCTCGCCTCGGCCACCTGAGTTAGGGTTGCGATCTTGTCGCCCTCCAACTTTAGCGTCACCGAGCAGTCGTCCATCACCATATCTTGCTTCGAGTTGTTGCGCACCTCGAATGTTAGCTGGATCTCTGTTAGACCCTTCATCTCGATCTTCTCGATACTTAGCACCTCGATTTGGTCGGCCGACTTTGCAGCGATACTTGATGTGCTCACCATAATAAATGCCACCGCCATTGCGATTGTGCGGATGAATCCTTTGATATTTTTCATAGCTCTCATTTTTTATTTTATAAACTTAACTACTTCTGTCCAACATATATCTGTGCGATCCCGAAACTCTGGCTCCGAGCTCTGCAATTTGTGAGCCCCACCCTCTCCATAAGGGCCAAAAACTCCTTGCGAGAGGCGAACTCCTCGACCGAGGCTGGCAAGTACTCATAGGCCTCTCTGTCGCTCGACAACATCGCCCCGATTCGAGGCAGAATGTGGCGTGAGTAGAGGTTGTAGAACCATCTAAACACGGGGTTGGGAGGGGTCGAAAATTCGAGAACTACAACCCAACCGCCCGAGCGAGTCACACGAACCATCTCACGGATTCCACCCTCCAAATCGGAGTAGTTACGAACCCCGAAGGCGGCCGTCACAGCATCGAACCTCTCATCCTCAAAGCTCAGAGACTCAGCCGATTGCACCTCTAAAGCGAGTCTCTCGGAGAGCCCCTTCGCCGCTACCTTCTTCTCTGCCACATCGAGCATCCCTCGTGATGGGTCGGCCCCAACGAGAGTGGACCCCTTGATCCTCTGAGATAAAGCGATGGCCAGATCTCCCGTGCCCGTTGCTAAGTCGAGGATCTGGGGAGTTTGTGGAGTGTGTCGCTCGACAAATCGGACCACCCTCGCCCTCCAAATCTTGTCGATCTGGAACGAGAGGATGTGGTTTAGTCTGTCGTATGCTGGGGCGATTGTGTCAAACATCTCACGCACCTCCTCGCTCTTTGTTGTCCCCTGCTTATTGTATGGTTTCATTCTCTTCTTACTCTATTGCTTCAAACCACAAAAATAGTTAAAAAAAACTAAGTTCTCTCTTTTTTTCGGCTCAATCTCCTCTATTGATATTTAATTGCCTTGTGGGGCTCCACAGAGCTCACTATTCGACTCGGAACTACGACCACCAACAGAACCGTCAACACAACCCCAAAGTTAAGCAACAACAACCACCCAAAGTCAAGGCTAATAGGGACACTATCAACTATATAACTACTCTCATCGAGCGTAAAAAACTGCCACCTAAGCTGAGCAAAAGCCACCGCTAACCCCACGCCATTACCCCACACCAAACCTCGCAAGGTGATCGCTATGGCTCGCAGCAGAAATATCGAGCCGATCGAGCCATTTCCCATACCCAACGCCTTGAGAACACCCACCAGATGGACCCTCTCGAGGACTAAGATGAGCAGCGCCGTGATGATATTGAGCAGCGCCACAATCAACATTATCGAGATCACGATCACGGCATTGATGTCGAGGGCCGAGAGCCAGCTAAAGATCGTGGGATAGAGCCCCTCGGTCGAGAATGCAGCCGCTCCATCCAACTCCACCACATCCGAGAATACGATCTCGGTGTTGATCTCGTCGGCTATCACAAGCCCCTCGCCCCTATCGGAGAGCTTCACTTCGTAGCCCGATGTCTCCTCCTCGCTCCAGCCATTTATGCGCTGCACATTGCGGATATCGACAAAGACAACGGCTCGCTCCGCCTGCCCCAAACCAAGGGTATAGATCCCCCCGACTCGATAAGGATCACGCCTCAGGGAGGCTCCATCCTCGCTCACCAGACAATCTAATCTGTCTCCCACTTCGAGCCCAAGCAGATCGGCCAACTCACTCGATATAAGGGCGTTGCGGTCGACCCTCTCGCCTTCGAACGTGGGCACCTCGCCCGAGAGAAGCCCCCTCTCGAAACTCCCTCTAAAGTGGGCGTTGTCGATCCCCTTTAGGAGCACCGCCTCGACCCCCTCGTCGGAGCTCGCCACACCCGCTCTAATGGCGTAGCTACTCACCCTCTCCACCTCGGCATTGTGTCGCTTGGCGATGGGCGAGATAAACTCACGTAGCGAGTCATAGCGACTAATCGAGACCCCCTCGGCGCCCGAACTATTGGAGATGACGAGATCACCCGAGAGTGCAGTGAGTCGATCGTGAACCGCCCCTTTGAATCCGAATACGATGGCGAGCGTGAGGATCATAACGGCAACACTCGTGGCCACAGCGATGGTGGCGATGCGTGATATCATCCCCCCCTCGGTGCCTCGTCTCGAACTCTGCTCACAGCGCTTGGCGATAAAGTATTCGACCCAATTAGTCATTTTGTCTCAATTTTTCGTGCAAAATAGCACTTTTTTTCCTAAATTTGACCCTTGTGGGATAATATAACGTGAACTCTATACGATATATTATGGATAAGTAATTGAAAATTAACAAAGTAAAGTTTAAAAAATAATGTTTTTCAACCTTTTACAGATGGGCGGTTACAACGCCTACTCGGATGGAGTGGCCAATGGCTACTCTCAATTCACCTCGTCGAGCGCATTTTTGTTGATGATCGCAATCGCCATCGTCGGCTTCTTCGTCCAATACAAGCTAAAGGCGGTCTTTGAGAAGTACTCGAAGGTCTCATCGCCCAACGGAATGAGCGGCCGTGAGGCGGCGGAGCAGATGTTGCGAGACAATAACATCACAAACGTTAGGGTGGTGAGTGTAGCTGGTCAGTTGACCGACCACTTCGACCCTCGAAATATGACTGTCAACTTAAGCGAGAGCGTCTACGGGAGCCGAAGCATCTCGGCCATTGCGGTGGCGTGTCACGAGTGTGGCCACGCTGTTCAGCACGCCGAGGCTTATGGCCCGTTGGTGATGCGCTCTCAGTTGGTCCCTGTGGTTAGCTTCTCGTCGAGGATGGCCACTTGGGTCATCATTGCTGGTATGTTGTTAATCTCGTCGGGAATTGGCGAGGCGATATGTTGGGTCGGCATCGGAATGATCGCTATGTCGGCGATCTTCTCGCTGGTGACACTACCCGTGGAGTATAACGCCTCGTCGAGGGCCTTGGCTTGGCTCGAAAGGTCGGGCGTGGCAAGGGGCGTAGAACTTCAGCAAGCAAAGGAGGCGCTCTCGTGGGCCGCACGCACCTACTTGGTAGCGGCAATCTCGGCAGTAGCAACCCTACTATACTACGTGATGATAATAATGAGCCGAAGAGATTAAAAAAGTCTCAGAAAGACCCAGAGAAAAAAAAGACTAACCAAAACCAAAAAGATATGTTTGATTTCCTAATCAAAGATTACAACAAAGAGGCGGTATTCTACGCAGAGCAGAGCTACACCTACAAACAGCTACTCCAATACACCCACCTCTACGCCAACTACTACACAGCCAATTGCGACAAGGTAGTTGAGCGAGTGATGTTCGTCTCGAAGAACACCCCCGAGTATATCTTCGCAATCTATGGAGCGCTCCGTTTGGGGGCGGTGGCGATCCCCGTCGATGCTACCGCTACGGTGAAGGAGCTACGATATATGATCAACGACTCACGCCCCCAGATCATCTATGCAGCCGAGGAGAACAGAGCTATGGTCGACGAGTGTGTCGCCTCGATTCAGGGGGATGATGCGAGCTATAAGCCAACCGTTTTCGGTGCTCACGAGATGGATGCGAGCGGAGTCGAGAGCCTCCCTTCGGACCCTATCGCCGCTGGAGCTGCCGACGATGTGATGGTGATCATCTACACCTCGGGAACTACGGGTTCGCCAAAGGGTGTTATGTTGACCTACTCGAATCTGTGGTATAATGTCGATGCGGTGGCAAACTACGCCAACATCTTCAACGAGAATAGTAGGGTCTTGATGCTATTGCCTATCCACCATATCTTCGCCTTCGCAGGGGCCTTCTTGTGCCCTCTCTATGCCGCTGGTCAGATCTATATTGCCGAGGGGTTGGCCCCCGAGCAACTACTCTCGGTCCTCAAAAAGGGACGAATCACACTTCTTATCGGTGTGCCTCGCCTCTATGAGACTCTGGCTAAAGGAATTATGGCTAAGATCAACGCCAACTTTGTGGCTCGAATGTTATATGGATTGTGTAATCTCATCGGCTCTCAGTCGCTCTCGAGGAAGGTCTTTAAGGCGGCGCAAGATGTATTTGGCGGCCATATGGAGTATCTTGTCTCGGGAGGTGCAGCGTTGCCGATCGAGACTGGCAACAACCTCAAAACTTTGGGGTTCTATGTCCTCGAGGGGTATGGAATGACCGAGTGTGCTCCGATGATCTCGTTCACACGCCCTGGGGAGCGCAAGGTGGGTTATTGCGGCCGCATCTTGCCTGGTTGCGAATATAAAATCGAGAAGAGTGGCGAGCTATGTGTTCGAGGAGCCAACGTGATGAAGGGCTACTACAACCGTGAGGAGGAGACGGCGGCGGTGATTCGTGATGGTTGGTTGCACACGGGCGACACGGCGGTCTACGACGAGAAGTATGGAATCAAGATCACGGGGCGAATCAAGGAGATCATCGTCACCCCCAACGGAAAAAATATAAACCCTGCCTCGATCGAGAATGAGATCACTCAGAGCTCGACCGCAATCAAGGAGATCGCTGTGACTCTCCACGACGACATCTTGCAGGGAATCGTCTACCCCGATCTGGCCGCTGTGAGGGCCGACACCCAAGCCACCCTCGACGAGATGGTGCGAGGTGAGATCGAGGCCTACAACAAGACTGCATCGAGCTATAAGAGGATTATGCGCTACCACATAATCTCGAAGGAGCTACCCAAAACAAGGTTGGGCAAGATCCAACGATTCAAGCTCTCGGAGCTAATCGGAAAGCGAGAGGAGGGGCCGAAGGAGGATATCTCGGAGCGTTCGGAGACCTTCCAGATGCTTAAGGCCTTCGTCGACGACCAGACAGGAAGCTACGCCAATGGCGACTCTCACTTCGAGATCGACCTTGCGCTCGACTCACTGGGTCGTGTCTCGTTGATCTCCTATATCGAGGAGTGTTTCGCTGTCTCGGTGAGCGAGGAGCAGTTGAGTGAGCTATCGACTCTGAATCTGCTCTCGGCCTATGTCGAGGAGAACTCCCAAGAGACTACACTCACAAGTGCCGACCTCAACTGGGATGATATCTTGAAGAGCGATGATAAGGAGATGACACTTCCAAAGAGTGGCTTCCTACACTGGCTCATCCACACCAAGATGTGGTGGATCGTCTCGCTATTCTATCGCTTTAGGGCCGATGGGGTTAAGGAGCTGCCCGATGGACCCGTTATCTTTGTGGGCAACCACCGAAGTGGATTGGATGGGTTGTATGTCACGCTACCGCTAAAGTGGAAGTCGGTCCACAAGACCCTATTCTTCGCCAAGGATAAGCACTTTCGGGGTGGATTCAAGGAGTATATGGCCGCCCACAACAACATCATCTTGATGAATGTACACACGAGCGTGAGGGAGTCGATGCAGCAGATGTATAAGGTCCTCTCGATGGGGTGCAATGTGGTGATCTTCCCCGAGGGAACACGATCAAAGAGTGGTAAGTTGGGCGAGTTCAAGGAGAGCTTCGCAATACTTAGCAAGGCGCTCAACATCCCCGTTGTCCCAGTCTTAATCAAGGGTTCGGAGGGTACTACCTTCAAGAGCATCCGCCTGCCTCATCTGGGCAATGAGATCTCGGTGGAGTATCTACGACCATTAACCGCCAAGGAGGGGGAGAGCGCCACGGAGTTTGCCAAGAGAGTAGAGGAACTCTATAAAATGAAGCTTAGAAATTTTTAAGAACAATATAAGAATCTGTTTAAATTTCTCGCATCTAATTTGTTAAGGATCTGTCACTTCACTTTTCTCTTTTTGCACTCGTTACATAGCTATTGCTATGCGCCTCGCACAAAGAAGAGAAAATTAAAGCAATATCTCTCTTAACAAATTTAGCGAGAAAAACTTAAACAGATTCTAAACAAAACCTAAAACTATGAAATACACAAAGAGCGAGGTGGCACGCCTCATCGACATCAGTACCGTAAAGACAGAGTCATCAATGAGCGACGTAAAAGAGGTAATCGCAGCGGCAAAGGCCAACAACCTAATCTGTGTCTTTGCGATGCCCTGCTTCACCGACTATGCGGTTGAGCAGATGAAGGATTACGACTCGATCAAGGTCGGTGGCGTAGTTGGTTTCCCATCGGGAGCCGAGACTGTCGAGACAAAGCTTTTCGAGGCAAAGCAGATGAAAGAGAAGGGTTGCGACGAGGTTGATATGGTGATGAATGTGGGCAAGCTAAAGTCGGGAATGTTAGAGGATATCGCCTCTGAGATCGCTCAGATCAAGGCCGTTGTAGCACCACTTCCGCTGAAGGTTATCATCGAGGTGGCTCTTTTGAGCGACGAGGAGATCGTCACAGCATCGAAGATTGTGCTCGATGCAGGGGCCGACTATGTAAAGACTGGAACAGGCTGGGCAGGGTCGACAACTCTCCACCACGTGAAGTTGATTAAGGATACGGTTGGCGATGCCATCAAGTTGAAGGTAGCAGGTGGAGTTCGTGATTTGGCGACCCTAAAGGCAATGTACGAGATGGGCGTTTCACGCTTCGGCATCGGTTACAAGTCGGTGTTGAGCATCATCGACGAGTGCGATGAGTAGCAAGATTATCTCTTACGATTTGGGAACGGGGGGGCTCAAAGCCTCTCTATTCTCGGATAGTGGTGAGCTGCTTGGCTTCGAGTTCGAGAGTTATCCGAGCTATAACCTCTCGTCTCACATTCAGGAGCAGGCACCAAGTGATTGGTGGGGGGCGATCGTGAGCTCCACTCAGCGACTACTTCGCACCACCAAGGTCGACCCCAATGAGATCGTCTCGTTGGCCATCTCGGGCCATAGCTTGGGCGTTGTCCCCATCGACAAGGAGGGGAATCTATTGGTCGACAAGACCCCAATATGGTCCGACAAGAGGGCCCATAAACAGAGCGCCGAGTTCTTCGAGAAGGTCGACTACGAGAGTTGGTATCGTGCCACAGGTAGCGGCTTCCCAGCGGAGTGCTACTCGATCTTCAAGATTATGTGGTATCGTGATAATTTGCCCGAGATCTTCTCTCAGGTGGATTGCATCCTCGGCACCAAAGATTATTGTAACTTCTTGTTTACGGGGCGTAGAGCCACCGACCACTCATACGCCTCGGGTAGCGGAGTCTACTCGCTGCTGGGGATGAATTATTGCGAGGAGTATATCTCGGCCTCGGGCATCGACCCAAAGATTCTTCCCGAGATCCTCGACTCGACAGCGGTTGTTGGGACGATCTCGGAGGAGGCCTCACGTCAGACAGGGCTTCCGATGGGTGTTAAGATCATCTCGGGCGGAGTTGATAACTCGTGTATGGCGTTGGGTGCAGGGGGCTATCGTGATGGCCACCTCTACACCTCGCTCGGCTCGTCGGCTTGGATCGCCTTGTCGTCGACAAAGCCCGTGCTCAACTTCGAGACTAAGCCCTATGTCTTTGCCCACGTCGTAAGGGGTATGTATGCCTCGGCGACCTGCATCTTCTCGGCTGGAACATCGCTCAGCTGGGTGTTGGATAACCTCTACACCGATTTGAGTGGCGACCAGAAGTATATCGACTTGGCGAAGATGGCCTCGGAGTCGACAGTGGGTGCGAATGGTCTGATCTTTAACCCCAGCCTTGCAGGAGGTTCGATGCTCGAGGAGAGCGCCAATATCGTCGGTGGATTTGTGGGTCTCAACCTCTCGCACAACCGTTGCGATATGATGAGGGCCACACTCGAGGGTATCGCAATGAACTTGCGTATAGCACTCGATGAGTTGATGAACGAGAGCGGCTTACAGAGCGAGATGTTGATGGTTGGCGGAGGTGCCAAGAGCCCCTATTGGATGGGGTTGTTCGCTAATATATATGGTCTAAAGGTGTTGAAGAGCTCGGTCGATCAGGAGTGCGCATCGTTGGGTGCAGCAGCTTTGGCGGCCGTTGGAGCAGGGTTGTGGAGCGACTTCTCGCCCATCGACGCTCAACACACGATCGAGGCGGTCTACGAGACAGATGCCGACATCAAGAGCCGATACGACGAGTTGCTACCACGATTCAGGAAGCTCTCTCGCTACCTCTCGGAGTTTGGCGATATGTTGAATGGCGAAAATATATAGAATATTTATGCAGTAAATGAGGTTGTATTCGTTATATATAAAAAAGGGTAATGAAAAGATTTTTTAGAGTGTTGCCACTTATGGCAGCTGTGATGGTGATTTCGTCGTGCGACAAAGAGGATGACGATGCGGTGAGCTACGAGAGCTCGTTAGAGTGCTATCGAGATGTAGATGGTGGCGAGGTGACGTTAACCACCTCAGCCTTCTTCAACTCGATGTATGAGACAAGCAAGATCTACGCCTCGGACAGCGGAGCTGGCGGAGCCGATTTCGATGGTGTGTTGTTCTACTCGAACGATGGCGAGGCGGGATATAACGCGCTCTACCTGTCGTCGAAGCAGACGTGGGTGGGCTTTGCCATCTCGCAGAACTTCGCCTCGTCGGTGTCGCAGGTGACTTCGGAGGGGACCTCGAACTACAACTACGAGTTCTTCGCCAACACCTCGACCGATGCCGATGGCGACCACACCTTTGTGGTGGGTCACTACGTCTCGAACTTCACTCCGACAATAACCTTTTCGGAGCCTAAGGATTTGGAGTCTATCTCGGTGGCGATACCAGCTATCTCGGCCTCACACAACCCCTCGACGATGTGGAACGACTACCTCTCAGCGACGTTGGTAGCAACGGCCAAAGATGCGCAAGGGGTTCAGATTGGCGAGCCAGTCTCGAAGGTGCTCTTCAACAGCAGCTACGTGGCGAAGGTGAGATGGTGGGAGGAGATGGATCTATCAGAACTTGATGGTGTCTCATCATTGGAGTTTACGGTCCAGACCGACAATAGTTCGATCCCGACCTATCTATGCATAGACGCCCTACTTTTCCGATGAGTTCGTCTAACAAGGCGATTTTTGGCACTTCCCTCGACTCTGAAATGCTCACGTACTTTTAGTACGCTGCGCTTTCAGAGCCTTCACGAAGCCCCAAAACTCATCCTTGTTAGCCAAACTCAGCACTCAGTATTGTCTCAGCAAGACCCAGAAAGACTCAGAAAAAAGAGATGCAAAGGACAAACCCTCTGCATCTCTTTTTCTGTAATATCGCCGCCTTGTGGGCGATCTTAATAGAATATTACTTCGCCAGTCTCAAAGTTATAATAGGCGTAAACTATCTGCAACTTACCACTCTCAATCTTCTCAGCAATATAAGGCACACTCTCAAGGCGCTCAACCTGCGCACTTGCGTTGCAGAGGATAGCATCATCAAGCTTGTCGTGCTTACCAACAAACTCCCTCACATCGGCACGGATAGCCTCCAACAACTGACCAATCTTGCCATTGTGCTCGTGGTGGTGGTGATCATTCTCGTTGACTGTGATCGAGCTTGTCACACCTCCGCAATTCTGGTGTCCGAGGATCACCACCAAGGGGACATTGAGGTGGTCGATTGCGTAGTCAACGCTACCCATCACCAAATCCCCTGCTACGGAGTTTCCAGCGGTGCGGATCACAAATAGGTCGCCAATTCCCTGGTCGAAAAGTAGCTCCACAGGCACACGTGAGTCGGAGCAGGCTACCACAGCCGCAAATGGGTTCTGCGAATCTACTGTGGCGATACGTCGTGCCTCGTTCGAGTGGGGGTTAACCACCTTCTGAGCCACAAATCGTGCGTTTCCCTCCTTCAACGCCTCGATCGCCTCAGCTGGTGTCTCCACCTTCGAGATCGACTCCTCGACCTCTACTACACACGCCGAACATTGTGGCTCACCACCACCTACACAACTACTCATAGCCACTACGAGAGCCGAAACAACTAAAAATAATCTATTCATTTTTTACATTATTTAAGATTTAAAAGTGCGCAAATCTACAAAAAAATCGGTGAATAATGGAGGGTCCAAGTGAAAATATGACAAAAATGTCGTACCTTTGTAGAGATATGCCTAAACGAATGATTCCGATAGAGTTGCTCGCTCCAGCCAAGAGCTATGATGGCGCTCGTGCAGCCATCGACCACGGTGCCGATGCTATATATATAGGTGGCACACGCTTCGGGGCTCGCTCCGCTGCCTGCAACTCGATCGACGACATCGCTCGCTCGGTTGAGTATGCCCACCAATATGGGGCGAGGCTCTACGCTACGATGAACACCTTGATCTTCGAGGAGGAGCTTCGTGATGCGGAGAGGGCGGCTCGTGAGTTGGTCAGCGTGGGGGTCGATGCCCTTATCGTTCAGGATCTCGCCTTTGCGAGGATGGGGCTCGGGGTCGAGCTCCATAGCTCTACTCAGATGTGTAACGACACTGTGAAGGGGGTGCGATTCCTCTCCGAGGTGGGCTTCTCACGCATTGTCTTGGAGCGCAACTTATCGTTCGCCCAGATCGCCCAGATCAGAGAGGGGTGTGACGCTGAGTTAGAGGCCTTTATCCACGGGGCGATCTGTGTGGGGTATAGCGGCCGATGCTTTCTGTCGAGGGCTATGACCCCCTCGAGGAGCGGAAACAGAGGCGAGTGTAGCCAACCTTGTAGGCTCAGCTACGACCTTGTGACGGAGGATGGCGAGAGGCTCATCGAGGGGCAACATCTGCTCTCGGTGAAGGATCTCAACCTGAGCAGCCGCATTGGTGATCTGTTAGATCAGGGTGTTAGCTCGCTCAAGATCGAGGGTCGGTTGAAAGAGCTTAGCTACACAAAAAATATTGTGGCCCACTACCGCAAGGTCGTCGACCGTGAGATGGAGATGAGGGGAAATATGGTCCGCAGCTCCGAGGGACGATCGAGGATCGAGTTTGAGCCCAACCCATCGAAGAGCTTTTCGAGGGGTGAGACTGCATATTGTGCCGATGGCGGAGTGAGGGGCGTGGCATCGCTCAGAACCCCCAAGGCGCTGGGTGAGCCGATCGGAGAGGTCGCTTGGGTTAGGGGCGAGCAGATTGGTGTGAAGTCCCTTTCGAAAGGGGCCGAGATCTCTACGGGAGATGGAATTTGTTACTTAGGCGAGAGAGGTTTAGAGGGGAGTAATGTGAATAGGGTCGACGCTTTGAGGGGTGTTATCTCGCTTAATCGAGTGGGGAAAATCTCTGTCGGGAGCCAACTATATAGGAATTTTGATAGGTTGTTTGAGGCGGCTGTGGAGTCGTCGAGAAGTAAGCGAGTCATCGCCATTCGGGGCGAGATTTTCTCATCTTTAGAGAGGGTCGAGCTCTCCTACACCGATGGTTCGGGGAATAGAGCCTCGGCAGTGGTGGCGGGGCCATTCGAGCCGACCAAGAACAGAGATAAGATGGAGCAGACCATCGTCACTCAGCTCTCGAAGTGCGGAGATACGATATTCGAGGCAGAAAGGATTGAGACAAAGAGTTGGGGAGGTGAGTTCATCGCCTCGTCACAGCTCTCGGCGCTGAGGCGTGAGGCGCTCGATCGCCTGAGAGAGATGAGGATCGAGAGGGCGGCCCAAAACCGAGGGGTGATATTCGCTGAGAAGAGCGGTGTGAGATACCCTGTGGCCACGATCGGCGGCGAGGTGGGGGTGACAAACTCCCTCGCTGAGAAGTTCTATCGAGACCACGGAGTGGAGCTCATCGAACCGAGCTTCGAGAGGGCGGAGAGCTTGGATGGGGTGGCGGTTATGAGGAGTGCCTACTGTATTCGTCGTGAGATCGGAGAGTGTCTGCGCCGAGGTAGTGACTTAAGAGGTGATCTCTTTTTGGTGCGTGGTGAGAGTCGGTTTCGACTTGACTTCGACTGTATTAGGTGTCGGATGTCACTTATAAAGGTAAAATTATGATAGACAATATAGCGGTAAATTTTAGTGATTACGAACTTCTTGACTCGGGTGAGTTCGAGAAGTTGGAGCGTTTCGGCGAGGTGGTGACACGTCGTCCCGAGCCTCAGGCGATATGGCGCAAGAGCCTCTCGGAGCAGGAGTGGCAGCGTCGTGCCCACGCCTCATTCCTTCGTGATGGAAAGAGCGAGGAGCGAGGCGAGTGGAGGCTTAAGCCCTCGACACCCGAGCAGTGGTGCGTTGGCTATCGCTACAAAGGGATATCGCTCAAGATGCGCTTGGGGCTCACCTCGTTCAAACACGTGGGGATCTTCCCTGAGCAGGCGGCCAACTGGAACTTCATCTATGATAGCTGCCGTGAGATCGCATCGAAGCGTGGTGATGGTGCGACTCCCCCATCGCTGTTGAACTTATTTGCCTACACGGGCGGTGCCTCGTTGGCGGCCGCAGCGTCGGGGGCCAAGGTGACACACGTCGACTCGGTGAAGCAGGTGGTTAGCTGGTCACGTGAGAATATGGAACTTAGCTCGCTCAGCGACATTCGTTGGGTCGTGGAGGATGCTCTGAAGTTTGTGAAGCGTGAGGTGAGACGAGGCAATCGCTACGATGCGATCGTACTCGACCCCCCAGCCTATGGCCGTGGAGCCAATGGCGAGAGGTGGATATTGGAGGAGAATATAGAGGAGATGTTGCGCCTTTGCAGCGAGCTACTCACGAAGGAGGCGGGGGCGTTTGTGGTTCTAAACCTCTACTCGATGGGGCTCTCTTCGACACTCGCTCGCACCGCTATGCACCAAGCCTTTGGCTCCCCAGAGGGTGAGCAGAGGGGTGAACTTTTGATGGTTGACAGCTTTGGCAAGGAGTTGCCTTTGGGGGTCTACTATCGTTATATTAGATAGAGATATAAATTTAAAATAATATGGCAGAAAAGGTTAAAATTTGTGATCGCACATTCGAGGTTATGATCCCAGCGACCCAGATTGCAGAGTCGGTCGAGAGGGTGGCCGAGAGGCTCAACGCCAACTTCACGGATGAGGATAACGTCGTCTTGTTGGGAATCCTCAACGGCTCGTTCATCTTCCTTAGCGACTTGGTTCGCAAGCTCAACTTCCGTGTCGAGATCAGCTTCGTGAAGATCGCATCGTATGAGGGTTGCAACTCTACGGGCGAGGTGCGTGAGATGATCGGGTTGAAGAGCTCGGTCAAAGGGCGCAAGGTGGTCATCGTCGAAGATATTGTCGACACAGGACATAGCATCACCCATATCACAGCTCTGCTCAGAGCCCAGAAGGTCGCCTCGTATGATGTCTGCACCCTATTCTTCAAGCCTGCCGCCTACCAAGGCAAGGAGGAGATCAAATATAGGGCGATGGAGATCGGCAATGAGTTTATTGTGGGGTATGGACTCGACTACAATGAGTTGGGGCGTGAGCTCGCTGATATATATGTAACTAAATGTTAGAGAACGGATTAGACAGCCTCGAAGGGGGCAAGCTGCTCCCCTTGGTCGAGGATTTCTACTCGATTCAAGGCGAGGGATTTCACACTGGCAAGGCGGCCTATTTCATCCGCCTCGGAGGGTGTGATGTGGGGTGTCGTTGGTGCGATGCTAAGGAGAGTTGGAACCCTCGGATCCACCCTCCTGTCGAGGTTGAGCGCATTGTGGAGAGGGCTGTGGAGTGTGCCGCACGATCAATCGTCATCACTGGCGGAGAGCCTCTGACCTATGAGCTGGGCCCCTTGACCGAGGCGCTCCACCAAGAGGGGTTGGAGATCTTTTTGGAGAGCTCGGGTTCGCACCCTTTTAGCGGATGTTTCGACTGGATTTGCCTCTCGCCTAAGCAGCGTAAGGCCCCTTTGGCGGAGGCTTATGAGAGGGCCGATGAGTTGAAGGTGGTGATCGAGAAGGGGGAGGATATCACTTGGGCTGAGAGGTGCGCTGCAAGAGTTCTTCCTAAATGTCGGCTCTATCTTCAGCCTGAGTGGAGTGTTTCGGAGGTGGTTATGCCTTTGTTGGTGGATTATGTTAAGGCAAACCCCGAGTGGCAGATCTCAATCCAGACACACAAGTATATGCATATCCCTTAAGACCGTTTAGATCGTTGCAAGGCGGCGATATTTCGAAGATCCTGAATCGCAGATCTTAGTCACGTACTTTTAGTACGCTCCTGCGACCTGCGATCCACGATCCTCAAAATCTCATCCACCTATCAACGATCTGCGCCTCCCACTTTTTGCGGGTTTTTGGTTGTTATTTTTAAACTTACTTTTTTATGGCAGAGCATCGTTCAGCTTTTAGGCGAGTATTCTCACTGGATTACATTCGAGAAAACAAACTCACACTCCTCTCTATTGTGGTGGTGGTGTGGATGTTATATATGATCGGGGTCAATTTGATCCACGCGATCCAGATCCGCTTTGCTATGGTGGGGCTCCACTCCGACCAGAAGATCTACCAAAAGATGATCACAAAAGATAGCGCCATCATCGAGAGCTTGAAGTATGACGACGAGCTGGAACGCTATGCACGAGAAAAATTCTTTATGCAGAGAGCTGGTGAAGAGATATTCATAATTGAGGGGGCCGAGTGATCGCCCTTTTTTTTGCCCCATTGGGTCAATATTAACCCCTCAGATTTTGATATGTACGCAAAAAAATGTATATTTGCGTGCTATGAAGTGAGTATGCCCAAAAAGGCTGCGAATAAGAGTGAATAATAAGTTAAGCGAAATATATAAAATGAGAGTATTAAAGTTTGGTGGCACATCGGTTGGCTCGGTTGAGAGCCTACGCAATGTGCAGCGTATCGTCAACACAACAGACGAGGAGTTGGTGATTGTAGTATCGGCATTTGGTGGGGTGACTGACCTGCTGATCGGGGCAGCGACATTGGCCCAAAAGGGTGATGCAGAGTATCTAACGACTCTGAGCCGCATCACCACACGTCACGCAGAGATGATCGAGGGGATCGTGGAGAGTAAGCATCACGCGGAGCTCAATGGGAGGTTGCGCCCTCTATTCGACGATCTGACGAACATCTACAACGGTGTGCACCTCATCCGTGACCTCTCACCAAAGACGATGGATACGATCGTGAGCTATGGCGAGAGGCTCTCGTCGACGATCATCTCATATATTTTGAGCGACGTGACACTCATCGACTCACGTGAGTTGGTAAAGACAGTGCCCCAATATGGGAAACACATCGTCGACTTCGAGACAACAAATAGCCTCATTGCCGAGAGGTTCAAGGAGCACACTCGTGTGAGCTTGATGCCAGGCTTCATCGCCTCGGACATCAAGAGCGGAGCGGTGACAAACTTGGGCCGTGGAGGTTCGGACTACACAGCCGCAATTATGGCGGCGGCGCTCGATGCCGATATCTTGGAGATCTGGACCGATGTCGATGGTTTTATGTCGGCCGATCCACGTGTCATCAGCAACACCTACGTCATCAACCACCTCTCGTTCGTAGAGGCGATGGAGTTGTGTAACTTCGGAGCAAAGGTGATCTACCCACCAACGATCTACCCAGTATATTACAAGAATATCCCGATCGTGGTGAAGAACACCTTCAACATCGAGGCCCCTGGAACCTTGATCACTCGTGAGAAGAGCAAGGAGGAGGGTAAGCCAATCAAGGGTATCTCGTCGATCAACGACACCAGCCTAATCACCGTTACGGGGTTGGGAATGATGGGCGTTATTGGCGTTAATTATAGAATCTTCAAGGCCTTGGCGAAGGGTGGAATCAGCGTGTTCCTCGTCTCTCAGGCCTCGTCGGAGAACAACATCTCGATCGGGGTGCGTAACGCGGACGCTGCTCAGGCGGCGGAGCTTCTCAACGAGGAGTTTACTCAGGAGATCGAGTTGGGTGAGATCGAGCAGGTGTGTATCGAGCACGACTTGGCAACGGTAGCTATCGTGGGCGATAATATGCGTCTCACACCAGGTATCGCTGGTCAGCTGTTCAACACCTTGGGCCGCAATGGTATCAACGTCATCGCCTGTGCTCAGGGAGCCTCGGAGACCAATATCTCGTTTGTGATTAAGTTGGAGCAGCTTCGCAAGGCGTTGAATGTTATCCACGACTCATTCTTCTTGTCGGAGCATCAAGTGGTCAACCTCTTCATCGCAGGAGTTGGCTTGGTGGGGGCGAATTTATTGGAGCAGATCCGCTCTCAGCAATCAATTTTATTGGCAGATAAGGCCCTCAAGGTTAATGTGGTTGGATTGTCGAACTCACGTCGCTATGTGATTGAGCGCTCGGGAGTCGAGTTAGATGGTTATAAGGATGTGTTGGCAACGTCGGAGAGAGAGGCGAGCCCCAAGAAGATTGCGCAGGAGCTTATTGATATGAATATCTCGAACACTGTCTTTGTAGATTGTACGGCCAACAGCGAGATCACAACGATATATCGTGAGCTCTTGGACCACAACATCTCGGTCGTTGCGGCCAACAAAGTTGCGGCATCGAGCGGATATGAGGAGTATAAGGCGCTGAAGGCTACGGCTCGCAAGAGGGGTGTTAAGTTCTTATTCGAGACGAATGTAGGTGCAGGCCTTCCGATCATCAACACGATCAACTCACTCATCAACAGTGGAGATAAGATCACCCGTATCGAGGCGGTTGTCTCGGGAACGCTGAACTATCTGTTCAATGTTATGAGTGCCGAGATTCCACTCTCGAAGGCGATTATGATGGCCAAGGAGGCGGGATATAGCGAGCCCGATCCACGACTCGACCTCAATGGTTCGGATGTGGTTCGTAAGTTGGTGATCCTCTCTCGTGAGGCTGGATACACCTTGGAGCAGGAGGATGTCGAGAAGAACCTCTTTATCCCTGCGGAGTTGTTCGAGGGTACGGTAGATGATTTCTGGGCTAAGGTCCCCTCGCTCGACGAGGAGTTCGAGGCGAAGCGACTCTATGCCGAGGAGAATGGTTTGCGCTTCCGCTTCGTTGCGAAGTTGGAGGATGGCAAGGGTTCGGTCTCGTTGCAGATGGTCGATGCGAAACATCCATTCTATGAGTTGGAGGGTAGCAACAACTCGGTGTTGTTGACCACAGAGCGTTACAAGGAGCTACCAATGGTGATCAAGGGATATGGAGCAGGTGCAGCGGTGACAGCGGCAGGAGTCTTTGCCGACATCATCAGCATTGCAAATATCCGATAGAGTTTAGGTTATTTAGGAGAGGGTTATAGATGAAGTATATAATCATATTAGGAGATGGAATGGCAGGGCATCCAGTGGATGCTCTCTCGGGTCGCACCACTTTGGAGGCGGCAAATAAGCCAGCGATTGATACGTTGGCAAAGCGTGGACGTTGTGGAGTGTTGCACACCGTTCCCGAGCCATACGAGCCAGGTAGCGAGATTGCGAACTTGGCGGTGTTGGGCTACGATATAGATAGGGTCTTCGAGGGGCGTGGCTCGTTGGAGGCGGCAAGTATGGGTGTCGAGATCGAGGAGGGCGAGATGGCGATGAGGTGCAACCTAATCACCATCGACGAGAGCGGCAAGATCAAGAACCACTCGGCAGGCCACATCTCAACTGAGGAGGCGACCGAGTTGATCGAGTATCTCCAGCGTGAGTTGGGCGACGAGGAGTTGAACCTGTTTGCAGGTGTGTCGTATCGTCACCTTCTGAAGTTGAAGGGTGGCAATAAGATGTTAAGCTGCACCCCACCCCACAATGTGCCAGGCACACCGTTCAAAGATGTTATGATCGAGGCGGAGACAGCTGAGGCCGAGGCGACAGCGAAGAGGCTTAATGAGTTGACTCTACGCTCTCAGGAGTTGTTGAACGACCACCCAATAAACAAGCGAAGGGTGAGCGAGGGCAAGGACCCAGCCAATTCGATTTGGTTGTGGTCGCCAGGATATAAGCCAGCGATGGAGACCTTGATGGAGAGGTATGAGAGTGTAGGGAGCGGCTCAGTGATCTCGGCTGTTGATCTGATCAAGGGGATAGGTGTCTATGCAGGACTAACCCCGATCGAGGTAGAGGGTGCGACAGGTCTCTACGACACCGACTACGAGGCAAAGACCGAGGCGGCGATCGAGGCGTTGAGAAACGAGGATTTCGTCTACCTACATATCGAGGCAAGCGACGAGGCCGGCCACGAGGGGGACCACGAGTTGAAAATCAGGACGATCGAGTATCTGAGCGAGAGGTGTGTTAAGAGGATTATGGAGGCTGTGAGCGAGTTCGATGAGCCAGTTCGCATAGCGCTACTACCCGACCATCCGACGCCGTGTCATCTAAAGACCCACACAAGGGAGGCGGTCCCATTTGTGATCTACGACCCAACAGTGGAGGGTGACAAGGTAGAGAGGTACGACGAGAGGTCGGCAAGAGAGGGTGAATACGGAGAGCTAAGAGGAGAGGAGTTTATGCAAGCCCTCCTAAAGTAAGAAACGAAGTTTCTAATCACAACTTGTTGTGGGCCAGCGCGGCCTGAGCGCAGACCCCATAGTTACCCTCGCCACCACCGATAAAAAGCGATTTTCAAGAAAAAATCGCTCGGTGGCGCAAAAAAAAGCGAAAGAAAAAAGGCCGATAAAGAGAGAAGAAAAACAAAATAAAAAAAGATAAGATATGCAATATTACAGCACAAACAAGCAAGCCGACTGGGCCACGTTAGAGGAGGCAGTGGTAAAAGGGTTAGCCCCAGACAAGGGTCTATATATGCCCGAGAAGATCAAGAAGCTACCGCCAGAGTTCTTCGCCAACATCGACAGGATGTCGTTTCAGGAGATCGCCTATGCAGTGGCAGATGCCTTCTTCGGTGAGGATGTCGATACGCTGAGCCTAAAGAAGATCGTCAACGACACGTTGAGCTTCCCAACCCCCGTGGTAGCGGTGGAGCCCAACATCTACTCGTTGGAGTTGTTCCACGGCCCAACCCTTGCGTTCAAGGATGTGGGAGGTCGCTTTATGGCTCGCCTCTTGGGCTACTTCATCTCGAAGCAGGCGAAGAGCGAGGGGCTTGTGAATGTGTTGGTAGCCACATCGGGCGACACAGGAAGTGCCGTGGCGAATGGCTTCTTGGGTGTGGAGGGAATCCACGTCTATGTGCTCTATCCCAAGGGAAAGGTGAGCGCAATTCAGGAGTGTCAGTTCACGACGTTGGGTCAGAATATCACAGCGTTGGAGGTAGATGGAGTATTCGACGACTGCCAAGCCCTCGTGAAGCAGGCCTTTATGGATGAGGAGTTGAACGCCCATATGAAGCTAACGAGTGCCAACTCGATCAATGTGGCGAGGTTCCTACCTCAGGCGTTCTACTACTTCAACGCCTATGCTCAGTTGAAGAGGCAGGATAAGGCTCGTGATATTGTTTTCTGTGTCCCAAGTGGAAACTTCGGAAATATCACCGCTGGATTGATCGCAAAGCAGATGGGGCTCCCCGTAAAGAGGTTCATTGCGGCAAACAACGAGAATGATATCTTCTTGCAATATCTAAATACGGGAGTCTACACTCCACGCCCATCGGTTGCCACGATCGCAAATGCGATGGATGTCGGTGATCCGAGCAACTTCGTTCGTGTGGTAGACCTCTATGGCTCACACGAGGCGATCACGGCCGAGGTGTCGGGATGTGCCTACACCGACGAGCAGATCGGGGAGACGATGGCCGAGGCGTTGAAGTCGACAGGCTATCTGTTGGATCCACACGGAGCGTGCGGCTATCGTGCGTTGAAGGAGCAGTTGCAGGATGGCGAGCAGGGGGTATTCTTGGAGACTGCCCACCCAGCCAAATTCCTCGAGACTGTCGAGGGTATCACTGGCGCCGAGGTTCAGATCCCTGCCCCTTTGAAGGCGTTTATGCAGGGTACTAAGCAGAGTATCGAGATGAGTAAAGATTATGACTCATTCAAGTCATTATTGATGAGTAGATAGAGATCGTAAGCGTAAAAGTTATGCGTATGTAAGTCAAGAGAAGCACACCTCAAAAGGGTGTGCTTCTTGATTTATGTGAAACTACTTCTTGCCGCCAAATTGAGGACGTAGACGAACATCGTTATGCGTGGAGAGATCCTTACGGCCAGTTACTATGACGGGGGCTTTGGATAGTAAAATATAGTCGATGCAGACCCCCGTGGAGCGGCCGCTGATATAGAGCGTGTACTCGACCCCTGCCTTTAGATTATAGATGGGCTTATACTTTTTGTGTTGAACATCTAACATCGTAAACGCTCCCCAAGCATTGAAGCCACGTCCGAACCACTTATTCCAGCTGCCAAGTATCTCCTGCGAAGCCTCGGAGGCCGATGTGTAGTCACCCTCCAACTTCACAAAGACATCGTTACACTGATCTGTTCGAGCCACACCATCCGCCTGATTTAGCTGCTGCGCCATACGCCCAGTTAGATAATATTCGCCACTGCTTTTTGGGGTGAATTTGTAGGTCAACACATCTTGTCCCACATCGACCCCTGCCCCATTAACTGTGCCCGACATATACTCAATATATGTTCCATTCACCGCCTGCATAGTGCCACAGATCTGAGTGTAGTCCTTGTCGCCCGACTTCACCAATCGCCACCCCTTGCCCAAGGGTGTGATTGAGGCATCGGCCTCGATAGCTATGAAATCCTCTCCGACACTCACATCGCCAACCTTGACTTTTGATGGTTTGATCTTAGTCTGCTCCTTAACCGACTTGGTGGCAACCCACTGCTCTAATTTTTGGTAGGTGCCGTGCTCATCGCCCCTCACGCCATCGAGATCGGCGCAGAGGTAGTAGGCCATACCTGCGTCCGAATAGTCGGGGCCGCACTTTATCTCGTCGTGGTTGTAGACCCACCTTAGGTTCTCGTCGTCGCTATTGTTCATCCACTCCCACGCCTGCCAGTCGGGGGCATAGAACTTATCCTTCGACTTATTTGGGCCGCCACCGCTCGTCCCATTCTGATCCAATATCTTCTTGAAATTTACCCTATCTCCATAGGCCTCTTTCAACTCGTCCCACGTCCAGCCACTATGTTGCGGCTCATTTTTATAGGGGTCGTCCGAGTGTCGGTTATTCCAGTCGGAGTGCGAGATGAGGGTGATATGGCTGAGGGATAGGGGGTTAACCTCGGCCGCACGCTCGATTGCTGTGCCGACAACCTGCATCGGCCCTGCCGCAATTATGAAGAGGGGGTTCTCCGAGGTCGATTTCAAGATCTCATCACGCATAGCATTATAGGCCGCCTCGGGATCCTCTACCGCCGCAATGAATCGACACCTATCGAAGCCAAATCTTTGGCCTGTCTCCTCGGCGCTTCGCCTCATTATCTCGAGGTCATTGCTCTCGCTGCTCCATATATGGTCGGCATAGGTGTAGACGACCGTTTGATCGCGAAGCCCCGCCTTTGCGAGGATCATCAAGGTCATCTTGGTTGCATTCATATCGTCGTTGTCGTGGCGATTTCCGTCGGAGCTCACGGCGATTCTGCCTCTCCCCTGATAGTAGTCTGGCCCACCTGCATAGGTGGTTGTGATGGATAGGCCGATGAGTGTGGCCATCACACATAATCTCTTTAGATCTTTCATATTAGTAGTTGTTTTTGGTCAGACCCAAATATAATAGATCTTTTTTAATTTAACAATAGCTGCCTATTAAAACCCAATCGTAACCAACGTCATTTATGAAATAATTATACCTATGCTTTTCAACCCGTCTTGCGTCATTGCGGCTCGGGGGCCGCAATGACGAACAAGTGTATGTTTTGTCCAAATAAATAGGGGGGGGTACAATGACGAACAAGTGTGTACAAAAACAAAGGAGCACACCCCTTTCAAGGTGTGCTCCTACTATATTTTGAGATTGTTTTGCTTACTCAGCAAATCCCTCATCAGCCATAACTGGGATTGGCATAGCGGCATATACGCCACCTACCAACTTCTCACGTACCGACTTCAAGGCGTTGATTGTGTAGTCGACATCCTCGAGAGTGTGGACCGCTGTTGGGATGATGCGAAGGATCAACTCACCCTTAGGGATCACAGGATAGGTCACGATCGAGCAGAATAGTGCGTGGTTCTCACGCAAGTCAACCACAAGGTTTGTAGCCTCGTTGATTCCACCCTTCATATATACGGGAGTCACTGGCGACTCTGTAACGCCGATCTCGAAACCATTCTCCTTCAACTTCGACTGCAAAGCGTCGGTGATTGTCCACAACTGCTCCTTGAGCTCTGGGTGGTTGCGGATGAGGTCGATACGCTTCAACGCACCCATAACCATAGGCATTGGCAACGACTTAGCGTAGAGCTGCGAACGCATATTGTAGCGGAAGAAGTTGATCAACCACTTTGGTCCTGCTACAAAGGCTCCGATTCCTGCCATCGACTTAGCGAATGTGTTGAACAACACATCAACCTGATCTGTCACACCGAAGTGCTCGGCAGTACCCTTTCCGCTGGCTCCCATTGTTCCGAATCCGTGAGCATCGTCGACCAATAGGCGGAACGAAAACTCCTTCTTAAGCTCCACGATCTTGCCCAAGGCTCCCAAGTCACCCTTCATTCCGAATACTCCCTCGGTGATCACCAACACTCCACCACGCTGCTTCTCGGCAAGGTCAGTGGCGTGAGAGAGCTGGAGTCGCAAAGAGTCGATGTCGTTGTGACCAAAGACAAATCGCTTACCGCTATGCATTCTCAAACCGTCGATGATGCAGGCGTGTGCCTCAGCATCGTAGACCACAACGTCTCGAGCAGTCAACAGACAGTCGATGATCGAGATCATACCCTGATATCCGAAGTTCAACAAGAAGGCATCATCCTTGCCAACAAAGGCCGACAACTCACGCTCCAACTGCTCGTGATACTTAGTCTGACCACTCATCATACGTGCTCCCATTGGGGCAGCCATTCCGAAGTCGATAGCTCCCTTAGCATCGGCCTCACGCACCTCGGGGTGGTTTGCCAATCCCAAGTAGTTGTTCAACGACCAGTTCAACACCTCCTTGCCACGAAAAACCATATGTGGGCCCAACTCGCCCTCCAACTTAGGGAATGCGAAGTATCCGTGCGCATAGTTCATATACTGACCAATAGGTCCACCTACGTTCTTTTCGAGACGATCAAAAATATCTACCATAGCTTTTTTACCTTTAAATTATACTATTATTTTATGATTTACTAAATTCTATATTGCTCACATCGAACCACTTTTGCCGCTAAATAATAGACAATTCGGTCGGATGCGAATATACAAAGGTAATGAAATAATTTGCCAAATCGCATTATTTTCTAAAAAAAATCATTGGTAGGGGGTATTGATACAAAAAAAATTCCTATCTTTGACATTGTGCACTCAGTCATATTCGTTATTCTATATGCATAATTGCCATTAAGTTCACATAGATAACAGACGAATATCATACACCTAAGCAACAACTATAAATGAATAAAAAATGAGAACAAAGCTATTACTACCTCTATTAGGTGTAGGGGCTGCCAGTTGCACAACAACTCCACCTGCAATACCCACACAGCCCAACATTATCTGGCTAATGGCAGAGGATATGGGACAGGATTTGGAGTGTTACGGGATGGCGTGTGTCAAGACACCTAATTTAAACTTGATTGCAAGTGAAGGGGTTAAATATAACTCTGCGGTTTGTGTCAACCCGATCTCATCACCCAATCGGTCAGCGATGATGACAGGCGTTACGCAAGTCGTCACAAATTCACATAACCATCGTAGCAATAGAAACACCCCTATTGATGAAGAGTTTAAACCCTTCACCTACTACCTTCGTGAGGCTGGATACACCTGCATTTTGGGTAATCATAGCGTTATGGGAAAGGGTCGTAAAACAGATTGTAATTTCCAGCACACACCTCTTGGGGAGTGGAATGGAATCGACAAATTTGGTCTCTTCGATAAGTTCGATGAATTTACAGCCGAAGATCAGCCATTCTTTGCACAAATTCAGCTGATCGTGACCCATCGTGGCGATTGGTGGAATGGTGTAACTGCTGCGTCGGATAGTCCGATCAACCCTGATGAGGTTATTATGCCTCCATTTATGCCCGACCACCCGCAAGTGCGCAAGCAGTGGGCTTCATATCTTGATCAAGTGGAGTATATGGATAATGAGGTCGGAGTGTTATTCTCCGAACTAAAAAAGAAGGGGTTGCTTGATAATACTATAGTGTTCTTTATTGGAGACAATGGCAGATGTGATATTAAGGGTAAGGGGTATCTATACGAACCAGGTCTTAAAATCCCGATGATTGCGTGGGGCAAGGGTATAAAGCCAGCAGAGATAGATGGTGTAGTGAGTGTGCTCGATATTACAGCTACAATTCTTAATCTTGCAGGTGTTGACATACCAGCCTACTATGAGGGTAAACCACTCTTTGATGTTGCGTCTGGAGAAAGTTTGTCGACTCGTGATGCAGTCTATTCTGCTCGTGATACGTGGGATGAAGTGGTTGAGTGTTCTCGCTCTGTGACTACTGCCGATTTCAAATATATCCGCAACTATATGCCTGATCAGGGATGGGATATGCACCAACAATATCTTGATTTTCACCGTCCCTCTATTCACATTATGCGAACACTCAATCAGCAGGGTAAACTTACTCCAGCGCAACAGCTATTTATGGCTTCAACAAAACCTGATGAAGAGTTATACAACATAAAAGCCGATCCGTTTGAATTGAATAACTTAGCGACCGATCCGCACTATGCGGAGCAACTTGCACAAATGCAACAAAGAATGGATAAATGGCAATCTGAGAATCGTGATATGGGGTTAGAGGATCGAAATAATCGCTCCCCAGAGGTGATGCCATCCACACGAGAGTATCTGATGTCAGAGCGCCCCGATATGTGGAAATATATCACAGATGGCAATGTTATAGACAACTATAAAGAGTTGCTAAAAGAGGAGAAATCATTCTATAAAAACAATAAAAAATAACTTATAAATAAACTTTAAACTTATCAAAAACTATGGCAGAGACTAAAATCTACACACTCTACGCTGGTGGCGTTGAAATGGTGGTGACAAACTTCGGAGCACGTGTGATGAAGTTATTCGTTGAGGATCGTGATGGCGTTGCAGCCGACGTTGTCCTCGGATACAACACTGTGGAGGAGTATATCGACAACAAGGGCGAGAGATTCTATGGCGCACCTTGCGGACGCTACGCAAACCGTATCGCTAAGGGCCACTTCACAATTGATGGCGTGGAGTACTCACTACCTATTAATAATGGACCCAACTCGTTGCACGGCGGATTGAAGGGTATTGATATGGTGATCTGGGATGTTGTTAAGGTGACAGACTCTCGCATCGACTTCCGTTATGTTTCACCCGATGGCGCCGAGGGCTACCCTGGTGAGGTGACTATTGATATGTGTTATGAGCTCACCTCGGATGGCGAGTTTGTGATCGAGTATAGCGCAACGACAACCAAAAAGACCCACCTCAACCTCACTCACCACTCATTCTTCAACCTCTGCGGTGAGGGTCGTGGAACTGTTGCTGACCACGTGCTTCGTATCAATGCCGACTACTATGTGCCAATCGACGAGACATCTATTCCACTCGGATACTACGAGTCGGTTGAGGGCACTCCATTCGACTTCCGTGTTGCAAAGCCAATCGGACAGGATGAGAATGAGGAGGGTAACGTACAGCTCAAGATGGGAACTGGATATGACCACAGCTGGGTGCTCAATGGCAAGGAGGGCGCTATGAAGTTGGCGGTAGAGATCGTGGAGCCTAAGTCGGGACGTCGTATGGAGGTCTACACAGATCAGCCTGGAATGCAGTTCTATGGCGGTAACTGGTTGGATGGCAAGACTGTATCTAAGGATGGCGAGGGCGCTTATGTTGCTCGTGGAGCCTTTGCTTTCGAGACTCAGTGTCACCCTGACACCCCTAATCAGCCTGCTTTCCCTTCTACTTTGTTGGATGTTGGGGAGACTTATACGCACCGCTGTATCTATAAATTCGACACAATTTAATATCGGACGTTGCTTTCGGACGTTGCAAAGCGGCGATATTTCGAAGATCTTGAGTCTCCTACCTCGGTCACGTACTTTTAGTACGCTCCGTCGGCAGGAGACTCACGATCTTTAAAATCTCATCCACTTATCAACGTCCGTGCTTGGTGGGGCGCTTAATATAATCTCCCAAAACTACTCTACGTCATTGCAACCCCCGCTCTACGTCGTTGCGGCCTCCGAGCCACAATCCCTAATCGTTTATAATTCAATATATTATAGATTGCGGCTCGTTGGCCGCAATGACGGATATGGTGTTATTTTTGCCACATATCAATTTATGGAGATAGCAATCTTAAATTAACCAGAGAACCAATTAAACCTTAAACTAACCAAACCGATGAAACGACTACTTACTTTTGTCCTTCTCTTTGTTGCAACTAATAGTTGGGCTACTCAATTCTCATTAACCTCTCCCGATGGTCGCCTCTCGGTTGAGGTCAATGTTGACGACCTTGGGGTTCGATACTCGCTCCGTGAGGGTGGGGATCTTATCCTCTCCGACTCCAAATTGTCACTTACGCTCTATGATGGCGAGGTGCTTGGTGGCTCGGGGGCCAAACTCTTAAAGAATCGTCGACGAACAGTTAATAACGTTCTCCCATCTCCATTCTACATCAAATCTGAGGTCGAGGAGCACTTCAACGAGCTCAGCCTCAGCTTCAAGGGCGACTACTCGGTTCTCTTTAGGGCCTACGACGAGGGGGTTGCCTATCGCTTTGTCCTCAATCGTCGAGGCTTTGTCACCATCAAAGATGAGCAGGTGGAGTATAACATCTCGGGCGATCCGATGACATATATTGGCTACACCGCCTCGAAGAGCAAGAAGTTCAACGAGCAGGTGAGATCCTCTCACGAATGTCTCTACGTAACGGCCCCACTCAGCGAGCAGACCACCGAGCACTTGGCCCTCACCCCAATGGGGATCGACGTGGGCAAGGGGCGCAAGATCATCATCACCGAGAGCGACCTTCAGGATTACCCAGGTATCTACCTCTACTCGAGGGAGGGTGGCTTCAGCTCCTACTTCGCTGTTCGCCCAAACACGATTAAGCAGGGGGGATACAAGAATGTCCAGAGCGTTGTGGTCGACTCCTTCGACTACATCGCAAAGGTCGAGGGCAAGCGAATGCTCCCTTGGCGAATGGTGGCCTTTGCCGAGCAGGACTCCGAACTCTTGACCAACGACTTGGTATATCTCTTGGCGGAGCCCTCACGCATTGCCGACACTTCGTGGATCGAACCTGGTATGGTGGCTTGGGAGTGGTGGCACCACCTCAACATCACGGGAGTCGACTTCAAGGTTGGCATCAACAACGACACCTACAAACACTACATCGACTTTGCGGCGGAGTATGGCGTGCGCTACATAATCCTCGACGAGGGGTGGAGCGACACGGGCTCTGGGGATTTGATGAAGGTGATTCCCGAGATCGACATCAAGGAGCTTGTGGAGTATGGCGACACGAAGGGGGTCGGTGTGATCCTGTGGTGTGGCCAATATGGTGGCTCCAACAACTCCGAGGCTGTGGTGAAATATTATGCAGACCTCGGTGTTAAGGGGTTCAAGATCGACTTCCTGAGCCGTGACGATCAGCAGATGGTTGAGTTTGTTGGCGACTTTGCGGAGCTCTGTTCGAGGCATAAGATGTTGGTCGACTTCCACGGAGTCCACAAACCTGCTGGCTTCACTCGTACCTACCCCAACATCGTCAACTTCGAGGGTGTGGCAGGGTTAGAGTATATGAAGATGAGGAGCGAGGAGGAGATGGATATGGTCTCGCACGACCTCGACATCCCATTCCTCAGGATGATGAGCGGTCCGATCGACTACACCCAAGGGGCGATGAAGAATTGCGTCAAGGGGGAGTTCCTCAAATCGTTCAACAACCCGATGAGCCAAGGCACAAGGGCTCGTCAAGCGGCGATGTATGCTATCTACTTTTCGCCACTCTGTATGTTGTGCGACTCACCATCCACCTATCGTATGGAGCCTGAGTTCACAAAGGTGATCACCTCGATGCCCGTAGTCTGGGACGAGAGCGTGGCGCTACCCTCCGCTATCGGCGAGAGCGTCGCTGTGGCTCGTCGCAAGGAGGATGTGTGGTATGTCGGAGCGATGAATGGCTGGGAGCCTCACACCTTCGAGGTTGTGTTAGATTTCGTCAGTGAGGGGCGCTACTCTGTGGAGTTGGTATGCGACGGGGTGAATGCCGATAGGGTTGCAACCGACTACGCCATCAAGCGCAAAGAGCTCTCGAAAGGGGAGACATTAAAGGTCGAGTGCACCTCGGGAGGCGGATTCTTGGCTAAGATTATCCCTCTCAAGTAGAAATTCTTAGATATATATTAAAAATAAGGATGAGTTTAGAGCGTTGTAAAGGCTCCAAAACTCATCCTTTCTCGTAGGACTCTTTTACACTTATGTCTCCTATTTACTCTCCTGCTACTCTCATCACCTCCTCGACTTCGTGGCGTGCAGTTGGCTTTGCGTGCTCTCCCTCCTCGAATCCGTAGGTGATGATACTTGCAACTGTTTCGTCCTCGGGGAGGCCAACGATCTGGGATATTGCAGCGTCGTCGATGATTCCAAAGATGCAGGTTCCCACCCCCAAAGCGTGTGCTGCTAAGCAGAATGTCTGGCAAGCGATTCCTACGTCGAACATCTCCCACTGTGTGCCAGCCTTGCTTGTTGCTGGTTTATCGTCACCAAGTGTGCCGCTCTTGCCCTTGACGTAGCTTAGGACCATCACCCCTTGTGCATTTTTCAAGGTGTTCATATTGTATGCAAAGCCATTTACTCCTCGCTCATAGATCTCACGGATCATCTCGTCATTGTCGACAATGGTGTAGCGAGCCACCTGAAAATTTGCCCACGATGGTGCCCAACGGCTTAGCTCCACGATCTCTCGCATTAGCTCACGGCCGACCTTCTCGTTTTTGTAGTTGCGAACACTTCGTCGCCCTTTAATCATCTCGATTGCATTCATTGTTTTCGGTATTTTAAATTTATTCCATTCTCTTTTGTGCAAAGATAGTGCGAGATTCGAGATACAAAATTGTATTATTTTCGGAAAATTCGGTACCAATATCAGAAACGAGATGAATTTATAGGGAAATTAGGCTATATAATCAATAAATTCTCTACATTTGCACCATAAACTATGATAATTACACAATGGAAACAAAGTCAATAGATAACCTCTTTGAGGTTGAGATTCAAGACTTGGAGTCGTGGAGCAGTCGGCCTCATATGAACAATTTCTTTGAGATCGTCTACATCGAGAGCGGTCAGGGGGTGCAGTGCATAAATTACAATGAAGCAAAGTACAGTGCCGGGAATATATTTCTGCTTCCGCCACTTAACTGTCACCGATTCAAGATCGAGGAGCGGACGAAGTTCTTCTTCATAAAATTCACCGACAACTGGTTCAAAAACAATAAGATAACCGATAATGACGAGTGGTTTTCGAAGATCGCCTGCATCCTTGCATCCTATAATCGTGTGCCAGGGGATATTATCTCCTCCGAGGCGGAGCGCAAGATGTTGATTAACGCAATCGAGTCTATACACAGCGAGAATATGAAGCGAGATAAGTACTCTGCCTCTATTCAGATGGGCTCTATCATCTCCGTGCTCAATATCTTAGCGAGAAATATCGAGGTGAGATTTCCTCTCGTTGCGGAGTGCAAAGAGGGTAAGATGTGCGAGATTATGCGTTACATCAACGACAACATTGGCGATAATGCACTCCTGAAATCGGGGGTGATAGCTGAGAAATTTGGCATCTCAGTGCGATATATGTCCGACTACTTCAAACGACACAGCGGAACGACCCTATCGGAGTATATCAACAAGGTGAAGATCCGCCTCTCGGAGACCTATCTACTGCACTCAAACCTCTCGCTCAAAGAGATCGCCTACCGACTGAACTTCGCCGATAGCTCCCACCTCTCGAAGTGTTTTAAGCGACACTATGGGGTGACGATCAAGGAGTTTAAGTTAGATCCTCATATCTGTTATAAGCAGGCTCGGGTATAACTTAAAAAATAAACGAGGTCGATGCGCAATAGGCACCGACCTCGTTTCTAACTATATGTATCGCTCTGAACTACTGGCGATCTGAACGGTCACGACGCTCACGGCCCTCACGTGGCTTGCGCTCGCGCTCAACCCAGCCCTCGGGCTTTGGCAACAACGCCTTGCGTGATAGCTTCAACTTACCAGTCTTGGCGTCTACACCGATCAACTTAACGTCGATCTTGTCGCCCTCCTTGATACCTGCCTCATCCATCGTCTCGAACCTCTTATAGTCGATCTCCGAGATGTGGAGCAGGGCATCCTTACCTGGCATAATCTCGACGAAGGCTCCGAACGCTACGATCGACTTAACTGTTCCATTGTAGGTCTCACCCACCTCTGGTACAGCTACGATAGCCTTGATACGTGCCAAAGCTGCGTCGATGAACTCCTTGTTCACTCCGAAGATGTCGATCAATCCCTTGCTATCTACCTCTGTGATTGTGATTGTTGTCTGAGTTGTCTTTTGGATATCCTGAATGATCTTTCCACCAGGTCCGATAACCGCTCCGATCATCTCCTGTGGGATTGAGATCTGAACCAAACGTGGTACGAATGGCTTGTAATCCTCACGTGGCTCAGCGATGCAATCGGTGATCTTGCCCAAGATGTGGAGACGACCTACACGAGCCTGCTCCAATGCAGCAGCCAAGATCTCGTATGACAAACCGTCAACCTTGATATCCATCTGAGTAGCGGTGATACCATCCTTGGTTCCAGTCACCTTGAAGTCCATATCTCCCAAGTGATCCTCGTCACCCAAGATATCAGACAAGACTGCCCACTTTCCGCTATTTGAGTCGGTGATAAGACCCATCGCAATACCCGAAACGGGCTTCTTTAGCTTCACTCCTGCATCCATAAGTGCCAATGTACCTGCACAAACCGTTGCCATTGATGATGATCCGTTAGACTCCAAGATATCCGATACTACACGCACTGCATATGGATTCTCGGCCCCAAGTGGAACCATTGGCTTCAGACCACGCCACGCCAAGTGACCGTGACCTACCTCACGACGGCTAAGACCACGCTGTGGACGTGGGTCTCCAGTAGAGAATGGAGGGAAGTTATAGTGCAAAACGAACTGCTCAGAGCCCTGAACCAAAACCTCGTCCTTCTGCTTCTCATCCATCTTTGTTCCCAACGTAACGGTTGTAAGTGACTGAGTCTCACCACGTGTGAAGAGTGCCGATCCGTGAGCTGCTGGCAAGTATCCAGTCTCGCAGATGATCTGGCGGATCTCGTCGGTCTTACGGCCATCGAGACGCTGACCCTCGTCGAGGATCATATTGCGCATCGCCATCTTCAATACATCGTCGTGGAAATATTTCTTGATCAAGCCACTCTTCTCGGCCTGCTCCTCCTCAGAGAGGGCGGCGATATAGTCGGCCTCCAAAGTCTCGAACTGCTCAGAGCGCTCGTGCTTCTTCGTTCCGCTTGTTGCGATTGCGTATGCCTTATCGTAGAGGTCGGCGATCACCTGCTGGCGAAGCTCCTCGTCGTTTACCTCGTGGCAGTAGGTGCGCTTTACATCCTTGCCCAACTCACGGCTGAGCTCCATCTGGATCTCACAATGTCTCTTGATCTCGTCGTGAGCAAACTTGATGGCGTTAAGCATAACCTCCTCGCTCACCTCGTGCATCTCACCCTCTACCATCAAGATGTTGTCGATAGTTCCTCCGACCATAATATCGAGGTCTACCTGCTCCATCTGAGAGAATGTTGGGTTGATGACGAACTCACCGTCGATACGTGCTACACGCACCTCCGAGATTGGTCCGTTAAATGGGATGTCCGACACAGCCAACGCTGCCGAAGCGGCAAGTCCTGCGAGTGCGTCGGGCTGAATATCCTTATCGGCTGAGATAAGGTTCACCGTTACGAACACATCGGCGTGATAGTCGGCTGGGAAAAGTGGACGCAACGCACGGTCGATAAGACGTGCTACGAGGATCTCGGCATCACCTGCACGACCCTCACGCTTCATAAATCCACCAGGGAAGCGACCGCACGAAGCGTACTTCTCCTTGTACTCCACCTGAAGTGGCATAAAATCTGTGTCAGGCTTTGCATCCTTTGCAGCAACAACTGTCGCAAGGAGCATTGTGTCTCCTTGGCGAAGTACGACAGAACCATCAGCCTGCTTGGCTACCTTTCCTGTCTCGATTGTGATCTCACGTCCGTCGGCGAGCGTGATGCTCTTGTAGACGGGTGTAAACAACTTATTCTCTTCCATTTTTTTCTTCTTATGTTTCTTTTTCCTCTTTTTTTGCTTCTGTCTCCTGTCCTCTGTGTTCTGTCTCAGTTAAGTCTCAGTAAGACCCAGTAAGACCCAGCACACCCAATAAGATATCACCAATATAGCACAAAATAGGGTCAGGGATCACCCTGCCCTATTTCTGCTAACTTGACTTTTCTACTTACGTAGGTTGAGCTGCTTTAGAATCGCGCGGTAACGCTCGATGTCGTTCTCCTTAAGATACTCCAACTGACGACGACGCTTTCCTACCAAACGGAGGAGTGAACGCTGAGTTCCGAAGTCGTGACGATTCTTCTTAAGGTGCTCAGTAAGGTGGCTGATACGGTATGAAAACAACGCAATCTGAGACTCTGGAGAGCCTGTGTCTGTGTTAGACGTTCCGTACTGACCGAATAATTCTTGTTTCTTTTCTGTTGTTAGATAAGCCATTTTGCTTAATTTTTTTAAAAGTTCCACTCTACGACGCATTACCCTTACACGTAATCACGCCAGAGCGTGGCACAAAGGTAGTACTTTTTCTTTAAGTAACAACCAATTAACACTGAAAAATTTTGGTCTAAAGGTACGATTTTCTGATAAAATTACTATCTTTGTAGATATTTAGTGTGATTTTATGGTAAGAGTGCTCTCTCGATTGGTGTTTTTGGCGCTAATCACTATGTTTTGGGTCGGGTGTGATGGTGGCCAAAGGGGCTATGTGGCGTTGAGCGGCAAGATGCTCGGCACCACCTATCACCTTAAGGCAGATATTGATAGCTCACTGGTCGGGGAGTTGGAGCAGAGGATCACGCAGCTCGACACTCGGGTCAAGAGCGAGATGTCGCTGTTCGACCCCACATCGCAACTCAGCCGCATAAATCGTGGCGAGAGCGACGAGCTCACCCCTTGGTTGGAGTTCAACATCTCGTTGGCCGACTCGGTGAGTAGGCTCTCGGGCGGACTCTTCGACATCACGGTGGCCCCACTTGTCGAGGCGCTGGGCTTTGCGGGGGATGAGGCTGTCGAGAGGCCCAACATCGACTCCTTGTTGGAGTTTGTGGGTTATCGAGGGATCGAGCTTCGAGAGGGGCGGATCATCAAGCGAGATGAGAGGATGCAAATTGACCTCAACTCAATCGCCAAGGGTTTCACGGTCGATCTATTTGCCGAGCTACTGGAGCAGATGGGGGCCCAGAACTATATCGTCGACATCGGCGGCGAGCTTCGCCTCGAGGGGGTGAATGAGCAGGGCGAGGGGTGGAGAGTTGGTATCGAGAGCCCATTTGATGGAAATATGAGCGAGGGGGAGTTCCTCGAAAGGAGGCTCCAGATAGAGCCCAACTCAGAGATGAGGGCGATCGCCACCTCGGGGAATTATAGGAGGTTCTACCTCAACGACAAGGGTGAGAAGGTGGTCCACACGATCAACCCCATCACGGGAAGTAGCTCACCATCGACACTTCTGTCGGTGAGTGTGTTGGCTCCGACCTGCGCATTGGCCGACGCCTATGCGACGATGTTGATGGCGGCAGGTGACGGTGGGGCAGAGGCTTTGGCCGAGAGGATTGAGAATTGCGAGGTCTATTTTATATATGGTAACGCGCGCGCGCACGAGAAGGAGCAGAGCGGAGAGTATCGGGAGTATCTCTCGGAGGGGGTGCGTAGCAGGTTATTGGAGTAAGCGGGAAAAATTAAACGTGTAGAGATATGGAACCAAAGAAGATTAAACCCAAGTCGTTGAAGCGAGTATCGTTGAAGCGAATCAAGATGGAGTTGGACGATGTGAGCTATCTATCGGACGACCTCATCATCACCTGCCTCACGCCCAAGAGCAACCACACGGCTCACCGTCCAGTCTCGATAAATGGCTTTGCTGCAATCATTATGATGAGTGGCGAGGCTAAGGTCTCGATTGATATGAACGAACACACGATTCGCCCCAACGACATCGTATTCTTCAGCCCCGAGAGCATCATCCGCACGTTGGAGTGCACCGAGGATGCGGCAGCATATCTTCTCTCGTCGTCGAAGAAGTTTATGAACGAGGTCCAGATCGACCTCTCGACATCGCTCGCCATCTACATCCGCTTTGGGCGCAACCCCATCATCAGCGCATCGCCACGTGATGTGGAGGAGATCCGCAACCTCTTTCAGCTCATCAAGACGATGTTGGCCAGCGACAAGATCCGCTACATAAACGAGATCATCCGCACCCTATTCACCACAATATTCTACATCTTGAGCGAGCTCAATATGAGAGAGGAGGAGGTTGGCGGCAGCCCCAGAGTCAGCACCACAGAGGAGGTCAAGAAGGGGCGAGGCGAGGTTATCTTCGATGAGTTCATCCTTCTTCTTAAGCAGTACAATAGGCGAGAGCGCAACGTTCAGTTCTACTCGTCGAAGCTAAATATCTCGGCCAAATATCTCTCGTCGGTGGTTAAGGAGGTGAGTGGCAAGACCGCCGCCAAGTGGATCGACGAGTCGGTAATCTTGGAGGCGAAGTCAATGTTGATCTACTCGGGACTCACCATTCAGGAGATCGCCACGGAGCTTAACTTCTCGACGCAGTCGTTCTTCGGCAAGTATTTCAAGCAGCATACGGGGATCTCGCCCTCTCGATTTAAACGCAACGGTTAGGGGTTCGGCCCAAAAATATACGATCCTACATTAATGTTAGAGCTAATCTACATTAATGTAGGATTTTTTCGTGTCCTTATTTGACTGTTTTTAAAATATCTAATTAACGATATCTTTGTGTAACAGAGTTGTAGGGGCCAAACCACCCCGTTGAGAGCTCACGAAGATCGTTGTGGCACATTTTTTGGTCTTTATACTATACAAATTAAAGGCCCAAGACGATGAACACAGATTTTTTGGAGACGCTCTACCTCACAGCGAAGTTAGCACTCTTTACCACCTCAACTCTCTTTGTGGTGGCGCTGCCCATTGCCTATCTGTTGGCCTTCAAGCGATTCTTCGGACGAGCTGTCATTGAGGCACTTATATCTATGCCGATGGTCCTACCACCCACCGTTTTGGGATTCTACCTGCTAATGGCTTATAGCCCATCGTCGCCCTTTGGTGGGGCTTGGGTGGCCCTTTTTGGTCGTGGTTTGGCCTTTTCGTTCGAGGGAATTTTGTTGGCGAGTGTCTTGTTTGGCCTTCCCTTTATGGTTCAGCCGTTGCAGAGTGGGTTTATGGCCGTTCCTCAATCGCTCTCGATGGCAGCTCAGACACTTGGCAAATCTAAGTTTAACATTTTTTTTAAAATATTACTCCCCAATATGGTTCCATCCATCGTCTCGGCCATCGCCCTGACCTTTGCTCGCACCATCGGAGAGTTCGGAGTTATAATGATGGTGGGGGGAAATATGCCCTCCCAGACTCGTGTCGCCTCGATTGCGATCTACGACGAGGTGCAGGCCCTCAACTTCGAGACCGCCAACCAATATTCGCTGATCCTGTTCTGCGTCTCGATGGTGATGCTCACCCTAATTCAAACATTCAACAAAAAAGATAGGAGGCGTGACTATGCTAAAGATTGATATCGAACACCCAATGCTCACCTCTTACGGCCACGCAACCCTAAAGGTCAATATGGAGATCCCTCGAGGAGAGTTTGTCTGCCTGAGCGGTGACTCGGGGATCGGAAAGACTACCCTACTTCGCATCGTGGCGGGGTTGATACGCCCAAAATCGGGGGAGGTAGCCTTCGATGGCGAGAGGTGGTGCGACTCGAACCATAAGATATATGTGTCGGCTCGCAAGCGCCACACCGCACTGATGTTTCAGGATTACGCCCTTTTCCCAAATATGACCATCGAGGAGCAGATCCGCTACGCACAGCGAAGCGAGGATAGAGAGCGTGTGGCGCAGCTTCTGAGCTCCTTCAACCTCGAAAAGTTGGCCCACCGTCGCCCCTATCAGATCTCGGGAGGGCAGCGCCAAAGGGTCGCCTTGGCCCGTGCCTTGGCATCGGAGCCCACTATGTTGCTGCTCGACGAGCCATTGTCGGCCCTCGACCGTGAGATTAAGCTCTCGCTGATGGAACAGATCCGCGAGGCGCACCGTACCTTGGGGAGCATAACGCTTATGGTGTGCCACGACGAGGCGGAGATCGAGGCGCTTGCCACATCGGTTCTACATTTTAGTTATAAAGGGCTACAAAAATGTAGCGTTGAGGGTGAATTAGATGTAATAGCGGAGAACAAATATCGGGTATTTGAAAATATTTTTAAAAAGTCAAATGACTCTAAAGGCTTAATTCTTGGCACATTATCACGAATTATAGCAAAAAAGAGCAATAATGATAGTGATTTTGGCACGCTTTATGCCACATATTAAGAAAATTAAAAAACAAAACACAAAAAACCGTTTTATAAACACATTAACAAATTAGAGCGATGAGAAAGATTGCAATTTATGGAAAAGGTGGTATCGGAAAGAGCACCACAACACAGAACACAGTGGCCGGATTGGCGGAGATGGGAAAGAAGGTAATGGTCGTGGGTTGCGATCCAAAGGCAGACTCAACACGTTTACTACTTCACGGTTTGGCACAGAAAACAGTGCTCGACACACTACGTGACGAGGGTGAGGATATCGACCTCGACGATGTAATGAAGACAGGATTCAAGAACACAAGCTGCGTGGAATCGGGTGGTCCAGAGCCAGGAGTAGGATGTGCAGGTCGTGGTATCATCACCTCTATCAACCTTCTCGAGCAGTTGGGAGCCTATGATGCCGACAAGGAGCTCGACTATGTATTCTATGACGTACTTGGTGACGTGGTTTGTGGAGGTTTCGCAATGCCAATTCGTGACGGTAAGGCTCAGGAGGTTTATATCGTATGTTCGGGAGAGATGATGGCGATGTATGCCGCAAACAACATCTGTAAGTCAATCTCTAAGTTTGGTAAGGTCGGAACAGTTCGCCTCGGAGGACTTATCTGTAACTCACGTAAGGTCGACAACGAGGCAAATATGATCGAGGAGTTCGCTAAGAAGTTGGGTACTCAGATGATCCACTTCGTGCCTCGTGACAATATGGTTCAGCACGCCGAGATCAACCGTCAGACTGTCATCGACTACGCTCCAGAGCACACTCAGGCTGATGAGTATCGCGCGTTGGCTAAGAAGATTAACGATAATACTATGCACGTGATCCCAACGCCATTAGCAATGGAAGAGCTGGAGACTCTACTGGTAAGTTTCGGAATTATGAATTAGCAAAAGTTGCAAGGCGGCGAAATTTTGAATTACCCAAGTAATTAAACAAAAAAAACTAAGATTATGTATTTATTAAGAGCAATAGTAAGACCAGAGAAATCGGCAGTGGTGATGAAGGCGTTGATGGACGCAGGTTTCCCAGCTGTGACTAAGATTTCTGTATATGGACGTGGTAAGCAGCGTGGTATCAAGGCTGGAAATGTGACATACGATGAGCTCCCCAAGGAGATGTTGATGATCACAATCAAGGAGAAGGACAAAGATTTTGTCATCGAGACCATTATGAACTCGGCTCGTTCGAGCGCCGCTGGCCAGTTTGGAGATGGTAAGATCTTCGTTACCCCAGTCGAGGAGACATATACGATCTCTTCAGGATTTATGGAAAAATAAAAAAAGCTTATCACTATGAAATTAATAATGGCAATAATCCGTATCGCCAAGATGGCCGAGACAAAGGCGGCCCTCTCGGCTGCCGACCTCCCATCGTTCACCGCACTTCCAGTTGTGGGACGTGGCGTAGGACACGGCGATATGGAGCGTGCAGCGGGAGTGGACCCCGAGCACCACGAGCATATTCAGCAGATGCCACGCCTTAAGTCGAAGCGTATGATAACACTCGTTGTCACCGACGACAAGAAGGATTTGGCCATCGAGACAATTATAAAAGTTAACCAGACGGGTAAGAGTGGAGATGGAAAGATCTTCGTTGTAAACACATTCGATTCGGTTCGTGTCCGTACAGGTGAGAGCGGAGATGTCACACTCGATTAACAAGAAGATTCCTATGAAAGAAGAGACAAAAATATTACCAGATCTTACGGAGTTCACCGCAGCAGTTACGGAGATATATCCTAAGAAGGTGGCAAAAAAACGTGCAAAGGCGATCGTGATAAACGATCCCGATATGATCCCTAAGATTCAGGCCAACGTGAGAACAGTCCCTGGAATCATCACACAGCGTGGTTGTACATATGCAGGCTGTAAGGGTGTGATTATGGGTCCAACACGTGACATCGTAAACATCACTCACGGACCTATCGGTTGTGGTTTCTACTCGTGGCTCACACGACGCAACCAGACTCGTCCCGAGAGCGACACGGCCGAGAACTACATCCCATACTGCTTCTCGACCGATATGCAGGATTCGAACATTGTATTTGGTGGCGAGGAGAAGCTAAAGCAGGCGATCCGTGAGGCGGTGGAGCTATTCCACCCCAAGGCGATCGGAGTATTCTCGACCTGTCCTGTGGGACTTATCGGTGACGACGTTCACCGTGTAGCTCGCCAGATGGAGGAGGAGTTCCCAGGGGTCAACATCATCGGATTCTCGTGCGAGGGTTATCGTGGAGTATCTCAGTCGGCAGGACACCACATCGCAAACAACCAGCTCTACAAGAACTGTATCGGTAAGGATGACACCGTGGAGGGTAAGCACAAGTATAGGGTCAACATCCTCGGAGAGTATAACATCGGAGGTGATGCCTTCGTAATCGAGGATCTGTTGGACCGCTGCGGAATCGAGCTCATCGCCACAATGTCGGGAAATGCCACAATGCAGAAGTTCGAGAGGGCCCACACAGCCGATTTGAGCCTTGTGATGTGTCACCGTTCGATCAACTACGTAGCCGAGATGTTGAACACCTCGTTTGGTATTCCTTGGACAAAGTGCAACTTCATCGGTGCCGAGGCCACAGCCAAATCGCTTCGCAAGATCGGAGAGTACTTCGAGGATCAGGAGCTAATCGACCAGATCGAAAAGGTGATCGCCGAGGAGATGATCCGAGTTGAGGCAGCCGCCACCGAGGCTCGCAAAAAGACCGTTGGCAAGACAGCGATGCTATTTGTCGGTGGATCACGTGCCCACCACTATCAGGAGCTTTTCAACGAGCTGGGAATGACAATCTTGGCCGCTGGTTACGAGTTCGGACACCGTGACGACTATGAGGGTCGCCGTGTGATCCCAACGATCCAGATCGACGCCGATAGCCGTAACATCGAGGAGATCACAGTCTACAAAGATGAGGAGCGCTACAACAAGCGTAAGCCAGATGAGCACTTAACCAAAATCTCGAATGGTGCCGAGTTCAACGACTACGAGGGACTTATGGCCGATATGCGCAAGGGATCGCTCGTGATCGACGACTTGAGCCACTACGAGATGGAGAAACTCATCGAGATGTACCACCCAGATATCTTCTGCGCTGGTATCAAGGAGAAGTATGTAGTTCAGAAGATGGGTATTCCGTTGAAGCAGCTTCACAACTACGATTCGGGAGGTCCTTATGCAGGCTTTGCGGGAGCGATCAACTTCTACCACGATATCGAGATGATCTCTTGCAGCTCACTCCACAAATATGTGAAGGCTCCTTGGGAGAGTGAGGCTTATGTTGAGGCTTCGTATGTAATCAACTAAAAAAAGAAAATTATGTTATTAAGACACACAACAGATAAGCAGATCGAAAGAAAAGCTCTGACGGTCAACCCAGCAAAAACCTGCCAGCCCGTTGGTGCGATGTATGCAGCATTAGGTATCCACGGCTGTTTGCCACACAGCCACGGTTCGCAGGGATGTTGCTCATACCACCGAAGTGCCCTCACACGTCACTTCAAAGAGCCGATTATGGCCGCTACAAGTTCATTCTCGGAAGGATCATCGGTCTTTGGAGGTTCGGCCAACTTGGTTCAGGCGATCGACACAATCTTCTCGGCCTACGACCCCGAGGTTATCGCAGTTCACACCACTTGCCTCTCGGAGACTATCGGTGATGACTTGACTCAGATCGTATCGAAGGCTCAGGAGGATGGCAAGATCCCAGCAGGCAAAGAGGTGATCTATTGCAACACACCAAGTTATGTCGGTACCCACGTTACGGGTTACTCGAATCAGGTGACTTCGATGGTTAAGTCGTTCTCTGCCAAAACGGGTAAGATGCGCAACGTCATCAACCTCGTCTCGGGATGGATGGAGCCAGCCGATCAGGTCGAGATCAAGCGCCTTTGCAAGGTTATGGAGAGCCGCACATTTATGTTCCCCGATATGTCGGGAGTCTTGGATGGCCCAATGACTGGAACATACAAAATGTACCCAGATGGAGGCGCTAAGATCTCGGACATTCGCCTTACGGGAGACAACAAGATCTCGCTCGGATTGGGTCAATACACAACTCAAGATGCCTGTATCAAGTTGGAGAATAAGTGCAAAGTGCCATTCGAGGTGTTGGATATTCCAATCGGATTCTTGGCAACCGACCGCTTCCTCACCTCAATCAGCCGCCACGCAAATGTCCCTGTGTCGGATCAGTTGACCTACGAGCGTGGACAGCTCCTCGACTTGATCTCGGACACCTCGGTTCACCTCTATGGCAAGCGTGTAGCTCTCTGGGGCGACCCCGACACATTGATCCCAATGGTTGAGTTCCTCGTCTCGATGGATATGCGCCCAGTATATATCGTGACAGGTACCCCAGGTAAGGAGTTCGACGACCGTATGGCGGAGCTCCTCAAAGATATCCCCGAGGCGAAGTGGAAGAGCGGTGCTAATGCCGATATGTTCCTGCTTCACCAATGGATCAAGCAGGAGGGTGTCGATTTGTTGATCGGTAACACTTATGGTAAGTATATCGCTCGTGATGAGAACACTCCATTCTACCGTATGGGCTTCCCGATTGCAGATCGCCCAGGTCATAACTACTTCGCTAAGACGGGTTATGCAGGCGCTGCGAATATCGTTACTTCGATCCTCAATGAGTTGCTTTCACATCGTGACCGCACTTGCTCGGAGGAGACTATCGAGTTCCAATTGTAATTTTATGGGGTGGCTATCCGCTAATAGCCGCCCCGTAAATTAAAAGAGATAGAAACAATGGCAGCTATATTAAGAGAGAGAGAGAGGCAGGTCGCAATAGCAGGTGAGGGTGGAGCAATAGTTGATTGCGGAAAGCTCTCGTTGGCAGGAAGTATGAGCCAGCGTGCCTGTGTATTTTGTGGCTCACGTGTTGTAATATATCCGATCTGCGATGCAGTTCATATCATCCACGGACCCATCGGTTGCGCAGCATATACTTGGGATATTCGAGGTTCCCTTTCGTCGGGAGTCGAGCTACATCGCCTAAGCTACTGCACAGACCTTCAAGAGACAGATGTAATTTTTGGTGGTGAAACAAAACTTCACAAATCACTCACCGAACTAATAGAGAAACACCATCCCAAAGCGGCGTTCGTCTACTCGACCTGCATCGTTGGAGTCATTGGCGATGATGTCGAAAAGATCTGCCAGTTGGCAACAGATGAGACGGGCGTTACGGTCATCCCCGTTCAGTCGGCTGGTTTTCAAGGCTCCAAAAAAGATGGTTACAAGGTGGCGTGCGAGGCGATATTTCGACTTGTCGGCACACTCGACAGACCAACCCCTAAATTCAGCATAAATATCTTGGGCGACTTCAACTTGGCTGGAGAGCTCTGGATCCTAAAAGATTACTACGAGAGGATGGGCATCCACATCAACGCCACAATCACGGGCGATGGGCGAGTCGACGATATTCGCAACGCCCACAACGCCGCAATAAACGTGGTTCAGTGTTCGGGTTCGATGATCCACCTCGCTAAGATGATGAAGCAGAAGTATGGCACCCCATTTATGCACGTCTCATACTTCGGAATCGAGGATATGAGCGATGCGCTCTACGATGTGGCCAAGTTCTTCAAATCGGACGAGTTGATGGATAGGGCCAAGGAGTTGGTGAGGGAGGAGCTCTCACGATTGCTCCCCGCTCTCACACCCTACAAAGAGGCGCTCACAGGAAAGCGAGCAGCGATCTATGTAGGAGGAGCGTTCAAGGCGATCTCGCTCATCAAGGCACTTCGCCTGATCGGTGTCGAGACCGTGATCGTAGGCTCTCAGACGGGAACCCCCGAGGATTACGATGTGATACGTCGCCTCGCTAACGAGGGGACTGTGATCGTCGACGACTCAAACCCAATCGAGCTATCGCACTTCGTCAAGGAGAAGCGAGCCGACATCTTCATCGGAGGTGTCAAGGAGCGACCCATAGCCCACAAAATTGGCCTCGGATTTTGCGACCATAACCACGAGCGCAAAGAGGCATTGGCAGGGTACGAGGGGATGTTGAACTTCGCAAAGGAGATCTACGCAACGGCCCTCACCCCAATATGGAAATTCACACGAAATAACGATCGGGAGGAGTAAGCGATGAAAGAGATGAAACCAACATATACCCCCTCACGCAACGCCTGCAAGCTATGCGCTCCACTCGGAGCCTCGTTAGTATTCAAGGGCATAGAGGGTTGTATTCCACTCATCCACGGCTCTCAGGGCTGCGCAACATATATCAGAAGGTATATGATTAGCCACTACAAAGAGCCCGTAGATATCGCATCGAGCAGCTTCTCGGAGCATACGACGATATATGGTGGAAGCAAGAATTTTATAATAAGCATCGACAATATTCGATCACAATATAGGCCAAAGGTGATAGGTATAGCATCGACCTGCCTATCGGAGACCATCGGCGAGGATATCGCTGGCCACATCTTCAACTACCGAGAGGCAAAGTCGGGCGAGGAGCTCCCAGAGTTTATCCACACCTCGACACCAAGCTACTGCGGATCGCACGCCGAGGGGTTTCACAACACCGTGTTGGCCGTTATGAAGACTTTGGCAAAGGCCGAAAAACGGGGCGAGCACATCTCGATTCTCGCTGGTATGGTCTCGCCTGCCGACATCCGCTACCTAAAGGAGATAGCCGAGGATTTCGGAGTTCGAGCGACTGTTTTCCCCGATTACAGCACCACCTTGGATAATGTCTACACAGCCGAGTATGAGCTGATCCCAACGGGCGGAACACCCGTAGAGGAGATCAGGGCGATGGGCGACTCGAAGTGTGTCGTTGAGTTTGGCGAGCGCTTCAACAAGAACTACAAAAACTCCTCGGCCAAGGGTCAGATTCCAACGGCTGGCGAGTGGTTGGAGGCGGAGTGCGGAGTGAAGAACTTCGCAATGCCAATCCCAATTGGAATCGAGGCGACAGATCGTTTTATGGGGGTGATATCCGAGGCCTACGGCAAGGCGATGCCCCACAAATATGAGATGGAGCGAGGCCGCTTGATTGATGCCTATGTCGATGCCCACAAATATCTATTTGGCAAGAGGGCGGCGATCTATGGCGAGGCGGACTTCGTCTCGGCGTTAGCTTCGTTTTGCAAGGAGATCGGTATTGAGCCATTCCCCTGCAAAGACACTGACTTCGAGAGCATCAAGGATAGTATGGATGAGATCCAGCCCGACCTTATGATCGGAAGTTCGAAGGGTTACTACATAGCTCGTGAGCGCAAGATCCCACTCATCCGTGTAGGCTTCCCGATCCACGACCGCTTCGGAGCATCGAGGATGCACCATATCGGATATCGAGGCACTCAGGAACTTTTTGATCGAATTGTAAATGCCCTAATAGAGTATAAACAAGACAACTCACCAGTAGGATATAAATATATTTAAAATATCCTAAGGCGGCGAAATTTCGCAGATTGCACTGAGTGCTACTCGGTCACGTACTTTAGTACGCTCCCTCGCATCCCTCAGCACAATCTACAAAATTTCATCCACCTAAGAATATTTTAACAAAGGAAAAAAGATTACAAATATGGAGACGGCAAAACACCCCTGCTTCGACGAAGAGGCAAAGCACACACACGCACGAGTACACCTACCCGTAGCACCACAATGTAACATTCAGTGCAACTACTGCAATCGCAAATATGATTGTGTCAACGAATCACGCCCAGGGGTTGTATCGTCGGTACTCACACCCTCTCAGGCGGTGGGTTACTTGGGCGAGCTCGATAAGCGACTCTCTCAACTCTCGGTGGTGGGAATCGCTGGCCCAGGAGACCCTTTTGCCAACCCACGTGAGACATTGGAGACTATGCGCCTCGCCCACGAGGCCTTCCCCGAGAAGATCTTCTGCTTGTCGACAAATGGGCTCAATTTGGAGCCATACATCGACGAGATTGCGGAGCTCAACGTGAGCCACGTGACACTCACCATCAACGCCCTCGACTCAAAGGTCTTGGCCAAAATCTATAAGTGGGTGCGCTTCGAGAAGAGGCTACACCGTGGCGAGGAGGGTGCAAAGTTGCTACTCGACAGGCAGTTAGCCTGCATCCCAAAGCTAAAGGCCAAAGGAATCACCGTCAAGATCAACAGCGTACTTGTCCCCAACGTCAACGAGGATGAGATCCCACGAGTGGCCGAGCGATGTGCCGAGTTGGGGGCCGATGTAATCAACTGCATCCCCCTAATCCCAACGGCCGACACCCCATTTGCCGATGTCGAGAAGCCCGACTCGAAGCTCCTCTTCAAGGTGAGGACATTGGCGAGCGACCACCTCAAACTTATGAGTCACTGTGCTCGTTGCAGGGCCGATGCCGCTGGACTTTTGGGTCAGGATATGGAGGGGAGCCACGCCCTTATGCGTGAGTTTGTCGAGCGAGACAATGCGATAAACACCAAAGATAGGCCCTACGTAGCGGTGGGAACAGCCGAGGGAATGTTGGTAAATCAACACCTTGGCGAGGCCGAGAAGTTGCAGATCTATCGCCAGACTCCAAAGGGCTACCAGTGGGTCGAGGAGCGCGCGACACCCGAGAGGGGCGGCGGAGAGAATAGGTGGGCGGAGCTTGCTGTGCTGCTCAAAGATTGTCGAGCGCTGCTCATTAGCGGAATCGGACCCTCGCCATCGGCTATTCTCAAAGAGAGTGGGCTGCACGTTGTCGAGATGACGGGCTTAATCGACGAGGGGTTGGAGGGAATCTATAACAACAAGGTTATTCGCTCGATCGCCAAACAAGATGCATTTAGATGCGGTTCAAATTGCAAGGGTAATTCGCAAGGTTGCGCTTAGCGATCGTTGCAAGGCGGCGAAATTTTGCACATCCCAAATTTTGGGCATCGGTCACGTACAAAAGTACGCTCCCTCAACCCAAAACTTGCGATGCCCAAAATTTCATCCACCTATCAACGATCGAGTATAAAAGAAAAAACACAAAAAATCAACATATTATGAAAAAGCCACAGTATCAAATTTTAGTATGCAACTCATATCGTGTTGCAGGCGAGGCGCAAGGTGCGTGTAACAAGATGGGGGCAGTGAATCTGCTCCAATATATTGCCGAGGAGGCAGCCGACAGAGGTTTGGATGTTGCAGTTAGCAGCACCGCCTGCCTCAACCTCTGCTCTCAGGGCCCTATCGTGGTGATCCAACCCAACAACGAGTGGTATGGAAAGGTTGTCGACACGGATGTGGTGGACGAGATCCTCGATTCACTCGAAGAGGGTGTGCCTTGCGAAAAATACCTTATAAGTGAATAGATAAAGAAGAAGAATGAAAACCCCAATTTTTATAGACACAACACTCCGAGATGGCGAGCAGGCACCAGGTGTAGCCTTCACCCTCGACGAGAAGATCCGCCTCGCTGCGATGTTAGACGAGGCAGGGGTCGACGAGATCGAGGCTGGCATACCTGCTATGGGTCGTGTCGCCTTGGCGGAGATGCAGGCTATAACATCGTTGGGGCTCAATTGTAGGACTTTGTCGTGGTGTCGTGCGATGTTGGCGGACATAAAAGAGGCTAAAAAAGCGAATACAAATGGAGTGCATCTATCTCTACCTCTCTCCGAGAAGTTGCTCTCCACAATGGGGAAATCTCGATATTGGGTCTTGTCACAGCTCCGTGAGTTGGTGGCCTTCGGGCTCGATATGTTTGAGTATGTCTCCATTGGCGCTCAGGATGCCTCTCGTGCGGACCACGATTTTTTACAAGAGTTTGCACTTGCGGTGGAGGATAGTGGAGCGTGTAGGTTGAGGATTGCCGACACCGTAGGTCTACTCAACCCCTTCACATCTCAGGAGTTAGTGAGGGTGGTCAAGAGTGTCACTCCAAATCTCGACGTGGAGTTTCACGCCCACAACGATTTGGGAATGGCCTGTGCAAACTCTTTAGCAGCGTGGATGGCAGGTGCTGAGTCGATCAGCACAACGGTAAATGGATTGGGCGAGAGGGCAGGAAATGCCGCTTTGGAGGAGGTAGCACTGGCTTTTGAGAAGAGTGCAGGTGTGATGTGCAACCTCCAAAAAAGGGTTTTTCCACCCATTTGCCACTATGTCGAGGAGATATCGAGGCGCAAGAATAGCCCCTCGAAGCCGATTGTGGGCGAGGTGGTCCTGACCCACGAGAGCGACATCCACACCAAATGTATGATTAAGGACCGCTCCTCGTATCAACTAATCTCGGCGGCCGATTTGGGGCTCGAAGAGAGCCTCTTTAGGATCGGGAAACATACGGGGGCCTCGACAATGCAATATATCCTCCAAGGGATGGGCTGCAAGGGCGATATTGCCACGGTGCGACGTCTCACCGACACGGTGAGGGAGATCTGCACACAACAGAAAAGAGATATCCAACCTTCGGAGTTGGTCTCGTTATATAATAGATTTAGAGAGTGTTAGTATGAAAAGTGAGTTGGGAAAAGAGATCGCACGCAAGCGTGTGGAGGCAGCGGAATTTGCGAAGTTGAAGGCGGCCGAAAAGGCGATGGAGCAGGATGCCTATGAGTCGATACGCTATGGCGTGAGCTATCTCAATAGCGCAAAGTCGGCATTCTCGAAAGACGAGAGGCGTTTCGACAACGACCTATTATACAATATAATATCAATTAGCTTCGAGCAGTTTATGGTGGGACTTCTTGCCCATCACGACTATATCGCATCGAGCCATCTGCCCTTGATGCTCTACCGTGAGGCGTTGGATTTTGAGCCCGAGTTGGGCGAGGGGATCAAGCGAACCGCAATACTTATCGGCTCGTTCGAGGGGATCTGCTCGATCGACGACTTCGGATACAAAACACCCACCGACGATGAGATTAGGCTTATGGTCGATGGGCTCGGTGAGGTGGAGCGGTTTATCTCAAAGATAATATCAGAAACCAACTCTTAACTTCGTGCAGCGCATAGGCGGCCGACTCGTCGGCACACTTCATATGCAACATATTGCAGGCGTTTTCGAACTCCTCGCTGTCGAATTTATACCCCTCGCTCTCGAGTAGGGAGGTCAACTCTGAGCCCCCCTTGCACTCATAACACGACCTTCTGAAGTGGTCGTCTCGGGGTACTCGCTCTATGAAATTCATTGCGTTTTGTATGCTCATATTTTTCTTTTTTTACAACAATTTTGTCCAAAAAAACATATCGGGGTTGCACGGTTCGAACCCTGCCTTACGATATAGCCTCTGGGCCGAAGGGTTATCACTTCGCACTTCAAGTGTCACCTTGCAATAGCCTCTCTCTCGGCTAATCTCGAAAAGCTGCTCCATTAACTTACGTCCTACTCCTCGTCCTCGGCACTCCCCCCTAACGACAAAATCGTGGATATAGAGGTATGGCTTGATGTGGAATGTAGAGAATAGCTCGAAGCAGATCGCCATCCCCACCCCTCGCTCGCCATCGCAGGCAAACACTACGGTCGTCCCCTCTCGATTATTCAGGGCATCGACCAGACGTAGCTGTTGCAGCTTTGAGTGTGGAGGGTGGTCCCCCATCGGGTCGGCCATATACTCACCGTGGAGCTCGACCAGTAGATTTAGGTGCGCTGGATTTGTGAAGTCGCACACCTCGAATGTTATACTCTCCATTACCTTGTGAATTTAAATCGTGTTATATCAATATCATATTTTCTCACCCTGAGCCCTATGATTCGCTCCGAGACACCAAGTGACTCGGCCGCTCGGGCCATATTTCCCTTGGTCGAGGTGAGCACCTCGGTGATTATCTGCTTCTCGAAGTTGCCCACTATCGTCTCTAAACGCCCTGTGGTGCCAGTCTCTGAGGAGTCGGCCGTTTGGAGGGTTGGAGGTAGGTTGTGGGCCCTCAACACATTGTCGCTGCTCAGAATGCAGGCTCTCTCGATGCAGTTCTCCAACTCACGGATGTTTCCTGGCCATTTGTAGACCATCAGGATGTCGATCGCCGCCGAGGTTATTCGCTTGATCTCCTTGCCATAGCGGGTGTTGAACTTCTCGATGAAGTGGTTCGCCAAGATCGGCACATCGCTGATTCGCTCCCTCAGCGAGGGGATGTAGAGCGGAAAGACGTTGAGGCGATAGTAGAGATCCTCACGGAACTCCCCCTCTCGGATCATACTCTCCAGATCTCGGTTTGTGGCCGCTATGACCCTCACGTCGACCTTGGTGCTCTGGGTGCTTCCCAGCCTCTCCAACTCTCGCTCCTGCAAGACTCTCAGCAGCTTGATCTGGGTCGATGGGGGGATGTCGCCCAACTCGTCGAGGAAGATGGTCCCTCCATTTGCCGCCTCGAAGCGACCTATACGACGTTGCCCTGCCCCTGTGAAGGCCCCCTTCTCGTGGCCAAATAGCTCGCTCTCGATCAGTGTGTCGGGCAGCGAGGCACAGTTTACCTTGATGAATGGTTTGTCACGTCGGTTGCTATTTTGGTGGATCGCATCGGCCACCAACTCCTTACCCACTCCGCTCTCGCCTCTAATTAGGACCGTGGCATCGGTCTTTGCGACGCTATTTATCAGGGCGTGCAGGTCGTTCATCTGGTTCGATCGACCCTTCATATTGGTGGGGAGCTTGCTTATGAAATCGCCCTTCAAAGACTCATTCTCGGCCTTTAGCTGCGCCATCTCCTCGGCATACTCCTGCCTGCGACGCAAAGCCCCTCCGATCATTCCACCCACAATTCGGAGCAGTCGGGTGGTATATTTTATCGACTTACTATCTGTCTTTGACCTCACCTTGTGGAAGCTCAGCGTTCCGATGATCTCATCCTCGAAGCTCACTGGCGAGCAGATGAACGAGACATCTTGGCCATCAATGGTGAGGGGTGATTTTGTCTTGTTTAGGTAGTTTGGTGAGTCAGCGATGCAGGGGACATAGACCTCTACCCCACTGGCGATCACACTTCCGATGATCCCCTCGCCCACACGATAGACCCAAGTCTTTGCCTCGCTCGATGTGAGGCCATAGCCCCCCTCGATATAGATTTTTTGGCTATCTCGGTTCAACACCGTGAGATATAGCCTATTGGCATCTAAATACTCCGCCAATATGGCGATCACCACATTGAGGTCCACCCTCTTGCCGCTCAACTCCGATATTATCTCCAATATCAGGTCGAGCTCACGAGTTCCCTCACAATTAGCCCTGTCGAAGCTATTACATCCGTCTCTTAACACTCTCATCTCTCCAATCTTAATTTACTCACACCAACAAATGTATCGTTGCAAATATAGTGTATTGTCTCTTTTTATCCAAACTTTTCTTTTGTGCTGGGTCTTTCTGAGACAGTCTCAGTCTGATTCAGTAAAGTCTCAGCACACATAGGAACGTCGCCTCATTCTCACCCTCACCCTGCGCCATCACATCGACCGATGTTAGCAGAGCCGAAATAACACCAATCACCTTTACCACTCTTCTCATAATTTCGACTTTTTAATATTTTTTTACTCCATTGTTGAGTATCCATATCGGTCCCACACGGCCCTGCACTCCTCGCCCAACATAAACTCGAAGAACTCCTCGGCGCCACCCTCTTTGAGGACTACGCCAGCCTGCGAGATGGGTTGATAGTGCTCCTCGGGGATTATGTAGTAGCTCCCCTTAAGCTCCACCTCGGGGTTCAAGAGCAACGACAAGGCGACAAATCCCACCTCACAGTTGCCCGTCAATGCGAACTGGGCCGCCTGAGCTATGGAGTCGCCATAGACGATTTTTCGCTCCACACGCTCCCACAACCCCATCGCCTTCAAGATCTCGACGCTTCGGGTTCCATAGGGGGCTGTTCGGGGGTTTGCGACCGAGATTCTCTTTATTGAGCTGTCACTCACTATCTCTAACCCCGCCTCTGAGAGCCCCTCTTGCAGGCCATAGAGAGCCAACTTTCCCGATGCGTAAACAGTGTTCTCAAAGGATGTTACCCCCTCCGATCGGAGTTTGTTGGGGAGCAGATCGTCGGCCGAGAGGAATAGGTCGTAGGGGGCCCCATTTATGATCTGTTGATAGAACGTCCCCGACGCTCCATAGTTGATTTGCAGATCGACACCCTCGTGTGTTGACTCGTAGAGCCGCTCGATCTCGCTCAAGGAGTATCGCAAATTTGCTGCTGCTGCAACCTTTACTACGCTTTGCGCACTCACCACTCCTACACTCGCCCCACAAACTATTAGCGTTGCGAATAGTTTTACCCATCTTCTCTTCATCGTAATTTAATCTACCTAAAACAAATTTGTAACATAATCCGACCAAAAAGTATGCCATAAAGGGGGTTTTGGTGATTCGTAAAAGGCTAACAAAATCACAACGAAAAGAGAATCAAGCTGATATGAATTTAATATTTTTTAATAACAAATATTTCGATTACAGGCCCTAACTTCGATTTCCTACAAAAATGTAGGATTTATTACATATTTGTAGGATTCCGAGGCGATTACTCCCCTCTGCTCAATGGCGATACCCTATTCTGGGTATTGTCAACAATTTGTTGATATATAATCGCTCCCAACAATTTGCAAAAGCTCCGTTTGGTTGTATCTTTGTATTCTCTTACTTAAGAATATATTACGATGCAAGTAATCAAAAGAAATGGCGAACACAAGGAGTTCGACCCACAAAAGATTGTAAATGCGGTGCTCAAGGCGAGCGCCAACATCCCCTCAATCAAGATCGGCAAGAACGAGATCTTGGGCTTCGTCGAGTCTAAGATCGAGTGTGACCTGCCACTCGAAGTCGAGGAGATTCAGGATCGTGTCGAAATGTGGCTGATGGCCAACTATCCGCACGTGGCCAAACTATATATCATCTATCGCGAGAAGCACAAAGAGATCCGCTTCATCAAGGGGCGCGCGGAGTATATCGAGAGCTATACATCGAGCGGCGACAATGCGGCGGAGTGTTCGGAGGTGGATGCCAACGCCAATGTCCAGAACAAGAATGTGGCCACCTTGGAGGCGGAGCTCTACAAGACCACCAATATGGAGATCAGCCGCTATCGCATAATCGAGGAGTTGAAGGCGAGATATGGTGATGAGTCACCGAACTATGTTGCCGATCTTCGCTCTCGCATCATCTATAAGCACGACGAGAACTCGGCCCCTGCCATCAAGCCATATTGTGTGGCGGTGAATATGTACCCATTCCTCACCCGTGGCACCTCGTCGCTCGATAGGCTCAACACCGTTGCGCCCCACAACCTCAACTCGTTCTGTGGCCAGTTCAACAACCTTGTCTTTCTGCTTTCATCGCAATTTCAGGGGGCTGTGGCCTTTGCCGAATTCTTCAACGTATTCACCTACTTCTGTGTCAAGGAGTGGGGCGAGGACTTCTACACTCGAGATGGGGAGGTTGTCACCAAGAGCATCAAGGGCGACAAGACGATCTCGGATGTTGTGGAGCAGTGTTTCCAGAATATCGTCTACACGATCAACCAGCCAGCAGGAAATAGGAGCTTTCAATCGCCATTTACCAACGTCTCATACTTCGACAAATATTATTGGGCCTCGATGTTCGACGACTTCGTATTCCCCGATGGGTCGAAGGTGAGCTACGATCAGGTGAACTACATCCAGCGCAAGTTTATGAAGTGGTTCAATGCCGAGAGGCAGAAGTGTCTGTTGACCTTCCCTGTGGAGACTGTGGCGATGTTGCACGATGGAGAGGATTTCCTCGACAAGGATTGGAAGGAGTTCACCGCCGAGATGTACTCTGAGGGGCACTCATTCTTCACATATATCAGCGATAATGCCGATAGCCTAAGTAGCTGTTGCCGACTTCGCAACGCCATCAAGCCCGAGTTCTCGTTTACGTCGGGAAATGTCGGTGTGGCGACGGGTAGTAAGTCGGTGATTACGATCAACCTCAACCGCTTCACCCAGAACCTCATTAAGTCGAGGGGGCTCAAAAAGGCATTCAAAAAGTGGGACGAGGTGGATCGTGCGATTATGACAGCCGAGCTAAAGGTGTTGTTGTCGAGGATCTACAAATATCACCAAGCATACAACGACATCTTGATTAAGTTGCAGAACAACAAGATGTTGCCAGTCTACGACGAGGGCTACATCTCGCTCAACCAACAGTTCCTCACCATAGGTATCAATGGTTGTAACGAGGCGGCTATGTTCCTCGGGTTGGAGATCAAGGATAGCGAGGAGTATCGTGAGTTCTGCCGACTCATCACCTCGACAATCTCGGCCGAGAACATTAAGAACACCACCAAGGAGCTACGCTTCAACACCGAGTTTGTCCCTGCCGAGGGTCTTGGAATCAAGAACTACGACTGGGATAAGGCGGATGGATATTGGGTGCCCGAGGATAGGAACTGCTACACCTCATACTTCTTTATGCCCGACGACGACACACTCTCGCTACTCGATCAGATGCGTCTACACGGCCGCCACTACACCGACACATTGGATGGCGGTGTGGCACTCCACGCCAATTTGGAGGAGCACCTCTCGAAGGAGCAGTACCTCAAGGTGATGGATGTAGCGATCAAGGAGGGGACCTCGTACTTCACCTTCAACATCCCCAACAGCAGCTGCGACAAGTGTGGATATATCACCAAATCTCCGATCAAGAGGTGTCCGAAGTGTGGCAGCGAGGAGATCACGTGGTGGACACGCATCATCGGCTACCTGCGCCCAGTGAAGGGGTTCAGCAAGGGTCGAAGGATCGAGGCGGCCAAACGTATCTACAACAAGGCACAATGTTAAAATATACCGATTCGAAGGTGGTCTTTCGGGAGATTCCCGACGAGATCACCTTGGCGATAAATATTAGTGGCTGCCCCTGCGCTTGCGAGGGCTGCCACTCTTCGTATCTGGGCGAAGATATTGGCGAGGAGCTCTCCGAGGCGGCGATCGAGGGGCTGATTGAGCGCAACGATATGGTGAGCTGTATCTCGCTGATGGGAGGCGACCGAGAGCCTGCCGAGGTCTCACGTCTGGCAAATTATATCAAAACAACCCACCCCACGATAAAAGTGGGCTGGTACTCGGGGCGAGACGAGCTCTCGAACGAGATAGAGATCACCAACTTCGACTACATCAAAATCGGCAGCTATCAAGAGAGGTTCGGGGCGTTAGACTCTCCAACGACCAACCAACGCCTCTATCGTATCGACCACCACGAGATGGTCGACGTGACCTCTCGGATGAGGAGAGGTTAATCGCAGGATTTCCCGACCGCCCCCTCAGCGCATCTGCTTGGGTGTTCATATTGTAGGCGATGTTATCTACTCGCACTCTCTTTTGTGAAAAGATAGTGCGAGAGTTGAGTGTGTAAAAATCTGTACCAAAAGTATAAATATTACCCTAAGTTAAAACCCTGAGTATATGACATCTCGAATAGGGTACGCTACAATCGTGTTTTTGCGCAAAAAATGTTATCAAAATATCTATTTTTGGCATAAAATATATTATGTTTGCGTTATGATTCATTTTCAATAATGAGTTTTTTTTGCACCAAACCAACCGAAGAATAATACAAAAACTAAAATAGATGAAGAATTTCTTACTTCTACTACTAATGCTCTTGCCTCTCGTCTCGGTGGGGCAGAGTGTGGAGTCGACACCGAGGGAGGAGCTGCGTGTTGTCGAGAGACTCTATTACCTTAGGGGTGTCTATGTCGCCTCGGAGGAGGAGCGCTCTAAGCTCACCGATCTGATTGCCGAGATGCGTGCTGACTCTACCTTTAAGGTTCATATTGTTGGTTATTGCGACAAATGGGGTGGCGATGAGTTCAACGAGCGATTCTCGTATATGAGGGCCTCGCATATCGCCGAGTGGATGTTTAGTTGCCGTGTGCCTCGACAGCAGGTCACAATTGCGGGAAAAGGTATCGACCGTGGTGCGGATAGTGATGCCTCGGCTCGTAGGGTTGAGTTCTCTCGAGTTGTGATTATTGAGCCCGAGCCAATGCCCGAGCCCGAGCCTACTCCAGAACCAGAGCCAGAACCTATTCCAATGCCTGAGCCTGAGATAGAACCAGCACCAATTCCAACGCCCGAGATAGAGCCAACACCCGAGCCCGTAGTGCCCGTAGCATCACCCCCAGCTCAGATGGACAAGCCAAAGATAGATCTTTCGTTGAGGACAAATCTAATCTACTTGTTGGGTGGTGTAATGAATATAGGTGCCGAGTGGCGCCCCAACGAGACACAATTTGGGGTGCTCCTCAACGGCGGCTACTCACCCTTTGGCGACACCGACTGGAGCCACAATATGGGCGGTTGGTTCCTAAGCCCCGAGTTTAGATACTACCTTCCCAACCGTGAGGGGTGGTTTGTGGGGGCACAGCTCTTGGCGGCAGGCTATAACTTCAAGCTCTCAGATACGGGTCGTCAAGGCTCACTCATCGGCGTAGGCGCTATGGGCGGATACAAAATCACCCTTAGCGACACATTCGATATGGACTTCACGCTGGGTGTGGGTTACGCTCACTTCTCTTATGACACCTACTTCCGTTGCGAGCCCAACGAGATCAACCCATATATCGAGAAGAATCTTAAGAAGAGCACCATCTTCCCACTTCAAGTGGGTGTTAATCTAATCTGGAAAACCACTAAGCGATGAGAAGAATATTTACGATATTAGCGATCGCTGCAATAGTTGCAAGCTGCTACAAGAGCGAATTGACGGATGCCACCTGCAAGGGTGATGAGGGGGTTGAGGTGAACATCTTGAGCCCGACTCTCTCGGATGAGGATGATAGCCTTCCCAGTAGTTACACGATATCTATTGATGGCGTGCAGATCACCACCGATAGCCACGGCACGGTCGACATCCCCTTAGATTTGGATTATGGGGAGTACTACGTATATGTATATACCAACCACGATGATGCCTCGATCACAGACGACACACACGAGGGTGGCGAAGGGACAATCGTCGTTGAGGCCGACGTCGAGAATAATTTGATGACGAGCATCGACGATCACATCTACTTTGGACAGCAGAAGATCACCATCACAGAGGATACGGTGACATCGACCGATATCTCGCTGTCGCAGATCTCTCGCGACATACACTTCAACTATCACATCTCAGAGGGCGATCCTACCACCATCGCTACGCTATCGGCCACACTCAGCGGCATAGCGCAGCAGTGGGAGTGTGTTAGCGATATGCCTTGGGGCGATCCCACGGTTATCGACCCACTATTTACGCTTGGGGAGTCGCTCACCAAGAGTGAGGATCTTCACGACCATATCATTGGGTCGATCAGGGTGTTGGGCATCAATGGTTCGGATCAGACACTCACCATTGGGCTAACCCTTAGCGATGGAAGCAGCCAATTAGAGGAGTTTGATTTGAGCGACGATCTCAAAGATGCTAACTCCGATAAATCTACGGCCATCCTTGTCTCGGGAGAGGTGAAATTGGGCAATGCAGATGATGATGACGACACAACAACTGAGGGCGGAGACGATACCACAACTGAGGGAGGAGACGATACCACAACTGAGGGTGGCGACGACACAACCAC
>JBCQTJ010000009.1:0-77775 GCA_047178625.1 Rikenellaceae bacterium
ATTCGCAACTGGGGTATTGTTATGAACCAATTTATTGCTATATTTGAAAACAGAATCGAGGCGTAGCCTTGCGGCTGCCTCGACTCGGATCTCTATTTACACAATATTTTTTATAGTGCCGAGAAAAGACGAGGGGGTGAAATTACTCACCCCCAAACTCCATAAGATATGATTTGATGAATAGATCTAACTCGCCATCCATCACACCCTCTACATCCGAGGTTTGGTGCCCTGTTCGGTGGTCCTTTACTCGTCGATCATCAAAGACGTAGCTTCTAATCTGTGAGCCCCACTCGATACGTTTCTTTGTCGCCTCGAGGGCCTGTTGTGTCGCTTGGCGCTTATCTAACTCTCGCTGATATAACTTCGATTTGAGGATGCGCATCGCATTCTCTCGGTTCATCAACTGAGAACGTGTCTCCATATTCTCGATCAAGAAGTCGACCATCTCGCCCGTGTCGGGATCCTTAGCGTGATACCTCAATCTCACGGCTGTCTCGACCTTATTTACATTCTGTCCCCCAGCGCCGCTCGCTCGATAGGTGTCCCACTCGATATCCGAGGGATTTACTACCACCTCGATATTATCATCAATAGAGGGCGAAACGAAGATCGAGGCGAAGGTTGTTTGGCGCTTATTGTTGGCGTTGAATGGCGATAGGCGAACCATACGGTGCACCCCACTCTCGCTCTTTAGGTAGCCATAGGCATACTCACCCTCAAACTCCAAAGTGGCCGACTTCACGCCAACCTCCTCACCCGCCTGAAAGTCGAGCACCTTGACCTTAAAGCCGTGCGACTCACCCCAACGAGTGTACATCCTCACCAACATAGAGGCCCAATCGAGAGCCTCCGTGCCACCAGCTCCAGCGTTGACATCGACAATAGCACCCAGACGATCCTCCTCTCGGCGCAACATATTGCGTAGCTCCAGAGCCTCGACCTTAGCCACAACATCAAGATAGAGCGCCTCAAACTCCTCCTCCGAAGAGAGGCCTGCACCGACAAATTCTGGCATCAAAGTAAGATCCTCGACCCCCTTAGCCACCTCATCATAGTCGACAATCCACGACTTTAGCGAGGCGACCTTCTGAAGCTGTTTGCGTGCCACCTCAGCATTGTCCCAAAACGATGGCTCCTGAGTGCGCTCCTCCTCGTTGCAAAGTTCTATGCGTCGCTGCTCAATATCGAGACAGCGATGCAACACCTCACGACGCTGCTCAACCTCTTTTATCTGCTCTGCACTGGCCATTACTCCAACTCCCAGTCGTAACCATCCTTGCGATCCTTCACCCTGATTCCAGCCGCTACCAAGCCATCACGGATCTGATCCGAAGTGGCCCAATCCTTATTGGCCTTAGCCTCGGAACGAAGTCCCAACAGCATCTCGACAAGAGGAGTGGTATAGTCACGACCTGCGCCACCGCCAACAGCTCCTGCGCCCTTCTCGTCACGTAGACCCAATACGTCGACTACATATCGAGAGACTATCGCCTTCAACTTCTCCAAATCGGCCTCTGTAATGCTCTGAGCACCATCTACCAACTGGTTAATCAGACGTACCCAATCGAAAAGAGCCGAGATCACCATCGGTGAGTTAAGATCGTCATTCATCGCCGCCTCACACCTCTGAGCCAACTCGTCGGGGTTCACCGTCGAGGTAGCCGATGGCTTAATCTTTGAGAGGGCATCGACACCCTTCATCAAGCGATCAAGCCCCTTCTCGGCTGCCTGCAACGCCTCATTCGAGAAGTCGAGTGTCGAGCGATAGTGAGCCTGCAAGACAAAGAAACGAATTGTCATAGGCGAATATGGCTGTTCAAGAAGTGAGTGTGTTCCGCCAAAAAGCTCCTCCAAGGTGATGAAGTTACCCAACGACTTACCCATCTTCTGACCATTGATCGTGATCATATTGTTGTGGACCCAATAGCGAGCCGAGTCGTGACCTAACGCCGCTGTCGACTGTGCTATCTCACACTCGTGGTGGGGGAACATAAGGTCCATTCCACCTCCGTGGATGTCGAACTGCTCACCAAGATACTTCGTGCTCATTGCCGAACACTCCAAGTGCCAACCTGGGAATCCCTCGCCCCAAGGTGATGGCCAACGCATAATATGCTCGGGCGAGGCGCTCTTCCAAAGTGCGAAGTCGACCGACGAACGCTTGTCGCTCTGTCCATCCAAGTCACGGGTGTTGGTCTGGATATCATCCAAATTTCTGCCCGACAACTTACCGTAGTTGTGCATCTGGTTATACTTCGCAACATCGAAGTAGAGCGAGCCATTCGACTCGTAGGCAAAGCCCTTGTCGAAGATCATCTTCACAAACTCGATCTGCTCGATGATATGGCCCGAGGCCTGTGGCTCGATCGAGGGAGGCAAGACTCCCAACTGCTCCATTGCCGAGCGGTAACGGTTCGTATAGTATTGAGCAACCTCCATAGGCTCCAACTGCTCGAGTCTCGCCTTCTTTGCGATCTTATCCTCACCCTCGTCGGCATCGTGCTCCAAGTGGCCCACATCGGTGATATTACGAACGTAACGCACCTTATACCCAATTGATTGGAGGTAGCGGAACATAAGGTCGAATGTCACCGCTGGACGAGCGTGTCCCAAGTGTGGATCGCCATAGACGGTTGGTCCACATACATACAAACCTACGTGTTGTGGGTTGATCGGCACAAACTCCTGCTTCTTACGTGTCAACGTATTATATAAAAATAACTTTGAATCCATATCTAAATATCTATTTCTGTTTTTATTTAATCCTCTTTAAATCTCTCGATCTACCTATCTGAAGGCATATAATCCGACTCCATAAGCAACTCATCATCCGTTGCTCCCAACGTGCGATAGTAGTCATTCATCCAGCTCACAACCTCGACCCTGCGAGACGCCGCCGCCGAGTAATATACCTGCTCCAACTCATCCAACTTATCACTTAATAGTGAGTTGGTAAGCTCCACAAAACGGCCCTCAAACGTAAGGTAATACTCGATATACTCAACGATATTTCGAACATACTCCATCATCAAGACATCGCCCTTCAACCCCTCGCCAGCATCGTAGTAGGCCTCGATCACGGGCACTGTGTTGGCGGCTGTGAAACGTAGCTGAGAAGTTGGTAGTCGCTCCAAAGCGGCATCCAACAACTCCACGGCCTTCTCCATCTCGCCTCGCTTGATATAGGCCTGTGCAACACGGGCAAAGGACTCACGAGATTTCGAGGCGTTGACATTGTATTGGATCGAGTAATCTACATAGACCCTCGGATCATTCAAATTGCCATACTTAAAGGTGTTAAGCATAAGTGGACCAGCATAGTCGGGGTCGATGCGCCCCACATTCCACGCCGACTTGAATGGCGTTAAGATCGGAACGAAACGATAGGCGTAACCATCATATTGAAGGTAGTCCAACAACCCCAAATTCTGTAAGATGTAGACCTGTGTAAAGTACAATGGGCGCTCCCAATCGAAGTTGGCCAACATATCGAGAATGACCATATCCGACTTCATAATTGTGTTGCTTGGCAGTGTGAAGTAGATGGTGTCGACCATCAGATGAGCATCCTCCTCCTTCACAATCCCCGAGGCCAGAGCCTTCTCCTTATTCACGGGTAGTGCAATCCTCTTGGTTGGGATATAGTCGGTCTTGCTTCCATCCGACAACTCAAATTGAGTTCGTGGATCGTCGCTTATAATAAAGTCCATCACCTCCTTGATATCGACTGGTCTATCTACCCTCGCATCTACGGGCAACATATCGTTGACATAGGCATATTTGTGACGTGGCAGAGAGAGGGGCACAGGGGGCGCATCATTTGACCAAACCTTCATCTGGTCGATATACCACTCGCCACCCAAATAGCTTGTGTTCATCACCTTCACATCGGTCCTCACACCATCAACCTCTTGGTTAAACCAGATCGGGAAGGTGTCGTTGTCGCCATAGTTCAAGATGATCGAGTTGGGGAGTGTCGACTGGAGATAGTTCCACCCCGAATCACGAGCGATAGTTCGATGCGATCTATCGTGGTCGTCCCAATTCTCGACCGCCAATACTGTCGGCACACTCAACGACAAGATCGTCGCTGCGACAACAGCCGTGCGCCCTGTCTTTTTAGTGAACATCTCGACCACCTCCCTCAAGGCAAGGAGTCCAAAGCCGATCCAAATTGAGTAGGCATAGAAGGCTCCCGCAAAGACATAATCACGCTCACGAGGCTCCGAAGGGGATGTGTTGAAGTAGACCACCAACGCAAAGCCCATCATCACAAACAACCACATAACGATCGAGAAGCGTTTCTGGTCGATGTTCAACTGCCACAAAAGTCCCAACAACCCCAACAAGAATGGCAAGAAGTAGTACTCATTTCGAGCCCTATTCTCAGCCACCTCACGAGGCAGATGAGTCTGTGGACCAAGATACATCTCGTCGATAAAGCTCACTCCCGAGAGCCAGTTTCCATCGACAAGCGTAGAGCTTGAGGCTTGAATATCATTCTGACGTCCGACGAAGTTCCACAAGAAATATCGCCAGAACATATATCCCAACTGATAGTTGAAGAAGAAGTGTAGATCCTCGCCAAAGGTGGGCTCTGTGATCTGCTCTCCATTATAGTAGACTGACTTTCCATACTCCAACCTCTCCTGCATAATCACCTGACCATTGGCGTCGAGCCTCAAATCGCCATTTTCATCCCTCTCTGGTCCCACCGATGTTCGATAGGCTGCCCAAGGCTTATAGCCCGACTCACCACGTCGAGAGTCCCAAATTCGAGGGAAGAACCTCATAAACTCATCGGGATATACATAACCCGACAACAACTCGCCCTCGCTATACTTTCCATCTTCACCAATATAATAGAAGCTCTTCTTGGTGTAATCCTCGACTGGGGCGGCATACGATGCACCATAGATTAGAGGGCGTGACCCATACTGATCACGGCTCAACAACGAGAGCAATGAGTGTGGATTGGCTGGGTTATTACTATTCATAGGGGGGTTAACCGCCGCACGAATCGTCACCGAAGCATACGACGAGTAGCCGATAAAGAGCATCGTGAGTGAGAGAGTGATCACATTTAACAACACCATTCGTCGCTTGTGGGTATAGTAGCTCGCATAACCCAAACCACCGATGAGCGCCAACGAGAAGAATACCATTCCCGAGTTGACAGGTAGCCCCAACACATTGACAAAGAATACGTCGACCATCGCACCCATATAGATAGATTGCGAGAGGACGAAGCCATTCACGAAGATCAAGATCACCCCCGAGAGAAGCGTAGCCAAAAGAACTCCCTTCCAAGTGGTCTGCTCCCAACGACGGAAATAGTATATAAAGACCAACGCAGGGATAGTCAACAAATTGAGGATATGGACTCCGATCGAGAGCCCCATCAAATAGGCGATCAAGATGATCCAACGCAGCGAATGAGGCTCATCGGCCTCATCATCCCACCTAAGCATCAACCACACCACCAAAGCGGTAAACATAGACGAGAGGGCATAAACCTCGCCCTCGACAGCCGAGAACCAGAAGGTGTCGGTGAAGGTATAGCTCAACGCTCCGATCGCACCAGCGGCCAACGAGGCCCAGCCATTTGGCTCGCTTAGCTCCACACCACCACGAGTAAACATCCTACGAGCGAGGTGGGTGATAGTCCAAAATAGAAATAGAATTGTGAATGCACTCGCTATGGCATTCATTCCATTGACCATATGGGGTACATAGTGGGTCGAGGGGGTAAATATGGTTGCGATACGTGCCAATATCATAAATAGGGGTGCCCCTGGAGGGTGTCCAACCTCCAACTTATAAGAGGTTGCGATAAACTCGCTACAATCCCAAAGGCTCGACGATGGCTCCATCGTCAAGAGATAGACAATAGCTGCGATGGCAAAGACTCCCCAGCCCAACGCTCTATTCCAAAACTTGTATGACTTCATTAAATATCTAATAATTTTTATATCCGACTTCGCTTAATTACTTTAGATTCACTCTCAAAGTAAGCGACAAAAATAGCTAAAATATTGTGAATTAAAAAGCGACAATGCTACATTTCTACATAAGAGTCACCCAAGGCTGTCAGAAGAATCGCCTCAGCGGTCAATTCGGGCTCCTCGTAGTGGCCATTATGACCTGCCGATTCGAGCCAAACAACTCTTGCTTGAAGGTGATTTTGAGCCACCCTTTCGGCCACCTCCGCCGAGATATAATCATCACCTCTGCCAAAGATAAAGCATTGGCGTGCATTGAGCGAACGTAACATTTCGTTCTGATCTTTTCGCTGCATCATTCCTCTTAGGATTGCGATAACTCCCTCATCCTCGGTTATGTAGACCTGCTCTACAAGATCCTCGATATAATCCTTCATTCGGTGTCTGTTAGCCGCTGCAAAGCCTGCTGCTGGGGCCACCTTTGCGAGCAACTCCTTCTTTCCAGCCTTCACTAACGCAATCTCACGCTCTCTGTTTTCGCTCTTCTCGGGGCTGTCGGCGTTGGGCGTAGAGCTAAGCAACACCAACCCATCGGTCATCTGGGGGTGTCGCTCCGCAAAACTCAATGCGACATATCCTCCCATCGAGTGCCCAACAACTGTGCAGCGCTCGACACCAATAGAGAGCAACCCTGCCGCCACGGTGTCGGCCAAGAACTCCATCGTGTGGGTGTCGCCCTCGACAACCGAGATCCCGTGTCCAGGCAGATCGAGTGTCACGACCCTCACCTTTTTATAGAGAAGTGGAACGAACTCATCCCATACCATCATCGACTCCAAATATCCGTGTAGAAGCACTACACACTCCTCGCGGCCACTCACCACGACCCCCGAATCACATATATGCAAGGCCGTCGTGCCTGCCATAATAAATTTATCTACCATACTTTTCTTGCAATTTTATGGTGCAATTTATCGAATATTTTTCAGTTTACCGCTCTTTGAGGCCATAAATTTGCAAGTCACCGTAATTATTGCTATTTTTGAGGCTATATTTTAATAAAATGACTAAATTGCAAGAACTCAAATATATTTTGGCTCACGGATCATCAAACAAATTTGTGATGATAGATGCCGTGTCGCAAGAGGTGGAGAGTGGAACAGCTGCGGCTGCCGAGTATGTTAGGCAGGTGTGCGAGAAGTTTAAGAGCGATGGCGCACTTTTTGTTGAGCGATTCGACGATGAATACCTCGCAATGAATATGTATAACACCGATGGCACACAGGCCGAGATGTGTGGGAATGGAATGCGTATCGTGGCACGTTTGGCCGATGAGCGCTATATTAATGAGGAGCGCTTCACCCTCTTTTCGGGAGGTAGGGCCTACCCTATCGTCCGCTCCGAGGTCAATGAAGTGAGAGTCGAGAGTGGCGAGATGGTCTCGATCCCCAACTATGGAGTCGAGATAGCGATTAGAACCTCATCCGATGAGTTCACACCCTCACAAGATCAATTCATAGACCGAGCGATCGAGGAGCTACACCCAACACTCCGCTTCACATATCTCAACTTGGGAAATCCTCACATCATAGCCAAAGTCGATGAGATTGATCTCGATCTATTGTCGAAGCTCGGAGAGAGGGTCAAGGAGCTACCACACATCTTCACAAGAGGTGTCAACGTAAGTCTGATGATGCCCATTGGAGAGGGCGAGATCTTCGTGGCGACATACGAACGAGGCGTTGGCCTCACAGCATCTTGCGGAACAGCGATGACCGCTTCGAGTACAACAGCGGCCCTATTGGGGATCTGTAAGTGGGGAGAGGCTATCACGGTTCGCAACCGAGGCGGCTTTGTAAAGTGCATCTGCAACAGAGACGAGAGCGGAGAGCTGAGGACACAACTGATCGGCAACGCAACATATATCGAGAGCGGAGTGATCTCATCCACACTCGAAATAGTCAAGCAACAGAGCTTCGATAACGAAGTAGAGGCGTGGGATAAATTCACAAAGCAACAACAATAAAAATTTAAGCAACAAGAGATGATAAAGGAGATAGCAAACCACCGCTCGATCAGAAAGTTCGAGAGTCGCAAGATAGAGCCTGCAACGCTCAAAAAGACTTTAGAGGCCGCAATCAGAGCGTCGACCTGCGGAAATATGCAGTGTTACACGATGATCGTGACTCAAGATGAGGAGCAGTTAGCCAAACTCTCGCCCTGCCACTTCGGTCAGGTAGAGAGGATGAATGCCCCCTGTGTGGTGACAATCTGCGCCGACGTTGCTCGCTTCGAGGCGTGGTGTCGTGAGCGAGATGCGGAGCCTCAATACGACAACTTCATCTGGTTCTTGAATGGTTGCATCGACGGAGTTATGGCGGCTCAGAACCTCACCTTGGAGGCTGAGGCGCAGGGGTTGGGCATCTGTGTGTTGGGAACAACACTCTACACCACCGAGAAGATCATCGAGATATTGGAGCTACCCCAAGGTGTGATCCCAATCACTTCCGTTGTGATGGGATACCCCGACGAGCAGCCACCTCTCACCGACCGACTCCCCTTCGAGGCGATTGTGAACTTCGAGAAGTATGAGCCAAACACCCCCCAGAGAGTAAATGAGTTGTGGAGTGAGCGAGAGGCTTCGGAGCTTACAAAACAGCTGATCGAGGAGAATGGAACCGAGAACCTTGCTCAGATATTCACTCAGTATCGCTACAAGGGGGCCGACAATGTAACCTTCTCGAAGATCTATTTGGAAATCTTGAAGAGGCAGGGGCTATTTAACCAATAACAACACTCTGTATACATTAAAAAAATTATGAATAGGCGAATAGCTTTATATATAGTAGCAACACTCACGATCTGCACACTCTGCTTATCGTGTAGCATCACTCGCCATATTCCCGAGGATAAGTTATTGCTGTCGAGTGTTGTAATCGAGCAGAACAAGAATGTTCCAAAGGATGAGTTGATCGCCAGCTCCACCCTCGAACGATATATTCGCCAGAGCCCCAATCGTCGCCTTCTGGGCTTCAACTTCTACATCTGGGCCTACAGCTTAGCCAACCCCGACAAGAGCAATTGGTGGAACGACTTCAAGCGAAAGGTTGGCGAGGAGCCTACATACATTGATATTGCATCGACGATAAAGAGCCAAGAGAATTTGAATATATATATGGACTCTCAGGGGTTCTACTCCTCGGAGGCAAACTATCAGATCGACACCCTTAGTCGTCGACGTGGCAGGGTTCAATATACGACCCACCAAGGTAAGCCATATATAATCAATGGTCTCAAATATGAGTTCCGTGACTCGTTGCTTCGAGAGTTCATCTTGACCGACACGATCAACTCCCTAATCCAGAGGGGGGATATCTTCAGTGTAGCGCTGCTCGACCAAGAGCGTGAGAGGATCTCGTCACGCCTTAGAAACGAGGGGTATTATGACTTCTCAGTTCGAAACATCGAGTATAGAGCCGATACTTTGGCGGGCAACTACACCGTCGACTTAGAGATGATAATCAACCAGAGCATCGAGGGCTACGATGGTCGAGGCAAGGTGATCTATCGAGACAATAGGAAGTATCGGATCTCGGAGATCAACATATATCCCGACTTCAACCAAGCGATGTTCCTCTCCGACTCAATGAAGATGGGAGATGTCGACACTTTAAGTTATCGAGGACTAAACATTATCTACCACCAAGGCGACCACCCAAATGTAAGGGAGAAGGTGCTACGACAGATGGTACCCCTAACGACAGGGTCGCTCTTTAGCGCAAAAGATGTCGAGCAGACCTATCAAAATCTAATGTCGTTGGGCTACTTCAAGAGTGCTCGCATCAACTTCAAAACAGAGGATTCCGACCAGATCAAAGCCGACTCAACGATAATGAGTGAGGTGGTAGAGAAGTGGAGAGAGGAGGAGGGAAATCCTCGAGATAGAGATAGGGAGATGGAGATCACAGACAGCTTCCTGTCGAGTGAGATTATGTGTACACCAGCCCTTAGGCAGAGCTATGATATTGAGTTAGAGGGAAGTACGACATCGAGCTTCTATGGTCTTTACGCAACAATGGGTTATCAGAATCGCAATATCTTCCGAGGGGCCGAGGTGTGGAATGTCGACTTCACGGTCGGATATGAGCATATGAAAGCCCCCGACGCAATCAAGACTCGTGCAACGGAGTTTGGAATCTCGACTGGGTTGTCATTCCCTCGATTCATCCTCCCGTTCAACGACAAGATCTACAACGTCACACAGCCAAAGACAACGGTCGAGATATCGGCAAATATACAGGATCGCCCCTATTATAATCGCACTCTATCGAGCGCCTCGATAAACTATGAGTGGCGAAATAGAGGCTACTCTACATTCTCGTTCTCTCCAATTGACATAAACCTCATTGATATGAACTATATCGATGAGGACTTCTATGAAGATTTGGCAAGTGACTATCTAAAAAACAGTTATGAGACCCAATTTGTAGCGGGATTCAATGTAGGTTATATGTTCAACAACCAACGAAAGAGCCGCAACGGAAACTACACCATCCTGCGTGTTAATGCCGAGACAGCAGGTAACTTCATCAATGGCATAGAGAAGTTATTCAACCTCCCTACCAACAGCGATGGCTTCTACGAGATCTTCAATATCCGCTATGCACAATATGTGCGTACCGACATAAACGCCAGCCGACGCATAGCCGTGGGTAGTAAGACCGCCATCGCAGGACGAATCTACGCAGGAGCAGGATGGGCCTATGGCAACTCAACAGCGATTCCGTTCGATAGGCTTTTCTACTCGGGAGGAAGTAATAGTATGCGAGGATGGACCCCAAGAACTTTGGGCCCAGGAGAGAGCCAAGCGGAGATCGACACCGACTACCCTTCTCAGTTGGGAGATATGAAGTTGGAGGCGAACTTAGAGTTTAGGTTCCCCGTGTGGAACAAGCTATATGGTGCGACATTCTTAGACGTAGGTAATATCTGGTACCTAAACGACTCGGACGAGGTCTATGATCCAGATACGATCTTCGCCCTAAAATCATTCTATAAGCAGTTGGGCTTCAACACAGGTCTGGGATTGCGCCTCGATATCCAATTTGCGATCCTGAGGCTCGACTGGGGTATTCAGCTCCACAACCCCAACAAAAGCGCAGGCGAGCGCTGGGTAATCAAGGATTTCAGCCTCAGCAACTCCGCCCTTAACTTTGGTGTGGGTTATCCATTCTAATGTAAATGATGAGCAACTGCCAAAAACAGAATCGAGGCGTAGCCTTGCGGCTGCCTCGACTCGGATCTCTGTTTACACAATATTTTTTATAGTGCCAATAACGGGGTGCCCAGATGGACACCCCGTTACTCTATATATCATTCGAGACTCTGCAAATTAGATTCTCTTCTTCTTGATTACTTTCTCTACCTTCTCGACGATTGTCTCGGCAGCCTCATCGGCTACAACCTCGGGAGCGACCTCCTCCGCAACCTTAACCTCAGCGCTCTTTGCTGCGGCGAGAGCCTTCTCGATAGCGGCTGCTATGAGAGCCTTCTGTGCGGCATCCGCCTTGGCGGCACTCTTATCTGCGCTCTTCAACATCTCCTTGACCTCTTGGTAGACAGTCTCGCCATTATACCCCAACTTATCATCGAGGACCGAAGCAGGAGCCGAATATCCGAAGCTATCCAATCCGTGGATCACGCCACTCTCGCCAACTAAACCACGCATTGTGATCGAGAGGCCCGAAGTCATTGCGTAACGAGGGATTCCCACTGGGATGACGCTATCCTGGTATGACTTTGGCTGATCCCTAAAGAGACCCTCACTTGGCACACTCACTACCCTAACGTGGATTCCATCCTCGGCCAACAAGCGAGTTCCGTCGATCAACGTCGACACCTCGGAGCCCGAAGCGATCAACACTGCGCTGACCTTTGGCCCATCGACAACGACATAACCACCCTTCGAGAGCTGCTGCGCCTCCAAACGACGACTCACGCCCAACGGAGGTAGATTCTTGACATTTTGACGAGAGAAGATAAGTCCCACAGGGCGCTTCTCCTCCAAAGCCTGCTTCCACGCCATCACAACCTCATCGCCATCGGCTGGTCGCAACACCAACATAGATCGCTCTCCTTGGTGGTTGCGCAACTGCTCCATCAGACGAATCTGCATCTCGTGCTCGATTGGCTGGTGCGTTGGTCCATCCTCACCCACACGGAATGAGTCGTGAGTCCAGAGGAAGATCACGTGCAGACGCATCAATGCCGAGAGGCGAATAACAGGCTTCATATAGTCCGAGAATACGAAGAATGTTCCGCAAACAGGGATCACACCTCCGTGCAACGCCATACCATTCATCACACAAGCCATCGTAAACTCCGAGACTCCTGCTTGGAAGAACTTGCCGCTAAAGTCACCCTTCGTAAAGGCCTTAGTCTTTTTCAAATATCCATCTGTCTTATCCGAATTGCTCAAGTCGGCAGACGATACGATCATATTGTCAATCTTATCTCCATAGAGGCTCAACACCGCAGCCGACGACACACGAGTCGCCTGATCGGCCTTGATATCAATCGAGTTGTAGTCGATTGCAGGGAGCTCATTACGCAAGAAACTATCCAACTTAGATGATAGCTCACGATTCTCAGCTCTCCACTTAGCCTCGATTGCACGCTGCTCCTTGACGATTGAGCTCAACTCCTCGTGGCGAGTAGCGTAGATCTCGACACTCTCCTTGCGAAGCTCAAATGGGTCCTCCACATCGCCCCCCAAACTCTTGATCGTCTCAGTGAAGTCGGCTCCAGCAGCTGTCAATGGCTGACCGTGAGTCGATACCATATCTTCGAAGCTCGATCCATCAGCCTTACGGGCACCCTTGCCCATAATTGTGCGGCCGATGATAAGCGTTGGACGCTCACTCTCCTCGTTGGCCCTCTTCAACGCTGCACGAAGCTCGTCGACGTTGTGTCCATCAACACTCAATACCAACCAGCCCCACGCCTCGTACTTCATCTGGATATTCTCCTGATCCACCTCGTCAACCTTCGTCGACAATTGGATATTATTCGAGTCGTAGTACATAATGAAGTTGCTCAACCCCAAGTGTCCAGCTACACGTCCCACACCCTGAGACACCTCCTCTTGGATCGCTCCATCCGAGATATAGGTGTAGGTCTTATGCGCCATCCACTCACCAAAGCGAGCCGCCATAAAACGCTCCGCAATTGCAGAACCCAAGGCCATAGCGTGACCCTGACCCAATGGTCCCGAGGTGTTCTCGACACCACGCATAACATCAACCTCGGGATGTCCTGGGGTGACGCTATCCAATTGGCGAAGATTCTTCAGATCATCGACGCTATAACTTCCACTCAATGCAAGCACCGAGTAGAGCATCGGAGACATATGCCCTGGGTCGAGGAACATACGGTCACGAAATGGCCAATCCCTCTGCGAAGGATCGTATCGCAAAAACTCCGTATAGAGGAGATTTATAAAGTCAGCTCCTCCCATTGCACCTCCAGGGTGGCCCGACTTAGACTTTTCAACCATTGCAGCAGATAATAGACGAATATTATCAGCGGCCGCAGTGAGTTTTAAGTTATCAAACATATGACTTTTATTATTTAATATTTATTTTTTCCTATCTATTCCAAAATATTTTAAGCTACAAAACCGCCAGCAGCGAGCCTCTCCCGAGCAAAGTCGAGCGACACCGAGAACTCCGTGAGCCCCTCATCCTTCGCTTTTGATGGGATCTCATACATCAAGCCGATCATAATAGTTTCGCAAATTGATCGCAATCCACGAGCTCCCAACTTATACTCCTCGGCCTTGTCGACGATAAACTCCAACACATCGTCGTCGAACGATAGCTTCACGCCATCCATCTCGAACAACCTCTGATATTGGCGAATGATGGCATTCTTAGGCTCTGTCAAGATCGAACGCAGCGCCTCTCTTGTCAACAACTGCATAGAGGTCAAGATCGGCAGACGACCGATTAACTCGGGGATCAGGCCGAAGCTCTTTAGATCTTGGTGAGTCAAGTGCTTCATCAAATTCTTTCTATCAACCTTATCAGCCTCCATCTTGCCATATCCGACCGCACGAGTGTTCATCCTCTGAGCGATCCTCTTCTCGATTCCATCAAAGGCTCCACCACAGATAAAGAGAATGTTCTTTGTGTTTACCTGCGTGAACTTCTGATCGGGGTGTTTACGTCCACCTTGTGGTGGCACATTCACAACGGCCCCCTCCAAGATCTTCAGCAACGCCTGCTGAACACCCTCTCCCGAGACATCACGTGTGATGCTTGGGTTGTCGCCCTTGCGAGCGATCTTGTCGATCTCGTCGATAAAGACGATTCCACGCTCCGCCTGCGCCACATCGTAGTCGGCAACTTGAAGCAGTCGTGAGAGAATACCCTCGACATCCTCACCGACATATCCTGCCTCGGTGAGCGCTGTGGCATCAACGATGGTAAAAGGCACCTTCAATAGTCTTGCTATTGTTTTAGCCATCAATGTCTTACCTGTTCCCGTAGGTCCGACCAACACTATATTACTCTTATCAATCTCGATATCCTCATCCTTCGACGAGCCACTATCGGCGCAACTCAACCTCTTATAGTGGTTATAGACCGCAACAGACATAAAACGCTTGGCGTCATCCTGCCCAATCACATATTGATCCAACATTCCCTTGATCTGAGCTGGGCGCAACATCTCCTCCATATTGAGAGGCTTCTCACGCCTCTTCTTCTTGGGTTTGGGAGCAGGGACGGGTCGTGAAATCATATCGCCCTCGACCAACATATGGTAGCCATTTTCGATACAATTATTACAGATATTTACACCATCTTGCCCTGCAAACAAGATTGTCGCCTCGGCAGCGGGTGAGCCACAAAAATCACACATCCCAGCCCCAGTTTGGCCACTATTTTTTCCTTTTGCCATTAAAAATCTCTCTATCGTTTAGTCAAAACATTGTCGATAAGGCCATACTCCTTAGCCTCGGTCGAACTCATCCAATAGTCACGATCGGCATCCTTCTCGAACTTCTCGACCGCTACACCCGAGTGTGCCGACATAATCTCGTACAACTCCTTGCGAGTCTTTAGTATCTCACGTGCTGTAATCTCGATATCACTCGCCTGACCCTGAGCACCACCCAATGGCTGGTGAATCATAATCCTTGAGTGAGGCAGAGCCATCCTCTTTCCTTCCGCTCCTGCACACAACAAGACCGCACCCATCGAGGCTGCCAATCCTGTGCATATTGTAGCCACATCGGGGGCCACCAACTGCATCGTGTCATAGATACCCAAACCAGCCGAGACCGAGCCTCCTGGAGAGTTAATATAGATCTGGATATCCTTCTCGGGATCTGTCGACTCCAAAAATAGGAGCTGTGCTTGGATGATATTGGCTGCATCGTCGTAGATGGGAGCACCCAAAAAGATGATACGGTCCATCATCAAACGAGAAAACACATCCATCGTAGCGACATTGAGCCTACGCTCCTCTGTTATCGTTGGCGAGACATATCCACTCTGGATCGACTCAAAATCGTGGAGGCGAAGCGAGCTTATGCCGCAATGCCCCATTGCATATTTCTTAAATTCTGACATATCAAAAATATTATTCGTTTATAAAATCGCCACCCCTCAACATCGGAGGTGGTGATAGATACAAACAAAAACTCTGCAAACATTATAGTTTGCAGAGTTCAAAGGTAGTGATTTTTGTTGAAAAGTCAACAATCACAAATAATATTTTTACATTTATTTAGGCTCTCAACGCCTCTACGATCTTACCAAACTCCTCAACGGTGATCTCAGCAACCTCGACAGTCACCTTCTCCTTGAGTGAAGCTACGACCTTACGCTCGAACAACTGCTCGTAGATCTTCTGGCCCTGCTCCTTGTTTGAAAGGATCTGCTTAGCGTAGTTCTCCAACATATCGTCTGGAGCTACACCCATTCCATACTGAGCCAACTGCATCTGAGCCACCGACTTAGCCTCAGCCAACGCATCCTCAGGAGTAACAGCAATCTGCTCAGCCTCGATGATACGCTTCTGGATGAAGTTCCAAGTGAACATCTTGATGAAGTCCGCAAAGTCACGCTCGATCTCCTCCATTGAGAAGCGACCCTCGTTGATCACAACCAACCACCTCTTCAAGAATGCCTCTGGCAATACGATCGCCAACTTCTCACGAACATAGTTCGAAAGCTGTGCCGAGAACAAGTTGTCGCTCTCACGTGAAAGCTCAACAGCGATCTGCTTGTCGACATAAGCGTCAAGCTCAGCCTCAGATGTCACATCACCTGCTGGGAAGGCCATCTTGAAGAACTCCTCGTTAAGCTCTGGATCAGCGAACTTACGGATTTTAGTCACCTCCAACTCAAACTCTGGGTTGATTGATGCCAACTCCTCCTCCTTAACGCCCAAGATAGAGGCACGCTGAGAGTCAGTCTTGTAGAGCTCATTTACGTTAACGCTCAACTTAGCACCAACTGCCAAACCGATGAATGGAGCACGCTCCTCCTCGCTCATTGAGATAAGGCCTACATAGGCATCCTCAACCTGCATATCACCATTGTCGAGAGTTACTGTCAACGCCTCATCAGCCTCAACCTTCTCTGCATCTACCAAGCGACCGAACTTACGAAGGTAGTTCGAACGATAGTCGTTGTGCATCTGCTCCTCGATCTTGATTGTGTTGTAGAGAACCTTATCGCTCTTCGACAAGTTAAGCTCAAACGCTGGAGCCTCACCGATCTCGAATACGAACTCGAACTCTACGCCATTGTCGAAATCGAAGTCACCCTGCTCCTCAGATGGGATAACATCTCCTACGTAGTCGATCTTATTCTCCTTTAGGTAGTCAAAGACCGCCTTTGTTGCTGTCTGGTACGACTGCTCTGCAAGCACTCCCTTACCATACATCTTCTTCACAACGCCCATTGGAACCATTCCTGGACGGAATCCTGGAACGTTAGCCTTACGCTTATAATCGCGCAATACCTTATCTACCGATGCTGAGTAATCAGCCTCACCAACTACAACCTTAATTAGCGAAACTCCCTGTTCGCGTTGTTCTCTTACGATATTCATATTTATATTGTTAATTTGATATTGCAAAACTTTTAGCGCACAAAGGTAATGATTATTTTTTACTTTTCAAACATAAATCTCTAATTGTTCGACCTCTATTGACAATAGCAGAAAATAGAGGAGAATATTTTTAGTCAAATTGGCAACATTCTCGATATTTAGAGCTATCTTTGCGCTTTAGTATATATATGTAACAACGACTCAAAAATGGGCATTAACCGACACATAATAGCTTTTAGCGTGATATTCACCCTCGCCCTACATTTAGCGGCTGTGGGGGCAGGCTCTGAGCCTATGCGTTTTAGCTATATAGTTCACAAGATCTACCCTCACTCAACAGAGAGCTATACCCAAGGGCTACAGATCGTCGATGGAGAACTCTACGAGTCGACGGGGCTCAATGGCAAGTCTCGATTTATGAAGGTCGACATCAACACTGGCAAGACAAAGGTGCTGGCCGAGCTCCCCACAAAAGATTTTGGCGAGGGGATCACGATATTGGGTGACACGGTATATATGCTCACTTGGCAGTCGGGGATTGCGTACCTATTCGACCGTGAGAGCGGAGCGAAGATCGACCAGAGGCGCTACGGCGGCGAGGGGTGGGGACTTACTTCGGATGGTGACAAACTCTTTATGAGCAATGGGTCGAACAGGATAACGGTTCGAGAGCAAGATAGCTTCAATATCATCTCGTCGCACGCCATCCTCTACAAGGGCTCACCTGTGAACTACTTGAACGAGCTGGAGTGGATCGAGGGGCGGATCTGGGCAAATATATATACCACCAACCAGATCGTGATAATCAACCCCGAGAGTTGGAGCGTAGAGGGAATTGTAGACCTAACGGGGCTACTCCCCGATAGCGAACGGACAAGCAAGACAGATGTTCTCAATGGCATAGCCTATGACAGTGAGCAGAAGAAGATATATGTCACGGGAAAGAATTGGAGTATGCTTTTTGAAATAGAGATCGTTGAGAGATATTAGATATAATGCATTTTTAAGATAAGACAAGTTTTATAATTTTTAATGAAGAAAAGAGATATTTATAGCGCACTAAGCGAGCGAATCTTGCTCCTTGATGGCGCAATGGGCACAATGATACAGACCTATGGTCTTACAGAGAGTGATTTTAGGGGCGAGCGTTTTGCCTCGTGGGATCACGATCTAAATGGGTGTAACGACATTTTGGCCGTTACTCGCCCCGATATTTTGGCCCAGATACACCGACAATATTTGATGGCAGGTGCCGACATCATAACCACCTGCTCATTCAACGCCCACCCAATATCATTGGTCGATTATGGGCTGGAGGAGCACACCTACGAGATCTCACGTGCAGCCGCCTCGGTGGCTCGCAAGACGACCGAGGAGTTTAACGCCTCGAACCCCAATAAGCCGAGGTTTGTCGCAGGATCTGTCGGCCCGACAAACAGAACCGCTTCGATGTCGGCCGATGTCTCGAACCCAGCCTCTCGCGAGGTCACGTTCGATCAGCTATATGAGGGATACTTGACACAGATGCGAGGTTTGATGGATGGCGGCGCCGACATAATCCTCGTCGAGACAATCTTCGATTCACTCAACGCCAAGGCGGCACTCTATGCAATCGACACCGTTGGGCGAGAGAGAGGATGCACAATCCCCACAATGGCCTCGGGAACTCTGGCCGATGCGAGTGGACGCACCTTGGCAGGGCAGACTGTCGAGGCCTTCTACAACTCGTTATCTCACGCCAAGCTCATCTCGGTGGGCTTCAACTGCGCCTTCGGAGCTAAGCAGCTTCAACCCTACCTCGAGAGGCTATCCCAGATCGCAGGGTGCGCCATATCGGCCCACCCAAACGCAGGTCTTCCAAATGTGATGGGCGGCTATGACGAGACACCCGAGATGTTTGCCGACGATGTGGAGGAGTATCTCAAAAAGGGAGTTATCAATATCATCGGAGGATGTTGCGGAACAACGCCACAACATATCTTGTGTTTGGCCTCGATTGCGGCGAAATATGCCCCACGCACAACGCCAAAGTTCACGCCAACGACAACACTAAGTGGCTTGGAGCCGCTTACGATTCGTCCCGAGGCGAACTTTATAAATGTCGGAGAGCGAAGCAACGTCGCAGGATCTGCCAAGTTTGCACGCCTCATCCGTGAGGGCAACTACGAGGAGGCTCTATCAATTGCTCGTGCACAGGTCGATGCAGGAGCTCAGATCATTGACGTCTGTATGGATGATGGAATGATCGACGCTGAGGAGGTGATGCACCACTTCCTATGCCTAATGGCCTCGGAGCCCGAGATCGCACGAGTACCTTTGATGATCGACTCCTCAAAGTGGGATGTCTTGATCAAGGGGCTAAAGGTGTCGCAGGGAAAGAGCATCGTAAACTCAATCTCGATCAAGGAGGGTGAGCAGGCCTTCATAGATAAGGCTATGCAGATCCACAATTTGGGGGCAGCAGCTGTTGTTATGCTCTTCGACGAGCAGGGGCAGGCCGATAGCTATGAGCGAAAGATCGAGGTTGCAGAGCGAGCATACAAGCTACTCACCGAGGCGGGATTCCCAGCCGAGGATATCATCTTCGATGCAAATGTATTGGCCGTAGCAACGGGAATCGAGGAGCACGACAGCTATGGAAAGGCCTTCATCGAGGCGACACGTTGGATCAAGACGAACCTACCCTATGCCAAGGTCTCGGGAGGAGTGAGCAACCTATCCTTTGCCTTTAGGGGCAACAACACAGTTCGAGAGGCGATGCACTCGGTATTTTTGTACCACGCCATCGAGGCTGGTATGGATATGGCCATCGTCAATGCTCAGATGTTGCAGATCTACGATCAGATCGAGCCCGAGCTATTGGAGATAATCGAGGATGTGATCCTCTGCCGAAAAGAGAATGCCTCGGAGCGACTAATCGAAAAGGCGGAGAGGATCAAGAGCGAGGCGAGTGGCAACACGGGGGTAAAGAGCGAGAAGAGCCTTGCCCAGTGGAGAGCCCTCCCCCTCTCGGAGCGTATAGGATATGCAATGTTAAAGGGTGTCACGGAGTATATCGAGGCTGACTCGGCCGAGGGATATGAGCAGTTAGGCTCTCCGATGAGGGTGATCGACGAGTTGTTGATGCCAGCGATGGAGCAGGTCGGCAAACTCTTTGGTGAGGGTAAGATGTTCTTGCCTCAGGTGGTCAAGAGCGCCCGTGTGATGAAGAGTGCGGTTGCGGTCCTCACCCCCCATATCGAAGCTCTACGCAACGCATCGGATGGAGACGACCAGAGCAATAGCTCATCGACAGGCAAGGTATTGATAGCAACGGTGAAGGGCGATGTCCACGACATCGGAAAGAATATTGTCTCGGTTGTGATGGCCTGCAACGGATACGAAATCAATGACTTGGGCGTTATGGTCGAGACCAAACGTATTGTCGACGAGGCCATTGCATCAAAGGCAGATGTGATCTGTATGAGTGGCCTCATCACTCCATCACTCGACGAGATGATTCGAGTTGTCGAGGAGTGCGAGAGCCGAGGCATCACAACCCCAATCATCATCGGAGGAGCGACAACTTCGCCACTCCACACAGCGGTGAAGATCGCCCCCCACTACTCGGGAGTTGTGATCCACGCCCACAACGCAAGCGACAATCCAAAGATCCTATCTCAGTTGTTGGGAGAGGAGCGAAACTCATATATCGACCAAGTAAAAGAGAAGCAAGAGGGGCTAAGGAGCGACTACGAACGCACACTTCGCCAACGACAGCTGATCCCAATCGAAGAGGCACGCCTCCAAAAGAGCGTGAAACTCAAGAGCGAGGTTCTAAAGCCGCTGCACGAAGGACGTTTGGTATTCCCCGACTTTGATATTGTAGATGTCCAGGAGATGATCGACTGGAGCTTCTTCTTCTCATCGTGGGGACTTCAGGGTCGCTATCCCGAGATTCTTAGTTCCGATGAGTATGGAACAGAGGCACAAAAGCTATTCGACGATGCTCAGGCTCTCTTGGCTAAGATTAAGCGAGACCACTCACTCACGCTCCAAGGCGTAGTGGCCCTCCTACCTGCACGCAGCGAGGGGGACGACATAATCATCACCGACACTAAGGGTCGAGAGGTAAAGTTAGCAATGCTACGCAATCAAACCAAGGGCGAGAGCTCGGGATCCCTATCAGATCTGATCGCTAAGGAGGGAGACTACATCGGCTGCTTCGCAACAACGGCAGGTGTCGGATTAGAGGAGCTCACCAAAGGATTCAAAGAGGGGGGAGACGACTACTCGGCAATGATAGCTAAGCTATTGGCCGACCGCTTGGCAGAGGCCTTCACCGAGCAACTTCACCGCTTTGTGAGGCGAGAGATGTGGGGCTACGAGAGCTCGGAGGAGCTACCCACAAAGGATATCCTAAGAGGCAAGTATCAAGGTCTGAGAGTCGCCTTTGGCTACCCATCGGTGCCCGACCACTCGCTAAAGAGAGAGGTTTTTCAACTCTTAGCTGCCGAGATGACCACTCAGATGAAGCTATCGAATGAGAGTTATATGATCTCACCAGCGGAGTCACTTTGTGGATTGATCTTGTCGTCGGGCGAATACTTCTCAGTTGGGGCGATCTCCGACGAGCAGTTGGCGGACTACGCCTCACGACGAGGTATTACAATTGAGGAGGCTAAGAGATTGCTCCCAAACAATATTTAAATAGAATATATGAAAGTAACAGATATTATAGCAAACGCAATAGAGAGCGGACGTACCCGCTTCGCATTCGAACTTCTCCCTCCTCTCAAGGGGGCAGGACTCAGCCGTATATACGAGGCGATAGATCCTCTGATGGCCTTCGATCCTGCATACATTAACATCACATTCCACCGAGAGGAGATCAAGGAGAGTGTGTTGGAGGATGGAGCTATCGACTGGCACATCGTTCGTCGTCGCCCAGGCACAGTGGGTGTCTCGGCCGCTATCGAGCGTAAATATGGCGTTCCGACCGTTCCCCACCTCATTTGTGGCGGGTTGTCGAAGTATGATGCCGAGGATGCCCTGATTGATATGGACTTCTTGGGGATCGAGAATGTCCTTGCACTTCAGGGTGATAGGTCGAAGAACGAGCGCCACTTTATGCCCCACCAACAGGGACATAGCCACGCCTTGGGGTTAGTTCGCCAGATCGAGGCTATGAACCGAGGTGAGTTCATCGACTCAGAGGCGCAGGAGCCGCACCACACCAACTTCTCGATCGGAGTGGCAGGCTATCCCGAGAAGCACTTCAGGGCGAAGAGCTTGGAGAGCGACATCGCCCACCTAAAGAGGAAGGTCGATGCAGGGGCAGGTTATGTGGTGACTCAGATCTTCTACGACAACGCCCACTTCTTCAACTTCGTGAAGCTATGTCGTGAAGCAGGAATCACAGTCCCCATCGTCCCTGGGCTAAAACCCCTATCGACTCATCGCCAACTCACAGTTCTTCCCAAGACCTTCTCGATCACAATGCCCGAGGCGTTGGTGAAGGAGGTGGAGAGCCACAAGGAGGATGCGGCGGCGGTTCGTGAGATTGGTATCGAGTGGGCGATCGCTCAGGGTCGAGAGCTTATGGCGGCAGGGGTTCCCGTGCTCCACTTCTATACGATGAGTCGCACAACAAACATAGAGCAGATCGCAAAATCGCTCTTTTAATAAAGACAAACAAAAATGGCAACAATAGATCCAATAGAGTTTAGGAGGCATCTCCACCGCCATCCCGAGCTGTCGTTCGAGGAGGTGGCAACGCAAAAGTATATCTGCGAGGCACTCACAGAGGCTGGCATCTGCCATCGTCCGATCGCCAACACGGGCGTTTTGGCAAAGATCGAGGGTCGAGGTGATCTCAGCAAAGCGGTTGTTTTGCGTGCCGACATCGACGCACTACCCGTGAGTGAGGTGACCTCACTACCCTACTCATCCGAGGCGGAGGGGGTGATGCACGCTTGTGGTCACGACATCCACGCTGCGGTGCTCTATGGAGTGTTGCTACGCCTCAATGAGAGTCGGGATTTCGAGGGTACGATATTTGGAATCTTCCAACCTGGTGAGGAGCGCAACCCTGGGGGCGCCTCTTATGTCTTGGCCGAGGAGCCATTTGCAGATTACGAGGTGAAGGCTGTTGTTGGCCAACACGTCGAGGGTCAATTCGAGGTTGGCCGCTTGGGATTTAGAGCTGGGAAATATATGGCATCGAGCGACGAGATCCGCTTCCACGTAAATGGGGTCGGAGGCCACGGAGCTATGCGCCACAAGATTAAGGATCCTGTTCAAGCGGCTTCGGCTTTTCTGTTGGAGTTGGTGGCCTTGAATCGGGAGGATCTTGTCCTCTCAATTGGTAAGGTGGTGGCCGACGGAGCTACGAATGTGATCCCTGCGAGTGTCTATTTAGAGGGTACGATGCGCACCTTCGACGAGGGTGAGAGGGCCGCAACAAAGCTGCTGATCGGAGAGATCGCACACAAAATCGAGAGTAGGTACGACGGCATCTCGATAGAGGTTGATATAAGCCACGGCTTCCCCTGTGTAGTGAACAACAAGGAGTTAACCGATATGGCCATAGCCGAGGCTGAGAAGAACTACCAAGTTGAACATCTCGATCTTCGCACAACATCCGAAGATTTTGGCTTCTACACGACACGCTATCCATCGCTATTCTACCGCTTAGGGGCGGGATACGAAGTGGATGCTCCAAATAGTGTGGGTTCGCCCCACACCTCGACCTTCTGCCCCAACGAGGGGGCTATAAATGTGGGCATCGAATTTATGGATTTGATGGCCCGAAAAATTGCAAATTATGAAAAAAAAGAGTAGTAACAGATATAGCGACGACCGCAAGGAGTTTCTGTTGAAATTTATGCGAGAGCTACCCGACAATAAATTCTCGCTCAAACACCTCGCCTCGGCAATCGGAGCAACCGATCGCTATGGCAGACAAGATACCCTTGAAATGCTCCGAGAGCTGATTGAGGAGGGGGTTGTTCGTGAGACAAGCCGAGGCAAATTCCAACTCTCGGTGGCTGAGCGCCAGAGCTACGAGGGGCGTGTCGATATGGCTAAGTCGGGGATCATCTTCATCAAGTGTGATGAGTTGGAGGATGATGTACACATCGGAGCTTCACGCTCGATGAATGCCCTCCACGATGACCTTGTCGAGTTCGTAATAGCTCGACCATCCAAGAATGGGCGAAGTGCCGAGGGAGAGATCACGTGTATCAAGGAGCGAAGCAACAAAACATATATAGGTGTGGCGGATGTAAACCCCACAAATATCTTCATCCGCTCCTCATCGAGGAATATGCCCTACGATGTCTATATCAGCAAGAGGGATTACCCCGAGTTGGAGGATGGAAAGAAGGTATCGTTCAAGATCAAGGAGTGGTTGGCAGGCAGCCGCAGCCCCAAGGGTGAGATTGTCGATGTGTTGGGAAGTGTCGGAGATAACGACACCGAGATGCACGCCATCCTAACGGAGTATGACCTACCCTACAACTTCCCAGCAGGGATCGAGGAGAGCGCCTTGGAGATCAAGGGTGAGATCACTGAGCGTGACTATGCCGAGCGACGAGACTTCCGCTCGATGACAACCTTCACGGTTGACCCAGCCGACGCCAAGGATTTCGATGATGCCCTCTCGGTCAAGAAGATTAAGGATGGAGTTTGGGAGATCGGAGTTCACATTGCCGATGTGACCCACTATGTCCGCCCAGGGTCGGTGGTCGACACCGAGGCTCAGGAGCGAGCTACCTCGGTCTACCTTGTCGATCGCACAATCCCGATGTTGCCCGAGAGGCTATCGAACGAGTTGTGTTCATTGCGCCCCAACGAGGAGTCGTTGTGTTTCTCGGCAGTCTTTACGATCAACGAGAATTTAGATATTTTGGAGGAGTGGTTTGGCCGCACGGTGATCTACTCCGACAGAAGGTTCACCTATGCCGAGGCTCAGGAGATCATCGAGGGAAAAGCGGGTGATTACCAAGATGAGGTCCTAACACTCAACAGATTGGCTCAAGCACTCAGAGCCGAGCGGTTCAAGAAGGGGGCAATAGGATTCGAGAGGGAGGAGATGAAGTTTGACCTCGACGAGAAGGGCCACCCAATTGGAGTCTATGCCAAGGAGGCCAAGGAGTCGAATAAGATGATCGAGGAGTTTATGTTGCTCGCCAATAGGCGTGTTGCCGAGTTCTGCGCCTTCAAGATGAATAAGGTTCGCAAGACTCCTCGCACGATGGTCTATCGTATCCACGACAAACCCGACCCCGAGCGCCTCGACTCATTCCGTCAATTCATCCTCCGCTTTGGTCACTACTTCAAGGCCACTAAGGGGGTTGCAGTAGCACGTGAGATCAACAAGCTATTGGGCAAGGTGAAGGGCTCGACAGAGGAGAATGTGGTCTCGATGTTGGCCATTCGATCTATGTCGAAGGCGGTTTATAGCACCGACAACATTGGCCACTATGGTTTGGCATTTCCATATTACACCCACTTCACATCGCCAATTAGGCGCTACCCCGATATGATGGTTCATCGTCTGTTGGCTCACTACCTTGGTGGTGGTAAGTCGGCCCAAAAAGATGAGTTGGAGAGGTTGTCGAAACACTCGTCGGATAGGGAGGTTATCGCAGCGAATGCCGAGCGTGCCTCGATAAAATATAAGGCGGTAGAGTTTATGAAAGATCGTTGGGATGAGGAGTTTGATGGCCACATCTCGGGTATGAAGGAGTGGGGTCTATTTGTTGAGATCGACACTACGCATATCGAGGGAATGATCCCTGTGAGGGAGTTGGGCGACGACTTCTTCCAGTTCGACGAGCAGAACTACGAGTTTGTGGGGCGCTCATCACGAGAGGTTTTTACTCTGGGCGATGCTGTGAGGGTTCGCATCAAGAGGGCCGACCTCGACCGTAGGATGTTGGATTTCGAGTTGATCTGTAAGTTGGACAACAATGATGGCACCCCCATCGAGAGCTCGATGAGAGAGCGCTCAATAATAGGGAGAGGCGAGTTCTACAAAAAGCCAAAGAGGAGCGAAGAGAGACGAGAGGAGCCCAAGCCACTAAGAGGAAACAAACGTTCACACAAGAAGCCAAGCAGCCGTGAGTCGAGCCGCAGCCGAAAGAGAAAACGATAGATGAGAGTGAGAGACGAGATAACAGAGATAATCGAGAGGGCAAAACGAGGCGAGGCGATCACCCTCGACGAGGGTTACGCCCTCTATGAGAGTGCCCCTCTGGCCGACCTTGCAGCGGCGGCGGATGAGCGTCGAGGGATGGTTGTCGACGATAGAGAGGTTGTGACGTGGCAGATCGACCGCAACGTCAACATCACCAATGTCTGTATCTCGGGGTGCAAATTCTGTAATTTCCACTGCAAGCCCCACCAAACGGAGAGGCACTTCATAACTACGATGGAGGAGTATCGCTCGAAGATTGATAGGATGTTGGAGCTTGGCGGAGATCAACTTCTCCTGCAAGGTGGACTTCACCCCGAGTTGGGCATCGACTTCTATGAGGAGCTTTTCGGCTCGCTCAAGAGGGAGTATTCCGAGGTTAAGCTTCACGCCCTTGGTGCCCCCGAGGTGTCACATATCGCTCGCATAAGTGGGCTAACAACTTATGAGACCTTAGTGAGGCTACGAAACGCAGGGCTCGACTCTCTGCCAGGTGCAGGGGCCGAGATCTTGGTCGACGAGGTGAGACGCAGAATCTCGCCAGCGAAGCCGAGCGCCGAGGAGTGGATCGAGGTTATGAGAGAGGCACACCAGCTCAACATCGCAACCTCGGCAACAATGATGTATGGCCATATCGAGACTCCACGCCAAAGGGTTGAGCACCTATTTCGAATAAGGGATCTTCAAGCCGAGGTCAAGGGGGGTAATTGGGGCTTCATCGCCTTTATTCCGTGGATCTTCCACTCGCAAGGTAGTGTCTTGGAGAGAGAGGGGGTTCAGTCACATCTGTCGGCGTTGGAGTATCTAAGGATCATTGCTTTGAGTCGACTCATCCTCCATAACATCCGAAATATTCAAGCCTCGTGGCTCACCGTAGGCAAGGCGACAGCTCAGATGGCTCTCCACTCGGGCGCCAACGACTTCGGCTCGATAATGATCGAGGAGAATGTGGTGAGCTCGGCTGGGGCCAACAACCATTTCGATGCAAAGGGGATACAAAACGCCATCCGAGAGGCTGGATTTACCCCCAAGCTACGAAATCAACTCTATCAATTTAGATAATTATGTACAAAAACCTAAGAGAGTTCATAAATCGCCTCGACCAAGAGGGAGAGCTACTTCGCATAACCACCCCCGTAAGCTCCGAGTTAGAGATCACCGAGATCACCGACCGAGTGAGCAAGAGCGAGGGTGGAGGCAAGGCTCTACTATTCGAGAATACAGCGACAAAATTCCCCGTCATAACAAATATGATGGGCTCCGAGCGACGTATATCGCTCGCCTTGGGGATCACTCATCCCGAAGAGTTGACCCTCAGGATCAACTCTCTGCTTCGAGAGGCCACATCGCCCAAAAACTCTATTTGGGATAAGCTGAGGGCATTACCTCTTCTTGCCGATGTTGCGAAGTGGTTGCCCTCGCAAAGCTCATCTAAGGGTGAGTGTCAGCAAGTTATCTTGAAGGGAGATGATATTAAACTCTCGCAACTTCCGATTCTAAAGTGTTGGCCCTGCGATGGTGGCCCATTCGTTACCCTCCCGATGGTCAACACACTCAACCCCGAGACGGGGCAGCGCAACGTTGGAATGTATAGGATGCAGGTATTGGATGAGAGAACAACGGGAATGCATTGGCACATTCACAAAACGGGGGCACGACACTACGACATCTACAAGCAGCGAGGTGAGCTAATGCCCATCTCGGTGGCGATTGGAGGAGACCCTGCATATACCTATGCCGCCACAGCCCCTATGCCCGACAATATGGATGAGTATCTGTTGGCTGGGTTCTTGCGCAAAAGCCCCGTGAAGTTGGTGAAATCCATAACCAACGACATCTACGTCCCCGCAGATTGTGACTTCGTAATCGAGGGCTATGTCGACCCATCGGAGGAGAAGGTGGTCGAAGGTCCTTTTGGCGACCACACAGGCTTCTACTCACTCACCGACCTCTACCCCAAGTTTCACGTAACGGCAATTACCCATCGTCGAGATGCGATATATCCCGCAACAATCGTGGGTATTCCGCCTCAGGAGGATGCCTATATAGCGATGGCAACAGAGCGAATCTTCGTCTCACCAATCCGCTTCGCCCTCCAATCCGAGGTGCAAGATATGACGATGCCCGAGGCAGGCACAGCCCACAATATCGAGATTCTCTCTATTGAGCAGCGCTATGCAGGGCAGTCGCACAAGGTTATTCAGTCGATGTGGGGCGCAGGGCAGATGATGTTTAACAAATACCTCGTTTTGACCGACAGCAGTTGCGACATTAGAAATAATGGGCAGTTGGCTCAGCTATTCCGCAATGTCGATCTTCGCCGCTCGGTGATCCGCAGCGAGGGTGTCTACGATGTCTTGGACCACGCAACAGCGACCAATGGTTTTGGGGGTAAGATCGCCCTTGATCTCACCTCGGTGGGTTCGGAGAGTTCCGAACCCAAAAAGCTCTCATATAAGATCGACAAGGGAGTTAAGGTGAGCGAGAGGTTGGTAGCTCAGTGGTCGACACTTCTTATATTCGCACCCGTAGGCCACAAGATTGCCCCTTTAGAGATCTCGGGAGTGAACTTCGTCGCAATCTTCGACGAGTCGGCAGAGGAGATGTCACCATACGAACTTCTATGGTTGGGGGCCGCCAATAGCGAGCCTCGTCGAGATGTCGAGATAACTGAGCAAGGGGTGATGGTTATTGATGGGCGAAGCAAACAGCCCAACACCGAAGGAAACCCCTCTCGCTTCCCAAATGTCGTCACCTCGTCTTTGCAGATGATTGAGTTGGTTGATAAGCGTTGGAGCGAATATAATATAGGTGAGTTGATCGAGAGTCCATCACGTCACTATCAAAAACTCTTGCTATCTGACAGGGAGGATTGGGCGTAATGTCATCGGAGTCAAACATAGGACGTAACATCGTGACGATGGTGATGCTTATCATCATCGTCTCTTTGGTGGTCTATATCGAGAATATGAACTCATCTGCTGAGGTTGTCGAGGAGTTAAACACCACGATGGAGAGTCGCCCCGAGGTGGACTCCGTGGCTATATTGAAGCCCTTCGACCCCAACACCGTTGAGCTAAAGGAGCTCCTTGACTTCGGGCTGACCAAGTATGAGGCACTATCGTTGCTCCGTTACCGAGCGAGTGGCAAGATCTTTCACATCAAGGAGGAGGTGATAGGCTGCTATGGATTCTCCGATTCTCTCTACTTCGCCCTCGAACCATATCTGGTCATTGGCGAGGAGTTTCGATATAAGAGCTACAATTACTCCGATTCAACACAGACAAACAGAAGCTACAATACCCAAAAGAGAGCTCGCCCCACCCCACTCACACCCTCAAAATTTCTGATCGACACTGTTGGTATCCAATATCTCAACGCCATCGGAGCATTGAGCATTAGGCAGGCCGAGGTATTTGTTAAGTGGCGAGACTTAAGCGGAATCCACACCATCGAGGAGCTCAGAGAGTGTTACGTAGTCTCGGACTCAATAGCCACGTGGCTCGCAAAATATGCCATCTTCACAGAGCGACCTAAGAGGGAGAGCGCAACAAAGGCGGATGAGGATAACGCCCTAATAGATCTAAATCGAGCAGACTCCGCTGCTTTGAGATCGGTGAGAGGGATCGGCGAAAAGAGCGTCGTCGCAATTATGGATTATCGAGAGAGGCTTGGCGGATTCTACTCACTCACCCAACTTGCGGAGTTAGATGTGATAAGAGAGAGCAATTATGAGAAAATAATCACACAAATTTTTACAGATAGTTGCGACATTTCAAAAATATATATTAACTTTGCAAGCGCAAAAGAGATGAGTAGCCACCCTTACATCGCACCACGACTAAGGAAGTTGCTCAAACTCAGACAATTGAAAGGAGGTTGGAGTACCATAGAAGAGATGATAAACGATGACATATTCACTATCGAGGAGGCACAAAAAGTGCGTCCCTATCTTCACTTCAAGGTCCCTGGAGATTATTACGCTCCACTTTTAGAGTAATAAAGCAACAAAAAAATGAGATATTTCAAAGAGAGGTGCACATCTTTGAAGTATCCTTATAGAAGCAATAAAATGAAGCACAACCAAAAATTAAAAACAATAAAAAAAAGAATATCGTTATGATTATTATGCCAGTTAAAGAGGGCGAGAACATCGAGAAGGCCCTAAAGAAGTTTAAGAGAAAGTATGAGCGCACAGGAGTTTTGAAGGAGCTTCGTCGTCGTCAGTACTTCACAAAGCCATCTATCGAGAAGCGAGTAGCTATGCAGCACGCTGTCTATGTAAACGCACTTTACCGTGACGAGGAGTAGAGATTAGATTGCTTATATAGCAAATTGAGCGAGTTTGATTTTATTATCAGACTCGCTTTTTTTGTATCTTTTTTTTATCGTAATCGGATATTGGCAGAATATTTGTTCTGATTGGTCACTAAGCATCTTTTTTTTACAAATTGCAAAAAAAAATAATAAATGCAATGTTTTATTGTATTATAATTGTATATTTGTAGGGAAAAGGGACCAGTAATAAATTTAGATAGGAACACATACCAATTAAAACAATAACCGATGAATAATTTAAACAAGGAGATCGACGAAAAAGAGCGAACAGTCGTCAAGTTCACAACAACAGAGAGCGTAGGAGTAGTCCCAACAAGATTATCTCGCAACGCAATTGGATATATCATCCGTGGCGAGAAGTACATCCACGAAGATGATAGATTCCAAAGAGTCGGCCAAGGGGAGATCTTTTTTTTGGGGCAGGGGACTCACTATATCGAGAATATGCCCGAGATAGGAGATACATTCGAACAGATCATCTTCTACTACACCCCCTCGAAGCTGCAACAGATCATCGCCTCTCTAAACACCGAGTCGATAAATCTCGATATAAATCAGCACACTGGCAATCTCAACACCAACAACAGCGTTGCGATAGCTACCCCTTCGAAGCTCACTCGCAACTTCTTCACTTCGGCAAATCGACACTACGAATATGGCGGATTCCTCCACAACAAAGAGAGTGAGAAGATCCACCTTATGGAGTTGGCCTATTTGATCTTGACTCAGGAGGACAACAAGATCAGAGAGAATATGCTATTGAGCCTCGACCAAAACAAGGCGGAGTTTGAGAGGGTGATATATAGCAACCTCTTAAGCGACAAATCGGTAGAGGAGTTGGCCGAGGAGTGCAGCCGCTCACTCACATCATTCAAGAAGGAGTTCAAAAGAATCTTCGGCACCCCACCCCATCAATGGTATCTACGCCAACGTCTCAACTATGCGAAGCTGTTGCTCAACACCACACGAGAGTCGATCTCGCAGGTGGGTAATCTATGTGCCTTCCCCAACACCTCGCACTTCATCAAGCTATTTAAGCGATACTTCGGATATACACCAGCTGTCTATCGAGCAGAGCATCGCAACGAGAATCACGAATCGGAGCTCAGCGAGATGCAGGAGATGAGCAAAGAGGCAAAAAAAGTGGAGATGGCATAACCCCATTAACTAAAAACAAACCACAAGAGGTGGGCCAACTATTGATTTAGGATAGTTTGGCCCCCTTTTTTTGCCCTCTAAATAGGTAGAATTTCCATTTTATTGTGTAAATTTGTTGCATAATAATTTTTGATAAAATAGATATGCAGATTTCAACAACAGAGTTAACTCGTCTACGTGAGATATTGAGTGCCAAGAGCGGACAGAACATAGTTGTCATAGCCCACACAAACCCCGATGGTGACGCCTTGGGGTCGACCCTTGCGTGGGCAAGAGTCCTCAGAACGATGGGACACTCGGTGCAGTGCATCGCCCCAAATCGCTACCCCTACTTCTTGGAGTGGATGGAGGGTATCACCGACTACATCATCCACAGAAACGACCCTGAGAGGGCACAGGAGGCGATCGACAACTCGGACGTGATCTTCTGTATGGATTTCAACACAACCTCACGCCTCGAAGATTTGGGGGCGATGATAGCGGCAAACACAACGGCGAAGCGAGTATTGATCGACCATCACCTCTCGCCCGACCCCAACTTCGAAGCCACCTTCTCCTACCCCGAGGAGTCGAGCACCTGCTTTGTCACCTACTCTCTGATCGAGGCCTTCGTAGGTAGCGAGGTTATCGACTCAAAGACAGCCGACCTCTTGTTTGTAGGAATGATGACCGACACGGGCAACTTCTCCTTCGCAAGGCTCTCACCCGAGCTCTTTCGTGCGGTGGCGGTTTTGGTGGAGCGTGGGGCCAATATTGCTCAGATCAATATCAAGGTCTACAACTCATTTAGCGAGGGGCGAGCACGCCTCTTTGGCTATGTCATCAACCGCAAGATGGAGATCATCGAGGGGGGACGAGTGGCCTATATGTCGCTCACCGAGGCGGAGATGCGACGTTTCAACTTCCAGCAGGGAGATAGCGAGGGGTTTGTAAACTATCCTCTCTCTGTTGGCAAGATGCAGATCTCGGCACTCTTTACGGCCCATCGCAAATTCATCCGTGTATCGCTCCGCTCTCGCACACATATCGACGTGAATCTCTTCGCTCGCAAATACTTCAATGGCGGAGGTCACAAAAATGCGGCTGGCGGAAAGTCGGATCTCTCAATGGAGGAGACGATCGCTAAGTTCCGCAAGTCGGTCAGAGAGTTTATCAAGGAGCAGGGATATTAAATTTCAGGCAAAGAAGATCCAACTAACCACAATCCAACCAAATAAATTATGAGGCTAAATAGAGTAATCATCACCACCCTATTGCTCTGTGCGACAGCGATAAACATAGCTGCTGCCCAAGAGAGCAAAACCACCCACCCCTTTTTCAAGGATGGCGACAACGTATGTTTCATAGGCAATAGCATCACCCACGGAGGCCACTACGTTCAATATATAATGAACTACTACGCAACCCGTTACCCAGCGATGAAGCTCAACTTCCGCAACAAAGGGTTGGGGGGCGATCGTACCGAAGGGATACTTAGAAGGATGGATAACGACATCCTCAGAAGCGACCCAGATGTTGCGGTCCTAATGATCGGAATGAACGACGTGGAGCGTGATATGTATAGCGAAAATCTGCCCGATACAACCCTCCAACGCCGAGTTAAGGAGCGATATGACCACTACACAACACACCTCACCAAGATCAATGAGATCTTGAGAGAGAACACCCGAGAGATGGTTCTATTCACCCCATCGATCTATGATCAGACAGCGATCAAAAATGGCAAGAGCGGAGTCGAGGGGATCAACGAGGGGTTGTATAGCTTCGGAGAGTTCATCAAGCAGGAGGCCCCAAAGTATGAGGCTCGAATGGTCGATATGTGGGAGATCTCGAACCGAGTAAACACGGAGGTTCAGAGAGAGAATCCAGCAGCCTCTTTTACGGGTGGGGATAGGATCCACCCCAATGGTTTCGGAGGGTTCGTTATGGCCTACCAGTTTATCGAGGAGATCGACGACCCTCAAGATGTATCAAGGGTTGAGATTGACGCAGCCTCGCTAAATGAGAAGGGCTCTTTCAGAGCGACGATCTCAAATCTCAGCGGAGATAAGAGCGGCGTGAAGTTCGACCTCCTATCTGAGGCCCTACCCCTCACGCTCGACAACAACGCACTCCGAGCAGCCACTCACACAGAGTTCATCGAAAAATATAACCAAGAGAGGCTAAAGATCACAGGGCTTAAAAAGGGCAGTTACAAACTCTTAATTGATGGCGAAGAGGTCGGAGAGTATAGCGCCTCGGAGCTCAAAGAGGGGATCAACCTTTCGACCAATGACAAGACTCCACAATATAGGCAGTCGGCCGAGGTGGCAAAGCTATTCGCTCAACTTCGAGGGTTAAATAACAGCTACAACATCTACGCCCTTGTCGAGTATCGCATCCTCTCCGACTTCGATGAGAGAGGCAAACCCGAGATGGTCAGAAAAGCGATCGAAGAGCGATTAAAGAGCGAGAAGATGGGATATTACATCGAGAAATTCAACTACTACCTCGAGAATCGCAAGAATATGGAGTTGGATCTGGTGAAGTGTCTAACCCTCTACGACGAGGCTTATGAGATGGCGCAACCCACAATTCATAGCTACGAGGTAGTTGCCACAAAATAGAGAGACGAAAAAAATGAGAGAGTTTCAGATAGAAGATATCGAGCAAGAGATAATCGAGAGTTTGCAGTCAAAGGTCGACAATCTAACCAAACCCAAAGGCTCTTTGGGAATGTTAGAGGAGTTAGCAATCAGGATCGGGGCGATACAACAGAGCCTCACGCCAAAGCTAACGCAACCTCACCACATAGTCTTTGCGGCCGACCACGGAGTTGTCGACGAAGGGGTGAGTGTATCGCCTAAGGAGGTGACTCGACAGATGGTCTTTAACTTTTTGGAGGGGGGAGCTGGCATCAACTTCTTGGCTCGCCAACAGAACTTCGAGCTGAAGATCGTCGATGCAGGTGTCGACTACGAGTTCGACTATGAGGCGTTAGAGGGGCGAGTAATTGATATGAAGATCAGGCGAGGAAGCAGAAACTACCTCTACGAGGCGGCGATGAGCGAGGAGGAGTGTGACAGAGCGATCGAGTGTGGAGCCCAAATCACCGATATGTGCGCCAACGCGGGGTGTAACATCATCAGCTTCGGCGAGATGGGGATCACCAACACATCGTCGTCGGCTATATGGATGAGCCTACTCTGCGGACTCCCTCTGCGAGAGTGCGTAGGAGCAGGAAGCGACAATAGCGGAGGGATTATCGAACATAAATACTCGGTTCTCAGTCGAGCTGTCGAGGGGTACAAAGGAGATGGATCACCAATGGATGTGATGCGATACTTCGGAGGCTACGAGATGGTGATGAGCGTCGGGGCGATGTTGCGAGCGGCTGAGCGTGGGATGGTTATCCTAATTGATGGCTTTATAATGAGTAGCTGTGCTTTGATGGCTTCGAAGCTCTACCCTGCCTTTTTGGAGTACGCCATCTTTGGCCACTGTGGCGACGAGGTGGGGCACAGATTACTCCTCTTCCAGATGGAGGCAAAGCCAATTCTTAACCTCGGCCTTAGGCTCGGCGAGGGAACGGGGGCGCTTTGCGCCTATCCTATTGTCGACTCCGCTGTGAGGATGATATGCGAGATGGGGTCGTTCGATAAGGCTGAGGTGACAAAATATTTCTAAAGATGAGACGTATCATATATATAAGCGGAGGCCAGCGATCGGGCAAGAGCAGCTACGCACAGAGGTTAGCCGAGGGCCTGAGCGACAACCCGACATACTTAGCAACGGCGAGGTGTTGGGATGAGGAGTTTCGTCGCCGAATCGACCACCACAAGGCCCAGCGAGGCGATATGTGGTGTAATATCGAGGAGGAGCACTTCATCTCTAATCACGACCTCTCGGGGCGAGTTGTAATGATGGATTGTGTCACTCTGTGGCTCACCAATATCTTCTGTGACTCAGAATATGATCTCAAAACGAGCCTCGACGAGGCTGTGAGGGAGTGGGATAAATTCGTCGAACAAGATTTCACGCTCATCGTGGTAAGCAACGAGATTGGCCTCGGAGTGATCCCGATGGAGAGCTCGACACGAGCTTTTGTCGACCTTCAAGGGTGGGTGAACCAACACATTGCAGCCTTGGCCGACGAGGCCTATTGTCTTGTGTCGGGGATTGCGCTTAAACTTAAATAGAATCAGATGAATAGCCTTTTCAACGCACTCCTACTATACTCTCGATTCCCAACTCCAAAAGGGGTCGAGTGCTCGGCAGAATCTATGAGCCGAGCGATAAAATATCTGCCTCTTGTGGGGCTGATGGTGGGTGGTGTAGGGTCGCTCATCTATTGGCTATGCGGATATATCCTCCCTCACCCCATCTCGATCATCATCTCGATGGGGGCGATGCTCCTCTCAACGGGAGCCTTTCACGAGGATGGTTTTGCCGATATGTGCGATGGTTTTGGCGGTGGATATAGTCGAGATGCTGTGCTTCGAATTATGAAAGATAGCCATATCGGGACCTATGGGGTCTTGGGGCTTATCTTCATCTTGCTGCTTCGCTATTTGCTACTCTTGCAATTTAGTGGCGAGGCTCTTCTGATTATAATTATCGCTGGGGCGGCAGTGAGCCGATTAGCCCCCGTTCTGTTGGTCCGTCTCTCGACCTATGCAAAGAGCGAACCTTCTAAGTCGTCACACTCCGCACTGGGGGTTAGCATTGGTGGCGTTATTGTCGCCTCGATATTTGCACTCTCGCCTCTGCTCCTCATTGCGTGGGAGGTAGCCGCCATCTACTTAGGGGTTATGGCGATCACCCTCCTCCTCTTTAAGCTCTACATCGAGCGAGTGATCGGAGGCTTCACGGGCGACACCCTCGGAGCACTACAACAGATTGGAGAGGTTATATTCTACGCAACTGTGATCGCAACACAACAACTTCTATAACTCAAAAAAAGATGGCAAAGATATATCTACAACGACACACCCACCCCGACATCGACCCCAAGATCTGCTACGGTGCGAGCGACATCGACGTCCGTAGCGAGTTCGAGAGCGTCGACCTCCCTCCAGTTCTCAGGATCATCGAGGGGGCCCAAATCTCGAAGAGCACAAAGGTCTATTGCTCTCCATTGGTGCGCTGTCGCAAGTTGGCCACAGAGATCACGAGACGTGAGGGGCTCTGCCAACCCACCTATGACGAGCGGTTGCGAGAGATCAGCTTTGGCGATTGGGAGATGAGGCCGTGGAGCGAGATTCATAGTAGCGAAGAGGGGCTCAAGTGGTTCTCGAACTTCCTCTATGAGAGGGTCCCAGGTGGTGAGTCGTTCATAGATCTTCTTGGTCGGGCAAAGTCATTCTTATCGGAGATCGACTCTGTGAGTAGCGACACTCTGATCGTCACCCACGGAGGGTTTATGCGAGCTGTGCTGGTCGCTTTTGAGTTGGTCGAGATAGATCAGATATTCACCACCGACATAGTTTATGCAGAGCTAATCGAGATAGAGATCGAAGGGGACAAGAGGCGATGGAGAAGGGTAAATTAAGGGCAATTATGTTTGTCGGGACGGGCTCAGACGTTGGTAAGTCGGTGATTAACACTGGCTTCTGTCGAGTATTTCTGCAAGATGGCTACTCTCCTGCCCCATTCAAGGCACAAAATATGTCGCTCAACAGCTATGCGACCCCCGACGAGTTGGAGATCGGGCGAGCTCAAGCGGTTCAGGCCGAGGCGTGTGGAATCGACTGCTCTACGGATATGAATCCTATACTTCTGAAACCCACGACACACCAGAGTTCGCAGGTGGTCTTGAATGGGAAACCTGCTGGGAATAAGAGTGCGATGGATTACTTTCGTAAGGATGATAGAGCCGAGCTATTCACCCACGTAAAGGCGGCATACAATCGTCTATCACAGAGTCACAACCCAATCGTTTTGGAGGGGGCAGGGAGCATCTCGGAGGTCAACCTTTGGGACAAAGATATTGTCAATATGAGGATGGCGGAGCACGCCCAAGCGGCGACAATCCTTATCGCTGACATTGATCGTGGAGGTGTCTTTGCGAGCCTCTACGGCTCAATTATGTTGCTTCCGCCCAACCATCGCAAACTCATCAAGGGGATAATAATCAATAAGTTCAGAGGTGACATTCGCCTATTCGACGAGGGACGACGAAAGATTGAGGAGCTTACAGACGTAAAGGTTTTGGGAGTCCTCCCCTACTTCGAGGATGTGGAGATCGAGCAGGAGGATTCGGTAGTCCTCGATCGACGAAAAGAGATTCAAGAGGGGGCGATCAAGATCGGCATCATACGTCTTAGGAGCCTCTCCAACTTCACCGATTTCAACCTTTTGGAGCTAACTAAAGGGATAGCGCTTAACTATATCTCGACCTCGGAGGAGGTGGCGGAGTCAGATATCGTCATCATCCCAGGTTCGAAGAACACAATCTCGGATATAGAGTTCTTGCGCTCGACCCCTCTTGCCGAGGCAATTTTAAAGCATCATAAGTCGGGCAAACCGCTCTACGGAATATGTGGAGGCTATCAGATTATGGGTGAGATGGTCTACGACCCAGACCAAATAGAGGGCAACACAAAAGAGATCGAGGGGCTTGGGATACTCCCAATTGAGTCGACAATTGAAAAGGGGAAACGAAGTAGGCAGTCGCATTTCAAGATGGTAAACTCCGAAGTCTCGGGCATAGGCTACGAGATCCACTCGGGAGTCACCCCGACCAACTCACCTCTGGCAATACTCGACGATGGCATAGCCGACGGCTACCACTTAAGTGATAAGTGTTGGGGCAGCTACCTCCACGGAATATTCGACAACAAGGGGGTTGTGGAGCAGATCATCGCCCAGACGGGGCGAGCCTCCGAAGTGGGCAAGATAGAGGATTACAGAGCGATGAAAGAGAGAAACTACGACCTGTTAGCGGAGCATATCCGACAATACATTGATATGGATGAAGTCTACAAAATTTTAAGCAACGAGAGAGGATGATCGAGGGACACGGAAATAATATCTACCAATATCAGAGAGGAGCTGTCGAGGCAGACTTCAGTTCGAACGTCGCATTTAACAACCACTCCGACAAGATCTTATCACACTTGAAAGAGAGGCTATGCGCCATAAAAAACTACCCCGATCCATCGGCAACGAAGTTACGAACTCTCATAGCTAACGACCTTGGGATCGAGGCTAAGAACATCCTAATTACCAACGGATCGGCCGAGGCGTTCTATCTTGTTGCACATCTTTTGTCTATCGAGTGCAACAAAGAGAGCAACAACAGATGTCACAGCGCAATCACAACCCCATCCTTCTCCGAATACGAAGATAGTTGCCGAAGCCATAACCACCAACTCTCATTTGTTGCTTTGCAAGAGATTTTGTCAACGCCGCTCGACGATTTTGACTCGCTATGGTTAGCCTCACCCAACAACCCCGATGGTTACAGTGTGAGGATGGAAGATGTCGCACACCTCGCAACAAAATATCCGAAATGTCGGATAATACTCGACCGTGCCTATAACGCTCTATCGAGCGATTCAGAGCCACTTGACGGAGAGCTAATAGATCATAAAGCGATCATAATAGAGTCATTCACAAAGTTATACGGAGTCCCTGGGATTCGGCTGGGCTATGTCGTTGCCGATGCCACCACGATCGAGAAATTAGCCTCGATCCGCCCTCCGTGGAGCGTAAACGCCCTATCTCTAATCGCTGGCGAATATATTATGGAGCATAGCGAAGAGCTACAACCCTCGCAAGAGGAGTTGATCGAGGAGTCTTGCTATCTTCAAGATCAGATCTCACAAATTGAGGGTTTCACGGTGAAAAAATCGACCACCAACTTCTTCATCGTTGAGATCACAAGAGAAGAAGGTAGTGCCAAAGAGCTACAACAATATCTCCTGCAAGAGCACCATCTGCTAATTAGAGATGCATCAAATTTCAGAGGATTGACCCCTCGACACTTCAGAGTTGCGGCCCACAACAGAGAGGCAAATAACAGACTAATCGAAGCGCTAAAAAGATGGAGATAATAGAGCCACAAATCATAATAATTCTTGTCGGAGCCCTCTTAGACACCCTCGTTGGCGACCCCTATTGGATGCCCCACCCGATCCGCCTCTTTGGAAATCTGATCTCGTTTTTTGAGCGAAAATTAAATAGCGGTGGACAGAGACGAGTAAAAGGAGGGATCACTTGGTTGACTCTTTGTAGCCTCACGTGGCTATCGTTTTGGGCTATTGAGAGGTTTTTAATTGGGGAGCATATCATCGCTGGAGTTGTGTGGGGTTCGCTCTTCCTCTTCTTTGGAGTAAGCAATCGCTGCCTTATCGAGGAGGGTTTGAAGGTCGAGAGAGTGTTGATCTCAGGCGACATAGTAGCCGCTCGCAAGCAGCTAAGTATGATCGTCGGACGAGAGACCGACCGCCTCACTCCGACCCAGATCCGAAGCTCTGTTGTCGAGACCCTCTCCGAGAACCTCAGCGATGGAGTTGTCGCCCCACTCCTCTACTTCGCCATTGGTGGCGTGCCGCTTATGATGCTCTACAAGATGGTCAATACACTCGATTCGATGGTGGGATATAAGAGCGAACGGTATCGTGAATTTGGGTTCATCTCGGCTAAGATGGATGATCTGGCGAACCTCATCCCAGCTCGTCTCACCGCTATGATGATGGCTATATGCTCGCTCTCGTGGCGTGCTCTCGTCCACATCTTTCGCTATGCGAAGTGTCACACAAGCCCCAATTCGGGATTTCCAGAGTCGGCCCTCTCGGGGGTCCTCGATTGCAGGCTTGGGGGGCCGAACTACTACTTCGGCAAGATTGTCGACAAGCCATATATCGGGGTGAATCCTCGTGAGTTAGAACATAGAGATGTCGTTAGGTGCGTAGTTCTCAACGCAAAAGTTGCCGCACTCTCTTTTTTATTACTTCTTCTTTGGCGATATTTCATTTAAATTTATAATTTTGTAAAAAGGCAAAATAAAAAAATTATGAAGAGAGCACTTTTAGCCCTTGTCGGGTCAATATTTACCATCACACAGATCGAGGCACAAGAACTCGACCTATTCAAAGGGGACGACAAACTAACCTCGAAGTGGATCGCCGAAGATCAATCAGCAGAGATGAGCGCAACGCTCAGAGGTGACACCGTAGAGGTGATCGCCCCAAAGGGGTTGACGATCTGGTATGATATGAAGATGAAGGGCGACTACGAGATTAGATACCGAGTGAAGATGGTTATGGAGGGTGGCAAGAGTGACCGTCTGAGCGATCTCAACTGCTTCTGGGGCGCTTCGGATCCTCTCTACCCAAAGGATCTATTCGCCCGCTCCGAGAGCCGTGGAGGGTCGTTTGGCAACTATAACGCCCTCGATCTCTTTTATGTGGGCTATGGAGGCAATAACAACACCTCGACTCGCTTTAGGCGCTACTTCGGAGAGTTTGCGGAGAGCGCTCCCGAGAAGAATCGACCAGTCGTTAAGGAGTATGACCAGAGCGAAGATCTCTTGAAGCCCAACGAGTGGATGGATATTGTGATCCGTGTCGAGGGTGGACGCACGACATATAGTGTCGATGGCAAGGAGCTCTTTAACCACCCCGTTGAGAAGGGTCAGGAGCGTGGCTACTTCGGCTTTAGGCTCCTTAGAAATCACACGATATTTACAGATTTTAGAGTCACGAAACTATAAAACTCAACTATATGAAAAAAGCATTAGCAGTAGCAATGATAGCAACTCTCACCCTTTCGGCTTGCAGCCCTAAGGCGGAGACAACATCCACAACCTGCGTGAGTCAAGCAGGAAATATGGCCCTATCGGGCAGAGAGTACGAGGTGATAAAGACCGTGAGGCTCACCGTAGCCGAGGGAAAACGCCTCATCGCCAAAGGGCTATTAAACAATGAGGAGGTAAAGAAGAAGCTTTCCAACGGAATGGTAATCATCACACGAGGCACAACAAACACCTATATCGCCGAGGAGTTCGTAAATCTATCGGCACCACGTGGCGCCTTGGTGACAGGCAAGATCATCCCTCAGGGGAAAGAGGACTTCACGACGGGCATCGAGAGGCTCGACGATATCGTTATTGTTGATGGTAAGATAAAGAATATCAGCTACAAAGAGGCTTTGGCACAGGCAAAAGATGGCGATATAGTATTCAAAGGTGCCAACTTAATCAACTACGACAAGGGGCAGGCTGGTGTCTGCATTGGGGCGGCTAATGGCGGAACGATCGGGGCACTTTTGCCCTACACCGAGAGCGGCGCCGCAAGGTGGTTTGTCCCCGTGGGATTGGAGAAGGATTGCTCGGCCGACCTCATCGAGTACTCTAAGATGTTGGCATCGTCGCAGGTTCGCAATCGAACAACTCTCTTGGAGGTGAGGGATAACGCCTCGATTTATACCGAGATTGAGGCGATCCAGGAGTTTGCCGATGTTGATCTCTACCCTATCGCCTATGGTGGTGTTTCGGGTGCTGAGGGTGGCGTTTCGCTTATGGTTTGCGGATCTAAGGCTGAGGTTCAGAAGGCTGTCTCGGTGGTCGAATCTGTTTTGGGCGAGGCTTGCTTTGTTGAGTAATTTTTTCTGAGTCGAGCTGAGACTTTACTGAGACAGAACTGGGTCCAACTGAGATAACAGGGATACACTCTCCCAAGTCTCAGTTGGACCCAGTTCTGTCTCAGCTGCTATTACTTACAGAGCAAGAATATCATCATTATTAAGAGTCGTAATCCCCTTGCTCTCAGCGATCTGCAACGCCTTTTGGGTGTCGCTAACCCTCATAATCATCACGGTCTTTTGGTTGTTCGAGAAGCAATACATATACTCGATCACAACCCCCTCGGCACAGAACTTATGCAACTGCTCATTGAACGAGGCGGCATAAGAGTCACACAACAGAGCGATCACCTCGCTCTTATTGGTGTTCTTCTGGGCCTCACGCAAAAGGGCATAGGCACGCTCGTTGTCGCTCGTGATAACTCGCAAAATTCCAAACTCAGTGGTGTCTGCAACCGTTGCAGCGATGATCTTGATCTCGGCTTTGCTCAGGATATCCATTATCTCATATAGACTTCCGATCTTATTCTCCAAGAAGATCGAGAGCTGTTGAAGTGTCGTTTTCATACTTTTATGGTTTTGGTGGTTGGTTTAAAATTTAGAGTCTACTTCGCACGCTTATCAATAACACGCACCGCCTTGCCCTCCGATTGTGGAAGGGTTCCGCTGCCTACGAGTTTGAGCTTTGGCGTCACCAAGATCTCATCACGCAAAGCACGAGTTATCGCTCTGCTCAAATCCTGCAACTTAGAGTAGTCGTCGGTGAAGGCATCATTGCCCAACTCCACCTCGATGATGATCTCGTCGTTGATTCCGACAGTCTCGATTGTGATTAGGTAGTTGGTTCCCACCTCCTCGAACTGAAGCAAGATCTTCTCGATCTGCATAGGGAAGATGTTGACACCCTTGACGATGAACATATCGTCGCTACGCCCCTTCAAGCGATCCAAACGTCGGTGGGTACGTCCGCAAGGACACTCGCCCACAAGTACTCGGGTGAGGTCACGAGTTCGATACCTAACGAGTGGCATAGCCTCACGATCGAGCGTTGTAAGGACCAACTCTCCGATCTGACCATCCTCCACAGGCTCCAACGTCTCGGGATCGACAATCTCGAAGAGATATGAATCCTCCCAGATATGCAGACCATTCTGCTCCTGACACTCAAAGGCCACACCTGGGCCACTCATCTCCGACATTCCGAAGCAGTTGTAGGCCTTAACACCCAACAACTCCTCGATCTTGCGACGCTGCTCCTCGGTGTGAGGCTCCGCTCCGATGATCAGGCACTTGAGGCTTGTCTGGCGAGGATCGACCCCCTGCGACTTAAAGACCTCGGCCAAACGAATGGCGTATGATGGGATGGCGTGGATAGCTGTAGTTCCGAAATCGGTGATAAACTTGATCTGACGAGGGCTATTTCCCGTTGCCGCTGGGACCATCAACGCCCCCAAGCGCTCGGCTCCATTGTGGATTCCGAGACCTCCCGTGAACATTCCATATCCCGAAGTGTTCTGGAATACGTCGGTGTTGCGAAGTCCCACCATATACATACATCGAGCCACACGATCGGCCCAGATGTCGAGATCCTTCTGAGAGTGGCAAACCACAATCGGATTTCCCGTTGTTCCGCTCGACGAATGGAGACGCACGACCTCGCTCTGAGGCACCGCATTGAGGCCAAACGGATAGGCTCCACGAAGGTCATCCTTGGTTGTGAATGGTAGCTTGCGAAGATCATCCAACGATGTGACAGAGTCGGCTGTGATGCCCTGCTCGGCAAAGATCTTTGAATAGAATGGCGACTTTGCAGCCTGTGTAATTGTGCTTTTTAGCCTATCAAGTTGAAGCGATTGAATCCCCTCACGGCTCATAGTCTCGATTTCGGGGTGAAGATATTTGTTGTCCATTAATTATAGTTAGGTATATTGGTAATTTTTAAGTATCTTTGAACCCTTTAAAATTCATCTCATCACACTTTGCAAAAGGGATGGGGGAATTTAGCCGATTCTTAGACAAAGATAATTGTTTAAAGAGAATTATCAAATAAAAAACGTTTTTTATGAGCTATAAAAATCGTTGCACAAAAATTGCGAAACAGAAAAGTATGAAAAAAATTTTATCGTCGACACTATTCCGCCTCCTATTTGCGGTGGTCATTGGACTGATCTTGGGGCGCTACGTAGGTGAGGGATTTATGAATATCGTGGTGACAGCGAAGCACCTATTGGGACAACTCATCTTCTTCTTTGTCCCCCTAATCATCCTCGCTTTTATCTCCTCGTCGATCGCTAAGATGGGGGCTATCGCCTCTCGCCTGTTGGGGTTGTCACTCACTATCGCCTACGCCTCGTCGGTCGGTGCGGCCTTTATGGCTATGGGGTTGGGGTATTGGATCATACCTCGGTTGTCGATCGCCTCGGCAGCGGAGCCTCTCAACCACCTTCCGTCTCTTCTCTTCGAGCTGAATATTCCGCCCGTGATGGGGGTTATGACAGCCTTGGTCTTGGCGATTATGGTTGGACTTGCAACTGTTTGGAGCGACTCGAAGTCTATCGCTAATCTGCTGGATGAGTTTCAGCGAATGGTCTTGCTCCTGATAAAGCGAGTTCTAATCCCGATCCTTCCGCTATTTATAGCGGCGAACTTCTGCATCTTGAGCTACGAGGGTGCTGTCACCGACCAATTACCTATATTTATTAATGTTATGGCGGTGGTCCTTGCGGCACATCTCGTCTGGTTGGTGATCCTCTACTCTCTCGCTGGGTTGGTCACAAAGCAGAATCCATTGGAGGTGGTTCGTCACTACGCCCCTCCATACTTCACCGCCATAGGAACTATGTCGTCGGCCGCTACCCTACCCGTTGCTTTGGAGGCGGCTCGCAAATCCTCTATTCTTAAGGACAAGAGTGTCAACTTCGCTATTCCGATCTTCTCGAATATCCACCTCTGTGGCTCAATCCTCACCGAAGTCTTTTTTGTTATGACAGTCTCGCAGATTCTCTATGGGTCGCTCCCCGAGCCATCGACGATGCTTCTCTTCATAATCTTGCTTGGGGTCTTTGCGATCGGCGCACCTGGGGTTCCTGGGGGGACTGTTATCGCTTCGTTGGGTATTGTCACCTCTATTGTTGGGTTCGACGAGGCTGGGACAGCGCTTTTGCTCACTATCTTTGCCCTTCAAGATAGCTTTGGAACAGCCTGCAATGTGGTTGGTGATGGCGCGTTGACTATGGTCGTAAATAAATTCGATCGAAGCTAATCCGAGAGCGAGTTATAATAGCTCCAACAACCCATCTGAAGTTCGAGGATCATCTCCGACGAGGGGACGACGATAAACTCCGAGAGACCATATTTTGGGCGGTCGGCTCCCCAATCGTAGGTATACCCCAACCTTGTAAAGGGGTAGTTTAACCCATCGGTTGGCGACTCATAGCTATACTCAACAGTCTCGTCAAACCACTCAGCATACCACTCTGTCACAACAACCTCGGGATAGGTGATAGCCCCACAAGTGGTCGTTGGATCGGAGTCATATGAGGGTCGAAGCAGTGAGTTTTTATTGACCCACATCAAATTCACAACCGAGTTATCATCCTCGGGGCGCAACCCCAATAGCTCCGTTAGGCGAGTATTGAGCGATACGGAGTCTGCAATAGGCTCTATCAATTGCAACGATGCATTAAGCTCCGCAGGAATAGTCACCCACATAACATAGTCAGCCGACGACGAGGTTGTGAGAGACTCCCCCACCTCGACATCTGCGTAGTACCAATCGAGACTCTGCAACGACGAGACTAAGATCAGTGTATCGGCCCCCTCGATCCTCCACTCGGGCAGCGACGAGGCCCCATACTTCAACGAGATGAGACCATCATAGATATCGGACTCCGAGAGGTCACGAGAGGCATCTACCATAGCCGCTATGAAGCGCTCCTCAGCACTCTTAACAGACTCTTGATCTACTCCCGAGCTACAAGCCACGCAGAGAGAAAAGAGTGAAAATATTATAGAAGATCTAACCATATTTACAAAGATTACCCTACAAACTTACAGAAAATTTATTAAATTTGCCAATAAACGATCGACACTTATGAAATACGACTTCGAAAATGTTGTGGAGCGAGCAGGAGCCTCGGCCATCAAAACAAGCGACTTAGCTATCCGCCACTCGTTGGGACTCAACACCTATCCCGACTCGATAGCGATGTGGGTAGCAGATATGGACTTTGCCACAGCGCCCGAGATTGTCTCGGCCCTCAAACGACGGGCTGAGCTTGCGACCTTTGGTTACTCGGGATTTAGCGACGAATATTACAGCTCGGTGATCTCGTGGTTCGCTCGTCGTCACTCGATGAGCTTCACCGCCTCGGAGATGGTCTACACCCCTGGTACCGTGTGGGCCACTGTCGCAATCATTCGTGCGTTCACCTCCGAGGGTGAGGGTGTGATTATCCAACCCCCTGTCTACTATCCATTCAAGCGTGTGACGATCGACAACAAACGTAAGATTATAGAGAATCACCTAATATGCGACTCCGATAATCACTACACAATAGATTTCGAGGATTTCGAGGCGAAGTGTGCCGATCCCAACAACAAGCTATTCATCTTCTGCAACCCTCACAACCCCATCGGGCAGATCTGGGACACTCAGACCACCCTCCGACTCATCGAGATCTGCGAGGCGAACGACGTGCTTTTCTTCTCGGATGAGGTTCACGGTGACTTAATACGTCGTGAGGCTGAGTTCTCCTCGACCCTAAATATCGAAGGAAAAGATAATATCATAGTCGCCACAGCGGCCAACAAGACCTTCAACTTGGCGGGGCTCCACATCACCAACCTCATCATCCGCAACCCTAAACTACGGGAGCAGTTGACTGCCTACATAGGAGAGGGTGCAATTTCACCATTCTCCGAGGCGGCCACCATTGCAGCCTACAACGAATGTGAGGAGTGGGTCGATCAGATGAACGAGGTGTTGGATGAGAATATGAGATACTTAGGCGAGTTCATAGCCAAAAGGATGCCAAAGGTGAGGTATAACCTCCCCTCGGCCACCTATCTTGCGTGGTTGGATTTTAGGGCCTACGAGATCGAAGAGGCGGATCTTCTTCGCCTCTTTGCCGACAAGGCGCACGTTGTCTTGGAGCGTGGCTCTATGTTTGGTGAGGCTGGCTATGGATTCATTAGGATGAATGTTGCCTGCCCCAAGAGCCTCTTAGCGGAGGCTTTGGAGAGGATGGCAAACGTCCTCTAAATCATCTACTTCATAACGGTCGAATCTAACTTAGATCTATCGAGACGTATCGAAGGCGAGGCTGGCGCAGGGAGGGTCGACGAGAACGTCCCTGTGACAAGCTTTGGCTCATTTACATCTATAATTATACGCACATCATCGACCGATAATCGACGAGACATCCAGCTATCTAAGAGCTCTCGCTCGCTACTTGTCGGAGCTGGCGAGGTGCTCAATATTGCGATATATACGGTGTCGATACGATCCTGCTTTATGTCATTCTCCACGACTCTCGAAATTGCGACTTTTCGGATATTGGGAAACAGAACGCTCATCTCGCTGGCGATTTGTCGGCTCTCTCTATCCAATATATTCTGTCCATCCACGAGCCTATTAAGTCTATCAATCTCACCCCTCTGCTCCTCGATCTGGCGCTGATTCTCCTTATATACATTTCCGAACATCTCATTTCCGATGCTCTTGATATCGGCCCCTTCGTTCTGGTAGCCCTGCATAACACGCAGCTGCACCCCGACAAGGCCAGCATCCGAGAGGCGCATCTGAGCCGAGAGGATCGAGTCGGCAGGGATACGTTGACCAATTAACTTCACCTCGATGATTCGCTGCTTATTCTCGTCAGTATAGATTTTGTGGTCGAGGATCTGAGTATGTGCTGTATTAAATTGGACATTTATAAAGCGCTTAGCCGAAGCCTCATAATAGGACTCTCGGATCATATAATAGGTGACATATACACTCGGCACAACCGTAGCAAAGAGGAGTAGCGCCACCACATTACGCACCTGCTTAGCCTTTTTAGCATTGAGCTGCTCCTTCTGCGAAAAACGCAAAAACTTAGCGCCAAACGAAGTTGAGAGGGCAATAAACACGGAGTTGATGAAATAGAGCTGAAAAGCCCCTATCGCATAGCCCGTGTTGAGGGTAGCAATTCCATATCCGACCGTACACAATGGGGGCATAAGAGCCGTAGCGATCGCCACTCCTGGGATCACATTTCCCCTCTGTCGAGTACTCGCCGCAACAATTCCCGACATACCTCCAAAGAGGGCAATGAGCAGGTCATAGATAGTTGGAGTTGTGCGGGCCAAGAGCTCGGAGCTGGCCTCTCCAATCGGAGAGAGCGAGAAGTAGACCGTCGAGGCGATGATCGCAAAGAGGGTCGCCGCTGCCCAGTTTGAGGCGGCTCGTTTTATGAGGCTAAAGTCATTGATACCAAGCCCCAATCCGATACCCATAATCGGCCCCATCAGAGGCGAGATAAGCATCGCTCCGATGATCACAGCCGTAGAGTTGATATTGAGCCCCAACGAGGCGATGAAGATCGCAAAGATAAGGACCCAAGTCTGGGCGCCACGAAAGGCCACTCCACTCACAATCTCACGCACGATGAAGTTCTCGTGCTCCTTGTCGATCCTAAAGTGAAGATATCTCACAAATAGTCGCCTGAGGAAGTAGGTCATTCGGCTCCACAAAGCCCCACCTCGAGGCTCCACAACTCTCTCGTTAGCCTCATCCTCGGCCTCCATCCGCTTTAGCATAGGAGTCACTACATCCCCCTGCTCATCGTCCACTCTCTTGTCGTTACTCTCCATAACACTCTATTTTTATAATCTAAGCGTAAAGTTACACCTTTTTATTCTAATGTGCAATAATATTCAAGCTTAAGAGAGTATTTTCGGAAACATTTACTACATTTGTAACACCACAAAAAGAACTATGGCTATGAGCAGAATAAGAGAGGTGAGATTAGAGGATCTCAACGCAATAATGGAGATATACAACCACTATGTGGTGAATACAACGGTGAGTTTCGATGAGGTAGCGTGGACAATAGAGGATGCAATCCATAAATATGAGATACTTAACGAGGGGGGCTACCCATTCTTCTGCTGCGAGGTTGAGGGTGAGATTGTGGGATATTGTTACCTCTCGAATTGGAATAGCCGCTCGGCCTACAAAACAACAGCCGAGGTGACGATCTACCTCAAGCCCGATATGAAGCGACGAGGTTATGGGCGAGCGATGTTAAAGGCGCTGGTCGATGTCGCAAAGGAGGGGCGATATCACTCCCTAATCGCCGCAATAACCATCCCCAACGAGGCGAGCGTGGCACTCCACGAAGAGTTTGGCTTCGTGAAGGTATCATTCTTCCCTGCCGTGGGCTACAAACTTGGCGGCTGGTGCGATGTTGGGCATTGGCAGTGGTTGGCCTCGGAGAGTAAATAATAGCACAGATTCTTACTCTTGAATTGCCCTCACACAAAACCCATCCGCTCTGGTGTTATTAGTCTCGGTTATGGTCGAGCTATATGCCAAATTATAGCTATGTGAGCCATCTATGGGGGTAGCTAATCGGAGATTGCCCTGCGAGCCATAATCGTTAACCGTTCCACGGAGGTTGCTTCGATAACCTGTAAATGGGAAGTATATCTCACCATTGTAGAGCAGTTCCTTCGATGAGGATTGAGTGCAATTCTGATCGGTCAAGACTACATAGGTGCCATAGATTGGCAGCTTCCACCCCAACGGCGAGGGGTCAAATATCGACTTCTCGTAGGATGTGGGGTTCGACTCGTTCACTACACTCTTATCATCCCATAAATAGTTCTCCGCATAGCTCACACCTTCGAGGCTCCAACTATATGGATAATTGCCCTGAAGATAGAATGTGGTTGGATTATTCACCGCAGTAATAAACGAGACTCGAATATTGTCGTCGTTGACAGTCACCTCCCCTTTGGGCAACGAGGCGATGGGGAAAGGATCTTTTCGTCCGAACTGATAGTGTAAAACTCCTCGCTGATCCGAGGCATAACGAGTGCTGAGAGCCCCCACATTTCGGTCCATTATAAATTTATCCTCATAGATTCCACCACTCCCCCATAGGTGGTTATCCTCATATCTGTGGAGCTCGCCCTCTACGTCCGAGAGTGAGTAAGTCAATCGAGACGATTGAGGACTCACCGACCGAGCGATCTTATCGGGGTCATAATCTGTCACCCACAAATGCCACGACCAGAGTATCTCACCCTCGAACTCGACACCTATATATATGTTACCCTCGGTAAGCTCAGCAGGAAGTACAACCTCCATCGCCGAACGAGTACCGATGGTCGTAAAATCGGGAGCCGACTCTGCTGTCACCACCTCGCTGGGGGTGAAGCCGCTAACAACTCTGCGAACTGAGAAGTCACCAAAACCACTCTCCACATCGCACCACAACACAACTGGGCTCCAGACATCCGCCGATGAGAGCCTATCTTCATAGGTCTGATTATCGTCGGCATAATCTCGCCAAAAGGTGTTTATTCGCCCCTCCACAGGGATGTAGAAGGTTTGAGTCTCTCCGTTGGGGTGTAACATATAACAATTTGAACTCCCCTCAATTGTGTAGTCATAACTACTTAGGTTGATCGTATAGAGATAACACTCCCCAGCTATCCACTCATCGTCGGAGCTAAATGTAAAGCTCTTATCGACTCTACCTTCTCCCTCGGTGTCGATGATAGTCACCACCACCTCGACATCCTCTAAACTTTGGGGAATCACCATCAAATAGCCATCGTCGAGGGTGAGCTCTGTTGGTGTATATAGATCGGGGTAGACCCTCCTCTCGATATCTGCCGAGTACTCTGTGTCGGTTCTATCGGCAAAATTTATCCACTCAACCACCCCACTATCATCTATTGTCACCTCTGCTGAGGCGATGATTCCTCGCAAGGCGATATCTCTAATTCGTTGGGTAGATTTGCCCACCACGCTAAAACCGATGGCGGCGAGTGCGTGGTTTAAATCGAGATCCACACAGCCATCAATGGGGGCTTTGATATCTCGTCGAGGGGTTGCCAACATCAGATCGGGCTGATTCTCGCAACGTTGTGGCATCTCATACTTCACGACCAACTGACCCTCTAAGATAGATGTCGTGAGGCCGTTATCGGAGCTCTCGTAGGGCGAATAGCCGTAAAAGGTGTATTTATCGTTGTCGACATCCACATCCCACGTAGCGACTTGCCCTACATACTCCCACTCATCATTATCTTTGTCATAACTCAGCTCTTGGTTCTCTAACTTAGAGAACGATGTGCCGCTGGACCAACCAACACTATGAGTGTTGGCGGCATAGACCCCAATGGTGGTCATTTGGGATATTGAGGTTATCATCTCGCCCCTTGTCTGGGAGTGTGTTGCGTCGACTCCAAAGGTGATGCTCTCTGAGGGTGTAGGGCTAATTTCGCTCTCCTCATCGAGGTGACTACAACTGCATAGTATTGCAATAAGTGTAATTACAAATATCTGTCTCATCGGATTATATAAATTTGAAGTGAAAGAGATGCAAAATACACGCCAAATAAACCTCCTGAGGGTGAAATAGTTGAAATCGACATAACAACTTTTAGGGATAGATGATTTGCGCAACTAATTATTTATTGCTATATTGCGCTACAAATAGGCTTTTTTTAATTACAATAATAGTATGAATAGATTAAGATCAATACGCATCGGGGTGGCGACACTCCTATTTGTCGCAATGACACTCCTCTTTCTCGACTTTACGGGCACCATACACATCTGGCTTGGGTGGTTGGCTCGTGTGCAATTTATCCCTGCACTCTTGTCTCTCAATGTCGGGATAATTCTGTTGCTCCTAATCTTGACGCTCATCTTTGGCCGACTCTATTGCTCGGTGATCTGCCCATTGGGGATCTATCAAGATATCGTCTCTCGATTTGCATCTATGAGCAATAAAAAGCGCAAATTCTCATATTCACCCGCTATGAAGTGGCTTCGTTACTTGATGTTGGTTCTGCTTACCGCCTCTATTGTGTTGGGCGTAGGGTCGGTGGTCTCGCTGCTCGATCCATATAGTAGCTTTGGCGTTATTGTCTCGAATCTGCTCTCGCCTATCTATAAATGGGGCAACAACCTACTTGCTATGGCGGCGGAGCACTACAATAGCTACGCATTCTACTCGGTAGATGTTTTTATCTGGAGCTTTTCCCTACTTGGGCTCTCGGTGGCGTTGGTGTTGGGCATTGGCTACTTGGCGTGGCGCAATGGTCGAACATATTGCAACACAATCTGCCCTGTGGGTACACTATTGGGCTTTGTCTCAAAGTTCTCGATGTTTAAGGTCGTTGTCGACGAGTCGAAGTGCAACGGATGTCAGAAGTGTGTGAGAAATTGCAAATCGGCCTGCATAACTCCAAAGGAGCGAGACATAGAGTATGATCGCTGTGTGGTCTGCTTCGACTGCATCGACAACTGTAACCAAGGGGCTATCTCTTATAGATTCTGTTGGGGAGGTAGCACCTCTAAGAAGGCAGAGAAGGCGAAGAGCGTCGACTCACAAGTTGACTCATCGAAGCGTAATATGCTCGCAATATCGGCCGCCCTTATGGCGAGCTCTACCCTCTCGGCCAAAGAGAAGTTGGTGGATGGAGGCTTGGCCTTTATCGAGGATAAGAAGATCCCAAAGAGGGGCTGCCCAATCGTCCCAGCTGGCTCGTCGAGCCTACGCAACTTCTCGAAACACTGTACAGGCTGTCAGCTATGTGTCTCGGTCTGCCCCAATGGGGTTCTTCGTCCAGCAACGGGGCTTACGAACTTTATGCAACCCGAGATGTCATACGAAAGAGGCTATTGTAGGCCCGAGTGTACGAAGTGTTCGGAGGTCTGCCCAACGGGTGCTATCGAGAAGATCGACAGAGCCGAGAAATCCTCAATTCAGATTGGCCACGCAGTGTGGATCGAGAAGAATTGCGTGGTGCTAACCGACGGTGTGGATTGCGGTAACTGTGCGGCACACTGCCCTGTGGGTGCCATCTCGATGATCAAAGCAAACGACACCGAGAGGTATGGCAATCGTCTAATCCCAGCGATCAACACACAACGTTGCATAGGCTGTGGAGCGTGCGAGAATCTATGTCCATCTCGTCCATTTAGCGCAATATATGTCGAGGGCCACTCGATGCATAGTGAGATTTAGTAACACAACACCTAAAAAAAGAACAGCGATGTCAAGTAATAACAAAAATATAGATAGAAGAGGGTTCCTCAAGATATTTGGCGGAGGTGCTGCCGCACTCTCATTAGCTAACTGTGCACCCAAAACCTCATCATCCGCCTCATCATCGGATGAGAGCTCACTTGGCGAGGTGCCAAAGGATAAGATGGAGTATAGAACAACCACGACCAAAGGCGACAAGCTCTCCCTTTTGGGATATGGCTGTATGCGTTGGCCACTCCTAAAGACCCCTGCCGAGGATGGAAACATCATCGACCAAGAGGCCACCAACGAGTTGGTCGACTATGCGATCGAGCACGGAGTAAACTACTTCGACACAGCACCACCCTACCTCCAAGGATGGTGTGAGAAGGCGACGGGAACCGCCCTAAAGCGACACCCTCGCGACAAATACTTCATCGCAACAAAGCTATCAAATGCCAATAAGGCCTATTGGAGCCGTGAGGAGTCGTTGAAGATGTATTACAACTCATTCAAGTCACTTCAGGTCGACTATATCGACTATATGTTGTTGCACACTGTCGGGGCAGGAAGCTGGGAGAATTTCAAAGCTCGCTTCCTCGATAATGGCATCCTCGACTTCCTCATCGAGGAGCGTGAGGCGGGTCGTATTCGAAACCTCGGCTTCTCGTTCCACGGCGACATCAAGGTATTCGAGTATCTATTGGATCGTCACGAGGAGATCGGCTGGGACTTTGCGATGATCCAGCTCAACTATAAGGATTGGAACTACGCCGATGAGACATCGAAAAATAACACCGATGCTCGCCACCTCTACGAGGAGTTGGCAAAGCACAATATCGACGTGATAATTATGGAGCCTCTCTTGGGTGGTCGCCTTGCGAACCTACCAGAGCACCTAAGCAATATGTTGAAGGCAGAGGAGCCAAACGACTCGCTCGCAAAGTGGGCGTTCCGTTACGCTGCATCACACCCCAAAGTAATCACCGTATTGAGCGGAATGGCCTATAAGGAGCATTTGCAGGAGAATATCCGCACCTACTCGCCCCTAAAGTGGATTTCGGAGGAGGAGAACCACCTCTTGATGAATGTTGCGAAGCTAATGATCGAGTATCCGATAATCGAGTGTACAGCGTGCCAATATTGTATGCCGTGCCCCTATGGTGTCGACATCCCCACGATCTTCACCCACTACAACAAATGTATCAGCGAGAATAGATTCCCTCAAAGTTCGCAGGATAAGAACTACCGAGAGGCTCGTCGAGCGTTCCTAATCGGATATGACCGTAAGGTCGAGAAGCTACGTCAGGCAGATCACTGCATCGGGTGTGGAGAGTGCGAGGAGCATTGTCCTCAGAAGTTGACCATCCATAAGTATCTGCGACAGGTTAACGATTATGTGGAGTCGTTGAAGCAGGAGACTCTCGAATAATAAGCACACTAAGCTCAAAAAGCAGATAGAGCGGCAGAGCGACAACGGTCAATGTAAAGGGGTCACTTGTGGGGGTTATCACCGCCGCAAGGACCACAATGGCCACAATGGCGTGACGACGATATCTCCTGAGCATTGATCGTGTGACGAGCCCCATCAGAGAGAGCAACCACAGGATAAGCGGAATCTCGAAGGCGATGCCCATCGAGAGGATCATCATCGTGAAGTTATCAATATATGAGTTTAGCGACAAGGTATTTTCGACCAGATCGCTGAGCTGATATGTCGCAAGGAATCTCAACGCCAAGGGGTATATCAGATAGTATCCCACCAACAATCCGAAATAGAACATCACCGAGCCAAATAGGAAGGCTCGCCTCACTCCGCTCCGCTCCTTGGGATAGAGCGCTGGGGTGATGAAGCGCCATATCTCGTAGAAAAGGTATGGCATAGCTGTGACAACAGAGAGCGAGAATGAGGTGGAGAGGTGGATCAATATTGGCGCGGCGAGGTTGATATTTATCAACTTCACACTGAACTCCTGATCTATGAAGTCTCCATCCATACCAAATCGCACCGATAGCTCTCGCATAAATTCATAGAGGGGAAAATCGTTGCTACAAGGGGCCAAAATGACACTCTCGAAGATGTAGGGCATAGCTATGAAGTAGCCGATTGCGATGGCGATCCATACACAAACGACACGTAGAGCCACCCATCGCAGCTCCTCAATATGGTCCCAGAATGTCACTTTACAGAGATATTTAATATCTTACCCCAGCCCTAAATCCCCTCCCTCTGGGTGGGGACGAAAGTCGCTATCGCTCCTCAGCGGAAGAGTTCGAAATAATTTTCGAACTCACGTTATCTATTCTTCCTTCTTCGACTCCTCCTTGTCATTCAAAGAGTCACTCGTCTTGTTGATCTCCTCCTTCGCCTCATTGACACCATCCTTGAAGCTCCTGACTCCCTTGCCCAAACCACGCATCAACTCGGGAATCTTCTTGCCTCCAAAGAGGAGAAGAACGACGAGGGCGATGATGATCCACTCTGATCCACCTGGCAACATTGCAAATAATAAATTCATATCTATATTTAATTACTTTAATTAGACACTAAACAGTCGATCAAAGGTAGTAAAATTAATTCACAATACCATACATTTGACTAAGAACCACAATACACACAAAAAAAATCCCCAACAATCAAAAGATTATCAGGGAGTTACAGCTCTTAGCTGCCTGTTCAGTGACCTCGCTGGGGCTCGAACCCAGGACCCCATCATTAAAAGTGATGTGCTCTACCAGCTGAGCTACGAGATCGCCGTGCCAAAGGGTTTTCCGCTTTGGTGCTGCAAATATAGACCTTTTTTTTGAATCTACCAAATATTAGATCCACATTTACTCACTTTTCGTAACCGTGAGCAGCACTATTCTAACGTAACGTGCATCCTATAACGCCAATAGTGTCGTGAGTTTGCAGGGACATTTATTCGCTCCGCATCGACATCGGGGTTGCGCAATGCCTCATCCACCGCCATCCAATCTTGCCACGGGAGGATTGTGAGCATCGCCTCCGTTGCCAGATGGCGATCAATAATTCGTTGAGCCATCTCGCCGCTGCACACACTCTCGGCCTCTACTCCAAAGGCCTCTCTGCAATATCGTCGAGTCAACGCCTCATCCTCCTGCCACCAACCTCTGATGGTTGTCATATCGTGGGTCGAGGTTGTGCAGACCGAGAGGTAGGGACAGGTCGCTGGATCTCCAAACGCCACTCCAAATTGCTTTGGCATACGCTCTATCTCGAGAGAGAGGATCTGCTCCGAGGCCATCACATCGGCCACGCAATCGGGAATCATTCCCAAATCCTCGCCACACACCATCATCGAGGTGGAACGAACCAACGATGGCAACTTCCTCAAAGCGCTCTCCCTCCAAAAGTCGTTGTGACGAGAGTAGTAGAAGTCGTCGTGAATGGCACAAAATGCCCTCTGCTCGCTCTCGCTCAACCCTAACTTAAAGATATAGGTGTCGCCTCCAGCGATGCGTGGATGGTAGCTCCCCTCAGAGTGAGGATCCTCGACGAACAGCACCTCGTTGTGGAGCAACATCAAGCCCTCTCGCAACGCCTCATCTGCCACCTTGTCGGCTACCTTTCGTTGGGTGTCGAACTCACGCTTGAAGCGATATCCTCCGCTCTTTGACTTCGAGAGGTAGTTTTTCTTTATCTCCTTAATGTCACTTTGGAAGTGCATACTTAAAACCTCGTCGGTGATATATGGTTGGGTGTACTCATCTCGAAACTCCAATCTCCACTCCAAAAGTTGACTCTTAGAGAGCGGCAACGCAGGGTTAAAGTGACCTGTGAGGCCGTGCACCGACCCCAACGGAATCTCCCAGATTCTAAAGAACCCAAGGATATGGTCGATTCTATAAGCGTCGAAATACTCCGCCATCTTCTCGAAACGGGCCCTCCACCAACTATAACCATCTTTGGCCATTAGCTCCCAGTTATAGGTCGGGAAGCCCCAATTCTGACCCAAGGCCGAGAATGGATCTGGTGGCGCTCCCGCCTGCATATCGAGGCTGAATAGATCGGGGTGTTGCCACACATCGACACTTGTTCTGCTCACTCCGATCGGGATATCGCCCTTGATCGCTACCCCTCGGCTACGTGCGTAGTTTGAGGCGGCGAGAAGTTGAATATGGAGGTGATACTGCAAAAAGCAGTAGAAGTTCACCTCGCTCTGCTCCTTGCGATTAAGCCCCTCAGTGAGCTTTTCGCTATACTTTGCATAGTCGCCCCACTCCCTAAAGTCGGGTGTTGAGAATCTGTCTCTGAGCATCGAGAATAGAGCATAGGGGGTTAGCCACCAACTATTCTGCTCTACGAACCCTCTGTATGCCTTGCTCTTGAGCGTTGCAGCTTTGTCTTTTCTGAAGATCTCTCTTAAATACTCCATCTTGAGTGCCATCACCGCTGTGTAGTCGATCTTGGGGAGTGCGTTTAGCTCCGCTGCTTTGGCCTCGAATTTTGCCCTAAGCTCATCATCGTCGATACACCCCACCTCTCGCAACGCAAGGTATTGAGGGTGTAGAGCGATGGTTGAATTGGAGTTGTAGGGGTATGAATCCTCCCACGTTCCACCCATAATCGTGTCGTTGATAGGGAGGATCTGGAGCACGCTCATATCACGAGCTACCGCCCAGTCGACCATAGATCGAATATCGCCAAAGTCACCAATTCCCATACTTCGATCGGTGCGCAACGAGAAGATCGGAATCGAGACTCCGATACCCTGCCAAAGAGGGGTGTCGAAGTGAGGTGTCGAGCAGCTCACAAAGTCGAGACTCATAAGTCCACCCTGCTCACCTCGATAGGGGGTAAGCATCCTATTCTCACCACTCTCCCACGAGATTATCTCTCCACTCTCTCGATCAACGACCACAAACTTAAACTCGCTATGTCGCTCCACATTTGGGAGTGCAACCCTCCAAAGAGGGAACTCAGCGTCGCACATCTCGACCTTGCCCGAGGCTCCCCACTCGCCCAACATCTGGCCATCTCCGACGATCGCAATGGCTTGTGAGGATTCGATCCTTGCCGCTACGCACTCAATAACAGTTGTCACACCTCTCTTCGACAACTCAACACTTCGTGGGCTCTCTCGGCGAAAAACCACATTCGTAAATAACGACGAGTAGAGAGGTCTGAGCTCCTCATACTCGCTCCAGCGGTCGTGCTTAACAACCATATCAATGCCCTTCGTCTGCTCGATCAGCCTCTCTTTCACCCTCGTCTCTCGACGAACAACCTCTCCATCTCGGCAGAGAAGATAACCATAGCTCTGTGGCTCAACGCCATCGAGGGTCAGTCGCCACCACTCTCCGTCGTGACTCTCCATCTGAACTATTGTCGCTGAGCCGTAAAACTCAACGCAGATAGCCTCACCCGAAGCAACCCTATAATTTAACTCAAACTCTACTCTCATTCCAAAATTAGTTTATGAGGAGTTCACCGACAAGATCTGCCCCCGACTCACTATCATCCACCTCAAGAATCACGACCGATGTAACTCGATTAATATACTCCTTATTATATGGGGCTCGCACCCTGCGATACTCACCCGTGTAACCAAACATCATTCCACCACGGAGCGTACTCTCGAAGAGCACCTCCTCACGTCGCCCAACTGCTCGGGCGGCAAATTCACGATGAAGCCTCTCGCTCAACGCCTCCAACCTCGCCACCCTCTGGGCCGCCACCTGAGGCGATACCTTGCCATCGAAGTCGACCGCTGGCGTGCCTCGTCGCTCGGAGAATGGGAAGATATGGAGGAACGAAGGGGCTATCCTCTCCAAAAAACTGTATGTCTGCTCGAACTCCTCATTCCCCTCGCCTGGGAAGCCGACGATCACGTCGATTCCGATGAATGCGTCGGGCATCGAGGCCCTAACGGCCGCCACCCTATCCTCGAACTTTGCGGTTGTATATCGTCGGCGCATTCGACCCAAAACCCTATCCGAGCCGCTCTGGAGCGGAATATGGAAGTGGTGTTGGAACTTCTCCGAGGCGGCGCAAAAGGCGATTATCTCGTCGGTCAATAGGTTTGGTTCGATCGACGAAATTCTATATCTCTCGACCTCCTCTATCTTGTCCAACTCCCTAATCAGCTCGATAAACGTCTCGCCCGTTGAGCGACCAAAATCACCCGTATTTATCCCCGTAATTACGATCTCACGTTGCCCCAACCTCACGATCTCCTTGGCCTGCTCTACCACCTGTGAGATGGGGGCGTTTCGGCTTGCTCCACGAGCGTAGTGTATTGTGCAATAGGCACATTTGTAGTCGCAACCATCCTGCACCTTCAGAAATGATCGGGTCCTATCGCCACTCGAGAAGGCGGCAAAGAAAGATGTTAGCTCGTCGGTTGCGCAACTTGTCACCTCGACACCTCCATCACCATCGTTGGCCGCCCGCTTTGTGATGGCCACCACCTTTTTGTAGAGCTCCCCCTTGTCGTTGTTGCTAAGGACAATATCGACCCCCTCGATCTTGGCGATATCCTCGGGTCGAAGTTGAGCGTAACATCCCGTTACGGCAATTATGGCACTGGGATTGCGACGATGCAGTTTTCGGATGAGGTTGCGACACTTCTTGTCGGAGTGCTCAGTCACCGAGCAGCTATTGATTACACATATATCCGACTCCGCCGTAGGCTCGACACGCTGAAAACCACCCTCCTCGAAGAGACGGGCAAGTGTCGATGTTTCGGAGAAGTTGAGCTTACAACCTAAGGTATGAAATGAGACTCTTTGAGGCATTAAAATTCTAAAAAATGTTATTAAATTGGAGAGTTTATACTTTGGTGCTAACTCCCTGAAAAATCAAAATCTCACAAAAATAGCAATAAAATTCGTGCTCTCAACAAAAATATGTAAATTTGCGCAACATTATTTTAAATTAACGTGAGTTCGAAAATTATTTCGAACTCTTCCGCTGAGGAGCGATAGCGACTTTCGTCCCACCCAGAGGGAGGGGATTTAGGGGCGGGGTAAGATATGAAAGAGGGCTTTAAAAAGCCCTTAATGAGAGTTTGGGAATAGGAAAAACTCACAAAAATTGAGATAAGCAATAAATAAAAAGTGAGTTTTTTCCTATTTTCGAACTCACGTTAAATTTGATATGGATTTTTCAAAATAGATATGGATTTCATCATCGACATAGCCTCATATGGGTACCTTCGCAACGCCTTGATAGCTGCAATTCTATCGGGTGTGGTGTGTGGTATTGTTGGCACCTACGTTGTCTCACGTCGCTCCCTCTTCCTTGCGGGAGGTGTCACCCACGCCTCGTTCGGAGGGTTGGGAATGGCTCTCTACGCTGGGGTCAATCCTATCCTTGGTGCTACGCTCTTTGCTGTGGCCTCGGCATTGGGAATCGAGTGGTCGTCGAGCAACACAAAGCTGCGTGAGGATTCAGCTGTCGGGATCATCTGGGCATTGGGAATGGCGACTGGAGCACTCTTTATGAGCCTTAGGTCGGGATATACCTCGGGGGATTTGGCGAGCTACCTCTTCGGTAGTATCATCACGGTCGACTCTACGGATGTCATCTCGTTGCTGATCTTTGCCATTCTCTTAATCGGAGCTGCGTTCTTGTGGTTGCGCCCCGTTATGCTTGTAGCTTTTGATCGTGACTTTGCCCGAAGCCAAGGGGTTCCGACCAAGGTGATCTCATATGCGATGGCCGCCATCACAGCTGTGGCGATCGTCCTCTCGATTCGAATTATGGGAATCATCCTGCTTCTCTCGCTTTTATCTCTCCCCGTTGCTATAGCCGATAATTTGTCGAAGTCTTATCGTCAAATCGTCGTTTTAGCGCCTTTAGTCGGGGTTATTGGCAATATTGTGGGGTTGTATATAAGCTACGAATTTGAGGTTCCACCATCGGCCGCAATAATATTTCTGCTATCTTTTACGCTTATTGTTATAAAAGTTATAACTTTGTGCTCTGATTGCCGAAAAAAAAGCTAAGAACTAAATGAAGCGTATATACCTTCTCATACTTAAATCCTACTTGGGTCCTATGATCCTCACATTCTTCATCGTGATGTTTGTCTTGATGATGAATTTCGTGTGGCTATATATCGACGAACTTGTCGGTAAGGGTCTCGATGCATGGATCATCATCGAGCTACTTAGCTACGCTGTGGTCAATGTCATTCCGCTCGGTATCCCACTCTCGATGCTTTTGGCAGCGATTATGACTATGGGTAACTTGGGCGAGAACTATGAGCTTTTGGCTATGAAGTCGGCAGGTATGTCGCTCACCAAAATCCTTAAACCTCTGATCTTCGTGGTCATAGCAGTCTCGATTGGTAGCTTCTTTATTATGAATAACTTGGTCCCCTATGCCAACAAGCAGATGTTTAGTATCATCCACGACATCAGAAAGCAGAAGCAGGTGATCGAGTTCAAGGATGGTCTATTCTTCAATGGAATCGAGAATATGAGTATCAGGGTCGGAACACAAGACCCAAAGACGAAGCTGTTGCGAGATGTGTTGATCTACGACAACCGCAACACCTCGGGCGATATGTCGACGACAGTTGCCGACTCGGGATATATTCGTCTGTCGGACGACAAGAAGATGTTGCTCATCACCCTCTACAACGGTAACTCCTATGAGCATACACGTTCGTCGAATTGGTATATGGAGAGTGAACTTCGCCACAACACCTTCGAGGTGCAGTATGGATCGCTACCGATGGAGGGCTTTGCGATGGATAACAGGACCGATGCCGATGCGATCAAAGATAGCAAGACGAGGACCATAACGGAACTACAAGAGGATATCGACTCACTGAATATGAAGGTCAACCTCTCGATGGTGCGCTCCTATGAGCCACTGCTCAAACAGCAGATCTTCGAACGAGATCACTCGGTGCTCCCCCTACCCGACTCTCTGAAGGTCGACAAAGAGGGGATGGCAGGCATCTTGGTCCTCGACTCGATCAATAGACTAAGCGTAAGGGAGCAGAAGGCGGTGTGGGAGAAGGCTCGACGACAGGCCAAGAACTCACGTAATATGTTTTCATTCGACGAGAAGGATATGAAGGCGGGGCTAAAGAACCTCTACAAGAGTCGTGTCGAGTGGCACAGAAAACTCACCACCCCCATCTCAATTATCATCTTCTTCTTGATTGGTGCTCCACTGGGAGCGATCATCCGAAAGGGAGGATTGGGAATGCCTATTGTGGTCTCGGTGATCTTCTTTGTGATCTATTACATCATCTCGCTTACGGGTGAGAAGATGGCCAAAGAGGGTGTTTGGGCAGCGATCAATGGAATGTGGATCTCGGCCTATGTCTTGACACCGATTGCGATATATCTCACCTACAAGGCCAACAACGATGCGGCTCTGTTTGACCGAGAGGTATATGCAAAACTATTTGGCCGAGTGTCGAAATATATCAAGGAGCGTCTTCCTAAAAGGGCTAAAAAAGAGGAGGGAGATGACCCTCAAAAAATCGAAGTAGAAAATAATTAAAATAGATAGAAATAATGAGCGAAAAGTTTGTATTAAACACAATTGAGGAGGCGATAGAGGATTTCCGTAATGGTAAAATTATAATTGTTGTCGACGATGAGGATCGTGAGAATGAGGGTGATTTTATTATGGCGGCAGAGAAGGTGACTGAGGCCGATGTCAACTTTATGTTGAGCAATGGTCGAGGCCTACTATGCGCCCCATTGAGCGAGCAGCGTTGCGCTGATTTAGAGCTGGGGATGATGGAGCAAGTTAACACCTCGATCCTCGGAACACCATTCACCGTGACAGTTGATCTGCTTGGCGAGGGTTGCAGTACAGGAGTCTCGACCCACGACCGTGCAGCGACACTTCGTGCGTTGGCCGACCCAAATACAAAGCCCACTATGCTTGGCCGCCCAGGTCACATCAACCCCCTAAGAGCGAGGGAGAAGGGTGTTCTTCGTCGCCCAGGACACACCGAGGCGGCCGTTGATTTGGCACGCTTGGCAGGGTTGCAGCCCGCAGGTGTATTGATCGAGATTATGAACGAGGATGGAACGATGGCTCGTATGCCGCAGTTAATTGAGGTGGCTAAGAAGTTCGATATGAAGTTGATCTCGATTGCCGACCTCATCGCCTATCGTTTGAAGCAGGAGTCGATCGTGGAGTATGGTGACACGGTTGACCTTCCGACTCAAGATGGAGATTTCAAGATCACCATCTTCCGCCAAAAGTCGAATGGGTTGGAGCATATGGCCATCACCAAAGGACACTGGGAGAAGGATGAGCCCGTGTTGGTTCGCGTTCACTCATCTTGCGCAACGGGCGACATCCTTGGTTCGTGTCGTTGTGATTGTGGCGCACAGCTCCATACCGCCCTTCAGATGGTCGAGAAGGAGGGCAAGGGTGCCGTTATCTACTTGATGCAGGAGGGTCGAGGAATCGGCCTCTACAACAAGATCAAGGCCTATAAGTTGCAAGATGAAGGGCTCGACACAGTTGATGCCAACATCGAGTTGGGATTCAAGGCCGACGAGCGTGACTATGGCGTTGGAGCGAGCATCATCCACGATTTGGGCATTAAGAAGATGCGACTAATGACCAACAACCCAACGAAACGAGTTGGATTGGAGGGGTATGGAATCGAGATCGCCGAGATCGTTCCGATCGTCATCGCACCAAATCCACACGACTTGCGTTACCTCTCGACAAAAGAGGAGAGGATGGGCCACAAATTGGGTATCATTAAGTAGTTGCTAACGAGGTGAGCGGAAAAGAGTTAAGAATAGTATTTATGGGAACCCCCGAGTTCGCCGTACCCTCGTTGAGGAGTCTGGTCGAGGGGGGGTATAATGTCGTGGGTGTTGTGACAACCCCCGATAGAGCTGCTGGACGAGGACAGAAGATCTATGAGTGTGACGTGAAGCGTGAGGCGATGAGGTTGGGGCTACCTATCCTTCAGCCCGAGAAGCTACGTGACGAGAAGTTTTTGTCGGCCCTTGCCGAGTGGCGAGCCGACCTCTCTATTGTCATCGCCTTTAGGATGTTACCCGAGGTTGTCTGGGCGATGCCTAAGTTGGGGACCTTTAACCTCCACGCATCGTTGCTGCCCGAGTATCGAGGGGCTGCACCGATCAACCACGCAATCATCAATGGCGACACAAAGACGGGAGTGACGACATTTCTTCTCAACGAGAAGATAGATCAAGGGGCGATCCTTGATCAACGAGAGGTCGAGATCTCAGAGAGCGAGGATGTGGGAGAGCTATATGAGAGGCTTATGTTGTTGGGGCCCGAGTTGGTGATGGAGAGTGTCGAGAGGTTGGCTTCGGGGGAGATCACCCCTGTGGAGCAGAGCCATATCGACGAGAGCACACTTCGCCCTGCCCCAAAGATCTTCAAGCAGGATTGCCTGATTGATTGGAGTTGGGAGGGTCGACGCATCGTCAACTTCGTGAGGGGGCTATCGCCCTACCCTGCTGCTTGGTCCAATTTGGAGGGCGAGAATGGAGCCACCACCACAGCCAAGATCTTCAAGGTGAGCTTCGACGAGAAGAATAAGAGCTTAGCGATTGGAGAGATCGAGAGCGACAACAGAACATATATAAAGGTGGGCTGCTCGGATGGCTCAATCGCAATCGAGTCGATCCAGCTGGCTGGCAAAAAGAGGCTCTCGACAAAGGAGCTACTCCTTGGATTCAAGGGGATTGAACAATTTAAAATGAAATAGAATGAATATCTTTAAACGATTATATGAGTGGATGCTCTCGTGGGGCAACTCACGCTATGGCGCTGTGGCGTTGTTGCTCTTCGCCATTGCGGAGTCGAGTTTCTTTCCCATTCCGCCCGATGTGTTGCTTATTGCGCTCTGCTTGGGTGCCCAGTCGAAGTCATTTCGCTATGCGGCGATCTGCACCGCTGGATCGTTGATCGGAGCAGTCTGTGGATATATGATCGGAAGTATGTTGTGGACAACAGCCACGGGCGACAACACCGCATTGGCCACATTCTTCTTCGATAATGTATTCTCCGAGGCGGCCTTCCATCGTGTCGAGGATTTATATCACCAATATGATTTCTGGATCATCTTCACCGCTGGATTTACCCCCATCCCATATAAGATCTTCACAATCACAGCTGGTCTTTTCGATGTGGAGTTTGTGATGTTTATCTTGGCCTCGGCAGTGGCTCGTGGTGCGAGGTTCTTCCTCGTGGCAGGTTTGATCTATCGCTTTGGGGCGCCTATTAAGGGCTTCATCGACAAATATTTCAACCTCCTCGCTATCGCCTTTACGGTTGTTCTGATCGGCTCGTTTGCCCTAATTAAGATGGTATTGTAATTGGCGGAGGTTATGCGAAAATTCGGACTAATAGGAGAGCATCTACCCCACTCATTCTCGGGACGTTACTTCGCCTCAAAATTTGAGCGTGAAGGGATCACCGATTGTAGCTACTCGCTCTATGAGCTGCCACACATCGAGGCCCTCGAAGAGCAGGGGCTCATTGCACCTTTGGCCGAGGGAGGCTTGGAGGGGTTCAACATCACCATCCCATACAAGAGAGATGTAATGCGATATCTCGACCGACTATCCCCCGAGGCGGACTCTATCGGTGCGGTGAATTGCGTCAAGCGAGAGGGGGAGAGTTTGGTGGGATACAACACCGATATCATCGGACTATATAACTCAATGATCGACTTCTTGGGCGAGGTAAGGCCATCCAAAGCCCTTATCTTGGGCACTGGAGGTGCAGCGTCGGCTGTGGAGTATGTTATGAGACAATTGGGAATTGAGTATAGCGTGGTCTCTCGCAGCAAGGGCGAGAATAGAATCACCTATGGAGAGCTTACACCCGAGGTAATTGCAGAGAATCTTTTGATTATCAACGCAACCCCACTGGGCACATTCCCCAACGTAGATAGCTCACCAGCGATCCCATATGAGGCCATCACACCATCGCACTATCTCTTCGATTTGGTCTATAATCCCCCCCTCACTCAATTCTTGGAGCGAGGGAGAGATCAAGGTGCGTCGATCTGCAATGGTGAAGCAATGCTCATTGGGCAGGCTGAGGCTGCTTGGAAGATATGGAACGAATAGTCTAAACTTTAAGGGGAGTTCTAATTTCTCCCCTTAAGACTACTCTACATCCTCGGAGATCAATGACTCTTCGAGGATTCTTTTTGCTCGGGCGAGATCCTCCTCCATAATAATCAACTGAGCTGGTACTATCCCTGTCGGATAGATCGTCGACATAAACTCATTGTTTATCATCGTCCAAATCCCAGACTCTTCGAGGATTGACTTCGCCATCTCTGCTTGGTCTAAGGTGTTGTACTCCATTAGGGGTACCATTCTGTCGTGGTTCATAGCGATAGGTTTTATTCGGTTTTACAATGTGGTCATCTCAAAGATAGAAAAATATTTTTAAAAACACAACTCTATTACTAAAAAAATGATTAAATAAAAATTAGCAATTTATATGCCGAACTTTGATGTAATATCACTATCTTTGTTCTTATATTTTGATTTAAAGTTATGAGTTACCCATTCGTACATCTTCACGTCCATACACAATACTCTGTCCTCGATGGACAGGCCTCTGTCGCACGCCTTGTTGATAAGGCGATGGCCGATGGTCAAATCGGTATAGCAGTTACCGACCACGGTGTGATGTTCGCCATCAAAGAGTTCGCCAACTACCTCAAGAAGAAGAAGGGAGGATTTAAGGATGAGATCAAGAAGATTGAGAAGGAGAACCTCACAATTGACGATGGGACCTATGTCGCAGAGGAGGGTGTAGACCCTCAAACAGTCAGGGAGTCCAACGAGGCGAAGATCTATGAGCTAAAGCGCAAGATCGCCTTCAAACCGATCATCGGATGCGAGGTATATGTGGCACGCCGAGGCGACAAGAGCCGACGTGAGGGCAAGATCGACCAGAGCGGTTATCACCTAATCCTATTGGCAAAAAACGAGACGGGATATCACAACTTGGTGAAGATCGTCTCACGTGCGTGGACCGATGGTTTCTATATGCGACCTCGAACCGACCGCAAAGATATCGAGCAGTTCAGTGAGGGATTGATCTGCTGCTCTGCCTGCCTCGGAGGTGAGGTTGCTCAATCAATCATAAAAAACGATGAGGAGGCGGCCGATGAGTCGGTGATGTGGCACAAGAGCATATTTGGGGAGGATTACTACCTCGAAATGCAGCTCCACAAAGCTACAGCCGAGAGGGCAAATTACGAGGTCGGAGAGATTCAAGAGAGGGTAAACGAGAGGATATTGGAGCTATCGCAAAGGCACGGAGTAAAGGTCATCGCCTCAAACGATGTCCACTTCGTCGACGAGGAGAATGCCGAGGCGCACGATCGCTTGATCTGCCTAAGCACGAGCCGTGATCTGGACGATCCGAAGCGAATGTTATATACCAAGCAGGAGTGGATGAAGAGTTGCAGCGAGATGAGCGATATCTTCGGCTACTACCCCGAGGCCCTCACCAACACGGTCGAGATCTGCGATAAGGTCGAGGAGTACTCGATCAACAACCCTCCGATTATGCCCACATTCGAGATCCCCGAGGAGTTCGGAACCGAGGAGGGGTATCGAGCAAAACTCTCGCACGAAGATCTCTACGATGAGTTCACTCAAGACGAGAACGGGAATGTGGTCCTATCACGTGAAGATGGCGAGAAGAAGATCAAGAGCTTGGGCGGCTACGACAAACTATACCGAATCAAGTTAGAGGCCGACTACCTCAAAAAAATAGCCTTCGAGGGGGCCTACAAGAAGTATGGCAACCCTTTGAGCGAGGATGTCTTGGAGCGAATGAACTTCGAGATATATATTATGAAGACGATGGGATTCCCAGGTTACTTCCTTATCGTTCAGGACTTTATCTCGGTGGCCCGCAATGAGTTGGGGGTGTCGGTGGGACCTGGACGTGGATCGGCCGCTGGGTCGGCTGTGGCCTACTGTTTGGGAATCACGCTCATCGACCCGATTAAGTATGATCTGCTTTTTGAGCGTTTCTTGAACCCCGATCGTATCTCGCTCCCCGATATTGATGTCGACTTCGACGATGATGGGCGAGGTAGGGTCTTGAACTGGGTGACGGAGAAGTATGGCAAGGAGAAGGTGGCGCATATCATCACCTTCGGAACGATGGCGACCAAATCATCTATTAAGGATGTGGCCCGTGTTCAGAAGCTCCCACTCTCGGAGTCGGATAGGTTGTGTAAGTTGATCCCCGATCGTCTACCAGATGATCTTAAGATGAACCTGCCCAACGCAATCAAGTCGGTCCCCGAGCTAAAGGCGGCCGAGGAGTCACAAGACCCGATAATGAGCGACACGATCCGATATGCAAGGATGTTGGAGGGCAACGTCCGCAACACGGGAGTTCACGCCTGCGGAGTCATCATCTGCCGTGACGACATCACCGACTGGGTGCCAGTGAGCACGGCCGACGACAAGGAGACGGGCGAGAAGATGCTGGTGACTCAATATGAGGGTTCGATCATCGAGGATACGGGACTCATCAAGATGGACTTCTTGGGTCTCAAAACCCTCTCGATCATCAAGGATGCTCAGGCCAACATCAAGGAGACCAGAGGCGAAGTGTTTGATATAGAGGAGATCCCGATCGACGACCCAGCGACCTATAAGTTATATAGCGAGGGGCGAACAATCGGAACGTTCCAGTTCGAGTCGGCAGGAATGCAGAAGTATCTGCGTGACCTCCAACCCACCACCTTCGAGGATCTGATCGCGATGAATGCCCTCTATCGTCCAGGTCCGATGGATAACATACCCGACTTCGTAAACCGTAAACACGGACGCAAGCCGATCGAGTATGATATCCCCGTTATGGAGAAGTATCTGAAGGATACCTATGGAATCACGGTCTATCAGGAGCAGGTGATGCTTCTCTCTCGCCTACTTGGTAACTTCACACGAGGCGAGTCCGACTCACTGCGTAAGGCGATGGGTAAGAAGCTGAGGTATCAGCTCGATATGATGAAGCCTAAGTTCATCGAGGGTGGTAAGTCGAATGGCCACAACGAGGAGGTGTTGAATAAGATTTGGGGAGATTGGGAGAAGTTTGCATCCTACGCCTTCAACAAATCTCACGCAACTTGCTACTCGTGGATCGCCTACCAGACGGCCTACCTCAAGGCGAACTATCCGTCGGAGTATATGGCGGCGTTATTGAGTCGAAACTTAGCCGACATCAAGAGTTTGTCGTTCTATATGAACGAATGTAATAGGATGGGCATCAAGGTATTGGGGCCCGACATTAACGAATCGAACCACAACTTCTCGGCCAACAAAGAGGGAGATGTTAGATTCGGAATGGGAGGAATCAAAGGAGTCGGTGATGCAGCGGTGGCGAGCATTGTCGAGGAGCGAAATCGCAATGGAGCCTTCAAGAGCATAACCGACTTTATGGAGAGGGTGAACTTCTCGTGCGTAAACAAGAAGTGTCTCGAGAGCATCATCTATGCTGGTGGTTTCGATGCGATCTCGGGAATACATCGTTCGCTATTTTTCGCCCCCGACCCTGCGACAAACGTCACCTACTTGGAGATGTTGACTCGATATGGGCAGAGGATTCAGGCAGAGAAGAAGAATGCGCAACAGAGCCTCTTTGGAGGGGACTCGGGATCGGTAGATATTGCGGCTCCGATGACACCTAACGGAGCTATTTCGTGGAATAAACTCAACACCTTGAAGAAGGAGAGAGAGGTGATTGGACTATACTTATCGGACCATCCGCTTGGCGAATATGATGTGATAATGAAGAATATGTGTCACAACCAACTCTCCGATCTCTCGAATATTGATGCTCTTGTGGGGCAAGATGTATCGGTTGCAGGAATGGTGACTTCGGTCCAGAACCTAACGAGTAAGACGGGCAAGCCCTATGGTCGCTTCACGATGGAGGATTACAACGGCTCACACGAATTTGTCCTCTTTAGCAAGGATTACGAGAAGTTCCGCCAATATCTCTACGACGACTACCTTATCTTTATGAGGGCGAAGGTGCAGGAACACCCATTTAGGCCTGGGAATATGGAGCTAAAGATCACATCCATCACTCAGTTGAGCGAGGTGAGGGAGACGATCAAAGAGCTAACGCTCCATCTGAGTGTCGAGCAGATCACCAAAGAGTTGGTGGAGGGACTCACTGTAATTACTCACGCAGCAGAGAAGAAGAAGAGAGGAGCTAAAGCACAGAAGGGGCCAACATCACTAAAGATAAAGATCTACGACTCACAGAGCGGCAGCGTGCTGAGGATGGGGTCGAGTGTCAAGGTGGAGCTAAGCCGTGAATTGGTAGGATATTTGGACGACAATTTTATTAAATATACAATATCATAAATATAAAACAGAAAAACTATGGCAGTTACAATTACAAAAGAGAATTATGCAGAGGTGATGGCTTCAGGACTTCCAGTCGTGATCGACTTCTGGGCAGAGTGGTGTGGCCCTTGCCGCACAATCGCGCCAATCGTAGAGGAGTTGGCAGCGGAGTATGAGGGAAAGATCATCGTTGCGAAGTGTGACGTAGAGGATAACGACGACATCGTAGCAGAGTATGGCGTGCGCAACATCCCAACGATCGTGATGTTGAAGGGCGGTGCATTGGTAGACAAGCAGATCGGAGCAACAACAAAGGCAGCCCTACAAGAGAAGTTAGAGAAACTACTATAATCAGAGAAAGTCTCAAAAAAAACAATAAGGGCCGATTAACAAACCAAAAAAGGAGCGTTAATCGGCCCAAATTGTCACCAATGACAGTCCTAAACTGACAAAATGACAGAGAAAAGAGCTTGGCACACCATTTGATAATAAAAGGTCAAATAAACAAAATTATACAAACTCAAAAATAATAAAATACAAGCTATGAAAAACGGAAAAATTGGAGTTACTTCGGAAAACATCTTCCCCGTAATTAAGAAATTTCTCTATTCAGATCACGAAATCTTCCTTCGTGAGTTGATCTCAAATGCAGTCGATGCGACACAGAAGCTAAAGACCCTCTCGGCACGTGGCGAGGCAAAGGGCGAGTTAGGCGATTTAACCATCTTGGTGAGCGTCGACAAAGAGGCTAAGACCTTGACAATCCGTGACCGTGGTTTGGGAATGACGATGGAGGAGGTTGACAAATATATCAACCAAATCGCATTCTCGGGTGCCGAGGAGTTTATGGAGAAGTACAAGGATCAGTCGATCATTGGCCACTTCGGATTGGGATTCTACTCTGCATTTATGGTGGCCGACCGTGTTGAGCTCACCACACAGTCGTTCCGTGAGGGGGCCAAGGCGGTGAAGTGGAGCTGCACAGGGTCGCCCGAGTTCGAGATGAGCGAGACAGACGAGGTGATGGAGCGTGGAACCCAGATCACACTCCACATCAGCGAGGATACGATGGAGTATGCCGAGAAGTCGAAGGTCGAGGGGCTTTTGAAGAAGTATTGCCGCTTCCTTCCTATTCCAATCTCATTTGGGAAGGTGCAGGAGTGGAAAGATGGCAAGTATGTAGACACAGAGAAGGATAACATCATCAATGGTGTAGCCCCACTCTGGACAACTATGCCAAGCGAGATCACCGAGCAGCAATACAAGGATTTCTATCGTGAGTTGTACCCTGCTGGCGAGGAGCCACTATTCTCGATCCACCTAAATATCGACTTCCCTTTCAACTTGACTGGAATCCTCTACTTCCCTAAGATCGCCAACAAGTTCGAGGTTCAGAAGAATCGTGTTCAGCTCTATTGCAATCAGGTCTATGTGACAGATCAAGTCGAGGGAATCGTGCCCGAGTATTTGACCCTTTTGCACGGTATCATCGACTCACCAGATATCCCGTTGAATGTATCTCGTAGCTATCTCCAGAGCGACTCGAACGTGAAGAAGATCTCGAACTACATCACTCGCAAGGTGGCAGATAGGCTCCAAGAGCTATTCAACACAATGCGTGAGGATTACGAGCAGAAGTGGGATGATCTGAAGATATTCATCGAGTATGGAACACTCACCGACGAGAAGTTTGCCGACAAGTCGGATGGCTTTATGTTGTGGAAGAGCACCGAGGGTAAGTACTTCACCAGCACAGAGTTCACCGAGGCGGTAAAGGGGAATCAGACCGACAAGAATGGAACGACGATTCTGTTGTATGTCGACGACCCGATCGAGAAGCACGCATTCGTAGAGTCGGCAAAGTCGAAGGGCTACGAGGTGTTGGTGATGGATGGCCAGTTGGATAGCCACTACATCAACTACTATGAGTCGAAGAATAAGGAGTGTAGATTTGTTCGTGTCGACAGCGACGTTGTAGACAAGCTAATCCAGAAGGATGAGCCAATCGAGATCGTCCTCACGGAGCCTCAGCAGGAGATCCTACGCCCAGCGTTCGAGAGCCAGATGCCAACCGACGAGAAGGTGACATACAACATCACATTCGAGGGAATGACAGCGAGCGATGCCCCAGTGGTAATCACTCAGAACGAGTTTATGCGTCGTATGAAGGATATGGCGATGAGCGGCGGTGGCGACGGAATGAGTCAGTTCTACGCTCAGATGCCCGACAACTACACAATTGCGGTGAACGGAAACCACCCTATCGTGCTCGACATCCTATCAAGCGTGGAAGAGTCGTATGGCGACAAGCTAAAGACAACAACAAAGAAGATCAACGCCGCCACCGATGAGGAGGCACGCTTCGAGGAGGTGATAAAGGGCAAGAAAGAGGAGGAGCTCACAGAGGAGGAGAAGGCGATGAGAGAGGATCTCTCGAAGAGGGTCGTAACACTTCGCGACGAGAGAGACGAGAGGTTGAAGCAGATCGGACGCGACAATTCTCTAATCAAGCAGATCATCGACTTAGCGCTACTATCGAACGGATTGTTGAAGGGCAAGAACCTAAGCGACTTCATCCAGCGTAGTATCTCGTTGATCGAGAAGTAGAATATTTCCATCATTAAAAACGGGGCGATTTCCATCTGGAGTCGCCCCTATTTTGTGATTAAGAGAGCGAAACATAGTTTCTCTAAGCACCTGCGGGGGTGCAATCCCCGCTCCGCCCGAAGGGCAGTTTTCTAAAACTGCCCTCCCTCATAAAAAGAGGTTTATATTTCAAAAATCTCTCAGAGGGCATCGGATCATAGATCCGAAAACAGATTGGGGAATATACATATCCAAACAATTTTTATAAAGAAAACAGATTAAAGCTTATATATAATAAAGAATAATTTTTACCTTTGCAAAAGAATGCAGATTATAATCTGCTAAAATATTTATAATAGCGTTTTTGCTATTGTTTTGGGTACAGAAAACGACCAATTTTAATCCCCACGAACAATAAGTAGAACGCCTGCGTTATGCGTGGGCTTTACTTATGTGGGGATAGGTGCTTGGTCGTACCTCTGTACTAATAAGTATTGACCACGCAGCTTTATTTAAGTTGCTTGGTATGAAGTGCCAATTTTATCAAACTTGCTGAATTCAACCTGCAAATGCAACTGAACTCAAGCTGTTAATTGTTTAAATTGGCACTATAAAAAATATTGTGTAAACAGAGATCCGAGTCGAGGCAGCCGCAAGGCTACGCCTCGATTCTGTTTTCAAATATAGCAATAAATTGGTTCATAACAATACCCCAGTTGCGAATTGGCATCGGCACTATAAAAAATACTGTGTAAACAGAGATCCGGGTCGCAAGATTCGGATCTCTGTTTACACAGTATTTTTTATAGTGCCCTTGTTTACTTCCACATAGTCGCTTTTTTTTGTCGCAAAAAGAATATGCTGACCAGAAAAGAGCACTTTGTTTGGAGTATCTCGAAGATATTACTCTTCTCTGCTTAACCTCTCTTTAAGTGCGCTCTCTTCGATGGAACGCAAATTATGAAGCACAATATTATGCTCTGCATCTTGGTCATAGAAGAACAGAGTTGGAATCTCTCCCCTAACTATGCCCAACAGTTCTGGAGGATCTATTATCGTATAAGGAAAATCGACCGCATTTGTCTTGTCAAGAAACTCACCAACAGCCTCCTCAGTTCCCCAAAATATAGTTTGCATAGCAGATGGATCGAGATTGTTACGACGTATTATTTGAGATATTTGCTGTGCCGAGAGCCTACAATATTTACAATGAGTACCATAAAAAGCTAATACTTTAGTTTTGCTGCCCCACTCAATTTCGGGGTGGTGAGCTAGAAATGCATCGAATTTTTCGATGTCTATCTTGCGCACAACATACTCTTGGTCACGCAAATTAACCATATTGTATATAGAGTGTATCGGATAACGCATAAATGGCACTGAAATAACTGCGCATATTACCACCAATATATATCCTTTATATTTTTCGATGGTCTCACCACTTATAGTAATTTTAAATCTCCAAACAGGAGTCTCTCTCGACAGAAGCAAAACTGCCAATATCGCAATATTTTTAACGATAGACCCAAGCGGTGAGATATCGACTATGTCGCCAAAACAGTGGCAATTATCTTCTCGACCAATGAGAGTTAGGTATGTCAAAAAAAACGTAAAACCCAGAGTGATAGATAAAATAGTATAAAATATCTGCTTATGGTATATATTTGCGATGTAGAGAACACCCAACGCTAACTCCGCCCCAATCACAACGCGTGCAGCTAAAGCAGCCATCTCAAGACTAAAGATATCAAATGTGAAAATGTATAACTCAAAAGTATCAATCGACGAGAGTTTCAACAGCGACGAGATGATAAAAGTTACTCCAATTACAATCGTCGACAGAAAGCTAATATATGGTTTGCGAAGTGAAATCATATTAAATCTATTTAAATAAAAGAGAGCGACGAACAAGTATTACACTCGTATCGTCACCCTCATGAATAGTCGTCGTACTACAAATTATTTGCACGTTACTGTATACACACTATTTGCTTGCTTATTCATTTCATCCTCAAGTTCACTACATGTTTTGCCATTCATCTCAGACGCTGTATAAACAGATTCATCCGCTCCTTCGAGTGTTGAAGTACATGTACAACCTGATCCTGATCCACCTGCACCATCATCATCTTTACTACAAGACACCATCGCTACAGATACAGCTGCAACTACTAAAAAGATTCTTTTTCTCATAATTGAAATTTAATTACTGAATTCACAAAGCAAATGCAACTGAATTCGAAGTTAGTATTTGTTTAAATATTTCATTTGCACCACCTTCCCACAAGTGATGCTTGTTGCAAAGGTATATATTTTTTTTCACTATTTCCTGTTTTTTTCAGTTATTTTTTCATTATCAGACGTAATCGTATGTGTCAGTCTCTTAATTTTTTGTAGTGCCCACACCGTTATTCCTGCGTGTCGTACAAGTACAAGATAAAGAGGCTGGATTAATTGTTGCAAAAGGGGTATATCCCAATATTCATACAGGGGAATCATTGGTAATCACCCGAGTAAGTACAACACACATCATTCGAACAGATATAAAACCTGGTAAAATTCGAATAATGGTTACACTTCAACAATACCGCCTCGTAATGACTGCGGCGACAGGAAATAGCGCACCATCCAAAAGCACATTCTTTGTAAACCAGAGATATCCAATCCAAGAGAAGGATATGCAAAAAACAGTTATGCTTAAAGCTTTTTACAAGTCATTTATAGCTGCTAATAATACGATCTCAGAGATTGAGAAGGGTTTATTCTCAGGACATACAGGCTATGACAACAACAACGACTGGTAGCCCATTATAAACACAACACTATCTTACTTCAAGTCATAATACACTAAATATAGCTGAATAATTGAAAATAATCTGTGTTATCTTCAATTATTCAGCTATATATCAACAATCATTTAAGCAGAATAGACCTTTCGTTTTGCAATAGTCTCTTTTTTACATCTCAACCCGAATAGGAGGATGAAGCGGCTCAGCCAGCGAGCCATCGCCTCGGGTGATCGAGGTCATCTCGCTTCGGGAGGTGATGTCGCTTGTGAGATTCACGGCATCCTTCACCTTGAACTCATCGAAGTCATATGTGCAGCCTGCGATGTCGAAGAGTCGCTTCACCATCGCCTCTCGGCTCGGGGCGTTGAAGTATGAGACGTTATTATTCATACAACTATTCTCCTCGGGGCGCCATACATCTTCGCTATAAAAATAGCCACCCTCATAGCTGCCGACCATATCATAATCATCGAGACCAACAAAGTGGCTCCACGGGGTAGTCGCAATGTCGAGAGAGATATTTACACCTCCGCCATAGGAGTGAGTATCCTCGATATCGGCCATCGCCTCGCTATCCCCCTTTATACTCTCATCATAGTAGATATACTCATCCATAAGCCACCCTAAGCCGTGGCCCAACGCCTCGTGGTGGATCAACTCCCCAAAGGCTGCTTGGTTGTAGCTCACAATAGGGCAATAGGCGATCACACCATAATGCTCACCTGCCAAAGAGTATTGATATGTGGTTCCTGCATATTTTCCACTATTGAGGACCACCACAATCACCGACTCCGAGAGCGAAATACCAGGGATGGCACGGCCATAGGCGAATGCCTTTGTCTCACTTCCCGAGATAAGCGTCCCCTCGCCGAACTCGCATCCGATGGCGGTATTACCCCCCTCCTCGATTCCGCTATCTTCGGATACCGCCACGACGAAGTATATATTTACATACTCGCTATAACTCTTCAACGGTTCGATGTCGATGAGAGCCTCCTTCGCGATTTTCATCACCGTTTCGTAGGTACCTCCTTGGGCCATATGTTCTGTGGTGAACCCATCACCCACCAAGATGAAGTTTACACCCTGCGCCTCGTCGTTGATTGTGGCGCTGTGGAGCTTTACATAATCTCCGTTTACATAGTCTCGATCCAACGACTCCTCATCGCTTAAGTAGCTCTCCTCCTCCTCGACAACGATATCGTCGTCTATGGGGATATTGGTACACCCCACAAAACAGAGGGCTAAGAGCGCATATATATATTTAAAGGTACAATTCATCATCAAAAAATTAAATAGAGTGACACCCCACAAAATTAACTAAAATAGATGAAATAACAAACTCCCTTGTAAATCAATTTTTTTGTGTAACTTTGTGGGAGGAATCTACAAAAAAGGTTTAAGTCGTTAAACCTCAGTAAGTGAATGTTGGGACATAGCGCAATAGGTTACGAATTAGTTATGCAACTGATGTATAGAACCTCTATGGTTTGCGTATATCA
>JBCQTJ010000010.1:0-67731 GCA_047178625.1 Rikenellaceae bacterium
TTGGCGTTTGATTTTCTTTGACATTGTGGTCTCCATAAAATAATAGTGTGTTAAAGTTAAACAAAAATCCGAATCTTGCGACCCGGATCTCTGTTTACACAGTATTTTTTATAGTGCCCTACGGCTCCACTTTGGTGTTAATCTATGTTTTGGAAAAACTCTATCGGATGATTGTCTCCGATCGGTCGGGTCCTACTGATATAATCTTAATTGGAACGCCTGTCTCTTTCTCGATGAAATCGACGTACTCTTTAAATTCGATTGGGAAATCCTCGTAGTTCTTAACTCCGCAGATGTCGCACTGCCACCCCTTGAACTCCTTGTAGATTGGTTTGATCTCACCCTCTACCGAGTATGGGAAGACCTCGGTGCGCTCTCCGTCGATCTCGTAGGCTACCGCCACCTTGATCGTCTCGAAGCCATTCATCACATCCGACTTCATCATAATGAGCTGTGTGGCACCGTCGATCATAATGGCATATTTAAGTGCCACCATATCCAACCAACCACAACGACGCTCACGTCCTGTCACCGCTCCATACTCGTGTCCGATGTCACGAAGCTGTGCGCCAGTTTCGTCGAAAAGCTCCGTTGGGAATGGTCCGCTACCCACACGTGTGCAGTAGGCCTTGAAGATTCCGAATACCTCGCCGATGCGGTTAGGTGCGATGCCCAAGCCTGTGCAGGCTCCAGCGCAAACTGTGTTCGATGATGTTACGAATGGGTATGATCCGAAGTCAACATCGAGGAGTGTGCCCTGTGCCCCCTCGGCCAAGATTGGTTGGTCGGCCTTCAACATATCGTTTACTGTCTGCTCCGAGTCGATGATGGTGAATCCTTTCAAATATTCGATCGCCTCGAACCACTTAGCCTCCAACTCCGTGATGTCGTACTCGAAATTGAGCGAATCGAGAATCTGAGCGTGGCGGCTCTTTGCTTTTGTATATATGTCGTTGAATGAGAGGAAGACGTCGCCTACACGAACGCCATTGCGTGACACCTTGTCGGTGTATGTAGGTCCGATTCCCTTGCCCGTAGTTCCGATCTTACCATCACCCTTAGCCGCCTCATAAGCAGCGTCGAGGATGCGGTGAGTTGGGAGGATCAAGTGAGCCTTCTTCGAGATGTATAGCCTCTTGGTTAGGTCGTGACCACTCTTTGCAAGTGCCTCAGCCTCCTCACGGAAGAGCACTGGGTCGAGCACTACACCGCCACCGATAATATTTACCTTATCGCCTTGGAAGATTCCCGAGGGTATTGAGCGCAAGACATACTTCTCGCCATTAAATTCGAGTGTGTGACCTGCGTTGGGGCCGCCTTGGAAGCGAGCTACAACCTTATAGTTGGGGGTAAGTACGTCGACAACCTTTCCTTTGCCCTCGTCGCCCCACTGCAATCCAAGAATTACATCTACTTTCTTCATCGTTTATTTAAAAATATATATACTGTTTATAATTACAAACTATATCGCTCACCTCCTATCACCGATGTAAAAAAAGAGTTTTTTGCCCTCAAAGATACGAAAATAATTTTAAACAGCAGAATACTATCTCGATTTTTTTTATCGAGTGGAGCTTATGCTACATCTCATCCTCCTCGTCGTCGAGATGGTCGTCGATATTATCATCGCCCTTGATCTCGTCGTCGTAGTAGCTCTTATCGTCCTCTTCGTGACTCTTATCGTCGATTTTCACAGTGATTTTAACCAAATAATCCACCTCATCTGTGGCGTAGGGTACCGCATAAAAGAAGTCTCCATTTGGCTTGTCAATTCTCATCATCGCATCGGTGTAACCCAACGGATATTTCTCCTTTACTGCCTCCTGTAACTCCATAGATAGGTTTTGCAGAGCAGTAACTACTCGTCTCTTTGCTGCTTTGTTGATTGCCATTTTTTGTTGCTATAAAACTTTATGTGTCTAATTTTTTTGCAAGTATAAGCAAAATTTAATTAGCTCATAAAAAAAAGAGCTAATATTTCTCAAATTCGGCGAAAATATCTATCTTTACCTCGTAATAATTACCCTTTAGAGAATGCAAGAGAGGATCGAGGAGCTTCGAGAGAGGCTTAATCACTATAATTATAAATATTATGTGTTGGCCCAACCCGAGATCTCGGATAGGCAGTTTGACCAGTTGCTCAGGGAGCTCAGCGACTTGGAGGCGGCCCATCCCGAGTTTGCCGACCCCAACTCACCCACACAGAGGGTGGGTAGCGATTTGACCTCCGAGTTTGAGTCGGTGGAGCATCGCTTTGCTATGTTGTCGCTGGGTAATACCTACTCTATGCAGGAGTTATCAGACTTCGTCTCTCGTGTGGAGAAGGAGGTCGGAGAGGTCGAATTTGTGTGTGAGTTGAAGTTCGACGGAACGGCTATCTCGTTGACCTATGAGGGTGGCGAGTTGGTAAGGGCTGTGACCCGAGGCGATGGCGTGAGGGGCGATGATGTCACCCGAAATGTGAGGACTATTCGCTCTATCCCCTTGTCGTTGAGAGGCGAGGGGTGGCCCGAGATGTTTGAGATCCGAGGCGAGATCGTGCTCCCCTTTGCAGCCTTTGATAGGTTGAATGAGGAGAGGGAGTCGAATGGAGAGCAGCCCTTTGCTAATGTTCGCAATGCGGCGGCAGGTTCGCTCAAGCAGCAGTCGTCGGCCGTTGTGGGGCGCAGAGGGTTGGATTGTATGCTCTATCAAGTGGTGGGGCGAGATCAGCTCTTCGACTCTCATTGGGACTCTTTGGCAGCGGCCGAGGGGTGGGGATTCAAGATCTCCGATGCGAGGCGACTCTGTGGGTCGTTGAGCGAGGTAGAGGAGTTTATCACCTATTGGGATGAGGCGAGGTCGTCGCTCCCCTTCGCAACCGATGGTGTTGTGATAAAGGTGAACAGATATGAGGAGCAGAGGGCGTTGGGCTATACGGCCAAGGCTCCGAAGTGGGCGGTGGCCTATAAGTTCAAGGCCGAGGAGGCGTTGACGAAGCTTACAAGTGTAGATTATGGAGTCGGAAGGACGGGGGCGATAACCCCAGTGGCCAATTTGGAGCCCGTTCTGTTGGCTGGGACGACAGTGAGGAGGGCTTCGCTGCATAATGCGGAGCAGATCGCATCGCTCGACATCCGCCTAAATGATATGGTCTACGTCGAGAAGGGGGGCGAGATAATCCCCAAGATCACGGGGGTGGAGCTCTCGGCAAGAGGCGAGGAGAGCGTTCCATTCGAGTACATCACGGAGTGTCCCGATTGCGGATCTACACTCGTGAGGTATGAGGGTGAGGCGAAACACTACTGCCCCAACCAGAGCCACTGTCCGACACAGATTGTGGGGCGAGTGATCCACTTCATTCGTCGCAAGGCGATGGATATTGATGGGTTGGGAGATGAGACCATCGAGCTGCTCTATGATAGGGCTTTGGTCAGAAGTGCGGCCGATCTCTACGACTTGAAGGCTGATGAGTTGGCCTCTCTGCCCCGTTTGGGCGAGAAGTCGGCTTTGAATATTATACGGAGCATCGAGGCATCGAAGAGTGTTCACTTCGAGAGGGTGCTCTTTGGTTTGGGTGTGAGGTTTGTGGGTGAGACCACGGCCAAACATATCGCTCGTCACTTCTCATCACTCGATAGGGTGATGGAGGCGAGCCGTGAGGAGTTGTTGGAGACCGAGGAGGTGGGCGATAAGATCGCTGATTCGATAGAGGCCTATTTTGCCGACGAGGGGAATAGGGCGATGGTTGAGAGGTTGATGGCGGCAGGGCTTCGCTTCGAGGTTGAGAGGCGAGAGCGGCTCTCTAATAGTTTGGAGGGTCATAGCTTCGTGATCTCGGGTAAGTTTGTGGAGTATAGCCGTGATGAGTTGAAGGCGATAATCGAGGAGAGAGGCGGAAGGAATTTGGCAGCTGTATCGGCAAATGTCGACTACCTCGTGGCAGGTGAGAAGATGGGACCAGCAAAGTTACAGAAGGCAAATAAGTTGGGTGTTAAGATAATCTCGGAGGCTGAGTTTTTGGCAATGATCGAGGAGCGAGAGGCGAGCGAGGTGATACCAACACAAGAGGAGGCACCAACACAAGAGACAAAAGAGGCCCCAATACAAGGAAGCCTATTTTAAAAAAGAAGAGAATAAATAAAAAAATATAAGATAAAGTATGAAGAACTTGAGCGGAGTCGGAGTTGCAATGGTGACTCCATTTACGAGCGAGGGTCGTGTAGACTACACAGCCCTTGCGAAGATGATCGACTATGTGATCGACGGAGGGGTAGATTACATCGTGGCGTTGGGAACAACGGCCGAGACCCCAACACTATACCTTCAGGAGAGGGCGGTGATTGCGATGTATATCACCAACCACGTGGCAGGGCGTGTGCCTGTGGTTATGGGAGTGGGTGGAAACTCGACATCCGAGGTGTTGGATCAATTGCGTGAGTTTGATTTGCGTGGTGTCGATGCCATCCTAAGTGTCACACCTTACTATAACAAGCCATCGCAAGAGGGGCTCTATCAACACTTCAAGGTGGTGTCGGAGAACTCGCCAGTGCCTATCATTCTCTACAACATCGCAGGTAGAACGGGTGTCAATATGACTGTCGAGACAACCCTCCGCATAGCACGAGACTTCGACAATGTGATCGGAGTAAAGGAGGCGTCGGGCAATATTGAGCAGATCCAGAGCGTTATTGACAATAGACCCGAGGGATTCTTGGTCTTGGCAGGCGACGATGGCATAGCTGTTGACATTATGCGTCGAGGTGGTGATGGTGTGATCTCGGTTGCAGCGAACTCATTTCCGACGAAGTTTATGAACTCGATCAATTTGGCCAAGGAGGGCAAGTATGATGAGGCTGAGGCGTTGTTTGTCGAGATGAGCGAGGCGGTCGATGCCCTCTTTGCCGAGGGAAATCCTACGGGTGTGAAGTGTGCTCTCTCTGTTATGGGACTTATCGAGGATCGTATGCGATTGCCTTTGGTCTCGGGTACTGAGGCTTTGGCCGAGAGGTTTAGGCAGCTTATAAAGGAGCACGACCTATATTAAACAAGATCGCTGCAAGGCGGCGAAATTTAAAAGATAACATAGAGCGTGCTTCGGTCACATACTTTAGTATGCTCCCTTCAGCCCACTCTATGCCATCTTTCAAATTTCATCCACCTATCAGCGATCTTGAGAATGAATTAAAACGAAAAACGGAATGAGAAAACTTATCAGTGTGTTATCTTTGATGGCGATCGTGTCGCTATCATTGTGTGTGAGTGCGGCAGTGCCAGTAGAGGAGGATATCATTGATAAGATCTCGACCCCCAATAGCAAATTTTTCTATCCCGATCTGATGCTCCGCTTTCAGATGGGCGATGAGACTCTCTCGCTGGAGGATTACCACTACCTCTACTATGGTTACGCCTATCAAGATCAATACAAGCCCCTCAATACAAACCCCTATATGGATAAGTTTCTGTTGATGGCCTCGGGACTCGATGTCGAGTCGCCCAATATGTTGGTGGTGGGGGATCTCATCTCGATTGGGCAGCAGGCTCTGGAGTTTGATCCGTTTAACCCCAAGGTGTGGAATATGTTGGCCTATGCCTACTCTGTGATGGGTAATCGTGAGATGGAGGAGAAGGCGAGCAGGAGGGTGATGATGATCTTAGAGGTGATTCGTCGCTCGGGAGATGGACTCAAGGAGCGTAGCCCACAACATATCCTGATGTTCGACCACGCCCTCGACCTGTTAGCAGCCGAGAACTTCAACCATCTAAAGGCGAGGGTGATCTCTCGCACTGTGGAGTATGTCCCACTCGTGGCCCCTCAGAAGTTTGATGGGGTTAAGATCAAGGGCTTCTTCTTCGACTTTGGGCGAATCTATTGGAACAAACCCGATAGTGTCACCTATAAGAGGGACCGCACTTGGCAGTTCAACAACCTTCCCGTTAGAGAGTATAAATAGATATGCTAAAGAGATACCTATATATAATATTGCTGAGCTTTTGGCTGATTGTCTCCTGTTCGAAGGAGGGCGATGATTCTCCCTACTCGGGGCCAAAGAGTCAAGTCACCCTATTTTATTTTATGGGTACCGACCTGAGCTACTACTACGGACGGAATATCTCCGCCATCGAGAGCGCCGTTAAGGCGGGTGCACTTGGTGATGAGGGGGCTCTCTATATCCTCAAACCGAGCAGCAGTGGCACCGCATCGCTCTATGAGTTGAGCGAGAGTGGGGGAGTGTGCGAGAGTCGAGAGGTGTGTGAGTATAGCGACTTCGACAGCCTAAGTACAGATGGTTTTGCTACGGTGATCTCCGATATGAAGGCGGAGGCAGTGAGTGCTGCAAAGGGGGGTGAATATAAATTTAATTTGGTGGTGGGGAGCCACGGAATGGGGTGGCTGCTGAGCGATGGAACAACTCTGAGCAAGGCCTACTCATTCTCGGAGCACCACCACCCAGGGGTTGCAAATCAACACACTCCGACCCGTTATTTAGGTGTCTCGAAAGATGGATATATGGATATTGCCGACTTCGTAGAGGCCATCGAGGGGGGAGATACCCACTTCGACTATATCCTCTTCGATGCCTGTTTGATGTCCTCGATCGAGGCGCTCTATCGTATGAGGGGGTGTGCCGACTATATCGTCGCCTCGCCCTGCGAGATCTTGGCCACGGGTTTTCCCTACGACTCTCTTTTACAATATCTCTTTACCGAAGATGGTGCGGAGTATGATTTGCAGAGTGTATGCGAGGGATTCTACAACTACTACGAGACCACCGAGGGGAGGTCTGGTTGTGTGGCGATGTGTGTTACGTCGGAGTTAGAGGCTTTGTTTGAAAGTGTCAAAGCGTTGGAGCTAAAGACGTTAACTACGGCCGAAAGGTACGCTTTGCAGAGCTACGATGGCTACTCATCACATATCTTCTACGATTTGGGCAACTACATCGAGGTGGCAGCCTCGGATAATGAGGCAGGGATCGAAGTCTTTTGGGCCCAATTCGATCTCGCTTTCCCAGCAGAGTGTCGACTCACCACCGATATGTTTTACACGTGGAATGGAGGTAATAAGAGTGTCGATTTCTACTCGGGAGTCTCGACAAGTGCGCCAAGTTTGAATAGCAGTTGCGGAGGTTGGAGCAGTGAGCCGTGGGCCTTAGCCTCTGATTTTGAGCAATAAAAGCACATTTTTTTTTGCAAATCGAAAAATTTGCACTATCTTTGTGATGTATAGGGTTGGATCTGTTCGGATCTAATAAAAAAATCAAGATAAATATATGCAAAATATTGAGGCTTTGGAGACTAAGAGTCTTGCGGAGTTAAAGGCCATAGCTAAGGCTGTGGGGGTAAGAAACGTGAATCTTCGCAAGGGAGATCTCATCAAAAAGATCACCGAGGTCGCAAGTAGCGACTTTGTAGTCCCTGCAACTCAGGGAGATAGGCCCAAGAGAGGCCGTAAGCCAAAGAGCGCACTGTCAGCAGAGACAACCACCGAGGAGCAGAAAACGGAGACAGAGACACCCGTGACAACAGAGACAAGGGAGCCAAATATCTCGGCCCCCAAGCGAGGCCGTAGACCACGTATGGCGCAAGCTCCACAGTTGGCGTTAGAGCCCACCGTAGAGCCCACCGTAGAGCCCACAACAGAACCCACAACAGAGGCGAAATCGGAGGTGGCAGCACCAACAACACCCGAGAGTGAGGCTCCACAATCTGCTCCATATCAGCAGAATAGAGGGATGAAGCGCAGGCAGCAGGGACACCACCCAGCGCACAACCCAAATCAAGTGCAGCCCCAACAGGTAATCACCAAGGATGACTTCACAGGTGCGATCGAGGGTGAGGGTGTGTTGGAGGTTATGGCCGATGGCTATGGCTTCTTGCGTTCGTCCGACTACAACTACCTCAACTCGCCCGACGACATCTATGTCTCACCATCGCAGATCAAGAACTTCGCCCTCAAGGCAGGTGACACGGTGAAGGGTTACATCCGTCCTCCTCGTGAGGGTGAGAAGTACTTCCCACTTGTCAAGATCTTCGAGATCAATGGGTTAGAGCCTAACTTTATCCGAGATAGGGTTCAATTCGAATATATGACACCGCTATTCCCATCCGAGAAATTCAACCTCTCGGGGGGCAAGCACAACAACCTCTCGAATAGGGTGGTGGATCTATTCTCGCCCATCGGAAAGGGTCAACGTGCGCTGATTGTTGCCCAGCCCAAGACTGGTAAGACTATGTTGTTGCAGACCATCGCCAACGCCATTGCCGACAACCATCCCGAGGCCTATATGATCGTGTTGCTCATCGACGAGAGGCCCGAGGAGGTGACTGAGATGGCCCGAAATGTAAAGGCCGAGGTGGTAGCATCGACATTCGACGAGCAGGCATCACGCCACGTAAGGGTCGCTGAGATGGTGTTGGAGAAGGCCAAGAGGATGGTTGAGTGTGGTCACGACGTTGTGATCTTCCTCGACTCTATCACTCGCCTCGCCCGTGCCTATAACTCGGTGCAGCCAGCGTCGGGTAAGGTCCTCTCGGGAGGAGTCGACGCCAATGCACTCCACAAACCCAAGAGGTTCTTCGGTGCGGCACGTAACACCGAGGAGAAGGGGTCGCTCACAATCATCGCCACAGCCCTCATCGACACTGGTTCGAAGATGGACGAGGTGATCTTCGAGGAGTTCAAGGGTACGGGTAATATGGAGCTTCAGCTCGACCGTAAACTCTCAAATAAGAGGATCTACCCAGCTGTCGATGTTATCTCGTCGGGTACTCGTCGCGAGGATCTATTGTTGCCAAAGGAGATGTTGAGCCGCACGTGGATTCTTCGTAAATATCTATCTGATATGACAACTGTTGAGGCGATGGAGTTCTTGCAGAAACAAATGGCCCTAACGCAATACAACCAAGAGTTTCTAACCACAATGAACCAGTAAATCTCATTTCTGGGGCGATTTTTGGCACTTCCCGAGGTGGGATAAAGCTCCAAAACTCATCCCCATAAATGAGATTCGGGAACAGAGGTCAGAAAGACCCAGCAGTCCCAGAAAGACCCAGAAAAGACCCAGAAAAAACAATGAAGAAAATAATATACACCCTAATATTAACCCTCGTAATAGGTCAAAACTCAGCCTTAGCGTGGGGCAAAAAAGGCCACGACGTAATCTGCCACATAGCAGAGCGCAACCTCTCAAAAAAGGCGATGCAGCGAGTGACACAGCTACTCGATGGCCGTTCGATGGTCTACTACTCCAACTGGATGGATAACGCCAGCAACACTGACGAGTACAAACATACCAAGACGTGGCACTATATAAATATGGCCGACAATGAGAGTGTCGCAACAACCGATCGTCTCAAATCGGGCGATGTACTCTCGGCCGTTACGGAGTTGGAGGCGGTGCTTCGAGATGGAGCTGCAAACTCAGTGGAGCAGAGTGTAGCATTGAAGATGTTCATCCACTTGGTGGGCGATATGCACCAACCGATGCACGTCAGTCGACGTGAGGATCTGGGAGGTAACAGAGTCCCCGTACTCTACTTCTCGGAGTCGACAAACCTCCACACAGCGTGGGATACCCACATCGTTATGGGGGCCCACGAATGGAGTTACACAGAGTGGGGCGACCAGATTGACAGAGTGAGCACCACCCAGCGAGAAGAGATAATCGAGGGCAACTACGAAGATTGGACCAACGAGACCCACACCTTAGCGGTCGAGATCTACCGCGCAACACCTTCAGAATCAAGAATCTATTACGACTATATGAGCCACTATACCCCCATCGTCGAGCAACAGCTCTTGCGTGGAGGTTTGAGATTAGCCACTATTCTCAATGAGATTTATAAGTAACAGAACGGAAAACAAACAAGGCCTCGGAGGATTAAACACCCCGAGGCCTTTTCGTGTAATTACTTTCCGTCTAAACATAAACATACTCGTGCTGATGAACAGTGCAGCGATAAGGTGAGTAGACGTTGAGGTTGAGGCGGTTCGAGATGTAGCGTAGGGCCTTCTGTGCCTTGACGCTATTTCCCGAGTTGTCGAGGGGTGGGGCGAAGGCGGCTATGCCCATCACTCCAGGTATCACCCCCAAGATGCCGCCTCCTACGCCGCTCTTGGCTGGTAGCCCTGTGGTGAACATCCAATCCCCCGTGTTTTCGTAGAGCCCTACGGTGGCCATCATCGAGGTGATGTGGGTCGAGAGGCTCGGCTTGAACACCTGCTCTTTGGAGAGGGGGTTGACTCCTGCGTGGGCTATTGTGCCCCCTATTATGGCGAGTTGTTGGGTGGTTATCCCCATCGAACATTGGCGGGTGTAGAGGTCGAGCGAGAGCTCTACATCGTCGTAGATACGATCGTAGCTACGTAGTAGGTTGGCGATCGCTCGGTTGTTGAAGTTGCTATCTCGCTCCGAGCGGTAGAGCTCCTCGATGAAGGTTAGCTTCGACGAGGCGAGTGAGCTCATAAACTCCGTTATCTTCTGCCACTTCAGCTCGTGGTCGCCCGTGGGGGTTATCATCGAACAGGCTGAGATGGCACCTGCATTGACCAAGGGTGTAGAGGGGTGGTCTCGCTCCAAAAGCATCGCCATAATGGAGTTGAAGGGGAGCCCTGTTGCATCGGCCCCGATTTTGTGGAGTACCTCCTCGGCCGAGTGTTGGTTCATCGCCAGCAGGGCGGTGCACACCTTCGAGATCGACTCTATGCCAAAGGGGTGGGTCCCATCTCCCACCGAGATCACCTCGCCATTGGTCAAACAGACCGTGATGGCGAAGAGCGATGGGTCGACATCGGCAAGGTAGGGGATATAGTCGGCATTCTTGCCCTCTTTTAGGTGGGCGTATCTCTCGTATGCTGCCTCGACTGCCTCGCGAACGAGGTCGTTTGTTAGGGGGTTAAATAGCTCCATTCTCCACTCCTTTCTCCTCTTGAATCTCATCTGCAAAGGGGGCGAAATCGTCACTACTCTTCCACGATGGTTTGCGCATAGCGTAGATCACAAAGGGGATCGCCACTACCACTACACAGCCGCTAATAAGCACTCCAAACCACACTTCGGTGCTACCAGTCTGGATCTGACTCGGAGGGATGAAGCTCAACACAAAGGCCAATAGAGAGCCAAGGAAACCGATGCCTCCCAATATCCACATCACCAAATTACCCCTGCTACCCAACCTAAATGGGCGCTCCTGCCCTCGCATCTTGTAGCGTAGTGTAATGGCCGCCGCAAACATCAACATATACATAATTAGATAGAGCAACACGGTGAGCTGAGAGAGGATCTGATAGAACGACTGCACCGAGGGCATAACCACAAATAGAAGGCTCAGAAGTGTCACCAAACCGCCCTGAAATAGGAGGATGTTACGCTGCACACCACGCTTGTTGCTACGCTGAAATATCGGAGGCAGATAGCCCGCACGACCCACAGTGAAGATTCCCTTCGAGGGGCCAGCTACCCACGTCAACACCCCAGCTAAGACGCCAAACATAAGGGCCACGGCGATGATGGGCGAGGCCCACGAGAGGTGGAGGTAGCTCAAATAGTTGTCGAATCCGATCAGAAGCGACTGTGTGAGGTTGATATCCTTCACGGGGATGATCACCCCGATCGAGAATGTTCCCAAGACGAAGATCACAACCGTAATGAGTGAGCCGATGATGATGGCACGAGGGTAGTTGCGCTTTGGGTTGTCGACCTCCATCACGTGGATTCCCATCATCTCCATACCTGCATAAAACAAGAAGATGCTACTTGCGAGGACAATATTATCTAACTTCGTGAGGTCGGGGAAGAAGCTCTGCGAGAGGTCCAAGTGGTTCTCGCCCCCCGTGGTGAGGTAGACCACCGATAGCAGTATGAGCAGCCCAGCAGGGATTATTGTACCGATGATGCCGCCCCATTTGCTGATCTTACCCACCCAGTTTAGCCCCTTGAGGGCGATGAATGTTGCCGCCCAATAGATAGCCAAGACCACCACCAAGGTGAATGTTTTGTTGGAGGCGAGCGCCATATCGGCTGTGTGGTCGAGCCCTATGAAGGCCAGCGACACCGCTCCGAAGGTGAGCACCGTAGGGTACCAAATCGTCGATTCGATCCATTGTAGCCAGATGGCTAAGAAGCCCCAGCGAGCACCAAAAGCCTCGCCTACCCAGCGAAATACACCACCTGCTTTGTCGGAGAACATAGCCGCCAATTCGGCCGCTACGAGTGCCGTAGGGATCAAAAATGCGATCGCCGCAAAGAGGTAGAAGAAGGCCGATGAGAGGCCATAGACCGCCTCGGAGGCCAACCCACGAAGCGACACCACTGCTGTGACGTTCATCACCGCCAAGGTCATAATGGAGAGTTTAAAGCCCGATGGGCTCTTTGTTGTTGCCATAGATTTTTCTTTTTTTTTGAGTTTTTTTTAACTCCCTCTCTTGTTGCAAATATTATACCAGTTGGGCTGAGACTTTTCTGGATCTCAGTCCGACCCAGAAAGACTCAGAAACCCCCACTATAAGAAAAACCTATACCCCCATAAAAAATAGTGATAGGAAATCTATTGACAATCTGAAAATAATCCTTACCTTTGTAGTGAAGATTAAACAAATAAACAGTTAAGTTAAACTTAAATAACAGAAGATTATGTCAAAGAAATGGCGTTGTACAGTATGTGGTTATATCCACGAGGGATCATCGGCACCAGAGAAGTGCCCATTGTGTAAGGTTCCACAGGAGAAGTTTGTTGAGTGTGAGGAGCAGAGCGAGGGTCTTACTTTCGTGACTGAGCACCAGTTGGGCGATGGTAAGGGTTCATCTCCAGAGCTATTGGATGGACTTATGGCTCACTTCTCAGGCGAGTGTTCTGAGGTTGGTCAGTATCTTGCAATGAGCCGTCAGGCAGATCGTGAGGGTTATCCTGAGATCGCTGAGGCGTTCAAGCGTTACGCTTTCGAGGAGGCTGAGCACGCTGCAAAGTTCGCTGAGTTGTTAGGTGATGTTGTTTGGGACACCAAGACTAACCTTTTCAAGAGGATGAACGCTGAGTCGGGTGCTTGCGAGGATAAGATGCGTTTGGCTCGTTTGGCTAAGGAGCAGAACCTCGATGCAGTTCACGATACAGTTCACGAGATGGCGAAGGATGAGGCGCGTCACGGAGCAGGTTTCCAGGGCCTTTATAACAGGTACTTTAAGTAAATTCTAAGTTCGTGTAAGATGGCGATTTTCGGCACTTCCCTCGACTCTGAAATGCTCACGTACTTAAAGTACGCTCCGCTTTCAGAGCCTTCACGAAGCCCCAAAACTCATCCATCTTACCCAAACTTAAGTGTGAATTGACACGGAAAAAAGGCTGTTGCTTTAGTGCAGCGGCCTTTTTTATGTCATCTGCGAAACAACCTGACCACTCCGTTGATGAGGTGGGCCAAGGTCGAGATGGCCGATATCTGAGTGTTAAAGCTCTCGATATGAGGGCGAAGAGCACTGAAGTAGAGAAGTAGCGAGCAGAGCAGAGTACCCACCCCCAAGAGCAGAAGTGCACCAAGGAGTGAGCCCAATGCCGAGGCCAACCATAGCAGCAGAGCGATGGTGAGCATCATAGTCGAGAGGGTCGTGAGGGCGACAAATATCACCCCGACACCCACAATGTGATTACGAGAGCTGCTCATCCTCCTCCGACCCCTGCTTATCCTCGTCGCCGCAGCAACAACTCTGCATTCGAGCCTTTAAGGCCTCGATATGGGCGATGATTTTTTTGTGAGCATCTCGGCGGAACTCGGAGCCCGACTTGGGGCATAGACACATAGTGACGGCTGAGCCAACGATCGCTCCGCCAATGATTGAGGTTAAGATAACACCTGTCTTTTTCATAGCTTTAGTTTTTTTAGTGAATACTTGTTCGTTTCAAAAGGATAACAAATACCAAACCAAATTATGAATATCTCATTTACTGGACACCGTGACTACAACTACAAAGAGCACGAACAGAGGCTAAATACCCTCCTCGTCGAACTCGTCGAGAGCGCCAAGTGCGAGGTGGTAAATTTCTACTCGGGGATGGCCAAGGGGTTCGATATCGAGGCTGCAATGAGTGTGTTGCTTCTTCGTGAGGAGTATCCGAACGTCCGCCTCCACGCTGTCATCCCCTACACGGGACAAGCCAACGGCTTCGACGAGGTAGAGAGAGCAAAATATGAGGTGATCAAGGAGACGGCCGATAGCTGTGTAGTGTTGAGTAAGGAGTACCACACAGGCACCTTTCACCAACGCAACGACTACCTCGTAGATAAATCCGAGATAGTCGTTGCCTATTACAATGGTGAGCCAAAGGGCGGAACCCACTACACCGTCAGACGTGCACGTAAACGGGGTCGTAAGCTCTACAACCTCTGCCCCCCTACATCAATCCCATTCTTTGGCGTGCAAATGGAATAACCCACGCAGGGGCCTCACCCTTAGATAGTTGGGTTCTCATAAACTCCATATATGGCTCCACGTGTCTGAAGTACATCTTCAGCCCATCACACAACGTGCTCTTGCGATAACCATCCGCTCCAGTGTCGAATCGGTGCTTTGGGCACTCGCCACGGCAGACCGTGTAGTATCTACACCTCAAACACTCCTCTGCCAATGAGTTACGCTTGGCAAGGCCGAAGTCGATCCTCTTGCGGTCGTTATATATATCAATTAGGTGCTTCTCGGCGATGTTACCCAACATATACTCGGGGTAGACGAAGTGGTCGCACGAGTAGACATCACCATTGTGCTCCACAATCAGAGCATCGCCGCAAGTCTCGCACATCGAGCAGACACCAGGCATCACGCCACACGTATTGGCCAACGTCGCATCAAACATCTGAACATAGTAGCTTCCCACATCGTTGATAACCCACTGATCGAAGATGTCGATGAGGAACTGACCATACCCCTTAGCCGACACCGACCACGGAGCGATATGAGCTCCCTCGGTCTCGGGCGAGACGATCAACGGACGGTGATACCCCTCCTTGTCGATCACGTGCTCCACCGCTGGGAGGAACTGCATATATTTGCTGCCCAACGACTTAAAGAATTGGTAGATCTCCGCTCCACGACCCTCACAGAGCTTGTTCACAACGCTCAATGTGTTGAACTCAACCCCCATTCGCTTCATCATCTTGATCCCCTCCATCACTCTATCGAAGGTGGGCTCTTGGTTCTTAGTCAAGCGGAATGAGTCGTGAATATCCTTTGGGCCATCCATCGAGACTCCGATCAGGAAGTTATTCTCGGCAAATAGCTCACACCACTCCTCGTTCAAGAGCAATCCGTTGGTCTGCAATGTGTTGGTGATCTTCTTATCTCCTGCATACTTCTTCTGATACTCGATAGCACGTCTATAGAAGTCGGGCTTAAGGAGCAGAGGCTCGCCACCGTGCCAACAGAATAGCACCTCGGGAACCTCGTTGGCCTCGATATATTGACAGATATAACTCTCCAAGAGCTCATCGCTCATCACGGCCTGTTTACCACCATATTGCAACGCCTTGTCGAGGTAGTAGCAGTAGTGGCAATCGAGGTTGCAGGTAGATCCAGCAGGTTTAATCATCGTCGTGAAGGCGATAGGTCCCGACCTCTTTACCGCATCTTGGAATGTGTATATTGATTTATTCTTCTTTTTCATAGTCATTTGTAGGGTTTAGCAACTCAAAGGTAAGTATTTTTTGTGATAAATAAAAATAGGCAGGAGTAAAAATATACCCCTGCCCATTTGACATCTATTTAGCTCCGACCTACTCGATCTCGATAAGCATTCCGTTAGTTGGAACATTCTCACCCTCTATGGCCAAGATACGCTTAACGATACCAGCCTGATCGGTAGTGATCGAGTTCTCCATCTTCATCGCCTCGAGGACTACAACCTCCTGATCACGAGAGACAGCGTCGCCCACCTTAACCAATACCTCGATGACACGACCTGGAAGAGGTGCCGTAACGACAAACCCAGTGATCTCGATCTTAGGCTTTGCAGCCTCCTCAGCGATACGAGCCGCCTCAGCCTCCTCGGCCTTAGCCTTCGCCACAACCGCCTGAGCAGCGTTGTAAGCATCAGTCTTGACCTTTTTAAGGTATCCCTTAGCAACTACGGGGAACAACTCGAGCAACAAGATCTCCTTCTCGGTCTCGGCCAACTTCACACCGCCAGCCTCCTCAAGCTCTGGGTTTGGCTGCATCTTATACTTCGATACATCGTATTGGGTCTCCTCCTTCACACCACAGATCTTCAACCTAAACTCAGGGTCGATAGGGTCGGGCGTTGTTCCATACTCACCCTTGACGAGCGAGATGAACTGAGAGCTCTTGTTGGTGTACATCTCACGTCCCGACTTCTCGTCGATAGCACAGTTAACCGCCTGAGCACCAACGATCTGAGAAGTAGGAGTCACCAACGGAGGAAGTCCAGCCGCAAGGCGTACCTCGGGGATAAGCTCCATCGCACGTGGCAAGATCTCCTCGGCACCCAACTGCTTAAGCTGAGCCACCATATTCGAGTACATTCCACCAGGGATCTCAGCCCTCTTGACCAACTCGTCGGCCGCAGGGAATCCGAAATACTTGTTAATAGCGTCGCAAGCTGCCATCAACTTCACGTCGTTGTCGGCCTTAGCCGCCGCAATCGCTGCATCGAATTGAGCGTCGATATCGGCAGGTAATGTGTCAACAACGGGGTTGAATGGGCGTGGGAGAGGCTTCTCGGCACCAAATACCGACAACTCCAACTCCTTGCGGATGGTGAGCAACTGCTCGTTGATCTTAGCCACAGCCTCCATATTAACACCCATATCAATGCCTAACTTCTGGCATACGACATAGACAAGCTCCACAGCAGGGGCACCAGTGCCGCCCGCAAACCACCAACAGTTGGTGTCGACGATATCCACTCCCGATACGATAGCCGAGATCACCGCTGCAAGGCCATAGCCAGGTGTACAGTGTGTGTGGAAGTCGATCGGCACCTTCAACTTGCTCTTGAACAACGATACAAGCGAGCGCACACGTTGAGGTGGGATGAGTCCCGACATATCCTTAATCGAGATCATATCGGCTCCTGCCTGCTCCATCAACTTCGCCTTCGCGAGGAAGTAATCGTTGGTGAAGATATTCTTGTGCTTACGCTTGCCCATCAACCACTCCAATGGGCTTACCGAAGGGTACTTAGGGTCTACGGTATAGCAGACTGCGCAATCGGCAATTCCGCCATACTGTTTAACATATTTAATTGTCGACTTGACATTCTCCACATCATTGAGCGCATCGAAGATACGCATAATGCCCAATCCCGACTGGATCGAGTTGCGACAGAATCCGTCGATGATTTCGTTGGTGTAGGGTGCATAACCAAAGAGGTTACGACCACGTGAAAGTGCCGTCAGTTTCGACACATCGCCCACTACTGCGTGGATCTTTTCGAGGCGTGACCAAGGGTTCTCCCCCAAGTAACGCATTACTGAATCAGGCACAGCTCCTCCCCATACCTCCATTGCATAGAATGTGGCATCCTTGTAGGGTGGCAAGCAGCGATCAATCTGCTCTTGTGTCATACGTGTCGCGAACGAGGACTGCTGTCCGTCGCGAAGAGTTAGATCTCGGATCTTGAGAAAACGACTCATCTTCTTCTTTTTCAAAAAAATTACTAATACCCGTTTTGGGGTTTTTACATCTCACTGTTTCTCGTTATGTTTAATCGTCGCATTTTCAATATTTTATACGCCTCAAAAATGCTCTGATTTTAACAGGTGGCAAAGTTATGAAATATTTCTATATTCCCAACGATTTATAATTTATTTTTCTTATATTTGTGTTATTTTTTTAACACAAACGTTTGCATAAAACTTATAATAGCGATAAAAATGACAACTTTTGCCGTATTGGCCACCCTTATCTTCTATATAATCATCCTCTTAGCCTCGGCCCACTACACGGGTCGAAGAGCCAAAAACAGCGACTATTTCGTGGCAGGGAACAGACTCCGTTGGCACATCGCTGCAATGGCGATGGTCTCGGCAGCGATGTCGGGTATCACTTTCGTCTCGGTCCCTGGTTCGGTAGCTCTCGACTCATTCTCCTATATGCAGATGGTCCTCGGCTTCACGGTGGGGCAGATGGTGATCGCCTTTGTGCTTATTCCTCTGTTCTATCGGATGAAGATTGTCTCTTTGTATGAGTATCTCGAGCGACGTTTCGGGGTGGGGTCACAGAGGACAGGTGCGTGGTTTTTCTTCATCTCGAAGGTGACGATTGCAGCCCTTAGACTCTATATAATGTGTGTGGCTCTGCAACTTTTGTTGTTCGACCATTTTGGTGTTCCCTTTGTGGTGAATGTGATTCTGATGGTGGGTGTGGTGTGGCTCGCTACTCGTCGAGGTGGCGTTAAGTCTCTGGTCTGGACCGACACTTTGAAGAGCCTCTGTTTGGTGGGTAGCTTGGTGCTCTCTATTGTATATATAGCCTCGGCCCTCGGTTGGGACTTCGCCACCCTCACACGTGAGGTTGCCGACTCTCCCTACTCTCGGATCTTCTTCTTCGACGACCCTTCGTCGCCAAAGTACTTCTGGAAGATGTTCTTCGCTGGGCTATTTACCCTCGTTGCGATGACTGGGCTCGACCAAGATATGATGCAGTGTAATTTGAGCTGTGTCGACTATCGCCACGCCCAGAAGAATATCATCGTCACCGCCTTAGCTCAGATCATCGTCATTATGCTATTCCTCGTCCTCGGTGTCCTATTATATAGATATGTCGATCTGAGGGCCATCCCCCTCCCCGAAAAGAGCGATCAACTATTCTCGCTCGTAGCTGTCGAGGGTGGCCTGCCCCTCTTTGTTGGGGTGATGTTCGTCTTGGGACTTGTCGCCTCTACCTTTGCCTCGTCGGCCTCGTCGCTTACGGCACTTACCACCTCTTGCACGGTCGACCTCTTGGGCGGAGAGAGGGGGAGGAGCGAGTCTCAGCTCACTCGGCTTCGCCTTATGGTTCACTCACTCATTGCTGTCGTCGTCGCTCTGTTGGTGGTCGTTGTTGGGGCTGTGAGTAGTGATAGCATTATCAATGTCCTCTTCAAATTTGTGGGCTATACCTACGGACCCATCTTGGGAATGTTCGCCTTCGCAATCCTCACTAAGTGGAGTGTTCGGGATCGTTTGGTCTGGGTTGTCGCTACACTCTCGCTTGTTGTGAGCATTGTGGGAGAGTGGTTGGCCTATCACTATTTTGGTTATAAGATCGGTTTTGAGTTGCTAATCTATAACGCAATGCTTACCTTTGTGGGGATGATGATACTACGATGGAAGCGATAAAGGGTGCGATAATACGAAATAGGCGGCCGCTGTTGATGTTGATCTCGATGCTATTGGGAGTGCTCTCATTTAGGCCCATAGCTCGCCTCGATGACTCGACGGGCAATATTGTTGCGCCCCTACTTATCTTCCTTATGCTCTTTGTCACCTTTTGCAGGGTCCGTATCCGTGATCTTCGCCTCTCGAAGCTCCACTTCGCCCTGCTTGCTTTTCAGCTTGTCGTTACCCCTGTGGCCTACTATGCCCTGCTCCCTTTTGGCGAGATTGTAGCTCAGGGGGGTATGGTCTGCTTCTTGGCCCCCATCGCAATGGCCGCTGTGGCTGTCGGTGCTCTGTTGGGTGCTAATGTCACTACTATGGTCTCCTACACGCTGATCTGCAACCTTGTGATGGCCTTTGTGGCCCCCATCTATCTCGATCTTTTTGGTAGTGGAGAGTGTAGCTTCGCTCAGATTCTGAGCCGTGTTGTGCCTCTGCTGCTCACCCCGTTGGCGATGGCCCAGCTCTTGAAGTTGGTGTGGCGAAGTGCTGCCGAGTGGATCGGTCGGCATAGCCAGATGTCGTTCTATATGTGGTTGGTCTCGATGTGTGTCACCCTCGGGCGTACCACCAACTTCGTCTATATCACACGTGATTCGATCCCCCTTGCCGTGGGACTCGCCTTGGCCTTTGTAGCCCTTATCTCCTGCTTGATACAATATGTGCTCGGACGACTCATAGGTCGCCACTTCAACGATGCAGGGGCAGGGGCACAATCGTTGGGTCAGAAGAACACAGTGCTCACCGTATGGTTGGCCCAAGCATTCCTCTTTCCGATCAGCTCCATCGCCCCCACCTCATACATCATCTGGCAGAATTTGGTTAACTCCTACCAGATATATCGTTTCGATAAGTTGAATCGTAAGAGAGGATAGCCTACCAAACTCTCCCTAACAGATCACGGAAGTCGGTGACGATCTCGTCAGCGTCGCTCTCCTTGCTGAGGGCCTCGGCCGAGAGGGTTGTCGATAGGGCGATAACCTTTGCAACCTTGGCATTGCGGGCCGACTTGATACCCACCAAAGCATCCTCAAACACAAGACACTCATCGGGCGAGAGCTCCAGCAGCTTAGCAGCGGTGAGGTAGATCTCGGGGTCGGGCTTGCAGCGAGTCACAAGGTCGCTATAAACAAAGGCCGAAAAGTAGGGTGCAAGGCCACACTTCTCCACGACAAACTCCACATTCTCACGACACCCCGACGATCCGATGGCGCACTTGATCCCCTGCTCCTTGAACTCCTTGAGAAGCTCGATGAGACCCTCCACAGGCTTGATCGTAGGCTCGTAGATCTCACGATAGATCGCCTCTTTCTCGACCGATAGGGCCTCGATACCCCTCTGCTCGATCACCTCTTTTGGAAGCATAATATGCATAATCTCCTCGTTGCCCATACCAGCGCAGGCGATCAACCTCTCACCCACCTCACCTGCACCATAGCTCGTGCAGAACTTGTCGAATGCGGCGATGTGGATCCCCATATTATCAACCAACACACCATCCATATCGAATAGAATTCCCTTTATCATTGCCTTATATTTTTGGCGTGAGTTCGAAAATAGGAAAAACTCACTTTTTGTTTATTGTTTGCTTCAATTTTTGCGAGTTCTTCCTATTTTCAAACTCACGCTAAGAGCTTTTTAAGCTCTTTTTATATCTTACCCCACCCCTAAATCCCCTCCCTCTGGGAGGGGATTTGGTCGCTATCGCTCCTAAGCGGAAGAGTTCGAAATTATTTCGAACTCACGTTAATTTATAAATTGTTTGCGGCAAATATAGTGATTATTTCTCAAAAAAAACTATCTTTGTTATTGAGGGGAGTTCTATCTTCTCACTTATAGACAAAAAGGCAAAGGAGAATGAAGATAACGATTTTAGGACCAGCACACCCATACAGAGGTGGTTTGGCGACGATTATGGAGCGGTTAGCTCGTGAGTATAGCGATAGGGGCGACGAGGTGACAATTCGCACCTTCACGCTTCAATACCCCTCATTCCTATTCCCAGGCAAGAGCCAAACCCTCGACACGCAAGCCCCTAAGGGGCTACGCATTATCCGTTGCGTAAATACAGTCAACCCATTCAACTGGCTGAGCGTGGGGCTAACGCTTCGACGTGAGCGCCCCGACCTTGTGATTATGAAGTATTGGACCCCCTTTATGGCCCCCTGCTTCGGAACTATTGCGAGGTTGGCTCGTAGCAATGGCCACACAAAGGTGGTGTGCCAGATCGACAATGTTGAGCCGCACGAACACCATATCATTGATCGACCCTTCAATAGCTACTTTCTCCGCTCGATGGATGGCTTTGTCTATATGTCTGATCAGGTTGGAGATGAGCTACGTGCGTATAGCTCCGCTCCTGCTATTTTTTCACCCCACCCTATGTTCGATAACTTCGGAGCGAGGGTCTCACGTGAGGCGGCAGCTCAGGCTTTGGGCCTCGATCCCTCTGTTCGTTACGCCCTCTTCTTTGGCCTTATTCGTGACTATAAAGGGTTGGATATTTTGTTTGATAGCTGGGCTGAGCTGAGTCGACGAGGTGAGAGTGAGGGTCGTAAATTGATCGTTGCGGGGGAGTTTTACACCTCTCGTGAGAAGTATATCGAACAGATCGAGCGTTTGGGAATCGAGGGCGATGTGATCCTCCACGACCACTTCATCCCCGATAGTGAGGTCCCTAACTACTTCAGCTTGTGTGATTTCATCGTATTGCCATATCACACAGCAACACAGAGCGGAGTGACCCAAATCGCCTATAACTTCTCGACTCCGATGATCGTTACGAATGTGGGCGGTCTGCCCGAGATTGTCCCAAATGATAGGGTAGGGTACACCTGTGACCCCAATTCGGAGGCTCTCAACCAAGTGTTGTCGAAGATCTGGAGCGGTGATAATTTGGCCCGATTCGAGGAGAATATCAAGAGTGAGAGGGAGCGTTTCTCGTGGGGCGCTATGTGTGATGCTATCTTAAAAGTTTATCGACAACTATAAGAACTCTATCGACGAGTATATCGCTCCAATAGTTTATAAGCTCTATCAACTCCCAACTCGCCAGCCTTCGACAAGTCGAGACACCCCTTGTTGGTATCCTTCAACATAATCTGCACGATGCCACGATTGTAGTAGGCCTCGGCAAAGGCAGGGTATAACTCGATGGCTCTGCTATATGCCTCATAGGCCTCGGGGAGTCGTCCCGAGAGGACATAGAGTGAGGCTATGTTGTAGTGAGAGTAGATCAGATCGGGGTGGAGCGCAATGGCTCGTTCGAGGTCGGCGATCGACTCGTCATAGTCGTAGCTCCGTTTCGAAGTGCTGTTTTTGAGCCTATTGGCAGGGTCGGTGTCGATAGATATTCTATGAAATGAGCTCTCGATTGAGCTGATAAACTCGATCATTTCGGCACGTGTCGCCGCCCTATTTATATATAGGAATGGTGAGTCGGGGTTTCTCTCGATCGCCTTGTTGAGCGACGAGATTGAACTTGTGTATTGCTTGATGAGGCTCTGTGTTATTCCCAATCTGAAGTGGTCACTCCACTCGCCACTCACAATCGTGGCACGCTCCTCACGTTCCTCTCTCATCGACAGTGAGTCGCTTTCGATGTTGGTAGCTCGGTGGTCGATCGTTAGATTTGCATCTCCGATTGAGGCTATGAACTCCTCCATTCGTTGGTCGTAATATGCTCGATGCGAGGGTATTTCGTTGCTCCCCCTGATGAGTGTGAAGCGGAACTGAGAGATTAAGCGTAGCTCCTCATCCTGCTCAGCTCCAATCGAACCGCTCGCCCCGTTGTCGAATCTGCTCCCTGCCAACTTGGTGTCGAACGAGAGGAGGCGGTCGAAGTTGTATGTCGAGTCGGTGTAGATCGAGTAGTTGCTATCTCGGAGCTTCGATTTATGCTCATTCATCTTCGACTCGGCAATCTGCTTATCTTTGAGCGCACCATCTGTGTCACGGAGTAAGAAGCGGATGTTGGAGCGTGAGAGGTAGGCATTTGCGAAGTCGGGATAGAGCTCAATCGAGCGTGTGTAGTCCTCCTCGGCCAACTCGATCTCACCCAATCGAGTGAGCAGATTTGCACGATAGAAATATACCAAGACATTCTCGGGAGATAGTTCCGCCACCTGATCGTAATCCTCGATGGCCATATTGTAGTCGCCCACTCGGCTCAGAAGAATCGCTCGGTTGAAGTAGGTGATCGAGCTGGTTGGATCGAGCTCGATAACCTTGTCCAGATCAAGTAGAGCATCATTCGGACGATACGAATCGTTGAGCGCCAAGGCTCTATTGAAGTAGGAGGGGATGTGGGTCGAGTCGTTGTGGATGGCGTTGTCGAAGTCGGTGATCGCCTCTGCGTACCTCTTCTGTTGGAGGTAGAGTGTGCCTCGACGGTTGTAGCCCTCGGGGTCGTTTCTGTTTGTTCTGATCGCCATCTCGAAGTCTCGGTAGGCCTCTGTTGTATCTCGAAGTTGGAGGTTGCAGATTCCTCGGTTTATGTAGGCCCCAGCAAAGCGCTTCTCCTGTGTGATGAAGTGGTCGAAATCCTTGATCGCCAACTCGAATTGTTGGTTCAGTAGACGTGTCACACCTCGGCTGTAATAGGGGTCGGGGAGGTCGGGGCGAAGCTCTATCGCTGCTGCGAAATCCTTTAGTGCATCGTCGTAATTGCCCAATTGAGAGCGTGTTATGGCTCTGTAATTGTAGGCCATCGTATAGACTGGGTTGATCGTTAGCGCCTGCGAGAGGTCAGCGTCGGCTCCCATCGTATCGCCCATATTATACTTCGCAATGCCTCTGAGGAAGTAACCCTCGTAGGCGTTCTTGTCGAATCGGATCAACATATTGAGCGAGTTGATAGCCTCTCGATAATCCCCTTGGATGAGATTTTGGCGACCCATCCAGAGGAAGTACTCCTTGTTGTATTGCGCACTTATGGCGGTGACACTAAGAATGAGTGCCGCCGCCATAAGTAACCATATACGAACCCCAAAGAGCCCTATCCCTCTATTTCGCATCAATTGTTAAATTTCTGTTTAGCAATAGAACGCTTTATAAACCGTTTTATTATCCCTACTCCTCGTATCCGAAGCGTTTGAGCTGGCGATCGCTATTTCGCCAATCGTCGTTGACCTTGACGTGCATCTGGAGGAATACCTTCTTGTCGAGGAACTTCTCCAAGTCGATGCGAGCCTGAGTGCCGACCCTCTTTAACTTCTCGCCCTTGTGGCCGATGATGATTCCCTTCTGTGAGTCACGGGCAACATAGATCGTCGCTGCGATGCGATCTATCGTTGGCTCCTCGGTGTAGCTCTCGATTGCCACCTCGCAACAATATGGAATCTCCTTCTCGTAGTTGGTGAGGATCTTCTCTCTGATGATCTCCGTTGCGAAGAAGCGCAAGCTCTTGTCTGTCAAGGTATCCTTCGAGTAGTATGGATCACCCTCGGGGAGCGCACCAACGATCAAGTCGAACAACCCTCCGATGTTGAAGTTCTCCTTAGCCGATGTAGGGACCACCTTCGCCTTTGGGAGTCGCTCGGCCCACTTGTCGACCAACGCCTCCAACGCCTCGGGGGTGGTGAGGTCGATCTTGTTGACAACTACAATCGTGGGTATGTCGCTCTTTGCGATCCTCTCCAATATCTCCTCGCTCCTATCGCTCTGCTCCACAGTGTCGGTGACATAGAGCAACACGTCGGCATCCGATACCGCCCCTGTTACGAAGCGCATCATCGACTCTTGTAGCTTGTAGTTCGGCTTCAAGATTCCTGGGGTGTCCGAGTAGACAATCTGGAAATTCTCGCCATTGACGATACCCATAATTCTGTGGCGTGTTGTCTGAGCCTTCGATGTGATGATCGAGAGTCGCTCGCCCACAAGGGCATTCATAAGGGTCGATTTTCCGACGTTTGGGTTGCCAATGATATTGACAAATCCCGATAGGTGCTTTTTATCTTCCATTTGTTTTTAGCGTGAGTTTGAAAGTAGGAAAAACTCACTTTTATCTATTATTTGTCTCAATTTTTGTGAGTTTTTCCTACTTTCAAACTCACGCTAAGAGCTTAAAAGCTCTGTCTATATCTGACCCCACCCCTAAATCCCCTCCCTCTGGGCGGGGACTTGGTCGCTATCGCTCCTCAGCGGAAGAGTTCGAAAATTATTTCGAACTCACATTTTTTTATTTTTTCTGTTTATCTCCTAAACGGCATCTTAGGCATTTTTGGCATCTTCATCTTGCCGCCGCCAGCTACCATCTTCATCATCTTGCTCGTCTGTTCGAACTGCTTGATGAGCTTATTCACCTCGGCAACCGATGTGCCACTTCCTTTGGCGATTCGCTCACGTCGCTTGGCGTTGAGCAGTGATGGCTTCTGTCTCTCGGCAGGTGTCATCGAGCCGATGATCGCCTCGGTCTGCTTGAATGCGTCATCTGGAATGTCGACATCCTTCATCATCTTGCCGACACCAGGGATCATACCTGCCAGATCTTTGAGGTTTCCCATCTTCTTGATCTGTTGGATCTGAGAGATGAAGTCGTTGAAGTCGAACTCATTTGTGTAGATCTTCTTCTTTAGCTTACGTGCCTCCTCCTCGTCATACTGCTCCTGAGCTCGCTCTACCAACGAAACGACATCTCCCATTCCGAGGATTCTGTCCGCCATACGCTCGGGGTGGAAGGTCTGTAAGGCATCCATCTTCTCACCATTCGAGATGAACTTAAGGGGTTTGTCGACAACCGACCTAATCGAGATAGCGGCTCCACCACGTGTGTCGCCATCCAACTTAGTGAGCACCACACCATCGAAATTGAGGCGTGAGTTAAACTCCTTGGCGGTGTTCACAGCATCCTGTCCCGTCATCGAGTCAACGACAAAGAGGGTCTCCGATGGGTTTACCGCCTCCTTGATCTTTGTGATCTCGATCATCATCGCCTCGTCGACCGCAAGACGACCTGCTGTATCGACAATCACGGTGTTGAACCCCTTTTGGCGAGCATACGTAATTGCGTTTTGAGCTATCTGAACGGGATTCTGGTTTCCCTCCTCGGTGTAGACCTCGACTCCGATCTGACCACCCAACACCTTGAGCTGGTCGATGGCCGCAGGACGATATACGTCGCAAGCAACCAACAGCATCGAACGGTTGCGCTTCTCCTTGAGTTGGAGTGCCAACTTGCCCGAGAAGGTTGTCTTTCCCGAACCCTGCAATCCCGCGATGAGGATCACCGCTGGGGTACCCTCTAACTTGATGTCGGTGGCTGTGCCTCCCATCAACTCCGCCAACTCGTCACGCACGATCTTGGTCATCATCTGACCTGGCTTAACTGCGTTGAGGACCTCGCCACCCATCGCCTTGCGCTTCACCTCGTTGGTGAAATCTTTGGCTACTTTATAGTTAACGTCGGCATCAATCAAGGCTCGACGTATATCCTTTAGTGTCTCGGCGATGTTGATCTCGCTGATTCGCCCCTCGCCTTTGAGGAGCTTGAAGGATCTCTCTAATTTATCTGTTAAGTTTTCAAACATACCTTATTTCAATAGCTAATATTTGTTACAACCTACTCATAAACTTCTCACGGTCAACAATAAAGCGAGTGTGAGTACCCTCACCGATCAAGCTCTCGCCATCACGTGCTCCGACGTTGAATGTGATCTTGCGACCCTCGACTGATGTCACCACCGCCGTAGCTACGATCTCGGCACCCAGCGCCGAAGCCTTGATATGAGTTGAGCTCATCTCGGTGCCGACGGTTGTCGACCCTTCGGGGAGAGCCTCTCCCACAGCCTTCATAGCTGCATTCTCCATAAGTGCGATCATTGCAGGTGTGGCAAAGACTGCCAAGTCTCCCGATCCCAATGTTATTGCGGTGTTACTCTCCGATACGATAGTTTTGCTCTGCGCAGATAATCCAATATTTAGTTCCATCTCTTTTTATTATATATTATACGAGACAAAGATAGCAAATTTAAATGGATAAATAGGTAATATATAGAAATAAAACAAAGATGGCGGCCAACCCTTAGGTAGCCACCATCTAATTATATACGTTTATCGTCTTAGGATTAAGCCTTACCAGCTGATCCCAATACGTTCTCGCACTTGTGCTGATACAACTTCTTCAACTCGTCACGAGCAGGTCCCAAGTACTTACGTGGGTCGAACTCAGCTGGGTTGTTGTTGAAGATACGACGTACAGCTGCTGTCATTGCCAAACGGCCGTCTGAGTCGATGTTGATCTTACAAACTGCGCTCTTAGCTGCCTCACGAAGCTGCTCCTCTGGGATACCGATTGCATCCTTCAATGCGCCACCGTTCTCGTTGATCTCCTTAACGTACTCCTGTGGTACAGAAGATGCACCGTGAAGAACGATTGGGAATCCTGGGATACGCTGCTCGATCTCCTTCAAGATGTCGAAACGAAGTGCTGGTGGAACCAAGATACCCTCAGCGTTCATTGTGCACTGCTCTGGCTTGAACTTGTTTGCTCCGTGTGATGTTCCGATTGAGATAGCAAGTGAATCTACACCTGTCTTGTTTACGAAATCCTCAACCTGATCTGGCTCAGTGTATGTGTGGTGGTCTGAAGATACCTCATCCTCAACACCTGCCAATACTCCAAGCTCACCCTCAACTGTTACGTCGTGTGCGTGTGCATACTCTACAACCTTCTTTGTAAGTGCTACGTTCTCCTCGTATGAAAGGTGACTTCCGTCGATCATTACAGATGAGAATCCCATATCTACACAGCTCTTGCAAAGCTCGAATGAGTTACCGTGGTCAAGGTGCAATACGATTGGAATGTTCTTACCCAACTCCTTAGCATACTCAACTGCTCCCTGAGCCATATAGCGAAGAAGAGTCTGGTTTGCGTAGTTACGCGCACCTGAAGATACCTGAAGGATTACAGGTGATGAAGCCTCAACACAACCCTGAACGATTGCCTGCATCTGCTCCATATTGTTGAAATTGAATGCTGGGATAGCGTAGCCACCCTCGAATGCTTTCTTGAAAATCTCCTTAGAGTTTACAAGACCAAGATCTTTGTAAGATACCATAATGTAATTAATATTTGTGTTTAAAAAGTTTTGTTATCGCTCTATGCAACCGCAAATTTAATAAAAAAACTCAAAAAGAGCTATCTTTTGGAAATAATTCTATACATTTGTGTGTATTTTTGTTTTCAAATCAGTTTACGAGGTAGTCTATGGAGAGAGAATTTCGGGCGAGTGTAATCATCTCGATCTACAATAATATTAAGGCTCTGAAGTGTGTCTTAGATTCGTTAAAGATGCAGAGCGAGCAGCGTTTCGAGATCATCATCTCGGAGGATGCCGAGCACGAGGAGGTTGCAAGGTTTTGTGCCGAGTATCCATTCTCGAATAGCTATCAGCATCTTACGCAGCCCGACCGAGGTTGGCAGAAGAATATCGCCCTCAACCGAGCGATCCGTGCCGCCAAGAGCGACTACTTGATCTTTGTCGATGGCGATTGCATCCTCCACCCTCGCTTTGTGGAGTTTCATCTTAAGCTCGCCTCTTCAAAGGGTGTTGTCGCAGGCAAGCGAGTGAAACTAAACGATGAGTTGAGTGAGCTCATTCAAGAGGATCTTATGAACTACAAGGAGGTGGAGCGACGACTCAAAAAGATGTTGACATTTGCCCCTAAGTCGGGTTGTAAATTTATCGAGGAGGGGATCTTTGTCGACCCCACGTCGTTTGTTGGACGACTCACCTCTAAGCGAGGGATGAAGAATTTGAAGGGGTGCAATATGTCATTCTCGAAGGAGGCAATCTACGCCATCAATGGCTTTGACGAGGATTACGTTCGCCCCGCCATTGGCGAGGATATCGACCTTGTTTGGAGGTTCGAGGCGGCAGGGTATCACTTGGTATCGGCAAGGAATTTGGCCGTTCAATACCATATCCACCACAAAGAGAACTGGACTGATCAGAGCGAGAATATTAAGATTATGGAGCAGCGGCAGGCTGAAAACGCCTACTTCTGCAAGAATGGTCTGAAAAAGAGTTAATGCAGAGCAGCCTTAGCTACTCTACATTAAGTCGGAACCTCAAAATCTCACTCTCAAGATATCCATATCTCTGAGCCTTAACCTCGATATTATAGATTCCCTTTGCAACCCTCACAGCTCCATTATAGAGCGACCAGTGTGCTCTGGGTTCGTCGCCCTCCTTGGTGATCTTGTAGACCATCGAGGCACCCTGGGTCGAGCAGTAAAAATCAATTAGGGCTGGCGTGATTACCTTGAAACTCTCATCCGAGTGGTGAACTTTCGCCTGCTCATCAGCGTGATTTACAACATAGTAGGGGCGATTCGTTACACACTGCTCGCCATTGGGGAAGAACTTTCGATATAGCTCATCCTCATTCTCGAAGCCCATATCTTTTGTCTCAACGCTCCACTCGCTCTGCAACTCTCTCATCTGCTTCAACACCCTCGCATACTTTTTATCACCTGCCAAATTGTTGATGTTATGAGGGTCTTTCGCAACGTCGTAGAGCTCCTCCACAGGGCGTCTCTTTGCAAACCATAGGCTCTGAACCTCATCTAATCGCTCCTCGGCGAAGGCTCTATATAGATCGCTCATAATTGGGGATCTGTTGCGGAATGGGACATATCCGACGTAGGGTTGGTTTGGGTAGAAATTTCGGATGTAGAGATACCTCTTGCTCCTCACCGAGCGCGCCATATCGTAGCTCTCATCCTCTCTATCTCGTGTCGCATAGACAAACTCTCTCTCCTCGTTGTCCCCCTCGCCCAAGAATGGGATGCCCTCCATATGGGTTGGGACCTCGACCCCTGCTAACGACAAGACCGTTGGGCCGAAGTCGATCGAACTAACAAGCCTGTCGGATACCTCGCCCCCCTTTTGGTCGGGAGTCCAAACTACGAGTGGAATGTGTGTGCCACTATCATATAACCACCTCTTACCCCTCGGGAAGCCATCTCCGTGGTCGCCCCACAAAAATATGATTGTGTTGTCGAGTGACCCCTCAGCCTCGAGATCCTCCAACACCCTTTTTACATATCTGTCATAGGTTGCGATGTTGTCGTATTGGCGAGCGATGACGGTTCTCGTCGTCGCCTCATCCATATAATATGGTGGCACCTCGACGCTATCTATGTCGGTCTTGACATCGCTCTTTGCGTAGGTCTTGCCCTCGTGGCTCCCTACATAATTAAAGACAGCGAAGAAGGGTTGCGAGCTATCCTCTCGATTCTTGAAGTGGGCCGTCTCGCTGCTCTCATCCCAGATGCTCTCTGGAACAGTCGTGGCGGATGCGAATTGATAGTCGGTCTTTGATCTGTTTGTGCAGTAATATCCCGCAGCTCGAAGATACTCGGTGAAGGCCTTGACGTAGTGTGGTGGCACGGCGTTGTATGGTGTGATCTGCTCACCTCGCATATATGTTATGGTGCGCATATTGTGGCAGCCGATAGATGTCTGATACATACCCGTGATGATGCCTGCACGCACAGGTGAGCTGATCGCTGCCGACGTAAAGGCGTTGTCGTATCGGGTTCCCTTGGCTGCGAGTCGGTCGATCGTCGGGGTCTGGGCCACCGTGTCGCCATAGCATCCCCATCGGGGTGAGCAATCCTCGGCCGAGATCCAGACTATGTTGGGTCTTTGTTGTGGTTGGGTTGTCGATTTGCCTTTTTCGGCAGCGACGAGTGGGGTGAGGGTAGTGATCGCCACACCTCCTATGATTAGGCCTCTTTTCATATTGCGGTTGGTTTTGGTTGCGGTTTGGTTGTGAAAATAGGTTGTTAAATGAAAAAGGTCCGACTAATTTTGAATTAGTCGAACCCCTCTCTTATAGATATGCTTTTGGCGAAGAATTACTTCTCGTTCTTCTCCATAGCTGCCTTCAACTCAGCAAGACCTGCGATGTCACCAAGTGTAGTCTTCTCAACAGATGCGTTGAGCTTCTTCACAGTTGACTTTGTTGCGTCTGCTGCTGCACGCTTCTCAGCCTTCTCAGCCTGATACTCGCCACGCTTGATATCCTCAGCGATACGAGTGTGTGACAATGTGATGCGCTTTGTAGCCTTCGAGAACTCGATAACCTTGAACTGCATCTTCTCGCCAACAACGACTGCTGAACCATCCTCCTTTGTAAGCTGACGTGTAGGGGCAAATCCCTCAACGTTCTCGCCCAAAGATACAACGGCACCCTTCTCACCGATCTCGGTGATAGTACCCTCGTGGATTGAGTTAACGCCAAACTGGCTCTCGAACTCGTTCCAAGGATTCTCCTCCAACTGCTTGTGGCCAAGGCTCAAGCGACGGCTATCCTTGTCGATCTCCAAAACTACAACCTCGATAGGAGCACCTACTGTTGTGAACTCACCTGGGTGCTTAACCTTCTTAGTCCAGCTAAGATCAGAGATGTGGATCAAACCATCGATACCCTCCTCGATCTCAACGAATACTCCGAAGCTTGTGAAGTTGCGAACCTTTGAGTTGCAACGTGTACCAACTGGGTACTTAGCCTCGATTCCATCCCAAGGATCTGGAGTAAGCTGCTTGATACCAAGTGACATCTTGCGCTCCTCACGATCCAAAGTAAGAACAACTGCCTCGACAGTGTCACCTACCTTCATAAAGTCCTGTGCAGAACGAAGGTGCTGGCTCCAAGACATCTCAGATACGTGGATAAGACCCTCTACACCAGTAGCGATCTCAACGAATGCACCATAGTCAGCCATAACAACTACACGACCCTCAACCTTGTCGCCGATAGCGAGGTTAGTGTCGAGAGCCTCCCAAGGATGTGGGGTAAGCTGCTTAAGACCAAGAGCGATACGCTTCTTAGCGTCGTCGAAGTCAAGGATAACCACGTTGATCTTCTGGTCAAGTGTAACAACCTCCTCTGGGTGGCTAACACGTCCCCAGCTAAGGTCTGTGATGTGGATCAAACCATCTACGCCACCAAGGTCGATGAATACTCCGTAAGATGTGATATTCTTAACGATACCCTCAAGAATCTGACCCTTCTCGAGCTTAGACATAATAACCTGCTTCTGAATCTCAAGCTCAGCCTCGATAAGAGCCTTGTGAGATACAACGACATTGCGGAACTCCTGATTGATCTTAACGACCTTGAACTCCATTGTCTTATCTACGTAAACGTCGTAGTCGCGGATTGGCTTAACGTCGATCTGAGAACCTGGCAAGAACGCCTCGATTCCGAATACGTCAACGATCATACCACCCTTAGTGCGGCACTTGATGTAACCCTTGATGATCTCATCCTTCTCCAACGCCTCGTTAACACGATCCCAAGACTTGAGCTGGCGAGCCTTCTTGTGAGATAGTGCAAGCTGTCCGTTCTTGTCCTCAGCTGACTCTACGTAAACCTCGATCACGTCACCTACGGCGATCTCAGGGTTGTAGCGGAACTCAGAGATTGAGATTACTCCCTCGCTCTTGTAGCCGATGTTAACTACTACCTCACGCTTTGTTACTGATGTTACTGTTCCATCAACTACCTCGCCTACTGCGACGTTTGATAGGGTCTTGTCATACGCCTCGACGATTGACTCCTTTGACTGATCGTAAAGGGCCGACTCGTTCTCGAATGCTGCCCAGTCAAAATTCTCGTTTGATACCTTTGTTGTCTCCATTTGTGGAAATAAATTTGCGATACAATCGCTCGTTAAATGTTTAATTTTAATGCCCGACCGCCAAAAAAATGGCAATCGGGCACAAATATAGTGTTTTTTTTGTTGGTTTACAATGGGTTGTGCAACTTTTTTTCGATAAAAATCTTTAAAGGATATGTTTAGATTAAAACCTTGACTATTGCTTTTTTTACGTAACCCTCGCCAATCATCGGAGCGTGGCCATCCTCGGGCATCAAAATCGTGAATTGACCCTTGCGAATGAAGAATAGGATCTGGTGCTCATCATCGTAGAACTGCACATCCTTGAGCTCGTCGAACTCGCCAAGAGGCTTGCAGATCTCGGCACGCTCGCTCCATCCAAAACCCTCCTGCTCGCCAACGAGTAGGATCTGAATGTCGGCATACTTATTGTGAACCTCCAACTTCGCATCCTCCTGCTTCTTGAGCTCAAGCTCCATAATATTCACGAAGATCTCCTCTCCATCGAGGAGATGTTTTCCTGCTGGGAGCGAGGCCAAATCGACACCCTCCAATAGCTTAAAGGCCTGCTCCATCCTTGGGCAGATTCCCCAGTAGAGCGATGAGTTTTTTAGTGAGTCAACTATCATAACTTTTTTGTTTTTTATGTATTTAACGTGCCCCATTAAAGGGGCTGTGAATTTTATTCCTTTTCGATCTTTAGGTGAGCAATCACTGGCAGATGGTCCGAGACAGTTATCTCCTTCGCCACTCGATAGCTCTCGGGCGAGATCCTCTTGCTTGTGAGTATGTAATCTATCCTCAGGGTGTTGAAAAATCCTTGATAGGTGTATGAGTAGTCGCTGCCATACCTTCTAAATGCGTCTCTTAGGCCTCTCGACATTCGAGTATAGGTGTAGGAGGCAGGTGGGTCGTTGAAGTCGCCACAGACGATTGTGGGGTAGGGCGATCGCTCAACCTCCTCGGCTATTGCGTTGGCCTGCCTTGCTCTCTCTATGCAGCTATTTCTGTAACGGGCGAAGATATCCCTGATCACCGAGTGGCGAGCCGAGTCTCTCACCATCTTCGACGAGGTGAGGTAGTTGTTGTCGTCGGCCTTGATGGTGGTCGATAGGAGGTGGTTGTTGAATAGGCGCACCGTATCTCCCGAGATCAAGAGGTCGACCCTCAGCGATGAGGTGCTAAGCATCTCATCCCCCTCAAATAGCGCCTCGCTCCCCACTATCGGATAGCGGCTCAGCACCACGAGCCCATTGTGTCGCACTCGATTATACTTCGCGAGCGAGGGGGCATACTCCTTCGATATTGGGTCGAAGCTCTCGTTGTACTCCTGAATGGCGATGATGTCGGAGCGCTCCGTCTCGATGAACGAGGCCACCTGTTGGGCGGTGCACCTACCCCTCGTGTCGAGGAATGCTCGCACATTGTAGCTCATCATCTTCGGCATCGAGCGATAGCTCTTTGTGTTGTAATCCTTTGTGAGCGGTGTCTTGATATATAGCGGGACAAAGACAAGAGTTAGGAGTAATACCACCAACGGGACAGAGGCCATACGCCACCTCCAGCGAATGACCCAATATAGCATCAAGATGAAATTTGCAACATATAGGGCGGGGGCGATGAGTGCCAAAACGGGTAGAAGCGTTCCTTGGGTGGGCTCGATATAGGCCGACACAGCTGTCAGCGCAAGCATAGCCGCACAGAGTGTGGTAATTATCGAGATGAAGATTCGAGAGATGCGTTGTGACTGCGTCTCCTTTTTCTCCTCCTCTCGGGGTTTGTAGCTTCTCTCTCTCTTCACGTTTAATTAAAAATAGATATATCGTTTAAACTTCCAATAATATAGCAAGATAAGCCCCCAAAGCATTCCGCCAACGTGGGCGAAGTGTGCCACATTGTCGGCTGGGTTATTTCGCCACCCCAAGTATAGCTCCAAGAGGCCATACAGCACAACAAAGACCTTGGCCTTCATCGGTATAGGGGGAATAAGAAGCATAATCCTTGCATTTGGGTGCAACACACCAAAGGCCAGCAGCAATCCAAAGACCGCTCCCGATGCTCCGACAGTCACCGAATAGGGCATAAATAGTCCGATGACAAGTTGAATCAAGGCGGCTCCCACGCCACACACCATATAATATGTCAACATCCTACGAGGTCCCAAGTCATACTCCAATTGGCGGCCAAACATCCATAGCGCAAACATATTGAAGAATAGGTGCGAGAGGTCGCCGTGGAGGAACATATAGCTCACCACCTGGTAGGGCATAAAGTAGTTTGATTGGAGGGCGTGGAGCCCCAACTTATAGGTGAGAATTGGAAACATCGTCGTCGCCATAAGTCCCAAACAGTTGACAATGATTAGGTTGATTGCAACGGGTGTCCTCGAATTTTTTATCTGGTTAAACATTTTTTCTGTGATTAGACATTTCTATTTTAGATGTTGTTTTATATCCTCACGAGAGATCTGCCACATAATAGCTTTTCCACTCGGTGTATGGCCCATTTTCCCGCTTTTGAGTAGCTGCTCGACGATCTCTCGGGCCATCACCGTAGAGATACTTCGGCCTAAGTTATTGGCGCTATTGCGTGCCATAACCCTCGCCACTCGCTCTCTGATCTCGTCGGCTATGCTCTGTGGTGTCGAGAGAACTTGGAGTAGTTCGTGGATCAAGATGTCTACGCTCTCGGGGTTTACGTCCGAGGGTAGGCCGTTGAGCTTAATCAGCTCCTTGCCGCAATATTCGATGTCGAAGCCCAACATCGAGAACTCCATCGCGCTCTCCTCCATCGAGATATACTCACCCTTCGAGAGTTGAAGCTCGATGGGGAAGAGGATCTGTTGCGAGGTCGACTCTCCCATCTTGAGGGTGGTCAGGTAGTGCTCATATAGCAACCTCTCCTTTGCCCGTCTTAGGTCAATGACACACATATCCGATCCAATCATAGCCCACGCATATCGTCCATTGGTGACTGAGAGCTCCTTTAACTCCGCCACTCTCTCCTCGCCCCCTGCCAACAGGTCGCCCTGAATCGCCTCGAGAGGCTCCTGCTCGATCTCTATCTCGCTCCAATTGCTCTCTATTGGCTGATATTCGATTGTCGAGTGGCTCTGGTTTGAGGCCGATTCTACATCCTCGTAGCCTATCTTATAATCCTCGTATAGCGATGTGTCGGCCGCTGTGTAGGTTGCCGCTTGTGGCTCTCGTAGCTTGTCGGCCTTTGGCTCCGACTCGATATCGAAGCTCTCATACTCCACAATATCGGTCGTGTATTTCGATGGGTCGATGGGTGCGGTGTACTCCAAATCGAATGGGTTGTACTCCCTATTACTCATCGCCTTAGGCTCCGCATAGCTCATCCCCGACTTCAAGATTGGGATCTCGATCGAGCTCTCGTCGTTGAATTCCATCATCGGAATGACCCCCGTGCGGGCCAACGACTCTCTTACCGCAGCGTTGAGGATCTGCCACACCGAACTCTCGTCGGCAAACTTCACCTCGGTCTTTTGGGGGTGGATATTTACATCTACTCGGTCGGGTGCCACCTCCAAAAATAGGAAGTAGGAGGGGTTGTATCCAGCCGAGATGATCTTCTCGTAACCCTTCATAATCGCCTTGTTGAGGTATGCCGACTTGAAGTAACGTCCATTCACAAACAGAAATTGCTCCGAAGTCCCCTTCTTTGCGGCATTGGGGCGACCGATATATCCCGAGATCTTGACTATCAGAGTCTCGGCGTGGACCTCCAAGAGGTTTTTCTTGATCGCTCGGCCCACAACATCGACTATGCGCCCTGCAAGCGACGAGGGTTGCAACTTATATATAGGTGCGTCGTCGCCATAGAGCTCAAACGAGGTGTCGGGGTTGCACAAGGCCACACGACGAAACTCATCTCTTATGTTCCTCACACAGGTGCTATCCTTCTCGACGAAGGCACGCCTTGCAGGGAGGTTGTAGAATAGATTGCGGACAAAGAACTGAGAGCCAAACTCGCACATTAGGGGTTGTTGATCGACAAACTCACCACCATTGATCTGGGTTGTGGTCCCCACCTCGGCATCCCGATGGCGTGAATGTAGCTCAACCTGAGCCACCGCACAGATTGAGGCCAAGGCCTCGCCCCTAAAGCCAAATGTGTGGAGCTTATAGATATCCTCGGCCGCAGAGATCTTGCTCGTTGCGTGGCGCTCAAAGGCCATCCTCGCATCGTTGGGGCTCATCCCCACGCCATTGTCGACGATCTGGATAAGGTCACGACCACAGTTGCGGAAGTTCACAATGACCTCCGTAGCTCCAGCGTCGATAGCGTTCTCCATCATCTCCTTGACCACCGACGCAGGGCGGTTCACCACCTCACCAGCGGCGATCTGATTGGCCACCCTCTCGGGCAACAGCTTGATCTTATCCTTTACACTCCCCATCTTTTTTGCACCAAAAAATGTTACTCCTCCACGTAGTCGTTTGGAACGATCGTGATGGGTGTATATGGGTTGAACTCCTCGGGGTCCCACGTCTGCTCGGTTCTCTGTGCCCCATCCTCGCTGAGTCCGAAGGCTCCGATGAGCTTAGAGTAGAGCATAGAGCCCATATAGGTGACAGCAACGATGGCACCTATGAGGATCCACATTCGAGAGGAGCGACTTTTTTTGTTGCGCCCCTCGGTCGAGTAGCGTGACGATCGAGCCGCTCTGCTCCTGCGGATAAATTGGCCAGGGCGATATCCCTCGCCCCCCTCATCTTGATCGCTTCGCCTGCCAAACAGCTCCTCACGACGCTGCTCCCTCGCCTCCTTTGCAGGGTCGTAGGTGCGTGGTGTGTAGTTGAATTTGTTGGCGTGTCGCTTAAACGGTGTGAATGCTCCCATCTTTCATCTTATTTTGTTGGTTCTAAAGATAACGAAATTATCTGAAGAAATTCTTCATTCGCTCAAAAATATTTTGATTCTTAACCGATTCCGCCTTCTCGAACGATGGCATCTCGTGGAGTTTCTCGACTAACTTGCGCTCCTCCTTCGAGATCTTGCTCGGAATTGTGATGTCGACCACGACCAAAATATCTCCTCTCCCGTAGCCATTAACCTCGGGGAGTCCCTTGCCATTGAGCCTAAGGACCTTACCTGCGTGAGTTCCCTCAGCGATCTTGATCTTTGCTCGTCCATCAATTGTCGGAACCTCGACAGCGCCACCTAAGATGGCTGTCGTGACTGTGATGTTGAGGTTGTGGATCAAGTCGTTTCCATCACGGATCAACTCTGGGTTGTGCTCCTCCTCGATGACCACCTGCAAGTCGCCATTCACGCCACCCTGCATCGCTGCATTTCCCTTTCCTGGGACGTTGAGGGCCATACCCTCGCCAACGCCTGCTGGGATCTTGATCTCGACAACCTCGTCGCCCTTGATCGCTCCGTTGCCCGAACACTTGTCACACTTCTCGGTGATTGTCTTGCCCGTTCCGTTACACGTTGGGCAGACTCCTTGTGTCTGGATGCGGCCGAAGAATGAGTTCTCGATACGTGTCACATAACCCGAACCGTTGCAGGTGTGGCAAGTCGAGTATGACGAGGCTGTTTTGGCACCCGTTCCGCCACACTTGTCACAGCTAATCATCTTCGAGATCTTTAGCTTCTTCGTTACACCCTCGGCAATCTCCTGTAAGTTGAGCTTCACCTTGACACGGATGTCGCTACCACGGTTGACCCTCTGGCCGCCACCACGAGAGTAACGCCCTGAACCTCCGCCATAGTGGCCGCCAAAGATATCTCCAAATTGCGAGAAGATATCGTCCATCGAGAAGCCGCCGCCAAAGCCGCCTCCGTAGCCACCTGCGCCACCACCTGCTGCACCGCCCATTCCAGCGTGTCCAAATTGGTCGTAACGGGCCCTCTTTTGGTCATCCGACAATACGTCGTAGGCCTCGGCCGCCTCCTTGAACTTCTCCTCGGCCCCCTTGTCGTCGGGGTTTTTGTCGGGGTGGAACTTGATGGCCGCCTTGCGATAGGCCTTCTTTATCTCGTCGGCATTGGCGCTCTTTGCCACGCCTAACACCTCATAGTAATCTCTCTTTTCTGCCATTGTCCTACTCTCCTACAACAACTTTTGCGAAACGTAACACCTTCTCTCCCATCTTGTAGCCTGTTTGAACCACGTCGATGATCTTATCTTTCTTCTCCTCGCCAGCTGCAAAACGTGCTACCGCCTCGTGGAGATCTGTATCCAACGGAAGGCCAATCGCCTCGATCTCCTCCACTCCTCGCTGCTTAAGTGTCTCGCCGATCTTCTGTGAGATTAGGGTGACACCATTGCGTAGAGCCTCTATGTCGTCGCTCTTCTCCATAGCCACCATCGCACGCTGCATATCGTCGACTACGGGCAAGAAGGCCTTGATGACATCCGATCCACCGCTCTGAACCAACTCCATCTTCTCTTTGAGGGTGCGCTTGCGATAGTTGTCGAACTCCGCCTGAAGGCGAATGTAGCGATCCTTCCAGTCGATATTCTCCTCTACTGGCGCAGCTGGAGCCTCTCCCTCTGCCATTGTGTCAGCCTCCGCCTCGCTATTTGCACTCTCCTCTGCCATTGTGTCAGTATTTTGCTGCTCAGAGTTCGTCTGAGTCTGCTCTTGGCCTACATTCTCCTCTTGGTTAACCTCTTGATCTTTAATCTCTTGACTTGTCATATATATATTGTTTTGTATTTTCTACTATCTCTTATGCGCAAAATATACGCCAAAGATCATCGGTGGACTATCCGATGATAAAAATTGTCGGTTTTTTATTCATTTCGGGCTTCGCCACACTCTTCCACTCCTTGACAGTTTTTGTGGCGATGAACTCCTCGGGGTCGGTTATCGCAACGGCCAAGGTTAGCCTTGTCGCTGGTGAGAGGGTCTGAAGTAGATGCTCGAATAGCTTTATGTTTCGATATGGGGTCTCGATGAATAGTTGCGACTGATGCTCGCTCTGAGCACGCTTTTCGTAGTTGCGGATTGCTCGGCTTCGCTCGGGCTCCTTGATTGGCAGATAGCCGTTGAAGGCGAACGACTGTCCATTGAGTCCCGAGGCCATAAGGGCCATAATTATCGAGGAGGGGCCGACGAGAGGGACCACCTTGATGCTCCGTTTGTGGCACGCCTCGACAACCAACGCACCTGGGTCGGCAACCGCAGGAACGCCAGCCTCCGAGATTACCCCTGCACTACGTCCACCCTCGATGAGGGCCACCATCGCCTCGATCTCCTGTGCCGAGGTGGTGTGTTCGCTTAGCTCTCTGAACTCCAATGAGTCGATCGCCCTCTCGATCTTTGCTTTAGAGAGGAAGCGACGGGCCGAGCGTAGATTCTCGACAATGAAGTAGTCGAGCGAGTCGATCACCGCCTTGTTGGCCGCTGGGGTTACGTCGTAGACCGATGTTTGGTCGCTTATTGGGCAGGGTATTAGGTATAGTGTTCCTTTCATCTTTTAGAATCTGTTTAAATTTCTCTCATCTAATTTGTTAAGGATCTGTCACTTCATTTTTCTCTTTTTCACTCGTTACATAGCTTTTGCTATGCGCCTCTTGAAAAGAGAGAAAATTAAAGCAACATCTCTCTTAACAATTTTAGCGAGAAAAACTTAAACAGATTCTTATTCTTTAGTATATATTCTCTTTACTCGCCCCGATATGGAGGTCAACACTTCGTAGCTGATTGTCCCCAATATCTTGGCCATATCGTCGGCTCGATTCCCCTCCATATCGGAGAAGATCACAACCTCGTCGCCCTCCTCGACACTCCCGATCGAGGAGATGTCGACCATACAGCTATCCATACAGATGCGGCCGATGATTGGGGCCAACTTGCCCCCCACAACGAAGCTCCACGCTCCACCGCCTAAGTGGCGATCGAGTCCGTCGGCATAGCCTATTGGGATGGTGGCAATTTTGGTTGGTCTCTTGGCGATTCCCGTTCCGCCATATCCGACCGCCTCACCCTCTCCGATCTCTCTGATCTGGACGATCTTGCTCTTGAGGGTCGAGACTGCTCGAAGTGCTTTTTGCTCCTGCTCGTTGGCGCTAAATCCGTATAATCCTATTCCCAATCGACACATATCGAAGTGGGCCTCGGGATAGGCTGTTATTGCGGCTGAGTTGGCTATGTGTCTTATTACATTGTAGTTAAGTCTCTCTTGAAGCTCTCTGCTCATCTTGTCGAACAGCTCGATCTGCGATAGGGTAGACTCTCGACCCTCATCGCCCATATCCGAGGTGGCGAGGTGTGAGAATATCGACGAGACCCTCACGACCCCTTCGACCCCTTTCAGGTGTGACGATAACTTCTCGACTTCACCATCCATAAAGCCCAAGCGGTGCATCCCTGTGTCAAATTTTATATGGATAGGGTACTCCCTCTCACCCCTCGCCTCGACTGCTGCCGCAAAATCGTGGAGTGAACGAAGTGAGTAGATCTCGGGTTCGAGCCTCGAATCGACCATCTGAGAGAAGCTACCATCGTCGGCATTGAGGACGATGATGGGCATCGTGATCCCTCGCTCTCGGAGTCGGCTACCCTCGTCGGCAAAGGCCACTGCGAGGTAGTCGACACCTTGGAGTTGTAGCATCTGAGCCACCTCCTCCTCGCCTGCTCCATAGCTGCTCGCCTTGACCATCGCTGTGAGTTTGACTCCGTGGGCGAGGTGTGAGCGGAAGTAGTTGAGGTTCGAGATCATTGCATCGAGGTTGACCTCCAGCGTCGTTATGTGGCTCTTGCGAGCCAAGCGGTGGCCGATCTTCTCGAAGCGGCTCTCTCTGTTTCCTTTCAGAAGGATCGCTCTGTTGGCGTAATCCTCTGTTGTTATGTTGTTTAGGAGCTCCTCTGTGGTTGGGAAGAAGCTACTTTCGCATCCGAAACACTTTGCCATCCGAGTGATCTCGGAGCCTATTCCAATGAGGCGATCGACCCCACACCTTGAGAGTGCTTGCGAAACCCTTTCGTAGAGTTCACAGCTCTCGACTCCGCTCTGCAAGATGTCGGATAGGATCACTGTCGTAGCTCGCCCAGCAGCGTTGGAACGCAAGGAATCGAGCGCTATCGAGAGGGCATTAATGTCGCTGTTGTAGCTGTCATTTATTATCAGCGAGTCGCTCAACCCCTCGATCATCTCCAATCGCATCGCAATCGGGGTTAGCCTCTCGAAGTTGGGGCGTGGGTAGCCGAGCGTGCGGAGTGTCGCCTCGACGATCTGGGAGTTGTGTTGTGAGGCCTCGTCACTCAGCGCTCCACCCTCGTAGTTCGCTGCATCTATCGAGAGCCACTCTCCATATATTACATTGGGAATTAGCTCTGTGTAGGCACTGCTATATATCACCTTTTTAGCCCCTCGGGCGAGCTTCATCTTCTCTTCTATCTTCTGCTCCATCGACTCGAACCCCTCTTGGTGGGCCTCTCCGATCGAGGTGACAACAACAATATCGGGCGAGATCATCCTCTCCAACCTCTCCATTTCACCCACCCTCGAGATCCCAGCCTCGATGATGGCGATATCCTCGTCGCCCTCGATCATCAGGAGCGATAGGGCTACCCCCAATTGAGAGTTGTAGCTTCGAGGTGAGCGGAATAGCTTAACCCCTTTGGGGCATAGTTGTGCGATCCACTCCTTGACGATGGTCTTTCCGTTAGAGCCCGTTATGGCCACCACTGTGCCGCCAAAGCTCTTGCGGTGGTGAGCCGCTATCTTTTGGAGGGATGGAATCGAGCGCCCCTCCAATTTTACGTATGATATGTCGGGGTTGTTACACCACTCTTTGTCGATATGTTCGACCAAGAACGCACGAACTCCCCTCTCCACCATCTGGCCGATATATCGGTGAGAGTCGTGGTTGCACCCCTCGATAGCGACAAAGAGAGAGTCGCACCCCACCGACCCACGAGAATCGGTGATAACCTCGCGCACCACACGATCGTCACCCACCAAGGTGCCGCCCGTGATCGCTGCTATTTCGCTCAATCTGTATCGCATATCTTAAAATTGTGAGGGTTAATTAAATATTAGGTGTTTGGTTATAAGTATTGATTAAACTCAACAACCGTAATTCCCGAACCACCTCTGTCGGCGTGAGCATCTACGGCTCGCCCAACATCTGGTATGGTTGCCAAATATCGCCTGATCTCCTCCTTTAGCGCCCCCGTTCCCTTGCCGTGGAGGATCGCTACTGAGCCAACTCCCACCATCAAAGCATCGTCGATAAAGTTCTGGACACTCTCCAGCGCATCGGCCGCTCTCATACCCCTCACATCAATATTATCTTTGAAGTTGAGTTTGCGAGATGATATGTCGACCGAGATCTTCATCGTCGGAGCCACAGGGCGAGTCGCCTTCTTGAACTCCGAGTTCGAGACCACCTTCAACGATGAAACGCTCACCGTTGTCAAGATCTGACCAAAGGCAACCTGTGCCTTTTTGCCCTTGATCGAGTGGACCTCACCGACGCTCTCCTGCCCCTCGATGCGCACCTTCGAGCCAACCGTTACCTCTTGGGGCTTGGGTGGTGGGGGAGGTGTCGCCTCTTGGTTTTGGGCCTCGCCTCGCTCCCTCTCTCGTCGCTCTTCACGGCGTTGTTTGCGCCTTTCGAGTCGCTCCATCTCCTTCAAAACATCGGCTTCTTTGCGCTCCGCCTCCTTGTCGTTGCCCTCGACCCTCTCCTTGAAGGTGTCGAACTCCTTGCGAGCCATCTTCGTCAGCTCCTTTTCGGCTTGCGACTCTCTAATCGTCTTGATAGTATTCTCGATCTGCTTGTTGGCCTCGGCTATTAGGCTTTTGGCCTCCGCCTTTGCCTTTGCGATGATCTGTTGTCGCTCCTCCTTGATCTTTGTGAGCTGCTCCGAGTAGTTCTGCTCCAAACTCTCGACTCGTCGGTCGGTGTGTTTGATTCGCTCCCTCTTCTGCTCCCAATATCTCTTGTCGCGAGCTATCTCACGAAGCTGCCTCTCGAGCGAGATCTGTTCGCCTCCTACCTTGTCGCTTGCCGCTCGGATGATATCCTCGGGGAGGCCGATCTTGCGGGCGATCTCGATGGCGAACGAGCTGCCAGGTTTGCCCATCTCCAACTTGAAGAGTGGACGTATATTCTGAACGTCGAAGCTCATCGCACCATTGGCGATCCCCTCCATCGACGCTGCATAGTATTTGATGTTGGAGTAGTGGGTGGTGATCACTCCGTAGCTCCCCTTCGATAGCAACCTATCGAGGATCGCCTCGGCAATCGCCCCTCCGATGACTGGCTCGGTTCCCGACCCAAACTCGTCGATGAGGACCAACGACTTGTCGCTCGCCCCCGAGACCATACTCCTCATATTGAACAGGTGTGACGAGTAGGTCGAGAGATCGTTGTCGATCGACTGCTCATCACCGATGTCGATATAGATCGACTCGAAGATCGGAAGCTCCGAGTTCTCGGATAGTGGCACCAAAAATCCACACTGAAACATATATTGAATGATTCCCGTGGTCTTTAAACAGACCGACTTACCTCCTGCATTTGGCCCCGAGATCACCAAGATGTGTTTCTTGCGATCGAGGGTCATATTCAGAGGAACAATCTCCTTGTGCTGCCTCTTGAGGGTCTGAGCCAAGAGTGGATGGCGAGCCGAGCGGAACTCCAACCTCCCCTCCTGAGAGAGGATCGGACGCACACACTCATTCTCGATGGCCCACAGCGCCTTAGCGCATATCATATCTATATCGCTTAGGTAGTCGCTCGCCCCCGAGATCATCTCCGCATCGGGGCGTATTGTCTCGGTGAAGGTGGTGAGGATCCTCACTATCTCACGCCTCTCGGCGTAGCGAAGTTCACGAAGCTCGTTGTTGATCTGAATCACCTCTACGGGCTCGATGTAGACTGTCTTTCCTGTGGCCGATTCATCTTGGATGAAGCCCTGCAATTTTCGTTTGTTTCCAGCTGCTACGGGGATCACCGATCTACCATCTCTGACCGAGATCATTGCGTCGGTATCCACAATTCCCGACCCCTTGGCCGCCGAGAGGATCTGTTGCAACCTCTTCGAGGCTCTCGCCTCCCCCTCTCTGATCGAGCGGCGGATCTGTTGTAGCTCGGGCGAGGCGCTATCTTTGATCTGGTTGAATTTGTCGACTATCGAGTCGATCTGACCCACTATATAGCCGAACGATTCGACCCCCTCGCCTCGTCTGAGCAGCGCACCATATAGCTCCGTGCTCTGCTCGCATCGTTTGGCGATGTAGCGACGAATCTCATCTATGGCTGATAGCGATTTTCTTAAAGCCACGATCTCCTCTACATCGAGGAAGCTACCCAGAATGGCCAACTTTGCCACTATTCCCTCTATGTCACTGTATCCACCACGTGGAAATCCACTCTCCATCATCAACATCGACCGCATCTGGTCTGTAAGCTCGATGCGCCTTGTTATCTCTCTCTCTCGACTTGTGAAGCCCTCGGCCCACACTCTCTTTGTTGCAGAGGCTATGGTACACTTCGCTGCCACCTGTTCACGCAGGCGGTCGAAACCTAACTTCTGCTCAAAATTTTGAGGGTATATCATTCTTGATTATCTCTATTTTGCTACCTTAGCCGCTCGCTTCTCTCTCTTCTCGATCAACTTCTCCTCGTCACGGCCAAATACCGATACCTTGACATAGCGACCTGGGTTCTCCTTCACGTCGATTAGAAGTGAGTCGAGGTTGGCCGTTGCCGATGTGATATTCTCGTATAACTTCTCGTCGCCCAACAACTTGCTTATGTTGCCCTCCTCGCTGTTGATCGACGAGAGTAGGGTGTTGAGCTCCGCCATCGTCGCACTCATCGAGGCCCCAGCGCCCCCCTCGTTTAGCTCTGTTGTCATCTCGTTGAGGTTCATCAAGATGCTGTCGATGCGGCTCGAATTGCCCCCTAAACTCTCGGATAGGGTGGCGAAGTTATCTGTGATCTGGTTTATGTTTGTCTGATTCTCGCTCACTATCGAGTTGAGATTCTTTGTCAACGCCTCGGTGTTCTCGATCAAGGTTCCGATGTTGTGGCTATTCGCCTCGATCAAGGTGTTGAGGGAGGTGAGTGTTGTGGCGAGGCTCTCGACCACAATCTCCAACTTCTCTTTCAGAACGCTCAACTCCGACCCTGCCATCTCGAGGATGTCGGGGGTGTTGCTCGATGTGATTGTGTCGCCCGAGGCCAAAACCTCGGAGCTCTCACCTATGATGAGGTCGATGGCTTTGGAGCTCATAATTCCGTTGCCGATGATCTTCGCCTTTGAGTCGGCTGGGATCTGGTATTTGTTCGAGACCAAAAGTGTTAGCTTGACTTTGGCATCACGTGCAGGGTCTAACGATATATCGACGACGCTACCAATTTTCACTCCATTCAAGTAGACCGATGCCGATCGTTGAACCCCATCGACACGGTCGTAATAGGCGTAATAGCTCTTCTCTCGACTAAATATGTCGATGCTACTAAGGAATCGTATTCCGCCCCACGCACATAGAATGATTAGGATTGTGAATATTCCAATTTTTACCTCTTTTTTCATCTTAATTTTTATTTAAGTATAGTTTGTTAGAATTGAGTGACGTAGGCCCCACTGAAGGTTTTGCGAACCTCAGCAAGGTCGGCCTCTGCCTCACCCTTAGAATTATATTTGCCAAGGCAGTATAGATACTTATACTTGCTTGATTGTGACGTAGATAGCTTCATCCACTGCTGACCCTTGTAGATCTTGAATTGGCTGTCGTTTTGGGGCAACTCCTTTTTCGATGCGAGGATCTGGATCGTGTATCCGCTCTTGATGTTGTCGTTGGTGGAGCTTATTCCCGATCCTGTGTTGGTTGATGTCTTGTTGACCATCTTGATATATTCGTCGATACCTCCGTAGATCGCCTGAGCCACCTCCTCGGTTCCCTTCTTCGAGGTTATGTAGGCGAGCTCCGTAGCGTTGGTCATAAAGCCGATCTCGGTCAATACACAGGGCATATCAGTTCCGTAGAGCACCATAATTGGTTGCTTGCGGACTGGGCGAAGTTTACGGTCGTACTTGCCGTAGTTGTTCTGGATGAGTCGAGCCAGTGCCTCGCTATATTGGCCATAGGTGAATTGAAGATTTTGGATATAGGCCCTCACGATTGCGGCGTTCTTCTCGTCCGACATATCGATCAAGTAGTCTTGATTTGCGGAGTAGAGCGCTGCATCGTTACGCTGCTTTTCGAGAGGTGTCTCTCCCATAATTAGGGTCTCGACACCATAGGCTGCCGAGCTTGGAGCTGCATTGGAGTGGATCGAGATGAAGAGATCACCATTCGCCTCGTTGGCGATCTGAGATCGTTTTCCCAGATCCTCCTTGAGGGTCTTTCCCAGCGCTACATCTTTGGTTCGTGTCATAATTACCTTCAGCTCGGGATGTCCCTTTTTGAGGATTTCGTTTAGCCTAAGGGATACCTTTAGGTTGATATCCTTCTCGCTGAAGCCGCTATACTCGGCGCCTGGAAAATCACCACCGTGTCCAGGGTCGATAATCACGGTCTTAACACCCTGAGCCGATGTGGTTTGCATCGGGAGAAGAGCTAAGAGCACAATAGATAGAAGTGCTGCCTTGAAAAAAAGTTTTGTTTTCACGTTTAAAATCAATAATATATATATAATTTTCGTTATCTTTGTCGTTTGTTAAATAGCTGCCAAGATGGTTTTAAGGGGTGTTTAAGCCCTGTTTTGCCTCTTGTTGCACGCTGTTTGCAACTGTTATTTTTTATTGTTTTGCCGACTTGTCGGCAAAGTTATGATTTTTTTTGAGATTTTGCGTATTTTTAAGATAAAATATATAGCCTCTTTTTTGATTCTTATCCTATCCGTTGGGTTGGTCTTTGGAGATGATGCGCCTATTCAGCTCGAAGAGTCTGAGTTTGGGCAGGTAGATAGTGTGGATAGAGAGGCTCCCCTTGCCCCTGCGTGGATCGCCCCCGATAGCGTTCGAAATATACTTCAGCCTCTGCCTCAGCCGCAGACTCGACAGTTGATAGACGATGTTATGCGTGGTAGCAACACCGATTCGCTCCACTACGATGTGAAGAATCAGAAGGTATTCATCTATACCAAGGGAACGGTTATGTATCAAGACAAGAGTCTCGAGGCCGATAATATGCAGATTGATATGGCCACGAACGAGATCTTCGCCTATGGAATGGAGGTCGACTCGACGGGAACGGGTATAGTGACAGGTGTGACCCAGCCAGTCTTTACCGATGGGGGAACGACCTATACGATGGATACAATCACCTACAACATCAAGAGCGAGAAGGCCAAGATCAAGGGTGTAGCGACTCAAGAGGGCGATGGATGGTTGGTGGGTAGCCACGTCAAGAAGATGGATGATAACATCATCAATATCAAGGGCGGAAAGTACACCACCTGTGACCATATCGACCATCCTCACTTCTTCTTGGCGATGACCAAGGCGAAGGTGATCCCTGGCGAGAAGGTGGTAACGGGGCCTGCATATATCGTGATGGAGGATGTGCCTCTCTACTTTTTGGGTATTCCCGAAGGGTTCTTCCCCATCAGCTCGGGCCCTCGATCGGGATTGTTGATGCCTACCTATGGAGAGGATGGAACGAGGGGGTTCTTCCTCCGTGATATGGGCTACTACTTCACCTTGAACGACTATATGGATCTCACCCTCTTGGGAGGTCTCTACTCGGGAGGGTCGTGGGAGGCGAGCGCCTCGTCGAGGTATCTGAAGAAGTATAAATATTCGGGTAACGTCTATCTCAACTATTCGAGCACAAAGATCGGAGAGAAAGGCGATGCCGACTACACAAAGCAGAATAACGTCTCAATCAAGTGGACCCACTCTCAGGATACCAAGGCAAATCCAGGGTCGAGCCTCTCGGCCTCGGTGAACTTCGCAACGAGCGGATATAGCAAATATTCGGCAACAACGCTCGATGATATCCTCTCGACACAGACCAACTCATCTATCGCCTACTCGAAGAGCTGGTCGGGAACGCCATTCTCGTTGTCGTCGAATTTGGCCGTCTCTCAGAACTCGAATAACGAGTCGATCTCGGTGACATTCCCAACCACGGTCTTTAGTGTCTCTCGTTTCTACCCCTTTAAGTGGGGCGACTCGGTGGGCGATGATAAGTGGTATGAGAAGATCTCGATGACCTACACAGGTAAGATGACCAACTCGGTGACGACCACCGAGAGCGAGTTCTTCACAAAGCAGACTTTGCAAGATATGAGCAACGGAATCCAACATTCGCTCCCCGTCTCAGCATCGTTTAACGTATTCAACTACATCAACTTCACACCAAGCGTAAGCTACTCGGAGTATTGGTATATTAGGCGAGATAGGCAGGAGTGGAACCCCGTGACCAATGAGATCGACGTGTTGGATCCCGACTACGGATTCTATCGCCTCTATAATTATAGCGCCTCGGCCTCAGCCTCGACAACTATCTATGGAATGTTTCAGGCCAAGAATAAAAACAATCCGCTTCAGGCAGTTCGCCACACCTTGACCCCGAGTGTGAGTATGTCATACTCGCCAAACTTCTCGGACCAAAAGTATGGATTCTATGAGACGGTGCAGACCGATTCGTTGGGTAACACCAAACAATATTCGCCATTCACCTCGAACGCCTATGGAGTCCCCTCGTCGGGCGAGAGCCTTGCAGCGAGCTTTTCGCTCTCTCAGAATTTGGAGATGAAGGTGCTCTCTAAGCGAGATACTTCGGGTATGCGTAAGATCACCTTGATCGACGAGTTGAAGATTAGCGGATCATATAACTTCTTGGCCGATTCGATGAACCTCTCGACTATTCCATTGTCGTTCAGAACGACGCTGTTCGGAAACTTCGGGGTCAATCTATCGGTGACGCTCGACCCTTATAGGGTTAGCCCCGAGGGAGTGAGATACAACAAGCTCTTCTTCCCAGGACGTGTCACCAGCACGGGATGGTCGTTTGGCTACACCTTTAAGTCTCGAGACGACAAGAGCCGATCGGCGATTAACGATATAAATAGTATTCCGCCCGAGTACTCGAATCCATTCTATAACGACCCCTCCAACCCGTTGGACCCTGTGTTGAAGCGGCAATTGATGGCCGATACCTACTACGACTTCTCGCTACCGTGGAATTTAGGATTCAACTATGTGGTGAGTTATGGTGTCACCTACACCAATAATGGAACGTCGGGATATGAACCCAATGTCACGCAGTCGCTGGGATTCAATGCGTCGCTGACGATCACCGACAAGATGGGTATGACGATCAGTTCGGGATATGATATCAAGTCGAGGGCATTTACCACCTCGTCGATAAATATGACACGAGATCTGCACTGTTGGCAGATGACATTCTCGTGGATTCCCTTTGGATATTATCGAAGCTGGAGCTTTAATATTGGTGTGAAATCAGCTGCTCTCTCGGATCTTAAATATGATAAGAGCCAGAGTATGTACGAGAATATGTATTAACATAATTTTGTTTAAGTTATGGAGTATAAAAGTGATTATTTGGTAATCGGTTCGGGCGTTGCAGGGTTGAGCTTTGCTCTCAAAGCGGCCGAGAGCGGTGACGTTGTGATCGTCACCAAAGGATCTATTAGCGATTGTAATACGAACTATGCCCAAGGTGGTATATGTTCGGTGACTTATGAGCCCGACACCTTCGAGAAGCATATCGAAGATACGATGGTGTGCGGAGCAGGAAAGTGCGATCGGGAGGCTGTGGAGTTGGTCGTGAGACGTGCTCCTGAGTTGATCGCCGACCTTATCGAGTGGGGAACTCGATTCAATAAGACCGAGGATGGCCGCTTCGAGTTGCACCGTGAGGGTGGACACTCGGAGCATAGGATCTTGCACTATGAGGACCTTACGGGTGCCGAGATCGAGAGGGCGTTGGTCGAGAGTGTGAGACAACACCCCCGAATCAAGGTGTTGGAGAACCACTTCGCAATTGATCTGTTGACTCAGCACCATTTGGGTGAGTTGGTGACTCGTCACACGAGGGGGTTGGCCTGCTTTGGAGCCTATGTCCTCGATCTGGAGAGCGAGGAGATCCACACAATGTTGGCTAAGTTTACGATCCTCGCCTCGGGCGGATGTGGCCATATCTACCATACGACCACTAATCCCTATGTCGCCACAGGAGATGGAGTGGCGATGTGTCATAGGGCCAAGGCCAATATCGACAATATGGAGTTCATACAGTTTCACCCCACCTCGCTCTACAACCCTGGCGAGCGCCCATCATTCCTCATCACCGAGGCTATGAGGGGCTATGGTGCGATATTGAGGTTGCAGAGCGGCAAGGAGTTTATGGATCGCTACCATCCGATGTTGTCGTTGGCGCCACGTGATGTTGTGGCCCGCTCGATCGACCACGAGATGAAGATCAGCGGAGATGAGTTTGTCTACCTCGATGTCAGGCACAAGGATGCGGAGCAGACCCGAACCCACTTCCCCAACATCTATGAGAAGTGCAAGTCTATAGGAATTGATATCACCAAGGATATGATCCCCGTCACCCCTGCCGCCCACTATTGCTGCGGAGGTGTTAGCGTCGACACCAATTCTCGAAGTTCGATAAAGAGGTTGTATGCTATGGGCGAATGCTCTTGCACGGGACTTCACGGAGCTAACCGTTTGGCCTCTAACTCACTGATCGAGGCGTTGGTATATGCCGATCAGGCGGCCAAGCATACCGCCTCTTTGATCGACAAGGTTCAGATTCAGCGTGGAATACCCGAGTGGAACTTCGATGGTACGAGCTCCGCTGAGGAGATGATCCTCGTGACCCAGAATAAGAAGGAGTTGCAACAGATAATGTCGAACTATGTGGGCATCGTTCGCTCTAACCTCCGCCTCCATAGGGCTAAGGTGCGCCTCTCTACTATTTGGCAGGAGACCGAGGAGCTTTATAATAAAACTACCCCTAATCGTGAGTTGTGTGAGTTGCGCAATATGATTGCGGTTGCTTACTTGACCATCAAGCAGGGCGAGGCACGTAAAGAGTCCGTAGGGTTACACTACACAATAGACTACCCAGTAGTTTGATTTTCGAGGCGATTTTTGGGACTTCCCTTGTTTTTAAAATCCTCACGTACTAAAGTACGCTGCGGTTTTAAAGCCTTCACGAAGCCCCAAAACTCATCCTCGAAAATAAAACTACTCGCACGTAACTTCTTGCACTACTTCAAGCTAAACGAATAATAGAAATTTAATTACATATATGTCACAACACGAAGAGATCATACGTCGAAGAACCTTTGCCGTAATTGCCCATCCCGATGCGGGAAAGACTACACTTACCGAGAAATTGCTCCTCTTTGGAGGCGCTATTCACGTGGCTGGTGCGGTCAAGAGTAACAAAATTAAGAAGGGTGCTACATCGGACTTTATGGAGATTGAGCGACAGAGGGGTATCTCGGTGGCCACCTCTGTGATGGGATTCGAGTATCGAGGGGCCAAGATCAACATCCTCGATACCCCAGGTCACGAGGATTTTGCCGAGGATACCTATCGAACATTGACCGCTGTCGATTCGGTAATTATCGTCATTGATGGAGCCAAGGGAGTCGAGGCGCAGACCTTGAAGCTGATGAATGTCTGCCGAATGAGGCGTACCCCCGTGATTGTCTTTGTCAATAAGATGGATCGCCCCTGCAAGGAGCCATTCGACCTGTTGGATGAGATCGAGAAGGAGCTCCAAATTAGGGTGCGACCTCTTTCGTTCCCGATATCGAGCGGACCAACCTTCAAGGGGGTCTACAACATATATAATAGCAACCTATCGCTATTCACCTCCGACGAGAGGCAGACGGCCGAGGCTGAGACTGTCGAGATCGAGGATATCAACTCAGCGGAGTTGGATGAGCACATAGAGGAGCGTTATGCGGCGCAGATTCGCGAAGATATCGAGATCGTCGAGGGAGTCTACGATAGCTTCGATCGTGAGGCCTATTTGAATGGTGAGTTGGCCCCCGTATTCTTCGGATCGGCAGTCAATAACTTCGGAGTGAGGGAGCTATTGGAGTGTTTCATCGACATCGCCCCATCACCTCGTTTCGCCACGACAGCGAGCCGTGAGGTCGACCCCGAGGAGGCTAAGATGAGCGGTTTCATCTTCAAGATCCACGCCAATATGGATCCGAACCATCGTAACCGTATCGCCTTTATGAAGATCTGTTCGGGAACCTTCGAGAGAAATAAAAACTACCTCCACGTGAGAAGTGGCAAGCAGATGAAGTTCTCGTCGCCCACGGCCTTTATGGCAGAGAAGAAGTCGATCATCGACGAGGCCTTCCCAGGTGATATCGTAGGTCTCCACGACACGGGAACATTCGCCATCGGAGATACATTTACCGAGGGTGAGAAGTTGAAATTTACGGGCATACCATCGTTTGCCCCCGAGCAGTTCCGCTATATCGAGAATGCCGACCCTATGAAGTTCAAGCAGTTGGCCAAGGGTGTCGACCAGCTTATGGATGAGGGTGTGGCACAGCTATTTGTCTCTAACCTCAATGGCCGTCGCATCATCGGAACGGTGGGTGCACTCCAGTTCGAGGTTATCCAGTATCGTCTGGAGCACGAGTATAGCGCCTCTTGTAAGTGGGATCCCATCTCGATCCACAAGGCTTGTTGGATATCGAGCGACAACGAGGAGCAGTTGGCCGACTTCAAGCGTCGTAAACATACAAATATGGCGGTCGACAAACACGGCCGAGATGTCTTTTTGGCCGATACGAGCTACGCTTTGGCTTTGGCTCAGGAGAACTTCAAGGATATTAACTTTGCCTTTACATCAGAATTTTAAAAGGATAACTTAACTATTTAATGGTAAATTACTTGTCGGTCGATAATCTGACCAAGAGCTGGGGCGACCTACTCCTCTTCGAAGGTATCAGCTTCACCATTGGCGAGGGTGAGAGAGTGGGGCTTATCGCTCGTAATGGGGCTGGTAAGAGCACCCTCCTATCGACACTGATGAGTGGCGAGGATTTGGAGGGCGGTTCGGTGACGTTTAGGCGTGACCTTAGGGTTGCCTACCTCGTTCAGGAGCCGCAATTTCCTTTAGAGATGACCGTTTTGGAGGCCTGCTTTTCGGGGGATAGCCCAATGCTCAGAATTATCTCTGAGTATGAGAGGGTCATAGCTTTGGGGGACGACTCCCAGATCGAGAGGGCGGTGATTGCGATGGATGAGATTGGGGCGTGGGATTATGAGTCTAAGGTGAAGCAGATCTTGACACAGCTCAAAATCACGGAGTTCGATAAGAGGGTGGCCCTCTTGTCGGGAGGTCAGCTCAAACGTGTGGCGTTGGCTAATGCTCTGATAAATGAGCCAGAGCTTCTGATCCTCGATGAGCCTACCAACCACCTCGACCTCGATGTGACGATGTGGTTGGAGGGGTACTTAACAGCGAGTAGAATCTCGCTCTTGATGGTGACTCACGACCGCTACTTCTTGGATCGAGTCTGTAACAGAATCTTGGAGATCGACGAGCGTCGATTATTCTCATATAGAGGCAATTATAGCTACTATCTCGAAAAGCGAGAGGAGCGACGAACAGCCGCCGCACAACAGGCAGCCAGCGACGAGAATCTCTTCCGCAAGGAGTTGGAGTGGATGCGTAGGCAGCCTCAGGCACGTGCGACGAAGGCGAAGGCTCGAATCGAGAGTTTCTATGAGTTGGAGGATAGGTTGCGACGTGAGAGAGAGCAGGGTAGTGTTAAGATAGCTAACAAATCGACATATATCGGCAAGAAGATCTTCGAGGTCGAGAAGCTCTCGAAGAGCTTTGGCGAGAAGGTTATCTTGCGTGACTTCTCCTACCTCTTTTCGAGGTACGAGAAGATGGGTATCGTCGGAGAGAATGGCGCTGGAAAGTCCACATTCCTAAAGATGTTGATGGGCGAGGTGGCCCCCGATAGCGGCAAGATCGACATCGGGCAGACGGTCCGTTTTGGATATTACTCTCAGGCAGGAATCACCTTTGACGACAACGCCAAGGTGATAGATGTGGTGACAGATATCGCCGAGACGATTGATTTGGGGGATGGAAATAGAGTCACCGCCTCTCAGTTTTTGCAACACTTCTTGTTCGATCCGAAGGTGCAACACAACTATGTTGGGCGGTTGAGCGGAGGTGAGCGTCGTAGGCTCTATCTCTGCACTATCTTGATGCAGAACCCAAACTTCTTGATCCTCGATGAGCCGACGAATGACCTCGATATTATGACACTTCAGGTGTTGGAGGAGTATTTGGCCTCCTTCTCTGGGTGTGTGATTGTGGTCTCTCACGACCGCTATTTTATGGATAAGGTGGCCGACCACCTATTGGTATTTGAGGGCGATGGGCGAATCAAAGATTTCCCCTCGTCGTATACCGACTATCTTGTCTGGCGTGAGCTGAAGTCGCAACAGGAGCACCAGAACTCTGCCCCCGCTTCGCAACCTAAGAGGGTCGAGTCTAAGCCAAATAACAACAATGCTGTTAAGAAGCTGAGCTTCAACGAGAAGCGAGAGTTGGAGACGATCGAGAAGCAGATCCCCGAGATGGAGGCCGAGAAGGCAGCCCTCGAGGTGGAGCTTAGCAGCGGAACCCTCTCTGTGGAGCAGCTCACCTTGAAGTCGCAGCGAATATCTGAGTTGATAGATCTTATCGACGAGCAGAGTATGAGGTGGTTGGAACTTAGCGAAAGGGCATAAGCTATGGGGCGTAAGTTGTTGCGATTTTGCGAGAAGTGCAGTGAGCCGATTGTGCCCTATTCGAGGGTTTGCGCCAACTGCCTCTACCTCGATAACTACTCCGACGACTTCAAGTGTCAACTTATCCCGATGCCTTTTCTCGATATTATGAGGGGCTATTTGGATGAGCTTGTGGCCCTGCCTAAGTGTCGAGGCGTGGTAGATCCCCACTCCAAAACTATACGAGAGCTATTCACCAGCTTCGATGCTGTCGAGGGGGTTACGATGATCTCGTTTGGCGACAAGGCGGATGTACGTCAGGCGGTCGATATGATCTATGAGATGATGAGTGAAGAGATGGAGAGGAGACGAGCTACGTTGCGCCGCAACCGTATCATCGCCTCCTCTGTGGTATTATCTATTCTGCTTGTTATAGCCGCTATAATCCTGATATTTTCTTAATCTGAGCCAACTTATTGAGCGCCTCCAACGGGGTCAATGAGTCGAGGTCGAGCCCCTTGATTTGGTCTCGGATCTCGATTAGAACTGGGTCGTCGAGCTTAAACATCGAGAGTTGAATCGCCCCCGTGTCGTTGCTCTTTGTGGGTGCAGATGAGATCTCTTTTTTAGCCCCATCACCCCTATATGTCTGCTCCAAACTCACCAATATCTCCGAGGCACGCTTAACCACCGAGGTGGGCATTCCAGCCATCCTCGCAACGTGGATTCCGAATGAGTGTTCGGTGCTTCCTCGCTCCAACTTCCTCACAAAGATGATGTTGTTCTCCATCTCCTTGACGCTGACGTGGTAGTTCTTCACCCTCTCAAATTGCTCCTCCATCTCGTTGAGCTCGTGGTAGTGGGTGGCAAAGAGGGTCTTGGCACGTGCCGAGGGGTGGTTGTGGAGATACTCCACCATCGCCCAAGCTATCGAGATTCCATCGTAGGTGCTCGTGCCACGCCCAATCTCGTCGAGCAGCACGATGCTTCTGTTCGATATGTTGTTGAGGATCGAGGCCGACTCCAACATCTCGACCATAAAGGTTGACTCTCCTTGCGAGATATTGTCCGAGGCCCCTACACGGGTGAAGATCTTGTCGACCACACCAATCTCAGCAGCCGAGGCAGGGACGAATGATCCCATCTGAGCCATCAAAATTATGAGGGCCGTCTGGCGCAAAAGGGCCGATTTACCCGACATATTTGGTCCCGTGATCATCACAATCTGTTGCTGCTCTTCGTCGAGGGTTATATCGTTGGGGATATACCTCTCGCCAATGGGCATAAGGGCTTCGATCACGGGGTGGCGACCCTGCTTAATCTCTATTCGGCTCCCCGTTGTGAGTTGGGGGCGAACGTAGCGACACTCGCAAGCCATCCTCGCAAAGGATTGGAGGATGTCGAGGCGAGCGACGATCTGTGCGTTGCGCTGCAATGGGGCCAACGAGGTGGCGATATGCTCAACTAATTTTAGGAATATATGTTGCTCGATCTCGCTGATTCTCCCTTCGGCACCGAGGATCTTCTCCTCGTACTCTTTCAGTTCGGCTGTTATATATCGCTCGGCCGATGTGAGGGTCTGCTTTCGGGTCCACTCCTCGGGTACACGATCCTTGTGGGTGTTGCGCACCTCGATGTAGTAGCCAAAGACGTTGTTGAAGCTGATCTTTAGCGATGGTATCCCTGTTCGCTGGCTCTCCCTCTCGACTATACGTTGAAGTAGATCCTTGCCGTGGAGCGCCACTCGTCGAAGATCATCCAACTCGGCATTCACCCCGTCGGCTATGACTCCCCCCTTTAGGATGTTGTTCGATGGGTCGGGGTAGACGCTTGTCGCTATTTGGTCGTGGATACTCTTTAGTGGGTCTATCGACTCTCCTAATTTGTTGAGGGTTTTGTGGTCGGTCTGCTCCAATATAGTTTTGAGAGCCAATAGAGACTCCAGAGAGCTTTTTAATTGGACCAACTCACGAGGTGTAACCCTCTGAGCTGCAATGCGTGCCGCAATACGTTCGATATCGCCAATCAGCGAGATCTGATCCTCGACCGAGGTGGCCAGATCTCGATCCAGAGTGAGGGCCGATACAATATCGAGCCTCTCATTTAGGCGGTCGATATTGCGGATAGGCATCGCCACCCAACGACGCAACATCCTCCCTCCCATTGCGCTCTTTGTCCTATCTATCACATTTGCAAATCCAACCCTCTCGTTGCCCTCGCCCTTTCCGCCCGAGGCGAATAGCTCCAAGTTGCGGATGGTGAAGCGGTCGATCCAGACGTGCTCATCCTCGTCGATGCGAGATATTGAGTTTATGTGGGCGATCTGTTTGTGCTCGGTAAATTCGAGGTATGATAGGGTAGCGCCTGCCGCAGCGATCGCCGCATCCATCTTGTCGATACCAAATCCTTTGAGCGATCGGGTGCCGAATTGGGTGCATAGCTTCTCGCGGTTGACATCCTGAGAGAATAGCCACTTATCTAATTTGTAGGTGTATAATTTGTGGCCAAAGGCCTTTGCGAATCGCTCCTCGCACCCTCTCTGGTAGAGCACCTCTTTGGGGGCGAAGTTCGAGATTAACTTGTCGATATAGATGTCGGAGCCCTCGCCACAATAGAACTCACCAGTCGAGATGTCGAGGAATGCGACTCCCGTCGTCTTGTCACCAAAGTAGATGGCTGCCAAGTAGCGGTTCTCCTTTGTCGATAGCGAGTTCTCGCCCATAACAACGCCTGGGGTGACAAGCTCAACAACCCCTCGCTTGACCAACCCTTTGGTGGTTTTGGGATCCTCCAACTGCTCACAGATCGCAACACGAGCCCCTGCCCTCACCAACTTAGGGAGGTAGGTGTCGACAGCGTGGAACGGAAATCCTGCTAACTCAACGTAACTCGCAGCGCCATTGGCACGTCGGGTGAGTGTGATCCCCAAAATCTCGCTCGCGCGGATAGCATCTTCGCCAAAGGTTTCGTAGAAGTCGCCCACCCTAAAGAGTAGGATTGCGTCGGGATGGACCGCCTTGATGTTGTAGTATTGCTTCATCAGTGGGGTCTCGACGTATGGCTTTTCGATCTTGCTCTCTTTGCTTTTGCTCATTGTTGTAGTGGTAAGTATTGCACGAGCAAAAATAGTCAAAAAAAATGGATTTTGCTTTGGTTTGATCCTTAATGTGATATTTTTTTAGTTATACTCCTCTCTTTGCGTTGTTGGGGATAGAGTATTTTGTTTTAAATCAATGGTTATTAAGCAGTTAGTCGTTTGGGTTGTTCTTGTTCGATTCAATTATATAGGTTGTGGTGGTAAAAAAGTGCCTTTTTTGTGTGACGATTGGTTTTTTTTTTATATATTGCAGCCATAAATGTGTGTATGTGAGTGGGTGTAATGAAATATTAAATATTTAGGTGAATTATGAAAAAATATCTTCTTGCAATATTTTCAATGCTTCTTCTTCTCGTGTTCAGTAGCGAGTCGACCTATGCAAAAAATAGCTCCAAGAGCGCACCAACAAAGAGCGCATCGACAAAGAGTGTGACCCTCTCGAAGAGTGCCACACCCTCGAAGAGTACGCCCCAACTAAAGTCGAGCCAAGTCCCAGTGAAGGGCAAGTCAGTTAAGGTGGTCTCTCAGCCAAAGAAGGTGACAGTCGATAAGTTACCTCAGAAGAGTGTGAAGGTGTCGTATCGTGGAGTCGACTATTTCAGAAATGGTTCAACATATTACAAGAGGGATGGAGCAAGGTTTGTAGTTGTGGTGCCTCCATTCGGAATCAGAGTCTCGATGATCCCATCTCACCACCATAGATTCCTCTTTGGTGGGGTCTATTACTACTATGTGGATGGTATCGTCTATGAGCAGGATGGTGACGACTATGTTAGTGTCGAGCCAACCGTCGGGATGATTGTGCCAGATCTTCCCGACGATAATGTCACCAAGGTAAATATTGATGGAGTGATATATTACCAGTTCGAGAGTGTGCTATATAAGCAGATCCCCACAGAGGAGGGTTTGAAGTATAGGGTCGAAGGAACTTTGAGTTTGTAGATAGATATTTGATAGGGGATGATTCGAGAGAATTACCCCCTATGTTGATTATAAATAATAATTAGATTTTGAGAAGATATGAATAATTTTAAGCAAGTAGCGGCCACTCTGATAATTGGGTGCTCTCTCGTCTCGCCGACAACAGCTCAGTCGGCCAGCGACGAGATGGATAGGATGAGGCGCGAGATGGAGGCCTCGATGAATCAAACGGTTTCGGCCTATAATGACTACGCCGATGCGGCTCAAAAGGAGTACCTCGAGTATCAGAAGGCGGTGCAAGCTGAGTATGAGGAGCACTGTCGCAAGATCAAGGCGATGTGGGGTGACGACGAGGTTGTCGAGAGTAGCACCAAGACGTGGGTCGAGTATAGCGACGATCAGACACAGCGTAGCTCTGTCGATTTCGAGAATGGAACGGTTGTGGTCGAGGTGTTGGTTCCCGTTGAGGAGCTTGAGGATCAATCTCTGATCAATGCTAAGATGGGGGATGCCGTGGGGCAGCTCATCTCGAGCCAAGGAAAGATGTTGAACTATGAGTCTGAGTTGATTAAGGGAGGCGTTGTGAGTGATACCCCCGTTGTTGGCGAGCAGATCGACTATGCAGGTTTGGGAATCACATTACCAGGGGCAGAGTCTGCTCAGGGGGCGGCCCCAGCAGCGGTGGCTCCAGCTCCAGCGGCGGCACCAGCGCCCGTTGCACCAACAGTAGGGGGCGGTCTTGCGGCGCTACCCGAGCGTCAAACCAAAGAGAAGTCAACCCCTGCGGAGTCGATGTCGGCAACTATAGCGGCAAAGGAGAAGGCGGAGGCCGAGGCAGCAGCCAAAGAGGCGGCAGAGAAAGAGGCAGCAGCTAAGGAGGCCGAGGCGGCCAAGGAGCGAGAGAGGGCAGCAGCGGCAGCAGCCGAGGCGGCAAAGGCAAAGGCGGCAGCGGCCACAACAGTAGTAGCAGCGTCGCAAGCAAAGACCGTGATCCCAACGGAGAGTGTCAAGGTGGTGGCAGAGCAGATTGTGGAGAAGGCCCCAGTAAAGGTCGATGTCAAGAGCGATGAGACAGGAAAGAAGGTGGCGGTTGTGAGTGTCGAGATGAAGTTGTCGACCAACCACATCACCACACGTGCAGCTAAGTACTCGTCGTTGATTACCAAATACTCTAATAAGTTCGACATCCCAGAGCCAATCATCTATGCGGTGATGGAGCAGGAGTCGTCGTTCAACCCAATGGCCAAGTCGGGAGCTCCAGCCTATGGACTTATGCAGTTGGTACCAACATCGGGAGGTCGTGATGCCTACACCTATGTCCACAAGACCGACTACACACCAACACCCGATTACCTCTATGTCCCAGAGCAGAATATCGAGCTCGGAGTGGGTTATATCCGCAAGGTTATGAAGGTATATATGGGTAAGATCACCGATTACAATAGCCGTTTGATCTGTGCCATTGCGGCATACAACACAGGAATCGGTAATGTGAGCCGTGCAATCACGGGAAATACAAACCTCTCGAGGGCTATCCCCGTAATCAATACAATGTCTTATGACGAGGTGTATGCAAAGCTCAGCCGAGATCTGATCGAGAATGAGACTAAGAACTATATCAAGCAGGTGCCAGAGCGAATCAAGAAGTATTCGCAGGAGAATTAGATTTTAATAAAAACAAAGTATAATTTAGTATGAAAACAAAGGTAATTACACTACTCTCTCTCTTGTTGATGGTGGGAACACTCTGCCAAGCAGCTGTGCCATCGTGGGTGAAGAAGATGCCCAATAAGAGCAATTGTTACATCGGTATTGCGCGCGTAGCCACCACCGAGCCTAACTATCGAGAGAGTGCGTCTCGTATGGCTTTGGCAGAGATTGCGGGTCAGATCGGAACCTATATCGAGTCTAATTCGCTGTTGAAGTTGATCGACGTCGATGGACAATCGAAGGAGCTCTTTGAGCATAGCATCCAGCAGGGAATCGAGAACTATCTTGAGGGTCAGCAGATGGTCGATAGCTACGAGGATAAGGGGTTCTATTCGGTCTACTATGAGTTGGATAAGGATGTCTATGCAGCAGCGGTGGAGAAGCGTCGTCAGACGGCCATCGACTTGGGTATGGATATGTATCGTCAGGGTAAGGCGGCCGACGATCAGAATCAGTTGACTGTTGCGGCGATGCACTATGCTAAGGGTCTCGAGCTCATCGAGCAGTATCTCTACTTGACGTTGGAGACCAACTATGCAGGGGGGAGATTCAACGTGGCGAATGAGCTCTATTCTGGGTTCATCAACGCCTTCAACGGAATGGCGATGGTGCCCAATATGAATATGATGCAGGTCGAGGCCTTCAAGCCAGCCAAGGAGGGTATCGCTGTATGTTTGAGCCGCAAAGGTGTGGTTGTCCCAAATGCGAAGTTGGTGGCTAAGTTCACAAGCGGATCGGGAACTCTCACCCCCTCGGCAACGACCGATGTCAATGGAACATCATACTTCTATGTGAGTAATGTCACATCGAGAGATGCGGTCCAGAGTGTTGAGATCTCGATCGACGACTCGTTTATGATGACTCTGCCCGAGGCCTACCGCTCGCTAATCGACAAGAGTAGTTGGCCCGTTGTCAAGGTGACGTTGGCCCTTGTGAATGCAAACTACACGGTGAAGTTCGCCGTGAAGAAGAACGATGTGGCGGCTTGTGAGCAGTCGGTGAGGAGTCTGCTTGCCAACAACTACTTCGAGTTTGTCGATAGCGACGATGCCGACCTCTATATCGAGTACTCGACAACCATCGAGAAGGGTGGCGATGTCTCGACGGGCGGTATTGCAAACCTCTCGCAGCTCTATTGTAGTATGGTGATTAAGATCTATGACAACGCAAGTCACACCCTATTGTTGGAGTACTCAATCCCCAACACGGCGGTTCTCCAGTCGCAGGGTAAGAGCGAGGCTCAGATCCTCCAGAGCTGTGCTCGCACATTGGTTATGCAGTGCAACAAGGAGCTACCAGTAGCGTTGAAGAGGTTGAATGTTAAATAGATAAGTCAAATAAACAAATAAAAAAACAGGATTATGATTAAGAAAATTTTAGTATTGATGCTCGCAATGGTGATGGTGTTGCCAATGGGCGCAGAGGCGAAGGAGAAGAAGGTAAAGACCAAGAAGTTGGCCAACTCGACCTATGTTCAGCCAGGTAGCCAGTTGCTCGACAAGGGTAAGAGTGGTAACTTCAGGGCGTGGGCCGTGGGTAAGTCAAGCACCGAGATGGCTGCTCGCACCAAGGCTAAGGTCTATGCAAATGCTCAGTTGGCCGAGATGGTTGAGGTGTCGGTGAAGAATCTTTTGCAGTTCAGCGCTACGGAGCTATCTGAGGATGAGAAGTCAACCTCTATGTCTGTTATGACAACCGAGTTTATCCAGACTTCACAGCAGAGCTTGAAGGGTGCGAAGGTGATCTTCGATGAGTGGGGACAGCCCGACGCCGATGGATATAGCAACTACATCGTCTTGGAGCTTAACGGATCGGACCTTTTCGAGGCTATGTTCAGCGCCTATATGACAGCTGAGAAGGATGCTGCTAAGAAGCAGAAGATCAACAAGGCTAAGATCAAGGAGCTGTTCTATGAGCAGATTAAGGCTAACTCTAAGTAGTGGGGTTTAAGCTAATTACACGCTTAAAGATGGTTCGGCTAAAGTATGGCTGAGCCATCTTTTTTTTCTGCTCAAATTTAACCTTTTCTGTTTTTAGGGGTCTCTATTAATATAAATTATAAAATTATGAGAGATATGATTCTTTTTAAAGCGAAGCTGTCATTCGTTGCAGCGATGGCGATATCTTTGACCCACTCGGTCGCCACGGGTCAAAACTATAAGATTGTGGATACCAACCAGAGCAAGTGTTTCGATGATAAGGAGGTGATCGAGGCCCCAAAGGTAGGAGAGCGATTCTATGGTCAAGATGCGCAGTTCTTGGGGAATGTGGCCTCCTATACCGATAATGGCGATGGAACGATCACCGACAATGTTACGGGGCTTGTGTGGCAGAAGGGCTATTCGGTTATGAGCTATGAGGAGGCTCTTGAGGCGGCCGAGAAGTTTGAGTTGGCGGGTAAGTCGGATTGGCGACTACCCTCGATCAAGGAGGGCTATTCGTTGATTTTGTTTAGTGGTTGTGACTTAAGCCCCCAACTTATGGGGCAGGGTGATATGCCAGGTACACCATTTATTGATATCAACTTCTTCGACTTTAAATATGCAGCCAACGGAGGGCGAGCTATCGACACTCAGATGCTCACCTCGTCTCGTTATGTGGGCTCTACGGAGCGTGAGAATTTGGTCTTTGGTGTCAACTTCGCCGATGGACGAATCAAGGGATATGGCTTGGGATTCGGAGGTCAGGCTAAGCAGTTTGTTGTGAGGTTTGTGCGTGGTGCGGAGTATGGTGTAAATGACTTCTCGGATGGTGGCGATGGCACAATCTCGGATCGAGCAACCTCGCTGATGTGGAGCAAAGAGGATTGCAAGAGGGCGATGAATTGGGAGGAGGCTTTGGACTATGCCCAGCAGATGAATGCACAGAATTACCTTGGCTATTCGGATTGGAGGGTGCCCAATGCCAAGGAGTTGCAGAGTATTGTAGACTACTCTCGCTCACCTCTCTCAACCTCGTCGGCAGCTATCGACCCTCTGTTCGAAATCTCGACTATAAAGGATGAGTCGGGGGCTGATGACTACCCCTTCTTTTGGAGCTCTACGACGCACGAAAATTCGGGCACTTCGACGGGTGGCGCTGGTATCTATGTCTCGTTTGGACGTAGCTTAGGTAATATGTCGAATATGCAGCAGCAGGGGCAGCAGCAGGGTAGTGGGCAGGGCCAACGTCCTCAGGGTCAAGGATCTCAGGGTCAACGTTCTCAAGATCAAAGGCCACAAGGACAAGCTCCCCAGCAGGCTCGCCAAGGTGGCGAAAATCGTCAACAGAGAGGGGTAGGCACCTCGGCCCAAAATTGGGTAGATATCCACGGAGCAGGCTCTCAGCGTAGTGATCCCAAGTCGGGCGATCCAACGCCATACGTAAATGGCCACGGCCCTCAGGGGGATGCAGTGCGAATCTATAATTACGTTCGTCTGGTGCGAGATCTTTAACGAGTTTTCTAACGATTATTTATTGAGTTTGCGAAAAGAACCGCTCATCGAACCCCACCAAATAGACCTTGTCGGTGGCACGAGTGAGGGCGGTGTAGAGCCACCTCATAAGGTCGAGAGATAACTCCTCGTCGCCAAAGATGCAGCGGTCGATAAAGACCGCTCGCCACTGCCCACCTTGCGCCTTGTGGCAAGTTACGGCGTAGGAGAATTTGATCTGCAAGGCGTTGAAATATTCGTTGCTGCGGATTAGTTTTAGTCGCTCGATTCGGCTCTTTACATCGATATAATCCTTCTCCACCTCGAAGAAGAGCGCACGGCTACGCTCCTGCCCAAGCGATGGGCTCTCGCTTTCGATGGTTTCCAGCAAGAGTTTGCAGGTCATCTCGGAGTGGTCGTAGTCGCCAAACGATAGGGTAGCCTCCACAAAGTCGAATCCATATAGCTCCTCGAAACGACGAATCCGCTCGATGCAGGCGACATCTCCGTTGGCGATGAAGCTCATCGGTGGGTTCTTCTCTCGCTCGGTGTAGAAGTAGTTGTTCTTCACTATCATCACCATATCGCCACTCTCGATGCGCTCCTCGGCCGAGAGGGTGAAACGTCGTACCCCTGCATTGAAGCGGTTGGCTCGTCGGTTCGATCGGGTGATGATTATGGTCTCGTCTCGCCCATACTTATCGTAACAATCCTGCACCTTCTCGGTGAACTCGCCCGTCTCGACCACCTCAATGTCGGGGAAGTCGAGGTCGAACTTTGGGATCTCGTAGATGCCTCGCTCCATCATACACCTAATCAGAGTGGCGTTAAAGAGGATTCCCGAGTCCGATTGCTGTCTAACGACCTCATCCATCGTGCAATACTCAACCTCGCCATATCGCCTCATATACCCCTCGTCGAGGGCAGGGCTATACTCCGACCCCACGGGTGGGAGCTGTGCATTGTCGCCCACCAACATCAGTCGACACCTCTGTCCGCTCCTCACATACTTAATCAAGTCGTCGATGAGCGACCCCGAGCCAAATTGAACCCCTCCGCCCGAGCTTGTCGCGAGCATCGACGCCTCGTCGACAATATACAACATATCTTTGCCTCGGTTGAAGTCGAGCGAGAAGCGTGATTCGTATTGAGCGTTGGTGCTCTCTCTATAGATATGTTTGTGGATGGTGTAGGCTGGACGCTTCGAGTATCGAGATAAAACGTTGGCTGCTCGGCCCGTCGGAGCGAGTAGGGTAGTCTCCATTCCCAAGTCAGAGAGCGCATCGACAATTGCGGCAATAATTGTCGTTTTTCCCGTTCCCGCATAACCGTTTAGGATTAAAAGATCTTCAAAATTTGCAAAACTTAACCATTTTGACACTTTATCAACTATTATTTTTTGGTTAATAGTTGGATTAAAGCAAATTTTAGTGTAGATTTGTTGTGCGATATTGTTTTTAGTCATAGCGATAGGTCTGAATGGTGTCGCAATGTACAAATAAAAATGGGAAACAAACTTAAAAACTAATAATTAATATGAGAAAGATTTTTCAACTAATCTTGGCCGCCGTTATCTTTGGATTGGTCTATTTGATCTATGTTTTGATCTCAACTCCAATCAGCTTCGATAATGACAGAGCTCAGATCGAGAGCAAGGTAGTAGAGCGTATCAAAGACATTCGTTTGGCGGAGCGTGCCTACAAGAGTAAGTATTCTGAGTTTACCGACGATTTCGACAAGTTGATCAACTTCGTTCTTAACGACTCATTGGAGATGACTCGTAAGATCGTAGATGAGGATGACTCTTTGGCGATGGCTAACCTCCTTCGCTCGGGTCGTAAGAATGTAGAGAGCTTCTATGTCGCTGTAATCGACACCGTGTTCTCTCCTCGCAAACTTAGCGTTGCCGACATCAAGAATTTGCGTTATGTCCCAACCAAAGAGGGTCAGACAGAGTACACACTTGCAGCAGGTAAGATCACAACCGAGAGTAAGGTCGTTGTACCAATCGTAGAGTGTAAGGTTCCTTATATTCAATATCTCGATACTGTAGCTTATCGTCAGGAGATCATCAACTTGATCGACAACGATGTAAATAACTATAATAAGTACCCTGGAATCAAGTTCGGTTCTATGGAGGGTGGTAACAACGAGGCAGGTAACTGGGAGTAATCTCCTCTAAGTCTATATATAAATAGGTCTCTGCTCGTTGAAATTTCGAGCAGAGATCTTTTTTGTGATGTCAAAATAACGTGAATAATGAGAATAGTAAGCGGACAATATAAGGGGCGATTGATCAACCCTCCGAAGAATCTGAGGGCCAGACCAACCACCGACTTTGCCAAGGAGAACTTGTTTAATGTGCTCCAGTGTGTGGTAGATTTCGAGGAGTGTGATGTGTTGGACCTCTTCTCGGGGACAGGTTCGATAAGCTATGAGTTTGCCTCTCGTGGCGCTCGTAGCGTTACGTCGGTCGAGATTAATGCTGTTCACCACCGCTTCATCCGTCAGACTGCTGCTGATCTCGGAGCCAAGAATATATATGCTGTGAAGGCGAATGTGTTCTTGTATCTAAAGAGCTGCACCAAAAGTTTTGATATAATATTCTCGGATGCTCCCTACGATCTGGAGGGGAGCGAGGAGGTGGTGAAGTTGGTCTTTGAGCGAGAGCTGTTGTCGGAGGATGGAATTTTCATATTCGAACACTCGACAAACCATAAATTCGAAGATCACCCATATTTTTGGCAATCAAGAAGTTATGGAAGTGTCCATTTCTCAATCTTCAAAAAAGATCAGGAATAGAAAAAAAATACCGCAATAAAATTTGCAAAAGAGAAATAAAGTCTCTATATTTGCATCACAATTAACGCACGGTGCGTTAGTTCAGTTGGTTAGAATACGTGCCTGTCACGCACGGGGTCAGGGGTTCG
>JBCQTJ010000011.1:0-66337 GCA_047178625.1 Rikenellaceae bacterium
GGCAAGCAAGGTGTTGGGGAGCTTCGACCTGAGTGGTGGCGAGATCTACACCTCGTGCGAACCCTGCCCGATGTGTTTGGGTGCGATCTATTGGGCCCACTTAGACCATATATATTATGGTAACAACAGAGCGGCCGCCAAAGCGGTCAACTTCGACGACTCATTCATATATGGCCAAATCGCAATCGACCCCGCAGAGAGGAGCATCAAAGCGGAGTCGTTACTCTCAGAGGAGGCGATAGAGGTCTTTAAAAAATGGCAAAATAAAGAGGACAAAATCAAATATTAAACACAATTAAAAACAAATCTAAAACAGAACCAAATGAAGAGAACAGGTAAATTTAAGTTACTATGCCTCGCATTAGCGACCCTAATCACAACGGGAAGCATCGCAGCCGAGCGGAACATCAACTTAGGCTGGCGATTCACCCTAAACGACGAGGGGGGAGCGAAAGAGGTGAAATACGACGACTCAAAGTGGAGATCGTTAGATCTACCCCACGACTGGGCATTCGAGAATGGATACTCGATCGACGGAGCCCAGACAGCCAACGGAGGCTACGCCTCGGGAGGAATCGGATGGTATCGTAGGGAGCTCAACTTCACGAAGGCGGAGTTGGAGGGTAAGAATATCTTCATCGACTTCGGAGCGGTATATATGAATAGCGAGGTGTGGATCAATGGCGAGTATTTGGGCAAGCGCCCCTATGGCTACATCTCATTCTCTTATGAGTTGACTCCCTACCTAAAGGAGGGCTCTAACACCCTATCGGTGCGTGTAGACAACTCATTGGAGCCAAGTGCGAGGTGGTATCACGGATGTGGAATCTATGGCGACGTAGATCTTCGAATCAAGGAGATGAGCTACTTCGAGAGGGATGGAATCACCATCACAACCCCCACAATCGAGGAGGCGAAGGGTTCGGTGAATGTCACCTCGGAGGTGGTACTTCGTGGCAAAAAGGGTAAGTATAACGTCTCATTCCAGATCACCGACGCAAGCGGAAAGGCAGTGATTAAGGGGATCAAGAAGAAGTACTCATTGGTCGAGGGCGAGAACTTAGTGTCGTTCGATGCTGAGGTGGCAAACCCAGCATTGTGGTCTCCCGAGACCCCAAACCTCTACTTCTTGGAGCTCTCGTTGGAGGATGCGAAGGGAAATCTTTTGGACACTCAGAAGCGCCACTTCGGATTCCGCACCATAGACTGGGATATAGAGAAGGGAATGTTCCTCAATGGCGAGCAGTATAAGCTACGTGGAGTCTGCGAGCATATGGAGGGTGGCCCAACGGGAGCCTTCGCAACAAAGAAGTTGCTCCGTTGGAAGCTCCAAAACCTAAAGGATATGGGCTGCAACGCAATCCGTGTAGCGCACAACCCCTACCTACCAGCATTCTACGAGGTGTGCGACGAGATCGGACTACTTGTGATGGATGAGATCTTCGACGGCTGGAAAAAGAAGGCGGCCTTCGACTATGGTATGCAGGCCTTCGACGAGTGGTGGGAGCGTGATCTACGTGATTGGATTCGTCGTGATAAGAATCACCCATCAATCTTCCTATATAGCTTAGGCAACGAGACCCACGGCGACATCGCCACTGAGTTGGTGAGGGTGTGCCACGAGGAGGACCCAACACGTTTGGTGACATCGGGTGATTGTAACCCCCTCGATATGGATGTATATGGAGTGAATGGACGTAGCGAGCAGCGTAAGTTCCTCGAGACATTCGACACAACAGAGATCGGCAAGCCATTCATCGCAACAGAGAACCCCCACACTTGGCAGGTTCGTGGCTACTACCGCACACAGACGTGGTACCGTGACGGAGCGCCAAAGGGTCCAGACGACAACAAGCAGACGATTCCGAACCTAACCGAGAAGGAGATCTTCTCGTATGACTGGACATCGCCACAGAAGCGCCACAACGTGAAGCAGGTCTTCAACTCATCGTATGACAACGCAACGGTTCGTGTCACAGCACGTCGTTTGATCGAGGTTCTTCGTGACAAGGATTGGTTCTCGGGATCGTTCCGTTGGACTGGCTACGACTACTTGGGCGAGGCTTCGTATGTACACGGAGGATGGCCATTCCGTGCGTTCCAAGGTGGAGCGTTGGATTTGGCAGGTTTCGAGAAGGATCTGTTCTACCTCTACCAGAGTCAGTGGAGCGACAAGGATATGGTTCATATCTTGCCTCACTGGACCCACCCCGTGATGGCCGAGGGCGAGTTGATCCCAGTATGGGTCTACACCAATGGCGACGAGGTTGAGTTGAAAGTAAATGGTAAGTCGATGGGTCGCAAGCGCCCAGGCACAAAGTGGGACGAGATGCAGTGTGAGTGGTTGGTACCTTGGCAAGAGGGAACAGTCGAGGCAATCTCTTATCGCATTGGCAAGGAGATCGCACGCTCTGCTCAGAAGTCGGCAGGTGCCCCAACAGAGTTGAAGTTGGAGCTTAGCGACGAGACATTGGCGGCCGATCGTCAGGATGTGACGATCCTCACAATCACTCAGGTCGACGATAAGGGGACGCTCTACCCCTATGGAGAGAACCGAGTTTACACAAAGATCTATGGCGGCGCACGTGTATTCTCATTCGAGAGCGGTAGTCCAGTGGATGTTGAATGCAACTTCGAGGCGGCAGATAAGGAGTGTTTCTTCGGTTTGAACCGTATCTTCTTGCAGTCGACCTCGGACAAGGAGAGCGAGCCAGCGTCGATCCTCACAGCGGTGATTAGTGGCGACAAGAAGTTGATGTTGTCGGACAAGATCACAATCGCATTGAAGGAGATCTCGTTGCGTGGCAAGCTACCTAAGCGCAACCTCACAGTCCGCTACACAACCGATGGCAGCGAGCCAACGAAGAGCAGCAAGCTCTATAATGGTGCGTTCTCGGTTGAGTTGGGCACCGTAGTAAAGGCTAAGGTCTATGAGGATGGCAAGGAGATCATCTCCCTCGAGGAGCACTTCACCGAGGAGGATGGCCTCTATTGGGGAGTCCCAGGTGAGAAGCCTTGCGTATTTGATGGCGAGCAGGGCGAGGATGCTACATTTGCAGGTGGCGGCTTCAAGCGAGGCGGCGGTGGCGACTACTACGGCACGGGCTATGCATCGTTCCGTGAGGCGGGATCGAGCGCTGCGTGGTATCAGGAGAATGATGGTGCGCCAATGAACGCACAGATCAACATCCGCTATTCGCAGGAGATCCCAACGTCGAAGTCTCAGATGGAGCTTTGGAACAACGATAAGTTGATTAAGGTGATTGATTTCGTAAACACAGGAAGTGCTTCGTCACACTGGGAGGAGATCATCGTCGATTTGCCCCTTAACTCGGGAGCCAACAACATCAAGTTGGTGAGCAAGGGAGGCCTCGAGGCTTCACCAAATATCGACCAGATCAAGATTATCCAGTAGGGATAGTTATTCGCTTAAAACCGCCCGTGAGTTCGTCTCACGGGCGTTTTTTTTTGTTGCTGATAGTTTGCTGGGACTTTGCTGAGTCATTACTGAGTCTTGCTGAGTCCTGCTGGGGCTTGCTGAGACCAACTGAGTCGACCCAATAAAGTCTCAGCAAGACTCAGTCAGACTCAGTAATGACTCAGAAAGTCCCAGCAAAGACCCAGCCCCACCACCACACACAAAAAAAAGAGGAGCTATCTAAAAAGATAGCCCCCCAATTATAATCTCTATTTAATCAATAGAGAATAGTCAAGTGCTTAAATTACCATCCGATAATAGCATCAGCCTCAGCCTCTGTGTAAACCTTCTGGAACTTAACATTGTCGACGTGTGCAAAAAGTGCCTCTGCCTTAACCTTCGCAATAAGGACGAAAGGAGAAACTGTTGTGTAACCACCCAATGTAGAGTAATCTACAACATAATCCCACACGAGGTTATGGAAACCACCGCCATTCTCCTTTGCCATCTTCACGGTATAGTATGTCTCATCGCTACTTCCTGCTGGTGCAACATAAGTTCCTCCAAGCTGATAATACGCTCCACCAGAGTAGTGTACAACACCATTGTTAGAACCCTTTTTCATCTGGAAATAGAAATAGCCATCTCCAGTAGGAGTTTCCGACTCACTATAATAATCTGTACCTGTTGGAGTAATACCATCAAGCTCATCAGAAGCACCAGGAACAGATGTAAGGTCTGAAGTTAGACGAACATCAGCAGACATACGATACTTTGCACCATCCTCTACGGCAATACCCTTATATCCGAAGTTAGCGTAGTTATTAGATGTATTTCCGAGATAGAGCATATAACTACCATCATCACAAAATAGATAGCCGTTTGTATCACTACGAGTTACAATTCCCTGTACATTCTTGACTGCGTTAGAGTCGTGCGCACCAGCCTCAATATCACCATTAACGAATAGATTCTCACCCAACAAAGCTGAACCAGCACAAGAGATAAACACATTATCAACGAAAGCCTGATTAGTAGAGGCTCCACCTTCCTTCACGATCTTAACTGAAATAGTAGTAGATGCGGTTGTTGCCTTGAATGTACCAAGCGCATTGAACAAAGATGTTGAGTTTGTAGTAACAGCATCTGTCGATGTCGATCCATTATAGATCTCCGTTCCATCAGCAGCAGTAACAACCATATACAACTTAGTTCCATCTGTTGCACCACGACCATCCTTATCCTGAACTCGTCCTACGAAACCGAATGTGTATTGGTCATACTTATCAGCACTAAGAGTAAATGTCTGAGTAGCAGATCCATCTCCATCACCCATATACAACATATTGTTATCGAATAGATACATATCAAGACCTACACCAAGAACAGCTGACTGGTCAACTGAAATTACAGATGCATTATCAAGCGTCCAAAAATCAGTACCATCCTCGAATCCATCATTTGAAAGTTTGTTGAATGCATACTCATACCCAGTTGCAGAAGATGTAGCAGGAAGTGTTGACGCATCAGGCTGAACCGCATAAACAGGAACATAAGAGATGTCCATAAATGCCTCTCCGATAGTTGTGAATGTAGATGTTGTGTCATCGTAAAGATCCAAGTTTGGATCCACCATATCAACATCCCAAGCGTAAGCATATACGTAAGACTGGGCATCCAACCAAGAGATAGACTCCTGCATATAGCTTGTCACACCTGCCATAAATGTTGCAAGTGTTACATCACCAGCGTAAACGTCGGTAGCAGTAACAGCAGACAATACGACTGGAAGGTTATAAGAGGTATTCAAAGCAGCAACAGCTGTCTTGAATGTATCCAAACTTGTGTAGCTTCCATAGTATGAAGCTCCAACATAGTCAACACGTAGGCCCTTAGAAGATACCAACGCCATAAACTCAGCCAACCAAGCAACCTCCGATGCAACCGCAAGGTCAGCAACTGGAGATGTCAAAGGTACCTCGAGGTACTCCAAAGCTGGCCATACAGCAGCTACCTCAGCAGCTGTCGCTGTTGTTCCCTTGATAGGCATACCAAGGACACGGCTAACAGTTCCGTCAACTACACAAGACTCGATACCCGCTACGAATGCCTCCAAAGCGCCGTTCGATGCGTTGGTGATTGCAGATGGCTGTGGCACGAACTCAGAGTTTACGAAAACCTCCTCTACACCAGCCTGAGTGATGTTACCATCCTCATCAACAAGCTCATCAACACCAGCCTCATAGTATGTTGGCTGAAAGTCCAAATAGTACTTTGAAGATCCTGTGTTATACCACATTACATTGTAAGCTGTAAACTCGTCGACGAACTCAACATCGTATGTATCAGCACTTGTAGTCTTCTTGATACCTCTCTTTGCAGGGAACTGCAACTCTGCATCTGTAAATGTTGCATCAGCACCAGTGCCATAAGAGATCAAGTCAGACACGGGAGCATTTGGCTCCTCATCCGTACAAGATGTCGTTGCCACGAGGACTCCACCAACGGCTAACAGCAAATAAATATTCTTATTCATATTCATTCTCTTTTTTTACTTTAAACAAACAACTAATGATTTAAGTGGCGACATCTTCTTTGTCGAGGATGTCGCCATCCTAAATCGTTTAGTCAAAATTTAATTTCTACCACTCCTCGAAACGCAAGTCATCCTCTGGATCCTGACGCTGCTGCAAATCCTCTACGATTGAGTATGTTACACCACCATAAGTGTACTCATACTTCAAAGTAAGAACGTCATTCTCAAGGTCATAAGATGATGTGCCCAAATCGGTGATCTCAACAGCTGCATTTGACGATGAGATTGAGACTGCTCCTGCATCGGTGATGTCAAGAACAACATATCCATCAGTAGATGCTCCGATACCTGCAAGCGACATAGTCACCTGATTGAGGCCTGTTGTTGTTGCATACTTAACGGTACAATCTGTATCGTCGTATGGCTCAACTGTTGTCACCTCATTAGTCCCTTTGTTTGTCTCAACGTAACGTGAGTAGTAGTAGCCGCTATACTCGTTGATGTACTTCACAACAACGATTGTATAGTCCTTAGCCGCAGTAGTTGCATCTCCACGAAGGATCGAATCGGCCTGAGCGTCAACGATACGGTATGGCAATGCGTAGGTAGTCCCAAGAGATCCTTCAAGTTCAGCGAACTTCGCCTTGTCGATGTTGATGTCGAAGTCGCCAATGTATGATCCAACAGGGATAGTAAAGCGGTTGTTATCCAAACCAGTTGTATAACAATCCTCTGGCAAAATTGTCAGCGCCGAAGCTCCTGAAACCGACTCCATAAGTGACTCGTCGATTCCAATAAGGACCTCCCTCTCAATTTGATTATCACGAATACCAGCCAACACGACTCCCAACTTGAATGTCATATCAGAGTCATCAGCGCGTGAAACTACTGTACGCAAAGGCTGCTGAGTACCGAAATAGACTGCCGAATAATCGTAATCTGTCGTGTAATCATTGTATTCCTCGCAACTTGTCAATGCGACTCCCATTGTGAGCGCAACAAGTGGCAATATTCTATAAATTACTCTCTTCATAAAATCTTATTATTAGGTTATAAACTCTAATTTAGTACTACCAGCCCTTGTTCTGAATGAGTGAGCTATTCTGCAACATCTCATTCTGTGGGATTGGCAAATAGTGATAGTAGAATGTACCTCCATCAGCTGCTGACTTCAATGAGCTACGATCCTCAACAAGAATTGGAGCAGATGGGTCTGTTCCCTCGAATGAGAAGATCTCAACCTCGGTGAAGTTTCCAGCAGCATCGTATGTTCCTGTAAGGCCATCCTCGTTTGTCGACAAACCAGTTACGTCCTTTGTCACCTTAACACCATAGATGTTAGTGTCCATTGGAAGCAAGTTACGACGAAGATCCATAAAGCGCAAGTTCTCGAAAGCGAACTCGATACGACGCTCGTTCAAAAGCATTGTCTGGAACGAAGCTGCATCAGCTGATACCTCTTCGAGGTAAAGGTCGTTTGTGATTCCATTCGCTGCACGAATCTCACCAATGATCTCTTTCGCAGTGTAACCTGGAGCGTAAGAAGATGATCCAGTTGGTCCAACCGATGCGTTAAGAGCCTCTGCAAGGATGTAGTAAAGCTCTCCGACACGCAAGAATGGGTGCTGGTGGTAGTCATTCGAGGTAGTCAATGTAGATCCGTCATACAACATATTTGTGTGAACAGACATTGTCTTGCGGATGTAGTAACCAGTCTTTGTGTTCTGGTAGTGGTCGCCCTCTACGTCAAGACCAAGTACTCCTGTGCTTGTTGTGTAGATCTGCAAGTCACGAGTAAGGTTGTATGAAGAGTCACCAAACTGATCGTCGTTCCTATATACAGTACGCTCCAAACGTGTGTCACGGCCTGTGTAAGGATCCTGTGGCTTGTAGCCAGAACGTGAATCTGTAATAGGATATCCACCATCTGCCATTGGGAACGCATCTACGAGGTTCTGTGATGGCTGAGTGTAAGCGTTTCCAGCAAAACGTGGAGGGAAGTGATACTGCTCCAAAGCCTTGTTGTTTGTCCACTTACGGAAGATGAAGTCGTCGATCTCGTTAGTCTGAACATCAGTACCTACATACCAGTCACACTCGAATGGAGTGTAGTCCTGACCCATCCGATTGATAGCATCGTAAGCTGCCTCTGTGGCACGATTCCACTTTGCTAAAAGATCAGCGTCTGACTGACCATCTGGCTGATAAGCTGGAGATGCTGCAAGCATCGTTACACGAGCCTTCAATGCCAAAGCGCACTTTCCGTCCGCACGACCGATATGAGATGATGAGTTTGCTGCATCTGCATTAGTGTCAGCATACTCAAACTCCAAAAGCTCGTAAGCCTTGTCGCAGTCTGCAATGATCTGAGCTACACACTCCTCATAAGTGTTACGAGGTACGTTGTTCCAGTAGCTTGAACCGAAGTTTGTAACAGCGGTGCAGTTGCTACCACGAAGCTCGTCATATGTTCCACCGAGCTTTACATCGTTGAAGTGCAACAAATCAGTGATGCCTTGAATATCATCTGGGATGTAGCAAGTAACGATCGGGTATCCAAGAGCCTCGCCAGCATCAGAGAGACCTCCGAAACGCTGAAGTAGGTCGTAGCACCACCAAGCACGCAACCAGTACGCCTCACCTTGGCAACGCTTTCTGATTGCTGCATCCTCACTCTCGCTCGATAGGCTATAGATGAGACTCTCATCTACACCATACTGCAAATAGAGGTGGATGTACTGCATAACCTCGTAACAAGTCTCCCAGTTGTCGTAGAAGTTGTTACTTGCTGTCATTGAACCGTGAACATAGTTATATACACCAGTACCATAATTTGTTGTACAAGCATTATCGGTGACAACATCAAGGAAGTTGCTGTTGAATGACGAGAATGTTGTCGCTAAATACCCATAACCAGTAGTGAGCACCTTAATAGAGAACTCCGAAAGTCCCCAGGTGATGTCATCCGTATACGTAGCGCCGATCTTATCATCGAGCATATCGCTACAAGAAGAAAGCACCAAAGATGAGAATGCTGCCGCTGCTATGAGGGTTTTCTTATTCTTAATCATAATCTTTATTTTTTCTTTAGTAAACTTAACGAGAGAGGAGTATTTAATATAACTGGGTAAAATAACCCTCTCACACATTTTCTCAATTAGAATGACAATTCAACACCTCCAGTAATGGTTGTAAGAACTGGGTAGTTAGTTACTCCTGCATTCAAAGCCTCAGGATCAAGATCCTTAATCTTAGAGATTGTCCAAAGGTTAGTTCCACGAACGAATACCTTTGCGCTCCTCAACCACTCACAGATTGGACGGCTGTGTCCAAATGTGTAGCTGATCTCAACATTCTTCAAACGAACGTAGCTTGCATCCTCCAACCAGAACGATGAGTTTACGTAGTTGTTTGTAGACTCTGTTGTAGTAAGACTTGGGTAAGTTCCATCAGGGTTGTTAGTTGGGTGGTAACGATCCAAAACAACTGTCGAGTACTTATCCTCTCCGTCAACCCAGTAGTAAGAGTTGTTCAACCAAGTTGAAACTCCCAACTGTGAAGTGAGCTGTGCGTAGAGACCAAATCCCTTATAGTTGAAGTTCAAGTTAAGACCCAAGTGGTAACGAGCGTAGCTATTACCCAAGTACTTGCGGTCGTTTGAGTCGATGATATCATCACCATTAAGGTCGGCATAAGCGATGTCGCCCTCACCATACTCACCCAAAGTCTGAACTGCGTGGTTGTTGATGTCTACATCCTTTCCGAACAAACCAACTGCAACATATCCGAACATTGAGTCAGTTGAGTATCCCTCTGCATTCTCCCAAGGGTTATCGTAGTTATCGATCTCATTAGCCTTGTCAAGTGTGTTCTTAGTGTGAGTCACGTTCAAACCTACTGAGTAGAAGAAATCACCCTTGCGCTCAGCCCAAGTTACATCGAGGTCGAAACCGTGGTTAGAGACCTGACCATAGTTGTCATAAGCGTAAACACCACCATAAACTCCTGAGTAGTATGAGCTCATATCCATAATGATATCCTTGCGAGTAGAACGGAAGTAATCAGCCGCAACAGAGAGTCGACGGTTCATCAACACTGCCTCGAATCCGATGTTACCCTCCAAAGTAGTCTCCCACTGCAAATCTGGGTTTCCAAGTGAGCTATAGATACCGTAGTCTGGGTTCAATGAGTTGTTGATACGAGCTGTAGATGTATCAACCCAGTTTGTGTAGTAAGCCTGAGAAGGAGTAGATCCATCGTATCCCAAGAATCCTCCAGAGACCTTCAACTTCAAGTAGTCAAGCCAAGTAGCTCCTGAAAGGAAATCCTCGTCGCTCATAACCCAGCCTGCTCCAGCAGCCCAAGTAGGCAACCAACGATTCTCATCCGAGAGGTTCTCGCTACCCATCATCGCTGTGCTCGCCTCAAACATATAACGGTCATTGAAAGCGTAGTTTACACGCAACGCTGCGTTAGCAGTCTGAAGATCCTGTGTAGTACCTGTGTTCTCCGACTTCCAGTACATTGCAATCAACGATGCGTTGACACGGTGAACTGAGTCGAATGTACGAAGATATCCGAAACCTCCTGTCATAGCAGTATCACGAGTTGTAGACTTAGCAGAGAGTGTCCACTGGTCTGTTACAGATACCGCCTGACGCTGCTCGAAAGTTGGAGTCTCCTCACCTGTGATCTCATCTGTCTCCCAAAGGATAGAGTATGTAGGGGCAACTGGATCCAACAACTCTGTTCCTGAGAAGTAGTTGTCGAACGAGATCATCGCCTTAGCAGTAAGACCCTTAGTGATAAGGTTACTAAAGTCGAAACCGAAACCGAAATCTACCTGACCAACCTTAGACTGAGCGTTCTTCTGACCTCCATACATAAAGTCACCATAAGTAGAGCTTGAATCCTCCTCAGTAACTCCATAAGCTGGATAACCAGAACCATCAAGAGCGATATAATCCTCAGAGATAGTGATAGGAGCCTCGTTTGGACGAGTCTGTGACAAACGAAGGAATGTAGTGTTGTGGTCGATGTAAGCAGACTTAGTACTCTCCATCTCGAGAGCCATACCAACGAATGCTGTAACAACCTCACTAACCTTCATCTCCAAGTTACCACGTACATTGTAACGAGTCATTCCCAAGTCGTTTCCGATAGCCTGAAGACCACCCTTCTGCATATAACCTGCAACCAACGCATAACGAGTATTGTCGTTACCACCAGAGAACTCGATGCTTGCGCGCTTGTAGTCCAATGTGTTGTTCAAGTATGTGTCATAGAAGTCAACATCTGGGTAACGCATATCGTATGCGCCAGTGCTGTTCTTGTAACCCTCGAGGTCAGCGTCAGAGTAAAGAGGTGTAAGACCATCGTTTACACGAGCCTCGTTGTAGAGAGTAGCGTAGTCATAAGAGTTAAGGTACTCTGGGTAGCGTGTTCCCTGTGCGATACCAGCCTCGAGGCTTACGTTGATCACACGCTTGTTGATTGTACCCTTCTTAGTAGTCACCAAGATAACTCCGTTAGCAGCCTCAGGTCCGTAAAGGATCTTAGCAGTTGCATCCTTCAATACCTCGATTGACTCGATCTCCTGTGGAAGCAAGCCGTCGAGGTCACGTGGCATACCGTCAACCAACACCAAAGCGGTGTTAGAGTCGTTGGCGCTCAAACCACGGATATACATAGAAGAGCTGTTATTGCTGATTCCGTTCACCGACATTACTGTCGAAAGACCAGCCGCACGACCCTGCAAAGTATTACTAATCAAGGCGTCTGGATACTGATCAATGTCAGTTCCTGCGATAGTGCTCACAGCGCTAACCGAGTAACGCTTAACATCAGTCAATCTGTTAGGGAGGTTGATTACATCGTCCTCACCTGCAAAAAGTAGACCCTCCTCGAGAGTGAAAACCTCCTTATAAGCATCAGCTACTGGGTCAGTCGTATATGACTGGAATCCCAATGCCTCGATAACAACTGGATAACCCTGCTTGCTCTTTACAGTGAAAGAACCGTTAACGTCTGTATAGGTCTGTGTTGCACCCTCATTAGCCGTTACCAAAGCGTTAGCGATAGGATTACCAGCTTCGTCAGCTACTACTGCCGTAATATCGACAATAACAACCTTTGCCTTCTTCTTATTATTTTGTGCATCTGCAACGTTCACAGTAAAAACTGCTAACAGCGACAAAACAAAGATGATATTTAATTTTATATTCATATTCCTGTCTATTTTGATTGGTTATCAATTATATCAACTACCATCCTGGGTTCTGAGGAGAGATGTAACCACGCTCGATCTCATCCTGTGGGAATGGATACCAATAGTGCTTACGCTCAAATACACGGTTCTCCAATGGACACTCCTTACGTGTGAAGCTAAATGGAGCGCCATCATCTGGAGTAGTGTACATTGTAGTACCACCACCATAAGGACCTGCATCAGAAGTCTCGCCCAAAGCTACAACAGTTACACCGTCGATTGGGAATATTCCTTCGAAAGTCTCCTCGGCGATCATCCAACGACGAACGTTGTGCCAACGGTGATTCTCGAGGTAACACTCGACATTCCACTCGTTGCGGATCAAATCACGCATTGTCTCCTTGCTTGCATAGTTCTTAGCAACAACGTCAACGTGGTTACAACGAGCACGCAACTGGTTGATAGCAGTGAGTGCAGAGTATCCCTTGTAGTTGACAGAACCAACTGTAGCAGGACCATAAAGCTCATTAGAAAGCTCAGCATACATCAACCAAAGTACAGAAGTACGGATGAAAGGACCTGTGAAGTCGTAGCGAGTATAGCTCGATGTACCCGCAGCTGCACGAGATGTATCCCACTGATACTTCTTCACGCAATAACCAGTCTCGTTGTCATAGGTAGCAGTTGAGAAACGCTCCTCACCACCATTCCAAGTTGCGAGGAAGTATGGCAAGTCGGTACTTCCGTTCTTGTAGTTACCCCACTGCTCACCTGGACAGTGAATGTTGTATGTCAAACGAGGGTCACGATCTGAGTACATAGCTGGCCACATTGTATCTGGGATATAATATGGGTAGTCAGCAGATGTTGTAGAGCGTGGGTTGGCGTTAGCCGAGTAGTAAGGGTCATCAGTCACCCAATACGAACCATCGAGGATAACCTTGTAACCACGAGATGTCTCGTGCCAGTCAACCGCATTCTGAGTAGCTGTCATATGGTTGTATCCCCAGTTACCAGAGGCATTCGAGATACGCATATTGTGCCAGTTACAACGAATAGTAGTCTGACGGTTAGTGATGTGCATACAGCCATTGTTTGCGAAGATATCCTCTGGACCAAGGTTCTTAGTCGAGATGATAACGTTTGCATATCCAAGACCATAAACAGTCTCATCACGATCCCAAGACATAGCCGAGGTGTTACTCCTGTTCATAATAACCTGAGTATTCCAGTTGTAGTCGAGTGATGTGTTATCGAGGTCGTTAGTTCCTCCCGCAAGGTTAGTTCCGTTTGTCAACATAGTCTCGATGTTAGCATAGATCTGACGAGAAGGATCCTCAGAGTCGATAGCTGTCAAAGCGTCGATAGTGTACTGCAAAGCTGTCGCTGCGCGAGCTGCACCATACTCAGTCTTTTGCAATGTCGTAGACATATCGTTCTGCATCAATGGACTCGCTGCATAGAGCTCGGCCAAAGCCTTGACAGACAAAGCTGCGATACGAGTAGGACGAAGTGTGTTCGATGTATCCCAGATTGCTGGAAGAAGATCGGCCGCCAAATCAAGCTCGGCGATCAACATATCTGTACACTCCTCATAAGTCAAACGAGGCAATACATAGTTAGACTCTCCCGCTGATGGGTCGAATGACTGCATCCAGTTTGGAATACCACCCCAACGCTTAATCAACTCGAAGAAGAAGAATCCACGGAAGAAGTGTGCCTGACCCTTAATCTGATTGTACTGATCATCTGTCAAGCTTGGTACCGAGTCGATATTCTCGATCACCTTATTCACGATACGCAAACCAGTCAATGTACGACCTGCGATCTGAGTGGTGTTGTTGGCCATATAGGTCTCGAAATATCCTGTTGTTCCATACCATACACCGAGGTTAGGGTTGATAGTAGGACACATACCAGTAGTGTTTGGTGTAGCCGCTGTCTCATCACTCAAGTTTGAGCAGTTACTATAACCAGAACCTGCGTTCATACTACTGTTTGCACCGTAACCACTCGCGTGATCCAATACATACTCAAACGCGTAATCTAAGTAACCACTTACACCCGCATAAGATCCAAATACCGCAGCCTCATCAACTCCGAAGTCGATATCTGCGTCGAGGTAATCCTCACACGAAACGAACGTCAAAGCGGCCGCAAGTAGCGAAAATATTATCTTATTATTTTTCATACTATTCATTTTTATATATAAGTAAGATTAGAATGACAGACGAGCACCAATGTTATACTCCTTTGTGTAAGGGTATGCAGATGTACTGTTCTGTGTTGGGTCAGTCTGGCTGTTAAAGTCAGTTACAACGAATAGGTTCTTTCCATTAACATATACCTGAAGCTTGCTTAGACCAATCTTGCTAAGAACCTCCTTACCGAAGCTATATGAGAGCTCGATGTTCTTAACACGAAGGTAGGATGCATTCTGGAAAAGGAATGTAGAGCTATACTGGTTGTAAGTTGTGTAGGTAGAGGTAACGTGCTGTGTTGGCTTTGTAACTGTACCAGCCGCTACGTTCTCCTCTGTCCAACGTGATGTTGCATCGTAGTTAGCATAGTAGTTACCCGATGATCCAGCACCGTTGTCCCAGATAAAGGCTGTCGCAACATTCTTATATACGTCGATAACACCATAGAGCAATACGTTCACCTCGAAGTTCTTGTAACCAAATCCGATTGTTGATCCGTATGTCTTCTGAGGATAGTTGTTCTCATCCATTGGAGCCATATCGAATGAGTCGATCACACCATCACAGTTGTAGTCGCAATAGATGTGGTCTCCTGCGATCAAACCAGACTGGACAGCCGTTGTTCCTGGAGTTGTGTAGTTATATACGTCATCGAGTGATGTGTAGTAACCGTTCCAGATGTAACGTGATATGTAGTTGATTGACTTACCTGCGTACTTCTCGTACTCGGCTGTTGTCTCGGCATCGTTACGATATACGATACGGTTCTCATTGAGTGAGAAGTTACCCTTGATCCAATATCTGAAGTCGTCACCCACCTGGTCGAACCACGAAAGCTCGATCTCGAATCCACGGCTCTTAGTGATTCCAAGGTTGGCGTTCGAGCTGGTGTTACCGGTCCAAGCTGGTGTAGAGGCGCTCATCAAGATTCCCTCACGATCCTCCTTAAAGAGGTCGAGTGTTCCAGAGAGCTTATCGAACAACTTGAACTCAAATCCCAAGTTCTGCTTTGTCGCTGTCTCCCAAGTTGCAGCCAAGTTGGCCAAAGTATCCTCAGTGTACATAGGTCCATAGTTGGTAGTGTTGTCATAACCGAAAGGCTGATTTGTTGTAGTCTCAGTAAATGTCTGTACATAAGAATAAGCAGTTGCCGACTTGTCATATCCTACGATACCATAAGAGTAACGTACCTTCAAGTTATTCAAGATCTCGCCGAAGTTATCCTTGATGAAAGGCTCCTCCGAAATACGCCATCCAACAGAGTATGATGGGAAGAAGTCGAAACGCAATCCGCGAGCAAACTTCTGTGATCCTGTGTAGGCACCATTCACCTCCACCATATAACGCTCCTTATAAGCATAGGTAGCACGAACAACCCACGCCTCATCCTTAGATGTGTACTCAAGGTTTGATGTTGAATCCTCGTCCAATCCGTTGTACTCATTACGGTTCATCAAGGCAAGAGCTGTTACGTCGTGGTCGCCGAATGTACGGTTGTAGTTCAAGGCGAACTCATAGTACATATCAGATGTGTAACCTCCCGACAACTGAGAATCGTATGTTGCAGTCTGACGGTCGCCGACGAAGTCTGCTCCCCAACGAGTTGTTGCAAGAATCTCATAGCTTTCGATGTTACCTGCGTCGTCGTAGATAGGGCTTGAGTAGTCATAGACACGAGAGTATGCAGGTGGCTCATCACCAAAGTTTCCTCCCTCATACCTCTGGATCAATGAGTAGGTCTCAGTTCCCGAAGAGTAAGAGTAACGCGCTGTTGCACTAAGTCCCTTTGTGATCATACTCAAATCCTGCTTCAACGATGCATCGATGAAGCTCTGATAATACTTATAGGTACGCTGACCACGGTCGAGGTTGGTACGAACGGTATTTCCTGTACCATCGGTATCAACTCCATAGTACTGCTCCTCAACACCATCTCCATCTGTATCAATATAGTAATACAATGGGAACTCATTCGAAGATCCTGTGTAGAGTGTAGAGTAGATGGCATCATTGTTCCATCCAGACTCAGTTGTACCATCGACACGATAACCTGGCTGACGACGTACTCCATAACTTCCTGACATATTTACAGCAAATGTTGTTGTTGGAGTGATGGCGAAGTCCAAGTTAGTACGCCAGTTGTAACGTGAGTAGTTGAACGATGAGTCGTACAAGTCATTCTCAACATAGTTAAAGAATGATCCGTCATTAAGGTATCCCATTGAGGCGAAGTACTTAACGAAGTCTGTACCTCCACTAACGTTTACGTTGTACTGCTGAGAGAAACCGTAATCGTCGATCAAGGTATCCCACCAGTCAATGTCTGGGAAGATCTCACTTGTTGGGCTTGTCAAGTTGTTAGCGTAAGCGTATGTCCAAGCGTCGATTGTCGACTGTGGGATCATAGACTCCCAAGCAAGGTCATTGGCACAAGCCTCGTTCCACATCTCCATCGCTGTGAGGTAGTCTGTCCTCTCATAGGTTGTTGTTGGCTGATCGAACGAGAAGTTCGCTGTGAAGTTTACCTTAGGCTTCGACACTGTACCGCGCTTTGTGGTGATAAGGATTACACCATTGGCACCCTTTACTCCATAGACGGCTGTCGCTGAGGCATCCTTCAATACAGAGATAGACTCGATCTCATTCGCATCTACATCGTCGAAGTCACGCTCAACTCCATCCACCAAACAAAGTGGTGTAGAGTCCTGCCAAGAGGCAATTCCACGGATGTAGATTGTTGATGACTCACTTCCTGGTGTAGAACTTCCATCTACCGCAACGACTCCAGGCATTGCTCCCTGAAGTGCAGATGAGATTGATGTTACAGAACCCGATGCCTTGATGATATCCTCTCCCGATACCTGGGCAACGGCTCCTACGGCTGTGGCTTTCTTCTGAACTCCATAACCGACAACGACGATCTCCTCGATCGCCTCGGTGTCCTCTGCAAGGAGAACATCCATTACTGATTGACTCTGTGTTACGGTCATATTCTGTGACTCATAACCCAAATAAGAGAAAACAAGTACTGATCCTGGCTCCGCGCTGATCGTGTAACGACCCTCGTAATCGGTTGCAGTTCCTACCTGTGTTCCTTCAATCATTACTGTGGCTCCGATGACAGCATCTTTATTCGTTGCATCGGTCACAACTCCTGTGATCGAAACTGGCGCAGCGCTCAACCCTGCGATAGTTCCAAAGAGGAGTAAAAAAAAGAGTGTAGTTTTAATTCTCATAGATTTTCATTTTTAAAACAGATTTAAAAAACTTCTACTGGAGCAACTCCATTTCTGGTGGTAATTTCTAATTCCGTTGGTTTTCATTTACATTTTTTAATTGGTTTAATTGGTTAATATTCTGTTATTTTGACATTACAAATGTACTACTACGTATATATATATAAGGGGCTAAATTATTCGAAAAGGGGCACAAATCATTCAATTTGTATTTTTGATTTTTTTTGCATATCTGATTATCAATGAGTTACAAATTTCGTGAATGTTTGTTGTAATACCTATTGTACATATTTATTGCCATTTGCACCACCTTTTCGCCCTAAAATATCCCCATTTTTAGCTACTTTTTCTGCCCATTTAGCAGCTTATCTCGGTACTGAGAGGGGGTTAAACCGTACTCTTTTTTGAAGCACGATGTGAAATATTTGGGGATGTTGAAGCCCACCGTATAGGCCACTTCCGAGATGGTAATTGAGCCAAATTTCTCCGTTATTAGCTTATGCGCAGCCTTCAATCTGATGCTTCGAATGAACTCATTTGGCGACAATCCCGTGAGCGTTTTTAGCTTGCGATAGAGCATAGAATTGGTCATTCCCATCAGCTCGATGAACCCCTTTACATCGAAGTCCGAGTTGTCGATATTGTCGTTTACGACCTCGACAGCTCGTTCCAAAAAGCGCTCGTCTACACTCGAATACTCCACCTGCTGGATGGCGATATTTCTCTGCTTCATTCTGCTCTCTATCAAGTCGTGGTTGGCCAACAGAGACTCTATTTGGGCCGTTAACACCTTGAGCTGTATGGGTTTGGTCAAGTAGGCCTGTGCGCCCACACTTAAGCCATCTACCTTATCCTCGTTGCCTATACGGGCCGAGAGCAAGATAATTGGAATGTGCGAGGTTGCAGGGTCATCCTTGAGCCTCCTACACATCTCGAGACCATCCATCTGGTCCATCATCACGTCGCTGACGATTATGTCGGGGAGTAGCGAGTGGGCCTTCTCGTAGCCCTCTACACCATTAACTGCCTGTTCTACACGGTAATAGCGATGCAGCAAGGAGCCCATCATCTTCGACAACTCGACATCATCCTCGACGAATAGGACCAATGGGAGAGGCCTCTCCTCCTCTATCGTGGCCGAATCGAGCTCGTCATCATCTACGCTCTCTGCCACCTCTACAACCTCTTCGTTCTCTGAAATCTCCTCATTCTCACTCTGCTCCAATGCTGCAAGATCCTCCAAATCAACGGTTATCAGAGCTCCACTCTCACCCTCGACAGCCGACCTATCTATCTGATCCTCAGTATAGAATCGCACGTCTATTGGCAGCTCTATGGTGAAGCAGGTACCCGACAAAGCATTGCTATCCACCTCGATATTACCACGATGGAGCTTAACCAAATCGTAGGTCAACGACAAGCCGATACCCACACCCTTGCCGCTCGTTGGGCGTGAATTTCCGACATAGAACCTCTTAAAGAGATTCTCCAACTGATCCTCGGGGATCACCGAGCCACTATTGCGCACGCTTATCTCGACACGAGTGAAAGCATCCTCATAGGCCCTCTTTAACCCTTTGAGCCTCACCTTGATAAAGCCTCCATCGACATTATATTTAATCGCATTCGAAATCAAATTATAGAGGATCTTATCCAACTTATCGGAGTCGAACCACCCGTAGAGAGCCTCGGGGACACACTCTACCGTAAATTCATATTTTCGCTGCTTAATCAATGGCGTGAAGTTCTCGGTCGAGAGCTCTCTAATTCCCTTAGCTATATCTCCATAGCGCACTTTTAGGCGCAAATTATCGCTATCGGCCTTTCTAAACTCCAAGATCTGCTCCAACATCCTCATCAATCGAGAGACGTTGTTTCGCATAATGGTATGTGTCTCAACGTCAGTGGGATTGGTGATTTCGAGATCCGATAATCCGCACGAGATAATTGTCAATGGCGTGAGGAACTCGTGCGATACATTTGTGAAGAAGCTCAACTTACTCTCGCTCACCTCATCACTCTTCTTCTTCTCCAAATACTCGAGTCTTAGGCGGTTGTTGAGCCTCACTCGAAGGACTACATTGACGATGATTAGCGCCAAGGTGGAGATCACCACCACTATATATATAAGTATAGCCCACCACGAGGCGTAGGCTGGGCGCTCGACAACAACGTGCAGCACGAAATCTCGCTCGCTCATCAGATTGCTATCGTTGGTTCCCCTCACTCGGAAGGTATAGTGACCCCAATCGAGGTTGCTATATAGTGCCATACGATGCTCTGAGTCGACATCGGTCCAATTATCGCTATATCCCTCTAACTTATATTGGTATCTATTCTTGGTCGGTGTGGCGAAGGAGAGCGACGAGAACTCTATCGAGAAGGTGTTCTTGTCGTAGGGAATCGTGAGCTCCGAGAGATCTCCCATTCCGCTCCTCTCGATAAGCTCCGCACCCTCGATATTGGGATACAAAATCGACTCTCCCATCACCTTAACATCTGTAATTGAGATATTTGGGCGATAGCTATTGCGCTGGATATGTTGTGGCCTTATGAATGAGAATCCATTATAGCCACCCAACAAAATCTCGCCCTTGTGATTCTTATATATCGAATTTGCGAGGGTCGTGTTACCTGCCAAACCATCCTCGTAGGTGTAGTGTTGCAGGGTATATTCTCCCGTCAGAGAGTCGACATTGTAGCCATAGAGACCACCATTTGTTCCGAACCAAATAGTTCCATTATCACCCTCCACAATCGAGTTCACAGTAGCAATTTGGCCGAAAACCGCCTCATTCTCAGGGACAAATAGTCCTCTATTAGAATCGTAATGGAGCAGACCCATTCCCGAGGTGCCGACCCAAATGCGGCCATTCGAATCGCCGAAGATCGTCTCGATACTATTGAATGCACCATCGCTCGTATCAATACGATAGCGTTCGAGCTTCACATTCAAGAGCTCGTCACGCTCAACGACCTTAAATATTCCATTATGCTTGGTGGCAATCCAGATATTGCCATCGGTATCGCCCGTGATTGCAACGACACGACTTCGAGGCACGACATCGTTTCCTACTCTACTTTTAGTCAATGTGATACGCCACTCTCCAAGGATGCGGTCACAATAGAAAAGGCCATAGTTAGTTCCGACCCACACGCCCCCATCTGCATCCTCATATATTGCGGTGATATATCTGGCATTCATCCTCCTATCTTTGTCATCGTCAAGATGATAGATCGACACAGGAGCTCCCGACTCATCTAAGTTAACGACAGCCACACCCGAATAACGAGTTCCGAGCCACACTTCGTTGTGGCTCTTTAGTGCGGTGATGACATTAACGCTATTGGAGGTAGATCTAAAGTCCTCGAATGCATCGAACTCACTGTAATGGAGTGGCATAGAGATCATTCCGCCATCTCCATACTCCGAGATTGCAAAGCCTGCACTCTTGATACCGACCCACAGACGATCACCATCGTCATAGATGGCACGCACCTCATTGCTTCCGTAGCGATCCTTGATGTTTCGGAGCTGAACGCTCACAATCGGAGGGGGGTTGAGATTGGTCTTATTGACTCCGCCACCCAAGGTACCGAACCACAGCGACTCCTCATCCTCGTTATAATAGACAGAAGTCACCTCACTATTGGCAAGGTCGTCGGGTCGAGCGCCCGACTCGATATGGCGCACAGCCGTTGGATTTGCTAAGTTATCGGTGAGGAAGAGGCCACGAGCCGTTCCGATCCAATAGCTTCCTGTCAAAGAGTCTCTAATTACGAAATGAGGCAGAGAGTTGTTAAAGCTCTTGTCGATGGTGGATATCTTCGATTTCTGGGCCGAGATTTTGCCACCCTCGACATCAACATCGGTGATCTGCCACAAACCATTGCGCCACACTCCATAGTAGACCAATCCATCGTGGTCCTCATAGAACGAAATCACACTATCTCGCACAAGCTCATTACTATCCTCGATAATATAACGATCGCCGCTTGGATCATACCAAACGACGCCATCATCACGATAACCGATCCATATATTACCCCTCGAATCACACAATAGAGCGCTGATATTGCTCCAATCATCCCTATCACCAAGATAGGCAGTGATAGGCTCATAGAGCTCACCACTCTTAGAGTAGAGATAGAGCCTATGCTCGGCAGCGATCCAGAGATCCCCATTCAACCCCTCTCGCACAAACTGGACATTCAGTGAGCTCAACTCATCGTGATTCACAGCGCTATACATCTCGGAGCGAGGATTAAAGCGGAATAGACCCTGAGTAGTTGCCACCCATATATTGTTGTCGCTATCGCAAAACAAGGAGTTGATAATCTTATTCTGAACCCTCTGACCATCAACGATAAAGGGGTAATAACATTTGATGTCGTAACCATCGTAGCGACACAGACCATCGAGCGTTGCGAACCACATAAATCCTTGGCTATCTCGACACACTCCCGTGACATAATCCGAGGGCAAGCCGTTACGGTTGTCGATATGAGAGAAGGAGACAGGGAAGTTCAACGACGCAAAGGAGTTTGCGGCCGAAGTTAGGAACAAGATCAGTAGTAAAAATATGCGCACAAGTGAGTACGTTACGGTTTTCATAATGGTTAGGTGGTGTGTGGTGGTTATCGCTAAAAACTACACTCGGCAGCCTTTATCTATACAAATATAGGTAATTATTTTGGAAATGCGCAACCCTGCACGATATTTTTCACTCAAAAGAAACTATTTCTTCGAGAGTTGGGTACCCACAAAATAAATTGTCGCCTCGATACGTTAACTATCGAAGCGACAATCTATCTTACTAACTTTTAACTATTTTAGAGCGACCCTCACAAATGCGATACTCATTGCTGGCATCGCCTCAATTGTCACTCGATTTTTCTTCACCTTGGGCGTTGAGACAACACCTTGAATATCTGAATCAATGTCGAACATTCTCATCGTCGCACCACCCAATGATTGGCTACCCCCGACACTCAGAACCGTGCCAGAGAGTGGCTTTTCAGAGTTGTTTATCACACACAATGTCAACTCCTTATCGTTGGCGAACGACATCACCCGAACACCCTCAATTGGGCTCGCTACGCTGGTCTCGACGAACGATTTATTCTCGGGATTAACCCCCTCCAAATTCATCATCGTATTTCGCTCGACAACCGAATTTACGAACTCCTTCATCGCATAGTACGACCTCATACGTCGTCCCTTCTCGCCATCACGGAAGTAGATGCCGCGTGTCTCATACGACACTCCTCTCGAATGGGGCTCAAAAATCAATTCACCCACCATTCCTGCACCATAGAAGTTAACCTTATTGACGTAGGTTCCCAAGATAGATCTCATCGTCTCGGGCTCCTCTCCATTGGTCCTTCCTCCTGCGCCATACCCCGACTCATCGGCAAATGATGGGTAGCCCGCCTTGGTTGCAAGATCTACGAAGTCCGAGTACTCCGACGTATCTTTTTTGTCGAGGTCGTGAGTCGAGAAGCCATAGAACAGCCCCTCCTCTTTGAGTTCAAAGAGATCTTTGAGGAATCTCACACCTTGCTTAATGCTCCAACTCGCTGGGTCAACAAACTCTGGCACCTTGACACCTCGCTTTGCACACTCCTTTTTGATCGACTTGATGGTCTCGACAGCCACCTCGGCAGTGATGAATGTGCCCCACTCCTTGCCCGTTGCAAGATATGAAAGCCCCACTCCATTGCGTTCCAACAACTCGATGTAATCGGTCAAGAATCGAGCATACTTTTCTGTATCAAAGAAGTAGTCAGGCGAGTCGTGAGGGTAGCCACATACCCAATCGGGGAGATTGTTGTCGTTTCCATAACCATCATAGTCGCTTCTTAAGGTGGCCCAGAACTCGACATAAGGGTTAGACTTTCTCAACATCTTCATACTCTCGATGATCTTGTCGTAGAACGCTAAGTTCTGCTCCCCCTCGACCATCTCTTGGTACTTGTCATAGGCAACACGACAGACCGAGAAGTTAACATCTCGATAGAGCCAGTCAGAGATCTCTTGAGGATTGGCTGCATCCTGCAAGAAATCCTGACTTCGCTCCATATCACCTCCGATGAGCATAATCTGCTGCCCCTTCTCATCGAGGTTTACACTCAATTTTAATTGCTCGCCACTTGGTTTGGCAGTGGCTGAAAATGTTAACCCAAAGAGGGCGATAATTGAGAGCAAAATAACCTCTCTTGTCTTAGTTAATCTTTTCATTTTGTTAGTTGGTTTTGGTTTGTTTTTAATTGGTTTCATTTGGTCTGTTATATACGCTAAGCACCCTATTTTAGTCAATAAAACCGACCCGAACAATAGGCCAACAGAGAGCTTTACCACCACAATTTATTCAAATAGGGTGTGCATATCATTCACAAAGGTATATAAAAAAGTTTCAAAAAAAGACACTTTATCGAAAAAAAAGTGTCTTAAATGTAAAATTACCAATATTTTTCACCAAAAACATTAGCTCTTTTGAATATAAAGTATTATATTTGCAGATATAAACCTAAAACCACAACCTTGAAATGATAGCAAATAAATTTAAGAGGGTGCTCTCGACACCACTCTTTATCTTTATAATTATCGCACAAGCCATCGCAATAGAGGCTCCAGAACTAAACAGCAACGAGCTGCTCCACTACACATCACCAGCGGCCCAATGGATGGAGTCACTACCAATCGGAAATGGCCGAATGGGACTTATGCCCGACGGAGGTATTGAGAGCGAGGCGGTGATCCTAAACGAGATCTCGATGTGGAGCGGATCAAAGGCCGACTACTCTAACCCAGCGGCAGGCCAGTCACTCCCTACGATCAGAGAGCTACTATTCGAGGGGCGCAACCGTGAGGCGCAGGAGATGATGTATGAGAGCTTCATCCCAAACCTCGACAAGGGGACAGCCTCGTATGGAACATACCAATACCTTGGAGATCTAAAGATTGACTATATATATCCATCGAGTGGCGATGTCACAAATTACAAGCGAGGTTTGGACCTCAAAAAAGGAGTTGCTTACACAACATTCGAGCGTGATGGAGCAACATTTTACAGAAGATACTTCGCATCGCGCGACCGTGATGTGTTGATAATTCACCTCTCGTCGAGCGAATTGGAGTTGGTGGGCTTCTCACTTAACCTCACTCGCCCCGAGTGTGAGGCGGCCGAGAGCTGCGAGAGTGGAGCGATCAAGATCTCGGGAGAGCTCGAGAGCGGACAGGAGGATGTCGAGGGGTTGAAATATTCGGCCTATATAGATATCGAGTGTATCGGAGATGACAAGACTACATACATTTCGGATGGTGGTGTAATCACAGTTACAAATTGCGACGAGGCGTGGATCGTGATCTCGGCCGCAACGACATTCTTCGAGGGCGACAAATATGACCAACGAGCAGAGGAGATACTTAACGAGGCTCTCACGGGAGATGCGAGAGAGTACGAAGAGGAGGCTATCAGGAGCTACCAAGCGCTCTACGACCGTGCCAAGCTAACGATCAAGGGTAATGACGAGATCTCGTTGCTACCGACAAACCAGCGAATCGAGGCGTTCCAACACAAGGACGACCCATCGCTCGCTGCCCTATACTACAACTATGCTCGCTACCTAATGATCAGCAGCACTCGAGTAGGATCACTTCCGCCAAACCTCCAAGGACTTTGGGCTCGAACAACACAGACTCCGTGGAATGGTGATTACCACACCAACATCAACGTTCAGATGAACCACTGGGGTGTCGAGCCTGGCAACCTATCGGAGCTTCACCTACCACTCATCGAGCTAACAAAGAGGCTTGTCGAGAGCGGCAAAGAGAGCGCAAAGAGTTTCTACGGAGAGGATGCCCAAGGATGGGTTGCACATATGATGACTAACATCTGGGAGTTCACCGCCCCAGGTTTTCACCCAAAGTGGGGCGCCACAAACACAGGAGGAGCGTGGTTATGCGCCCACCTTTGGGAGCACTACCTCTATACCAACGATAGGGAGTATCTTGAAGAGATCTACGACGTTATCAAGGGGGCAGCGGAGTTCTTCTTGTCGGCTATGGTGGTCGACCCAAATAGCGGATGGTTGGTGACAGCTCCCACCTCATCGCCCGAGAACACCGTCCTTGTGGGGGATGACCCTACGCCAGTGAGCATCTGTATGGCTCCGACGATGGATGTTCAACTTGTGCGTGAGTTATTCTCGAACGTGATAAGTGCATCTAAGATCTTGGGGGTCGATGCCGACTTTGCCAAAAGCCTTGCGAAGGCGTGCAAGATGATGCCTCCACACAAGATCAGCGAGGATGGTTATCTTCAGGAGTGGTTGGAGGATTACAAGCAGAATGAGCCACACCACCGCCACGTATCACACCTATATGGTCTCCACCCAGGAAATCAGATCTCAGTAGTAAAGACGCCCGAGTTGGCGGATGCCTGCCGTGAGACCTTGGAACTTCGAGGAGATGGCGGAACGGGTTGGAGTCGAGCGTGGAAGATGAACTTCTGGGCACGATTGGCCGATGAAGATAGGGCCTACAAACTATTCAAAAACCTCTTGACACCAGCCTACACGGCAGAAAACCCAAATAAGCATACAGCTGGATCGTTCCCAAATCTATTCTGCTCACACGCCCCATTCCAAATAGATGGTAACTGGGGAGGAGCCTCGGGAGTCAGCGAGATGTTGATTCAGAGCCAAGATGGATTTATCAACCTTCTCCCTGCCTTGCCAATAGCTTGGAGAGAGGGCGAATTGGAGGGATTCAGAGTGCGAGGTGGAGCGACCATATCGCTGAAGTGGAGCGATGGAATAGCCTCGGAGGCGACATTCTGTGCCGATAACAACGGCAGCTTCAAATTCAAAACCCCCGACTTTGCCGACGTTATAACTGTCGAGATGGGTGGCAAGACTAAGATCTACAAAAACAAGGAGTACATCACACTGAACGCCATTGGCGGAGAGGCTATAACCCTTAAATTCGAGTAGTTATGAGGAGCATCAAGGGTGTGAACTTAGCTCTACTGGGCATCGGAGTATGTAGCTCAGCTGCAACGATTAGCTGCGCAAAGGAGCAGGTCGAGCGCACGGAGCGACCAAACGTCGTCTTTATCTATGCCGACGACTTGGGGCGAGGTCTGCTCTCACACTATGGTCAAGAGATAATCTCGACTCCAAACATCGACCGAATATTCGAGGGGGGAACATACTTCGAGAATGCCCACGGCTGCCAATACTCGTCACCTGCACGTGCAAGCCTTCTGACGGGCTACCACGACTGCCGCACCGACAAGTGGACCATCCAGAAAGCTGGGCAATTCATAAGAGAGGATATCGAGGAGGCCCTACCCGAGATCGAGGCGAGAATAGATAGTGCCGACATAGCCCTACCAGAGGGGGATCTCACACTCTCTCAAGTCTTTAAGCGAGCAGGATATGTCACTGGCGAGGTGGGTAAGCTGGAGTGGGGATTCTCATCGACTCGCAAACAGATGGAGCGCCACGAGTGGGATTACTACTACGGTTATCTCGACCACGTTCGCTGCCACGGATACTTCCCACCATTCCTATTCGAAAATGGTGAGTTGGTATGGATCGAGGGCAACACCCACCTAAACTGCTCGAAAGAGAAGGAGGCCGACACCCCAGAGAACCACGCCGAGAGGTGGGATATGACGGGCAAGGTGCAATATTCGCAAAACCTTTTTCTCGAGAAGATTCTCGATTTCATCCGCATAAATAAGGATAAGCCATTCTTCCTGTACCACCCCACACAGCTACCCCACGGCCCAGTCTCGGTTCCCGAGATTCACCCAGAGTTGGTGGATGTCGAGGGGCTCACAGAGTTTGAGAGGGAGTACGCCTTGATGGTCAAGATGTTGGACGACCACGTCGGCATCATCCTCGATGAGTTGGAGAGGCTGAGGATCTTAGACAACACGATCATAATCTTCTCAGCCGACAATGGTCACGAGACATATTATCAGTCGGCATCTGAGAATAGATGCCGAAAGCCAGCGCAGAGTATCGACAAGAGGAGGTTCGATGATTGGGACTACCCCTACACCTCGGAGCTCACGGGCGACATCTTCGATGGAAATGATGGCCAGAGCGGCAAGAAGCGCTCGACATTGGAGGGCGGAGTGCGTGTGCCTCTTGCATTTATGTGGAAGGGTAAGATCGCCAAAGGTCGAGAGAACGAGCAGCTCACGGCCAACTATGATCTGTTACCTACATTTGCCGACCTGTTGGGCGTTGAGTTAGCCTACGAGAAGGATGGAGTTTCGCTGCTCCCAATTCTGCTCGATGGCGAAGAGAGCTTGAAGGGGATGCGATATGTCCACGTCAACTCACTCACAGGAAATGCCGTGCTCGACAGCGAGGGGTGGAAGCTTCGCCACAACAAACACAAAAATGAGTTTAAGCTATATAACCTGAGGGAGGATTACGACGAGAGCGATAATGTCTATAAGGAGAACCCCGATGTGGTGGAGCGACTTATGGGCGAGATTATAATCGAATAAAACACAAAAAAATAAAAAACAAAGATGAAAAACCTACTATTATTGGCAGGTAGCGTTGGATGCACAGCTACCCTATTTGCCCAATCGACACAACCAAACATCGTCCATATCTTGGCCGATGATATGCGAGGCAGCGCAATGAACTTTTTGGGAATCGAGGAGGATGTGTTGACTCCAAACCTCGACCAATTCTCGCAAGATGCGACCACATTCTGCAACGCATATATTATGGGTGGCACCTCGGGAGCGGTGAGTATGCCAAGCCGTGCGATGTTGATGAGCGGTAAGTACCTCCACACCCTCAAAAACCAAGGAGGCACAATCCCAGCGGAGCACGCAACTATTGGAGGAACGCTTATGGCTCAGGGATATACATCATTCCACACAGGTAAGTGGCACAACGGTGCCGAGGCCTTCAACCGCAGCTTCAACGATGGTAAGGCGATCTACTTCGGAGGTATGGCCGACCACTACAACGTACCACTTTGGGACTTCAACGAGTCGGGCAAATACCCAAATACTCGTCGTGTGATTACTGCCCCAATGGCGGGCAATGAGTTTACTGTGGAGAAGGGCGAGTATGTTCTCTCGGGCAAACACTCGGTAGATATCTTTACAGATGTTGCATTGGAGTTTATCGACGACCACAAGGCTGACGAGAAGCCATTCTTCTTGTCGGTAAGTTATATGTCGCCACACGATCCTCGCCTTACGAATGATGAGTACCTCGCGAAGTTCGACGTGAACGAGATCGACCTTCCAGAGAGCTTCGTCCCAGAGCACCCATTCGACAATGGTGAGCTAAGGATTAGAGACGAGAAGTTATTGCCATTCCCACGCCTCCCAGAGGCTGTCAAGGAGGAGATCCTCGACTACTACGCAATGATCAACCATATGGATGAGGGAACGGGTAAGATCATCGAGGCGCTAAAGGAGAAGGGTCTCTACGACAACACGATCATCATCTTTGCGGCCGACAACGGATTGGCAGTTGGTCAGCACGGATTGTTGGGCAAGCAGAATATGTATGAGCATAGCATCAAGGTGCCCCTTATGATTAAGGAGGCAGGCAACTCAACACACAAGAATGTTGTCCGTGACGAGCACTGTCTTTTGATCGACATCTTCCCAACAATTTGCGAATATGTTGGTGTAAACGTCCCAGAGAGTGTTGACGGAACAAGCCTTATGCCTATCATCGAGAGTGGCAAATCGACTCGTGACTACCTCTACCACGGTTATGTTGCTAAGCAGCGTGCGGTGAGCGATGGCGAGTGGAAGTTGATCGAGTACAATGTGAATGACGTTCGCACAACTCAGCTCTTCAACCTAAAGAAGGACCCCAAGGAGATGAACGACCTCTCGAAGGATAAGAAGTATGCCAAGAAGGTTGCCGCTTTGCGTGAGCAGATGAAGAAGGAGGCAATCTTGACCAAAGATCCTATCGAGTTTGTTCAGAAGATGTAGCTAACAACTAACCAAACAAACCAAAAGAGTAAAATGAAAAAGATATTATTAACATTTGTAGTAGCTGCACTCATTGCCGCCGCACTCTACATTAAGGGTGAAACTCCCTTAACGGTAGAGAGATTATCCGTAGAGGAGGTCGAGGTCGAAGCTGAGGTATTCAAATTAAAACTCGTCGCTAAACACAATGGCGACCAATCGACAAGGCTGAGCTATCGAGTTATCTCGGGCGATGGAGAGGTTGCCAACTACAACGGACAATTCTTCTACTTCGAGCCTGCTCGCAAGGGCGATGCTGTGGTAGAGGTGACAGCAATCAATGGCAAGGGAGAGCACACAACAGCGACGTGGAGATATGTCTCGAAGCCAACAGAGGTGATAAAGGGACTCTACACCGACGAGAAGGTGTGGAAAAAGGCGGCGACTAAGCCAAGGAATAGCCCCGCTTTGACATTCCAAAAGCACGACCCGAACCTTAAGAATGTCCTCTTGATCGGAACCTCGATCTCGATCGGCTACACTCCTCACGTTCAGGAGGCGATGGGTGGCAAGGAGGCCAATATCTATCGAATCCCCGAGAATAGTTTGAGCACTACATATGCCCTCCAGCAGTTAGATTATTGGCTGAGCGATATGGAGTGGGATGTTATCCACATCAACTTGGGACTTCACGACTTGAAGTATGTGATGAGCCAAGAGCAGCAGGATGTGCCACCGACAGAGTATCGTGACAACTTGAGGATCATCTTCGAGAGGTTGTCGAAGAGGAGCAAGAAGGTGATCTGGGCAACGACGACATTCTATCCCGATGGGGTCTCTCCAAGGCGTGACTTTGGCGATGATGCTCTCTACAACCAGATTGCGGCAGAGGTGCTTCGTGACTTCCCAAAGATCAAGGTTGATGATCAATATACTCTGTCGTTTGAGAATCAAGATCTGATGCAGAATGTAAATGTACACTTCAAGGTTGAGGGTTATAAGTTCCTCTCAGACCAAGTGTGTAAATATATTCGTGAGGCATTGAAATAGAAGAGTTCGACTAACAAGGCGATTTTTGGCACTTCCCTCGACTCTGAAATGCTCACGTACTTAAAGTACGCTCCGCTTTCAGAGCCTTCACGAAGCCCCAAAACTCATCCTTGTTAGCCAAACTCTACACCAAGCTATGATTTAGTCAAACTCACGAATAGGTGAAATTAGAGAATATTTTCTCCAAAATAACATATTATGTAGAAAATAGATCGTATCTTTGCAAATTGAAGAGAGATTATTTCATTAAAACAATATAGAGTTATGTGTGGAATTGTAGGTTATATTGGCTCACGTGAGGCCTATCCGATCCTTATCAAGGGACTTAAACGACTCGAGTATAGAGGATACGATAGTGCTGGTGTGGCCCTAATCAACAGAGAGAACAAGCTGAGTGTCTACAAAGAGAAGGGAAAGGTTTCTCAATTGGAGGAGTACACCGCCGATAAGGATGTTACGGGAGGGGTAGGTATCGCACACACTCGCTGGGCGACCCACGGAGAGCCCTGCCAGAGGAATTCACACCCCCACTACTCGGAGTCGGGTGAGTTGGCATTGATCCACAACGGAATCATTGAGAACTACGCAACGATAAAGCAGAATTTGGAGGAGTGCGGACTCACCTTCAAGAGCGACACCGACACCGAGGTGTTGGTTCAGCTCATCGAGCATATCCGCAAGAGCAACAACCTCGACCTCTTGACAGCGGTTCAGGTCTCGTTGCACCAAGTTATCGGAGCATATGCAATCGCAATCCTCGACCGCAGCCGTCCAAATCAGATTATCGCCGCTCGCAAGAGCAGCCCATTGGTGGTGGGAATCGGAGAGAATGAGTTCTTCTTGGGTTCCGACGCAACACCTATCGTCGAGTACACCGACAAGGTTGTCTACCTCAACGACGACGAGATCGCTATGATGACAATTGGCGAGGAGTTGAAGGTGGTCGACATCGACAACTACAAGGTGACACCAACAGTGAATAGGTTGGAGCTCAGCTTGGGCCAGATCGAGAAGGGTGGCTATCCACACTTTATGTTGAAGGAGATCTTCGAGCAGCCTCAGTGTATGAGGGATTGTATGAGGGGACGAGTAAGCGTCGATTTGGATAGCGTGGTTCTCTCGGCTGTGATCGACAACAAGGAGAGGTTGTGCAACGCCAGCCGCTTCATCATCATTGCGTGTGGAACATCGTGGCACGCAGGACTTATCGGAAAGCAACTTATCGAGACATATGTGGGTATTCCTGTGGATGTGGAGTACGCCTCGGAGTTCCGCTATCGCAACCCCGTGATTAGGGAGAGCGATGTCGTGATCGCAATATCTCAGTCGGGCGAGACTGCCGACACATTGGCCGCTATTGAGTTAGCTCGCGAAAAGGGAGCTTTTGTCTATGGAATCTGCAACGCCATCGGCTCATCAATTCCACGAGCTACGGATGGCGGATCATATATCCACGTTGGACCCGAGATCGGAGTGGCCTCGACAAAGGCCTTCACTGGTCAGGTTATGGTCCTCACGATGTTTACCTTATCGCTTGCGAAGCAGAGGGGAACAATCAGCGACGAGGAGTACAGAGCGCTCGTTGTGGAGCTAAACAGCATTCCCGACAAGATGAATGTCGCATTGCAGTCGAACGACCAGATCGAGCTTATGTCGAGGATATTCACCTATGCCCACAACTTCCTCTACTTGGGACGAGGGTATAACTTCCCTATTGCGTTGGAGGGTGCGTTGAAGTTGAAGGAGATATCGTATATCCACGCAGAGGGCTACCCTGCTGCCGAGATGAAGCACGGACCTATCGCCTTGATCGACGCAGAAATGCCCGTAGTTGTGGTTGCAACTCGCAACGAGATGTATGAGAAGGTGTTGAGCAACATTCAGGAGATCAAGGCTCGCAAGGGTCGTGTGATCGCATTGGTGAGCGAGGGCGACACTCAGATCAGCACAATTGCCGACGAGGTTATCTACATCCCCGAGACACTACCCTGTTTGGAGCCACTAATCACAATCATCCCATTGCAGCTTATGTCATACCACATTGCGGTATGCAAGGGAAAGGATGTCGACCAACCTCGCAACCTTGCGAAGTCAGTAACAGTAGAGTAGCACAAGACCCTGAAAACTCGAAATACAAGATAGGTCATCTCAACCACAAGAGTAGATTGAGATGACCTATCTCTTTTTACACCACAGGGTACTTTTCGACCATTTATATCCTAAATTCGAATAAGAAAACTCGAACCAAAATTCAGCAACTAAACAAAGAGTGGTATAGAACAAAATTATGCCAAAACCAACCCAAAAACTGCCTCACAACAATATATAACAACGATTTTCGTTTTAAAGACAAAAAGTGCAACGGGCAATAAAAAATGCAAAAAAGGGAATATTTTATTCAAAATAAATTATCATTATAAAAAAATTATTTCTAATTTTGCTACAACAAAAAGAAAATTACCAAACTAAGTAAGTATGACAACATTTAAATCTCTGGGAGTCGTAGCGCTTTCTCTTCTATGCACTCTCAGCCCACAACTCTACGCCCAAGATAGCGGCGGAGGAACGATGGTGATGACTTTGGAGGAGTGTTTGAGCTATGCCAAGGAGCATAGCATCACCCTCAAACAGGCATCAATCGCAGTCGAAGATTATATGATCGACGAGTCGAGCGCAAAGGCCACATTCCTCCCAACAATCTCGGGATCGGCAAGGCAGGGGCTAACCAACTCTCCATTCTATGAGGGTAACTCCGAAAAGACAAGTTACAGCGGCTCGTATGGCGTAGACCTCTCGATGACGCTCTACAACGGAGGCGCAAACTCTCTCTCACTAAAGCGTAGCAAGATCTACACCGAGATCGCACAATTGGCCTTGGAGCAGGCAGATGACGACATCGAGGTGGCGATTACGAGGACCTACATCGAGATCCTCTACTCGATAGATGAGATCGCTGTGGCGAAGAATAGCTTGGAGCTAAGCCAGAAGAACATCGAGCGAGGTAGTGCAATGGTCGAGGTAGGAAGTATGAACGAGGCAGACTACGCCCAGCTACTCACCGCCGAGGCGACAGCAAGATATGAGATCGTCTCAGCTCAGACCACACTTCGCAACAAATATGTTGTACTCAAACATCTGCTCGAGATCTCCGACGGAGCGGAGTTGGCAGTAGACCCATCGAGCCTCCCCGAAGATCTTGTCTTGGCCGACATCCCCTCAATCGAGGATGTATATGGTGTAGCGGTGGATAACCGACCAGAGATCATCTCGAGCACTCTCGACATCAAGACCGCCCTCATCAATGAGAAGATCGCAAAGTCGGGATACCTCCCAACCCTAAAGCTCACCGCAGGAATCGGATTCGACCACTCAGCACCGAGCGACTACACCTTCTCGAGCCAATTCAACAACAATTATAGCAATACATTAGGGCTAAGCCTATCGGTTCCAATCTTCAACAACTTGCAGAACAAGAACGCTGTAAGGAAGTCGAAGAACGCAACGAAGATCGCCAACCTCCAATTGGCCGAGAGCTCGAAAAATCTATACACCACCATCGAGGCTCTACACACCAATGCTACCAACTCATATGCGATGTATATCGTGTCGAAGAGCAAACTACAAGCTCTTGAGACAAGTCTGAAGTTAATAACAGAGCAGTTCAACGTGGGCGCAAAGGATATCATCGACCTTTTGACCGAGCAGGATGACTATCGCACATCGTCACAGGAGTATTTGGAGAGCAAATATACCTTGATATTAAATAAGGCACTTTTGGAGTATTACAAAACAGGGATTATAAAATTATAGTAAAAAATATTATGACAAAGAAGAGAATTATAATAGCGCTCATCGTCGTGGCAATAGCAGGTGCTGCGGTGGCGATCTTCACGCCTAAATCATCGGATGCGGCAGAGACAAGGTGGGTAGCTACGGAGGTATCAACACAGAGTATCGTTCAGAGCATCACCGCAACGGGAACAATCGAGCCAGTGACTCAGGTCGATGTCGGTACGCAGGTATCTGGTATCGTGACAAATATCTATGTCGATTACAATAGCGTCGTTAAGACGGGCCAGATCATCGCCGAGTTGGATAAGAGTACACTTCAGCTCGACTTGGATAGCAACAGAAATAACTTGGCCGAGGCAAAGGCTCAGTTCGACTACCAATCAAAGAACTTCGCTCGTGTCAAGGCTCTCTACGAGAAGCAGTTGATCTCGGATAGCGAGTACGATAGCGCACTATATTCATATACAGTCTCTGAGAATGACTACGCTACGGCACAGAACAATGTGAAGCGTTCGGAGATCAACTTGGGATATGCTACGATCTACTCTCCAATTGATGGTGTGGTTCTCTCACGAGAGGTTGAGGAGGGACAGACAGTCGCTTCAAGCTATAGCACTCCAACCCTCTTCAACATCGCAGCCGACCTTACAGATATGAGGGTTATCGCCGACATCGACGAGGCCGACATCGGAAATGTAAAGGAGGGACAGCGAGTATCGTTCACCGTGGATGCCTTCCCAACCGACACATTCGAGGGTGAGGTGACTCAGGTTCGCCAGCAGGCAACTATCGAGAGTAACGTCGTGACCTACGAGGTTGTGATCTCGGCAGCAAACCCCGACCTAAAGCTAAAGCCAGGTTTGACAGCGAGTGTCGAGGTATTTACTATGGATCTCACTTGCGAGAAGAGCGTTCCAGCGGCAGCTCTTGCGTTTGATCCAGCCATCGAGGGTAGCGAGGTTATCGCAGGAGCATCGGTTTGGGTTATGAAGAATGGCCAGATCTCACCTCGTGCGGTTAAGAGCGGAATCTCGAATGGTGTGACAACACAGATTATCGAGGGTATTGAGCTCCGTGACAGCGTAGTTGTGGGCATCGAGTACACCTCATCAGTCAGAGGAGCAGGTGGTACAGAAACAGTAAACCCATTCGCACCAGGTCGCCCAGGACCAAGATAATAGGAGGGCGATTATGAAGAAGAAAGTAATTGAATTAAAGGATATAAAGCGCAACTTTCAGGTTGGTACTGAGACGGTGAGGGCCCTGCGTGGCGTTACCTTCAGCATCGAGCAGGGTGAGTTTGTGACTATTATGGGAACGTCGGGTAGCGGTAAGAGTACACTGCTCAACCTGCTCGGGTGTCTCGATATGCCCTCGTCGGGTGAGTTCTACCTCGATGGGATCTTGGTTAGGGATATGAGTAGCAACCGACGTGCAAACCTACGCAACGAGAAGATCGGCTTTGTGTTCCAGAACTATAACCTCTTGGCAAAGACCACAGCGATAGCCAATGTGGAGCTACCACTGATGTACTCGACAAAGTACACGGCGGCCGACAGAGAGAGGTTGGCAAAGGCGGCCCTCACTGAGGTGGGACTCGCCGAGAGAATGTACCACAAGAGCAACGAGATGAGTGGAGGACAGATGCAGCGTGTGGCAATAGCCAGAGCACTGGTCAACAACCCAGCGGTGATCTTGGCCGATGAGGCGACGGGAAACCTCGACACTCGAACATCGTTCGAGATCTTGGTTCTACTCCAGAGACTCCACGCCGAGGGTAGCACAATCATCTTCGTGACCCACAACCCCGAGATGGCGGAGTACTCGAGCCGTAACATCGTACTACGTGATGGAATGGTCAAGAGTGACACTGTCAACGAGAATGTTTGCAACGCAGCAGAGGCTTTGGCGGCACTGCCCGTTGTGGAGGAGTAACCCCTTGGTGATTAACGAATAAAGCAAAAAATTATGAATATATCGAATTTGCTATCAATAGCATTCAAGGCATTGGTAAACAATAAGTTGAGGGCTTTCCTCACGATGTTGGGTATCATCATTGGTGTCGCCTCGGTAATCACGATGCTCGCAATTGGTCAGGGATCAAAGGCGAGTATCAACACCCGAATCTCGGAGATGGGATCGAATATGATTATGATTCGCCCAGGCGAGGATGTCAGAGGTGGAGTGCGTCAAGAGGCCTCGGCTATGCAGACCCTCAAGATCACCGACTACAAGAGCCTCGCTCAGCAGGCCGATATGTTGTCGTTGGTGAGCCCCTATGTCTCATCGTCGGGACAATATATCTATGGAGCGAATAACTACCCATCGTCGATCAATGGTGTGACAGCAGACTACCTTGGCATTAGGCAGCTGAAGTTGGGAAGTGGAACGATCTTCACCGACGAGGATATCATCTCGGCAGCGAAGGTGTGTGTCATAGGAAAGACCATTCAAGACAACCTCTTCCCCGATGGCGAAGATCCGATCGGAAAGGTGATACGTTTCAAGACCATCCCGATGCGAGTTATCGGAGTGTTGGCCGAGAAGGGCTACAACACGATGGGACAGGATCAGGATGATATTGTGTTGGCCCCTTTCACAACAATTATGAAGCGTGTATTGGCCATCACCTACCTCAACCAGATCTATGCGAGTGCGGTGAGCGAGGATGAGACCGAGGCTGCGATGGAGCAGGCGAGCGAGATTTTGAGGGTCAACCACAAGATCGGACCGATGGATAAGGATGACTTCTATATGCGTTCTCAGCAGGAGTTGAGCGAGATGATGAGCTCGACAAGTAACTTGATGACAACGCTGCTTGCCTGCGTGGCGGCTATCTCGCTTATCGTTGGAGGTATCGGAATTATGAATATTATGTATGTATCGGTGACTGAGCGTACCAAGGAGATCGGACTTCGTATGTCGGTCGGTGCTCGTGGAATCGACATCTTGGCTCAGTTCCTTATCGAGGCTCTTATGATTAGTATCACGGGAGGATTGATCGGAGTGGTGTTGGGTTGTAGCTCGGCTTGGGCTGTCAACTACTTCGCTAACTGGCCCATCGAGATTGAGACTTGGACTATCATTTTGTCGTTTGCGGTGTGTAGCTTCACGGGAGTATTTTTCGGATGGTACCCAGCTAAGAAGGCTGCGGCGCTTAACCCAATTGATGCTATTCGCTACGAGTAGACTATGATATATAGGAATTTTGGTGTAAGGGGAGAGGGTGCTTTCCCCTTACATATTTTTTAAATCATAGAACTATGGCTTCGATATATTTGCACATCCCCTTCTGCCGACGAATCTGCGGCTACTGCGACTTCTTCAAATCGGCTCGCCTCGACAAGTTAAATCGAGTTGTAGGGGCGATGATGTCGGAGTTGGAGAGTGAGCGTGGTCGCCTCTCGACCCCAAAAATCTCGACCATCTACTTCGGAGGTGGCACCCCGTCGTTGCTGAGCGTGGAGCAGGTTGGCGCCTTTATCATTCGAATTGGAGAGCTTTACGACGTGAGCAAAGTGGACGAGATAACGCTCGAGGCCAACCCCGACGACCTCACACAAGAGTATTTAGAGGGGCTCCGCTCGGTTGGGGTCAACCGCCTAAGCATCGGAATCCAGTCGTTCGACGACGAGGAGCTGAAGTTTATGAACCGACGTCACAACGCCGAGCAGGCCGAGCAGGCTGTGAAGTGGGCCCGAGAGGTGGGGTTCGAGAATATCGCCATTGATCTGATCTTTGGGGTGAGTGGCTTTGGCGAGGAGGTTTTAACGCGCTCACTCGATCGTGCGATAAAGCTCGATGTCGAACATATAGCCGCCTACCACCTCACAATCGAGGAGGGGACCGCCTTTGGCCGCAAGGCTAAGAGGGGCGAGATGTCACCTGTCGATGAGGAGCTCAGCGAGAGAGAGTATGACATAGTGCGCAGGAGGCTGACCGAGGCAGGGTTCGAACACTACGAAATCTCGAACTTCGCCCGTGAGGGGAGGCGCTCTCGCCACAACTCAGCATATTGGCGAGGCGAGGAGTATCTCGGCATTGGCGCTGGTGCCCACTCCTTCTTCCAAAATGAGCGGAGGTGGGGACGGGAGTCGATCGACGAATATTTGGAGGACGAGAGATATGAGGGCGAAACTTTAACCCCAGAGCAACGACGCAACGAGGTCATAATGACATCATTGAGATGCGCTGAAGGGTTGGATTTGACCAACTTTGAACTATTATTCGGCAAAAGTGAGTGCGAAAAGGTAATAAATGATGCGAAATTATCGTTAAAATTGGGTGATCTGAAATTGGTCGAAAATAGGCTTGTGATCCCCCACGAGCGTTTTTTGAGGTCCGACACTATTATAGAACTGTTATTTAATTAGGCGAATATTAAGAAAATTTAAAAAATATTTTTGTATTAATATTTTTTACACTACCTTTGCCCAGAGATTTGATATTATGAGGTTATTTTACGAATAAACGCAGTAAAATAGACAACGGTTATATAAAAATTTTGGATCATAACAAAAAACTATTAAAATTTTATGAGTGACTCTAAAAATTGTCTCGACCATCTCTTTGAGGTGAGTTGGGAGGTCTGCAACAAGGTGGGAGGTATCCACACCGTAATTGCGACAAAAGCGCTAACGGTAAGCAAAGAGATGGGGGAGAGATATATCCTCGTCGGTCCAGATATCTCGCAATATGGTGGAAACCCAGAGTTCGAGGAGGACCTTGAGCTTATGAAGAGTTGGCGACTATTCCTCTACTCAGAGGGGATCAGAGTCCGCATCGGCCGCTGGAAAATCGTCAGCAACCCAATCGTTATCCTCGTCGACTTCACATCATTCTTCTCTAAAAAGGACGACGTTCTTGCTCGCCTTTGGGAGAACTATCAGGTCGACTCGCTCTCGGGAGCTTGGGACTACACAGAGTCAATCCTATTTGGCCACGCAGCAGGAGTGGTTATCGACTCATATGTCAAGACATTCTGCAAGCCAACCGAGAAGGTGGCGGCTCACTTCCACGAGTGGATGACAGCATCGGGAGGTCTCTACCTTCGCACTCACTCTCCTCGCATCGCAACAGTCTTTACTACACACGCAACCGTAATGGGTCGCTGTATCGCAGGTAATAGACTACCATTATATAATGAGCTAAATAATTTTAACGCCGACGAGTTGGCCCAGAGGTTCAACGTCGTGTCGAGACACTCGATCGAGAAGGCGGCAGCCCACAACTACGACGCATTTGCAACGGTGAGCGACATCACAGCGAATGAGTGTGCAGCCCTTTTGGGTCGCAACGTCGACATCGTCACTCCAAATGGATTCGAGGATGACATAGTATGGAAGGGCGAGGAGTATGCAGCTAAGCGCTCATCGGCTCGCGAGAAGATGATCGGTGTTGCGGAGTCACTCTTCGAGTATAAGTATGAGACAGAGCCACTCATCATCGGAACAAGTGGCCGATATGAGTATCGCAATAAGGGTATCGACCTCTTCCTCGAGGCGTTGAAGGCGTTGGATGCAAACCCAGCCCTCGACCGTGAGATCTTGGTCTACTTCACAGTGCCAGCAGGCGACCACGGAGCTCGCAAGGATCTATTGGCTCGTATGGAGGATGCAACACAGCCCCTCGATCCATCACAAAGCAGACACATCACACACTATATCGAGAACCCACAATGGGATCCAATCTTGAACTCAATCTCGGGCTCGAGCCTCGAGGGGGGATCATCTAAGATCAAGGTGGTATTCGTTCCAGCATATTTGAACGAGCGCACAGGGCTATTCGAGTGTGCATACTACGAGCTACTCTCAGGAATGGACCTAACGGTCTACGCCTCATATTACGAGCCTTGGGGATACACCCCATTGGAGTCGGCAGCATTCTCTATCCCCACGATCACAACAACCTTGGCAGGTTTCGGCGTGTGGGTTAACACCTTGGAGGAGCACTCGGGAGTTGAGGTGATTGATCGCAACGACTACAACGACGGTGAGGTTATCTCAGCGGTGGCAGCGTCGATCGCTCGCTTCGCATCATTCAACGATGAGCAGGTTGCTCAGATTCGCAAATCAGCATCAAATACGGCGGCCACAGCATTGTGGTCTAACCTAATAGAGAAATATTATCAAGCATATTCTATCGCAGTGGACAATTCAATGAACAGAACAGATGGTGCTTATGTAGCACAGGAGAGCTACGATATCCGCGAGGATTATTCGTCGTTCGTAAACAAAGTAAAAGTAGACAGCAACCCAAACTGGGGCCGTGTACTAATCGAGAAGAGCCTTCCAGAGCGTCTTCACGCACTTGAGGAGCTTTCACGCAACTTGTGGTGGTGTTGGACTGCCTCGGCTCGTAACTTGTTCGAGTATATCGATCGTGAGTTGTGGGTAGCCGTTGAGCGCAACCCAATCATCTTGCTCGACCGTATCTCGTCGCAGAGAATGAGCGAGTTGGAGTGTGATGAGCCATTCTTGGCCGAGATGGACCGCATCTACGCTGAGTTCCAGACCTATATGAGCACTAAGCCAGATGCAGGAATGCCTGAGATCGCTTACTTCTCAATGGAGTATGGTCTACACTCATCGCTTAAGATCTACTCGGGAGGTTTGGGAGTATTGGCAGGAGATTACCTCAAGGAGGCATCGGACCGCAACACCCCAATGGCAGCCGTTGGTCTTTTGTATCGCTACGGTTACTTCACTCAGAAGCTTTCGGCTCAGGGGGAGCAGGAGGCATCATACGAGGCTCAGAACTTCGCTAAGTTGCCAATCGCACCAGTTCGTAACGAGGATGGTAGCTGGGTGACTGTTGAGGTTTCATTCCCAGGTCGCACAGTTTCGGCTCGTGTTTGGAAGTGCCCAGTTGGACGTACAGATTTGTTCCTTCTCGACACAGACTACGAGGATAACTGGCAGGAGGATCGTCAGATCACTCACCACCTTTATGGAGGAGATTGGGAGAACCGCTTGAAGCAGGAGATCTTGTTGGGTATCGGAGGTATGCGCGCTTTGAAGGCGATGGGTATCGAGAAGCAGGTTTACCACTGCAACGAGGGTCACGCAGCATTTATCGGTGTTGAGCGTATGCGCACATTGATCAACGAGAAGGGATTGAGGTTCTCTGAGGCTAAGGAGGTTGTTCGTTCGACTGCCCTCTTTACAACTCACACTCCAGTTCCAGCGGGTCACGACGCATTCCCTGAGCATATGATCCGTCAGTATATGTCACACTACCCACAGGTGTTGGGTATCTCTTGGGAGGAGTACATCCACCTTGGTAAGGTTAACTTGCACGACTCGGAGGAGCGTTTCTCAATGTCGATCTTGGCTTGTAATTTGTCACAGGAGGTTAACGGTGTATCTTGGCTCCACGGAGAGGTATCTAAGGATATTATGGGACATATGTGGCCAGGTTACTTCAAGGATGAGTTGCACATCGGCTATGTTACCAATGGTGTTCACTACCCTACTTGGGTCGCTTCGAACTTGCGTAACCTCTATGAGAGGTATATGCCAAAGAGCTATATCGCTAAGACTTATGACATCCCAGCTTGGCAGGGGGTCAAGAATATTCCAGATGAGCAGCTTTGGGAGGCACGTATGCGCCTAAAGACTCGTTTGATCAACCACATCCGTAGCCGCTACGAGAACCCATCGAACGTGCGTTTCGACTCACCAAGTCAGATCGTTCGTATTATGGAGGGTCTTAAGCCAGAGGTGTTGACAATCGGATTTGCTCGTCGTTTCGCAACTTACAAGCGTGCATCATTGTTGTTCACCAACCTCGACCGTTTGGAAGCTATCGTAAACAACCCTAAGCGTCCAGTTCAGTTTGTATTTGCGGGTAAGGCCCATCCAAATGATAAGCCAGGACAGGATCTAATCAAGCGTATCGTTGAGGTATCGTTGATGCCACAGTTCATCGGAAAGATCATCTTCATCCAGAACTACGATATGGAGCTTGCTCGCCACTTGGTTCAGGGAGTCGACGTATGGCTCAACACACCAACTCGTCCGTTGGAGGCTTCGGGTACTTCGGGAGAGAAGTGTGTGATGAATGGAGTTCTTCAGTTCTCTGTCCTCGACGGATGGTGGGTTGAGGGATATCGCAAGGATGCAGGTTGGATGTTGCCAATGGAGCGTACATTCGCCGATCAACGTTTCCAGAATGAGTTGGATGCAGAGAAGATCTACACAACAATCGAGGAGGAGATCGCACCTCTATATTATAAGAGCCGTGAGGCGGGAAGCTGGATCCCAACAGAGTGGTTGAAGTTCGTTAAGAATTGTGTCGCTGATGTAGCATCAAACTTTACGATGAACCGTCAGTTGGTAGATTACGAGGAGCGCTTCTACAACCAGTTGGCTGAGCGTGGCGAGTGGATCAAGAAGGATGACTTCGCTGAGGCTCGTGCAATCGCCGAGTGGAAGAAGAAGGTCTACAACAACTGGGAGGCAGTAAACGTAGTCGATACTCAAAAGACTTCAATGGATAGCGGGTCTATCGTAGTTGGTGGAAACTACGCCTTCGAGGTGACACTCAACATCGCAAACTTGAACAGCGAGGATGTAGGCGTTGAGTTGGTTATCGCAGATCAGATCGAGTATGGTCAGAGAGCGAAGGTTGTAGAGACACGACAGCTTGAGGTTGTATCGACAGAGGGTAGCTTGGTAACGTATAGGTTGGATTTGGTTCCAAAGGATACAGGAAGCTACGACATTGCGATGAGGATATTCCCTAAGAGCGATAAGCTCCGTCATAGGATGGATCTTCCGCTTGTAAAGTGGGTATAGAGTGTGAGAGTGATTGGTGGGGGTTTGACAGTGGTTGTCGGGCCCCCATCTTCTAAATAGCCCAATAAGGGACTAAAAACATCCCTTTTCGATGCTATTTTTAGATAAAAAATATTTTTTTAAGGAAAAAGTTGCACACTTCAAAAAAATATTATAAATTTATAGCAAGAAGAAAATATTATAATATATGGCAGCCCTAACTTTTGACAAAAAAGAACTTGGAAACCTCGAATATTCACTTACTCGAGAGATGTTAGCAACCGACCGCCGTGGTGGTTATATGAGCACCACGATCGTTTGCTGCAACACACGTAAATATCACGGATTGATTGTGGCCCCTATCGACGATAGCGACCGCAGCTTTGTGCTATTATCATCATTAGATGAGTCTATCATTCTTGATGGACAACGTTTTAATTTGGCTATACACCGCTATCGTGGAGTATATGAGCCTCGTGGACACAAGTACATCACCGACTTTAAGTACACACCAAACCCTGCGATCACATATCGCATCGGAGATGTTGTGTTGAAGAAGGAGTTGTTGTGGATCCACCGCCGCACACAGCTTATGGTGCGTTATACTCTCGTCGAGGGTAATGTAGACCAAATAACATTGCAGTTGCGTCCGTTCCTTGCGTTCCGAGATCGTCACGATGTTAGCAAAGCCAATATGTATGCCAACGCAATGTCATACCCCGTTGATGGTGGTGTGAAGTGCAAACTCTACGACAACTTCCCTTGGCTCAATATGCAGTGCAGCGAGAAGAGCACAGAGTTCGTTCCTGCACCAGAGTGGTACAACGACTTCGAGTACACGATGGAGCTTCAGCGTGGATATGAGGCCTATGAGGATCTCTTGACACCTGGATACTTCGAGCTCACGATGAAGGTGGGTCAGAGCATCATCTTCTCAGCATCGACCGAGGAGGTAGAGGCCGCTGGGTTGATGCAGGATTACGAGAACTCTGTTTCTCGTCGTACCGAAAAGATCGACTTCCACTCGTGCCTTCAGCACGCAGCACGCCAGTTCTTGGTGAATCGCCCCGATGGAGCGATGGAGGTTGTGGCAGGATACCCTTGGTATGGCGTAGTTGGCCGCGAGGCGATGTCGTCACTCCCAGGCTTAACTCTTGAGCAGGACCACAAAGAGGATTGTATGGCGATCATCGAGACTCTATTCCAGAAGGCGACAATCGACGATGTACACCCCTCATTGCACCCCAGCAACGCTGTCGACGCTCCACTTTGGATCTATCGCACATTGCAGATATTGGAGGAGCAGATCGGAGCCGAGGCAATCTGGGAGAAGTACGGCTTCCATATGAAAACACTCCTAAATTACTATCGTAGCGGCGAGTGTGCTAACGTAACGCTCCACGACAACGGTTTGATCTGGGCGTGGTCTGACGAGAAGTCACTCACGTGGATGGATACAACGGCAGATAGCCGCAAGTATGCATCACGCAGAAATGGATATCAGGTTGAGGTGAATGCCTTGTGGTATAACGCCGTATCATACACTTTGGAGCTTGCCCAAAAGTTTGGCGACACAGAGTTCGTCGAGAGCATCAATTGGTTACCCGAGAGGACTAAGGAGACATTCAACCAGCTATTTTGGTTGGGCGAGGGTTGGTTAGCCGACTTCGTGAACCACGACTCTAAGGAGTGCTCGGTTCGTCCAAATATGATCATTGCGTGTGCACTAAAATATAAGATGTTGACAGATCAGCAGCAGATGTCGATCATCAACACCGTACACCAGCACCTGTTGACACCTAAGGGATTGCGTTCGCTCTCTCCGATCAATCCACTCTACGGATTTGGCGGTATGTCGACAAACAACATCGCACCAAAGAATGGTTCGGTATGGGTATGGTCATTGATGTTCTACGCAAAGGCCTGCTTCGACGTTATGGGTGAGTCATTCTTGCCCGAGGCGGAGGCGATCCTTGCCAACTTCGAGGAGAACATCGAGTTCTGCGGAATTGGCTCAGTGAGCGAGTACTTCGATCCAGATCCGCCACACACACCACGAGGTGCAATCTCGCAGGCGTGGAGCGTAGCATCGCTACTCGAGATCCACAAGATGGTCAAGGAGTACAAAGCTAAAGCGAAGCCAAAGAGACGCACAGCAGCAAAGGCTGCAACAGCAAAAAAACCAGCGGCAAAGAAGCCAGCAACAAAAAAAGCAACCACAAAGAAAGCATAAGTGGTCAAGTGCCAAGGGGGCGAGTTAAAGAGGGGGTGAGAGAGTAAGAGGACGAGTGGCAAGAGGTGAAGGGTTAAGAGAGAAGAGGACGAGAGAGAAGAGGACGAGAGAGAGGTGAGAAGAGGACGAGAGAGAGGTGAGAAGAGGACGAGAGAGAGGTGAGAAGAGGATGATGTGCAGAAGGGTCAGAGGAAGAGAGAGAAAAGTAAGAGCGAAAGGATAGGCACAAAAAAGAGGTGACAAGAAAAGTTGCCAGACGAAAGACGATGAAGAGGAAGATGATAAATGATAGAAAATAAAAACAATTAGGATGAGAGTATTAATGTTTGGTTGGGAGTTCCCACCACATATTGCAGGAGGTTTAGGTACAGCGTGCTACGGAATGACCCGCGGATTGGCACGCAACAACGTTGACGTTACATTCGTAGTGCCACGAGCATACGGAGACGAGGACGAGAGATTTATACGTGTGGTCAACGCCAGTGACGTTGAGGCACAGTATGGATCCATTTATGGAGGTTCCGAAGATATCCTCTCGAAGTTGAGCTTCATCCATATCGACTCAAATATGGTTCCATACGTCTCGCCAGAGGAGTATAGCAGCTATCACGAGGAGTTTGTGAAGTCGGGTCGTAAGAGCTGGGAGACCAGCGATGCTTGGAGCCAACGATTCACCTTCTCGGGAAAGTATGGCGCAAACCTTATGGAGGAGGTTGCTCGCTACGCTGTCGTTGCAGCGCAGGTGGCAAAGGATCTCGAGGGTAAGTTCGATGTGATTCACGCACACGACTGGTTGACATACTACGCAGGAATCGCAGCGAAGAAGGTATCGGGAAAGCCATTAGTGGTACACCTCCACGCCTCGGAGTATGACCGAAGCGGAGAGAATGTGAACACTCAGGTCTACGAGATCGAGCGAACAGGAATGTTGGCGGCAGATCGTGTGATCGCAGTGTCGAACCTAACTCGTAGGATCGCAATCACGAAGTATGGCATCGAGGCACGCAAGGTTGTAACGGTTCACAACGCCGTTCGTTTTGCAGATGGCGTAGAGGAGGAGGCTCCAACACGTGGTGTGAAGGACAAGGTGGTGACATTCTTGGGCCGTATCACCTACCAGAAGGGCCCCGACTACTTTGTAGAGGCGGCAGCTAAGGTATTGAAGCACGTTCCAGAGGCTCGCTTCGTAATGGCGGGATCGGGAGATATGATGAACCACGTGATTCGTCGTGTGGCTCGTTTGGGAATCGCCGACAGATTCCACTTCACAGGATTCTTGAAGGGTGACGACGTTCACAAGATGTTCCAACTCTCGGATGTATATATTATGCCATCGGTATCTGAGCCATTTGGCATCTCTCCTCTCGAGGCGATGCGATCAAACGTGCCAGTTATCATCTCTAAGCAGAGTGGTGTAGCAGAGGTATTGGATTATGCGGTGAAGGTTGACTATTGGGATGTAAATGCATTGGCCGATATGATCTATGGTCTATTGAGATACCCAGCCTTAAGCAAAATGTTCGCCGACAAGGGAATGAAGGAGGTAACAGGACTCAAGTGGAACAACGCAGCAGCCAAAATACGCACAGTATATCAGGATGCAATCAACGAAATGGAATCAAAATAAAATACTATAATAGAATATGAAAACGATATGCCTATACTTTCAGGTTCATCAACCTTGGCGCCTGAAAACTTACCGATTCTTCAACATTGGTATCGACCACAACTACCTCAACGATCCATTGAACCGCACAATTATGCAGAAGATCGCCACAGATTGCTATCTTCCGATGAATGCCCTTCTCTTGGATTTGATCAAATCATCGAAGGGTGCGTTCCGCTGCTCATTCTCGATCACAGGAACAGCTATCGAGCAGTTCAAGTTGTTCGCTCCCGACGTATTGAAGTCATTCAAAGAGCTTGCAAAGACTGGTTGTGTTGAGTTCCTCGCCGAGACCTACTCACACTCTCTAACATCGCTTTCCGACACAGAGGAGTTCAAGGAGGAGGTAGAGCGCCACTCAAAGATGATCAAGGCTGAGTTTGGTGTTACACCAACCGCTTTCCGCAACACAGAGCTTATCTACAACGACGATATCGCCGAGGCGGTAGGAAAGATGGGATTCAAGACTATGTTGGCCGAGGGAGCTCGCCACGTGATGGGATGGAAATCTCCAAACTATGTATATGCAAGTGCATTGGATCAGAAGCTACGCCTCTTGTTGCGTAACTACAAGTTCGCTGACGATATCGCATTCCGCTTCTCAAACAAGGGCTGGGGTGAGTACCCATTGACTGCTGATAAATATGTAGGATGGTTGTGCGACTCTCAGGAGGCTCAGGGCGATGTAATCAATCTATTTATGGATTACGAGACATTCGGTGAGCACCAGAAGGCAGATACAGGAATCTTCGACTTTATGAAGGCGTTCCCACAAGCTGTCGTGGCGAACCCAGCATTGGAGTTTGCAACAGTTAGCGAGGCTGCGCAGCGCACACAGCCTGTCAGCGTTTTGTATTGTCCACACGCAATGTCGTGGGCAGACGAGGAGCGTGACGTGACAGCGTGGTTGGGTAACGAATTGCAGAACGAGGCCTTTGCTAAGATCTATGGTCTACGTGAGAAGGTAACGAAGCTCAACGACGAGAACTTCAACTATGTATGGCGCTTTATGCAGACTTCGGACCACTTCTACTATATGGCGACAAAGTGGTTGTCGGATGGTGACGTTCACTCATACTTCAACCCTTATGACTCAGCTTACGAGGCGTTCATCAACTATATGAACATCTTGTCGGACTTCGAGATCGAGGTAGACAAGGCGTTGGCAAACAAGCCAGCCGAGAAGCCAAAGGCAAAGCGTGCCCCTCGCAAGAAGGCGGTGGCTGCTAAGAAGTAAGAACAGATATATCTATATAAGAGAAACATCGACTGTTAATTCAGTCGGTGTTTTTTTGTGTCGATAGAGATCGTTGATAGGTGGATGAAATCTTCGAAATTTCGCCACCTTGCAACGATCTATAAACAAATATACCAGAGAAATGGATATATGTACCAGACATTCGGGATCGATTTAGGTAATTTTGCAGAAGATAAAAAACCTAAACAACCAAAAATATGAAAAACTTCACTACCCTACTCAGCCTCATTGCAGCCACATTCATCTCGTGCAACGAGGCAACTAAGGTCGATCTTCCACTTCTCGAAAAGTCGCAATTCGAGACAATCTACGACGGAAAGGAGATCTCGCTCTACACACTCACAAACAAGAGTGGAATCACCATTCAGGTGACAAACTATGGAGGCCGAGTAGTCTCGATCTGGACCCCCGACCGCAATGGCGAGTGGGCCGATATCGTCTTGGGATTCGAGAGTATCGACCGCTATCTCAACAATACGGGCGAGCGTTTCATCGGAGCGACGATTGGTCGCTATGGCAATCGCATTGCAGATGGTCGCTTCTCGTTGAATGGTGTGGATTATCAGCTCTCGACCTACAACAATGGCCAGTGCCTCCACGGAGGTGACATCGGATTTGACAAAGTTGTCTGGAGCGTCGACAAGCTAACTCCCAACTCACTCCACCTCTCATACCTCTCGAAGGATATGGAGGAGGGATTCCCTGGGAACCTATCTACAAAGCTGATCTACACACTCACCGACAACGACGAGTTTAAGGTCGAGCACTACGCAACCACCGATAAAGATACCCACGTAAACCTCACCCACCACTCATTTTTCAACCTCAGAGGCGAGGGCAACGGAACGATCAACAACCACATAATGACCATTGCGGCCGACCACTACACCCCCGTCAATGCATCACTCATCCCAACGGGCGAGATCGCCTCGGTGGAGGAGACCCCATTCGACTTTAGGGAGCCTATGTTGATCGGATCTCGACTCAACGACACTGACCCACAATTTGTTAACTGCAAGGGTTATGACCATAACTTCGTATTGAATCGCAAGAGCAAGTCCGATTTGGAGTTTGCAGCAAGGGTCTACGAGCCCACACTGGGTCGCTACGTAGAGGTGTGGACCACCGAGCCCGCTATGCAGTTCTATGGAGGTAACTTCTTCGATGGCAAGACACGAGGCAAGGGTGAGAAAAGATTCAACTATCGTGAATCCTTTGCGTTGGAGACTCAGCACTACCCCGACACACCAAACCAACCATCGTTTCCTTCGACACTTCTTAAGCCTAACGAACAATATTCTCACACCTGTATTTATAAATTTGGAACAAAATAATGTATGACACTCAACAGCAAACAACTACTATCGCTATCACTATTGATCCCAGCCACAATGTCGGCTGCGGCAAAGAGCGACACCCGACCCAACATCCTCGTGATTATGGTCGACGATATGGGCTTCTCGGACACAGGATGTATGGGAGGCGAGATCGACACCCCCAACATCAACTCACTCGCTGAGAATGGACTCCGATTCACCCACTTCTACAATGCGGGTCGAAGCTGCCCAACACGAGCAAGCCTACTCACAGGACTCTACTCACACAAGGCAGGAGTGGGCAGAATGGCCAAAGATGGCGGAACAGAGGGCTACGAAGGCTCAATCAAGCAGGAGGCGGCGACAATTGCCGAGGTGCTGAGCGATGCAGGCTACAACACAGGAATGGTGGGTAAGTGGCACGTATCGGCAACGGCCGAGATCGAGGATCACGACAAATGGCTCTCGAATATAATGCATAACGATCAATATATTCCCGAGGGAACCCACCCATTGGACCGTGGTTTTAAGGACTTCTATGGTGTGTTGTGGGGCGTTGTGAACTACTTCAACCCATTCAGCCTCACCGATGGTCGCACACCCGTGACGGAGTTTGCCGACGACTACTACATCACCGACGACTTGACTCGCAAGGCGGTGGAGTATATCGACAAATATTCGAAGGATGACAAACCCTTCTTCCTCTACTTGGCCCACGTAGCGCCCCACTGGCCGCTCCACGCCACAGAGGAGATGATCGAGAAGTATGAAGATACCTACACCGTGGGTTGGGAGGAGATCCGCAACGCTCGCTACAAAAAGATGGAGGAGTTGGGAATCTTCGAGGGGTATAGCAACATCCTCAGCGCACGTCAATTCAAAGATGCGTGGAGCGACAACCCAACCAAAGAGTGGGACGCACGAGCTATGGCCACCCACGCCGCAATGTTGGACCGTGTAGATCAGGGAATTGGCGAGGTGTTGGAGAGGTTGGAGAAGAGTGGCGAGCTGGATAACACCCTCATCTTCTTCCTCTCGGATAATGGTTGTAGCAACGAGACCCCTCAGAACTACTCTCCAGGTCACGACGACCGTCCAAGTATGCTCTCGGATGGCAGTCCGATCTACTACCCAAAGAAGAAAGAGGTGCTCCCAGGGCCAGCCAACACAATGACAGGATTGGGTCCAAAGTGGGCCAATGTTGCCAACACCCCATTTAGGATGTGGAAGGCGAAGATGTTCGAGGGTGGTACAGCGACCTCGATGATCGCCTACTGGGGAGATCACATCAAGGCCGAGAAGGGTTCGATCATCCGTAGCAGCGGCCACGTAACCGATATTATGGCGACCTGCATCGACCTTGCAAAGACAAAATACCCGAAGAAAAACAACGGCCTAAAGACACCCGAGATAGATGGAGTCAGCCTTCGCCCAATCTTCGAGAGTGGCGAGCGCAAGGATCGAGATCTCTTCTTCGAGCACTTCAAGGGGTGTGCGATCCACGCTGCTGATGGCTGGAAGGCGGTGAAGGCCGACGAGAAGAGTAAGTGGGAGCTCTACAACCTCAACGTTGACCCAACCGAGATGGTTAACTTGGCGAATAGCAACACAGCGAAGCTCAACGAACTTATCGAGAGGTATGATGCGTGGGCCGAGAGCTCGCTTGTCTATCCCTACCCGACAAAATAACAGATTATGAAAAAACACAGCGCACATATAGCTCTACCAATCATAGCATTAGCGGCCACCACTGCAACACACGCAGCCACGAACGATCGGCCAAATGTCATAGTGATCCTCGTAGACGATATGGGTTACTCCGACATCGGGTGTTACGGAGGCGAGATCCCAACGCCCAACATCGACAAGTTGGCAAAGGGGGGCACTCGCTTCACACAGTTCTACACCGCCTCACGCTCCTGCCCCACTCGTGCATCGTTGATGACGGGTCTCTACCCCCACCAAACAGGAATTGGGTATATGACCGAGGAGCCAACTGCCGCAGGGGCAGCAGGGGCGAGCGACTGGGGAACCTATGGATATAAGGGCTACCTCAACCGTGATTGCGTAACCTTGGGCGAGGTGTTTAGGGAGTCGAACTACCACACCTATATGGTTGGCAAGTGGCACTTAGGGATCCACGGAGAGGAGAAATATCCACTCCAAAGGGGCTTCGACCGCTTCTATGGAATCCTTGCTGGGGCGTGCAGCTACTTCGCTCCTACGGGGGCTAAGGGGTTGTCGTTGGATAATGAGAAGTTACCCACCCCCGAGGCGCCATACTATACGACCGATGCCTTCACCGACTATGCGTTGGAGTTCATCGAGAGCGAGAGCAGAGAGGATCCCTTCTTTCTCTATCTATCATACAATGCACCCCACTGGCCACTTCAGGCCAAGGATGAAGATATCGAGAAGTTCATTGATCTATATCGTCAATCGGGGTGGAACGAGATCAGAGCGGCGCGCCTCGAGAGGATGGCGAAGATGGGAATTGTCGATGGAGAGGATGGTTTCGCAGAGTGGGAGAACCGCAACTGGGATGAACTCACAGAGCAGGAGAAGGATGAGTCGGCATACCGAATGGCGACCTATGCCGCTCAGGTTCACTCGGTTGACTACAACATTGGCCGCCTCATAACCCACCTAAAAAAGAGCAAGCAGTTAGACAACACCTTGATTCTCTTTCTATCGGACAATGGAGCCTGCGCCGAGCCCTACAAGGAGTTAGGCGGCGGAGCATTCGACGACATCAACAACCCCGAGACGGGAGGGATGATCTCCTATGGTAGGGCGTGGGCACAGGTTGCCAACACCCCATTTAGGAAGTATAAGAGGCGAGCCTACGAGGGGGGACTCTCGACATCGTTCATCGTATCGTGGCGTGATGGCTTTGGAAATGGCAAGGGGCGACTATGCGACACACCAGCCTTCCTACCCGACATTATGGCCACAATGGTTGATCTGTGCGATCTAAACTACCCTGAGCAATATCACGGGGGCCGAGAGATACACCCGATGGTGGGCACCTCGCTCCGCCCAGCAATCGAGGATGGGGCCAAATCGCTCCACGAATATATGTTCTGGGAACACACCAAGAACCAAGCTGTAAGATATGGCGACTGGAAAGCGATCAAGGATGAGGGCAAAGATGAGTGGGAGCTCTATAACATCAAGGAGGATAGAGTGGAGCGCAACAACCTCGCATCGCAGCAGACAGAGCTACTCGAAAAACTCAAAACTAAGTGGAGTGAGTGGGCCACACAAAACTACGTATTACCAAAAAGAGCAAACTAAAAACAGTATGAAAAAGAGCATAATCACAACCCTCCTACTCGTAGTTGGAGCTGTAATATTTACTAACACAACAACAGCAGCGGAGTATGGATCAGCCGACACCACCGATCCATCGCTTCGCATCCCATCATTCGTCGAGCCCGAGTTCGACTACTGGATGCGTGACACGTGGGCGACACTCGCCCCCGATGGCTACTACTACATCACGGGAACGACAGCCACCCCCGACCGCTACTTCCCAGGTCAGCTACACTGTTGGGATTGGAACGATGGCCTCTACCTTTGGAGATCTAAGAACCTCAAGAAGTGGGAGTTTAGGGGTCTGATCTGGTCGTTGGACAACGATGGCACGTGGCAGAGCGAACCAAAGGTATTCAACGAGGGGGATAAATATTCGAAGAAGTCGATCAATGGCGACCCTCTCGACAATAAGTTCCGTGCCGTTTGGGCCCCCGAGCTTCATTACATCAAGAGCCAAAAGAATTGGTTCATAGTGGCTTGTGTCAACCAAACAGCGACCGCCAAGGGGTCATTCATCTTAAGAAGCACCACGGGGCGCCCCGAGGGACCCTACGTAAATATCGCAGCCAACGAGAGTGAGCCGATCTTCAAGGAGATTGATGGTAGCCTCTTCGAGGATGAGGATGGCTCGGTCTATTTCGTCGGCCACAACCACTACATCGCCAAGATGAAGAGCGATATGAGCGGCTTTGCAGAGGAGTTGCGCACACTCAAAGAGGAGAGGTACTCGCCCGAGCCCTATGTAGAGGGAGCCTTCATCTTCCGCCACGATGGTAAGTATCACCTCGTGCAGGCGATCTGGTCGCACCGCACCAAGGAGGGCGACACCTATGTCGAGAAGAAGGGGGTGACATCGCAGCAGACCCGTTACAGCTACGACTGCATCATCGCCACAGCCGACAATGTATATGGCCCATACTCAGAGCGCTACAACGCCATCACAGGAGGTGGCCACAACAACCTATTCCAAGATAAAAAGGGGAATTGGTGGGCAACAATATTCTTCAATCCACGTGGCGCTCAGGCGGCCGAGTTCGACCAAACCTGCCGCCCAGGGTTAGTTCCGATGATCTATGAGAATGGTAAGTTCCGTCCCGACCATAACTACAAAAAATAGATTATCGCAGCGCTTTATTAAAAAACAGCATAACCGAACTAACCAAACCGAAATGAAAAAAGCCCATCTTTTAATGTTTTTATTAGTGATGACATCTCCAATAAAAGCTCAGCTCGACCTTTCTCAACGTGAAATTGAGAAGCTAAGTAGTGTTACGATCGCCGAGATGGAGATTAAACATATTAAGGTAACTTGGCCACGTCAAGTGGGCAAAAATTCGAGGTTAGATGTTCACGGATTTGGTCCTGAGACTAAATTTGCGGTTATCAACACAAATGAATATCAAGGAATAGGTCAAACAAACTCTATCAATGATGTAAAATTAAATACAGAGAAGGATATCCTAATAGGAAAATCTATATGGAGCGCAATTGACCCCTCTACTCTTATGGTCAAAAAAGAGTATCGCACATTCGACATCGCAATATATGACATTATCGGAGTAATACTCAACAAACCTGCATACAAACTGTTTGGCAAACCTGTAAGCAACCGAGTCAAATGCTACTCAGGAATGATCTATTGCGATGATTTGGAGTATGATACATATGCAGCAGGGTTAAAGCAGGTTCTCGACAATTGTCAATACGACTACGATTTAGGGTATAGGTATTTCAAGTTAAAGATCGGACGTGGAGGTAAATGGATGGAGCGTGGAGCTGGATTAGAACGAGACATAGAAATCACAAAAGAGATCCATAAGAAGTTCCCCGACGTTACTATCTTGGTCGATGCCAACGACGCATACACCGTCGAGGAGTGCATAGAATATTTAGAGGGCATCTCTCCAATAGAGCCATATTGGGTAGAGGAGCCTTTCAGAGAGAACAAAGAAGATTACGAAATACTCCACGAGTGGCGCATTAAGAATGCTCCAAATATTAGACTTGCGGACGGAGAGCTGAAGCCTATCAAGAACCTACTTCTTGACTTGGGTAGCCAAGGGATTATAGATGTCTATCTACCAGACATCATAGGAGTTGGGTTTAGTAATTGGCTGGAACTTGGAGCAGAACTCAAGAGCCGCGGCATAATGGGTTCACCACACAACTGGGGTACATATTTCAAAACCGTATACTCTGCACACTTTGCTATGGCATTTGGGAATGTAGATATAATCGAAGGGGTAACAATCGTTGATGCAGAGGAGGTCGATTTTGGCGAATTTAATTTAAAAAATGGGTACTTCATCCCATCGAAAAAAGCTGGGTTCGGTATGACTCTAAAAAAGTAAATAAGTTGAGTAATAGAAATAGCTAAAATGAAAAGATTTTTTTTACTAATCACATTATTTGTAATAGGGTCGAGTTCTCTGTTTGCAGCCCAACTACAACTTTCCCAAGAGGAACGTAATATTTTAGAGAGCGAGAGAATAGATTCGATTAGAACAATAGCTGTAAAAATGGACTTTGTTCGTCACGTTGGAAGGAATGCAAAGAAAGCTATCCCTCACGATGGCCCAACGATAAACATCTGTGTAGTAAATAGCCCAAACTATCAAGGGCTCGGAGAGATAAGAGGAAGTATAAAAGGGAATAAGCTAACCGACCTAAAGGCAATAACAGTAGGTAAAACAGTACTTGATCTGCTTGATCCGACGACCTTATTGGTAAAGGAAGAGTATCGTGAGTTAGATATCCCGATATATGACCTAATTGGAATAATACTCAACAAACCAGTGTATATGCTCTTTGGCACCCCTAATAAGGAGCGTGTTAGATGTTATTCGGGAATGATCTATATGGAAGATTTGGAGTTTGAAAAGAAAAAAGATGGAAATAAAAAAATAGTTGAAATTTGCAAATTTGATTATGACTATGGTTATCGTGACCTTAAGATAAAGCTCGGCCGTGGAGGTCTGTGGATGGAGCGAGAAGAGGGGCTTAAGCGCGATATTGAGATTGTGAAACTAATTCATAAGAAGTTTCCCGATGTAAGGCTACTTGTCGATCCTAATGATGCTTATACCGTAGAGGAGACGATATATTTTATGGAGAAAATTAAACCTATAGAGTTTTATTGGTTTGAAGAACCATTTGAGGAGAATGAAGCAGATTATAAAATTTTCAGGGAGTGGCAACGTAAGAATGCCCCAACAATGTTGCTTGCTGATGGTGAAACTGATGGTAATAAGGCTCAATTATTAAAATTGGGAGAGGCTGATTTAATAGATGTTGTCCTGCAAGATATTATTGGATTTGGATTTACTAATTGGATAGAGTATATAGAGGAGTTGAAGGCAAGGGGTATGACAGGCTCTCCTCACAACTGGGGAACTTTGACTAAGAATTTCTATTCGGCCTATCTTGCTATGGCAATAGGTGGAATTGATATTGTCGAAGGGGTGACAAGTAGCTCTAAGATGCTGGACTTCGGAGATTACTCTATTAAGGATGGTTATTTTATACCATCTAACAGAGCGGGGTTTGGTATTATCCTAAAGTAGTCAACGTGAACTTGATAACAAAACCCCAAAACAACTACTTATAACGACTTAAATTAAACAAGAAAAATAACAAACGATGAGACCACAACACCTAATCGCAACACTTCTGCTCTTCTCAATGACAAGCTGCACTAACAGCCCCGAGCAAGAGAAGTTAAAAGCTATCGACTCTCACTCAGAAGCAGTCTACATCCACGATTCGTGGGTGCGAGACCCCTATATCATCCTTGCCGACGATGGCTACTACTATCTAACGGGAACGATGCCGCTCGAGGATGATGAGAGGCAATATAGCGACCGCTACAACATCGGGTTGAATGAGGGTTCGATCGTCGGCAATGAGGTGCGTCTTTGGCGTAGTGTCGACCTCGTTAATTGGGAGTCGCTGGGTTCACCCTACTCTCTCAAAGATACATTTGCCGCCTACGATGAACAGCGAGTAGCAAAGAAGAGGTCGGGCAAGGTGCTTTGGGCACCCGAGCTTCACCAAGTTGGCGGACGCTGGGCGTTGGTTCACTGCCCACAGATATATAGCACCTTGGCGCTCAGCGAGGGTAGCGAGATCACCAATTCGTGGAGCCACCCATCGGTGGATATCTTCTATCAGAAACACGACCCATCGCTATTTTGCGACGATGGCGTATGGTATCTTTTGTGGGGTAACACCTCTATCGCACGCATCAACTCCGACTTCACAGCACTCGAAACCAAACCCGTTCGCATCGACCCGAGCGACCGAGTAATCGGCCACGAGGGGGCGACGATGCGCAAGATCGGGGATAAGTATGTGCACTTCGGAACCGCTTGGTCGGCAGACAACAAACGCACAGGTGGCGGCTCCTACAACCTATACTACTGCACATCGGACTGTGTTATGGGGCCATATAGCGAGCGTCGCTTCGCAGGTCGCTTCCTCGGCCACGGAACACCATTTCAAGATAAGAGCGGCAATTGGTGGTGCACAGCCTTCTTCAATGGCGACGTTCCACCCGTCGACGACACCAACATCGAGAGTGTCGATTTGGGCGGTGTGGCACAGAGCATCAACGAGCAGGGAACAACAATCGTCCCCTTAGAGGTGAGGATCTTAGAGGATGGCGACATCTTCATCCGTGCCAAAGACCCACGCTACCGCAACCCAGGTCCCGATGAGGTCCAACACTTTGAGCGTATAGACTAAAACTACAAAAAAGATACTAAAATGAGACGAATAATATTAACAGCCGCGGGGTTGACCACCCTTAGCGGAGTCGCTTTGAACAGAGCAATGGCGGCGAAAGATGAGCGCCCAAACATCCTCATTATCTTGGCCGACGACCTCGGCTTCTCCGATTTGGGGTGTTATGGAGGCGAGATAGAGACCCCCGTACTCGACGAGATGGCCGCCGAGGGGCTTCGAATGACACAGATGTATAACAGCTCTCGTAGCTGCCCATCGCGAGCCAACCTCCTCACAGGGCTATATCCCCACCAGACAGGGTTGGGACATATGGAGGGAAATCGCCCGAAATGGCCCTCGGGATACTCGGGCTTCCGCTCCGACTCCGACAATGTAACCATCGCCGAGGTGATGAAGGATGCTGGCTACTTCACCGCTATGGTGGGTAAGTGGCACTTGGGCAACAAATCAAACCCTGTGGAGCGAGGATTCGACGAATATTACGGTTTGTTGGGCGGATTCAACTCCTGCTGGAGCCAAAAGCCATATAGCCGATGGCCACAGGATCGCACACCTCGCACATATGCCGATGGTGAGTTTTACGCCACAACAGCATTCACCGACTACGCCCTCGACTTCATCGACCAGTCGAACGAGGTAGGCAAGCCGCTATTTATGTATCTGGCCTACAACGCTCCACACTTTCCGCTGCACGCCCCAAAGGAGCGCATCGACAAATATATGGAGACCTACCTCAAGGGGTGGGATGTGATTCGTGACGAGAGGTGGAGCCGAATTGTCGATATGGGTCTACTTCAGGGGACTCCGGCACTTAGCCCACGAGGTGTTGTCCCCGAGAGCCTATTTATGGATGAGACCTACCCTCTCCCTGCGTGGGATTCGCTCAGCGAGGAGCACCAAGTAGATCTTGCTCGACGAATGGCGACCTTCGCTGCGATGGTCGATATTATGGATGAGAACATTGGGCGTATCATCTCTAAGTTGGAGCAGAGCGGAGAGTTGGAGAATACCTTCATCCTCTTTGTCTCGGATAATGGAGCTTGCGCCGAGTGGCACGAGTTCGGATTTGATGGCAATACGGGTACCGACTACCACATCCACACGGGCGAGGAGTTGGATCAGATGGGGCTCGATGGCAGCTATATTCACTATGGAACAGCGTGGGCGAATGTCGGCTGCACACCCTTCACCAACTACAAACACTACTCTCACGAGGGTGGAATCTCGACCCCTTGCATCATCCGCTGGGGCTCAAATGTCAAGAATCGAGGGGATATAGATCATCAGGCTGCCCAATTCTCCGACCTGATGTCGACCTGTGTCGAGTTGGCTCAGACTGCCTACCCCACTACCTATGAGGGACGTTCGATCACCCCAACAGCTGGCACTTCGCTACTCCCCATTGTGGAGGGCAAAAAGCTCAAAAAGAGGTATATCTATAATGAGCACGAGGGTAATAGGATGGTGAGATATGGCGATTGGAAGTTAGTGGCTGCCAACTTCACGGGCGACGTGTGGGAGCTCTATAACATCAAGGAGGATCGCACCGAGCAGTATAACTTGGCTGCTAAATACCCTAAAAAAGTTGCTGAGTTGGAGAGGGCATATTTTGAGTGGGCTGATAGGAGCGATGTGCTCTACTTCCCTACTGTTTGGAATACCTACAATGCAGGACGAAAGAAGGATTTTAAGGTCTATAGCGAAAAGTAGAGAGTTCGACTAACAAGGCGATTTTCGGCACCACTTCCCTCGACTCTGAAATGCTCACGTACTTTAAGTACGCTGCGCTTTCAGAGCCTTCACGAAGCCCCAAAACTCATCCTTATTAGTCAAACTCTACACCAGAATGAGTTCTGTTCTGCACCGCTTTATTGATTATAGGTTACTCCAACTGCTTGATCCCATAAGGAGTCTCAGTGATTCCGCTTCGTCGGGTGTTTTTTCTGATGTTCACATTCTTCGAGATCGACTCCTTGGTCTTGTAGGGGCGTTTGTGGTCGAGGTGGAGCGCTATGGCTGAGTAGCGTAGCTGCTTCGACTTGATCCCTCGGTTGAATAGCCTCTCTCCGAACTCTCGATCTTGACCTCCATATTGCATCTGCTCGTTGAAGCCATTGGCCTCCACGATATACTCCCTCCACGTCGAGGCGTTGCAGCCGTTCCAGGTCGCCTTTGCTGGGGTTATGAAGTTCATCAGACGGGTAAACCATCGGCTACGGAGGAGCTTCGAACATTTGAAATCCATCTTCTGACCCTGCATCCTGAGCCACCTAAGCGAGAAGGCCCTCTCGCTCTCCACATCGTAGAGGGTGATCGCCTCGCTCACCTTCATCGTCAAGCGGAAGTAGCCACCCGAGAGTAGATACCCCTTCTGAGCGTGCTTCACGTGTGTCGAGATGAAATCTCGTCGTGGGATGCAATCTTGATCGGTGAAGATTAGATAATCTGCTGTGGTCGCCACGATGGCTCGATTCAAGATCCTCGACTTCTGAAAGCCTTGATCCTCGTGCCAGACGTGTTTGATGGGGAGTCGCTTGGCGAAGCTCTCGACAAGCAAGCGTGTCTCCTCTCTCGATCCATCATCGGCTATTACGATCTCGTCGGCCATCCTCTCTTGGAATAGGTAGCCCCAAAGTGTCTTTTCGAGCCACGCTGGGCTATTATATGTCGAGATTACAACTCCGACTGTGAAATTATGCGATCCCATATATCTAATTTTTTTTCTTTTTTCTAACACAAATGTAGCGATATTTTATGAGACCGCCAAATTCACGAGCCACAGAGAGCTACCCCTCCCCCCTCAAATCACGAATAAATTCGGTCGGCGTGGTGTGGAACTCCCTCTTAAAGCACTTCGTGAAGTAGCTCGGGTCCGACATCCCTATTGCGAATGTCACCTCCGAGATATTCATCCCTCGGGCCAACATCGCCTTGGCCTCCTTCATCTTCAACGATCTCACGAATTGAGTGAACGAGACTCCGCTGAGCGATTTTAATTTGTTGTGGAGCAGACTTCTACTCACCCCCAACTCGGCCGTAGCCTCGGCCACTCCGAAGCTATCGTTGCTCAGATTCTCCATTATAAGGTCGACCACTTGGTGCATAAACTCGCTATCTCGTGAGCTATTGGTGATGAGTTCGACATCGGCTTGGTCACACTCGTTGAAACGCTCGATGCTCAGCGCACGGCTTCGTTGTAGGTTCGTGACCAACAACTTCAGATTCTCGGCATCGAAGGGTTTGGTGATATAGCCATCGGCCCCCACCAGATAACCCTCCCTCTGCTCCAAAGTCTCCGACTTGGCGGTCAACAATATCACGGGGATATGGCTACTCCTAAGACTCTCCTTGACCCTCTTTGTGAATTGGAGTCCATCCATCTCAGGCATCATCACATCGCTCACGATTATGTCGGGGAGTGATTCGTCGAGGAGACGACACCCATCCGCTCCGTTATAGGCCCTCACAACCTCGAACTCGTTGGCGAAGATATCGGCAATGTAGCTATTCATATCGGGGTTATCCTCTACGATCAAGATCTTGGGCTTGGCTCGCCTTGCATCCTCTCCGCTATGCTCCAATTTTGGTGGCAAGAGGTCAATCTTCTGTTGCAGGCTCTGATTGTGTCGCTTGAACTCCTGCGTCGAGATGGTCTCGATCGAGTACTCCGACTCCGAGTAGCTATCTCTCGAGACATCGAGCGTCACGACAAACTCGCTTCCCTGCCCCTGCTCACTCACTACATTGATCTGCCCCTTGTGGAGCAAAACCAACGACTTGACCAACGAGAGGCCCAATCCGAAGCCCACCCTCTGGTCTCGATTGTCGACCTGATAGTAGCTGTCGAAGATCTTAGGTTGAAGCTCCCGTGCGATCCCTCGACCGCTATCCTTCACCGAGATCCTCACCATTCGCCCTGCCTCGATGATCCGTGCGCTCAACTTTATGGAGCCTCCATTGGGGGTATATTTAAATGCGTTGGAGAGCAGATTATAGATTATTCGCTCCAACTTAGATGGCGAGAACCACACCTCGTCGCACCCCGACTCCAGATCCACCTCGAACTCGATCTCTCGCTCCTCGGCCGTGATGTCGAAAATAGCCGAGAGCGACCTTAGAAATGACATAATATCGCCTCGACGAAGATTCATCTTCATCTGTTGCATCTCGATCTTCGAGAGGGTCAACAACTCGTCGATGAGCAGATTCATTCGGCAGGCGTTGCGATAGATGATCTCCAACCTCTCCCCCTCCTCGTCGCCTATCATCTCGCCCGAATCACGCCTATCAATCATCTGCTTTAGGGGTGATAGGATCAGCGTTAGCGGAGTTCTGAGGTCGTGGGATACGTAGGTGAAGAAGTTGATCTTCTGTTGGTTCAGCTGCTCTATGTTCACTCGTCGCTCCTGCTCGCTCCTAAGCCTCATCTCGAGAGTCAAGCGTGCACGTGTGAAGTGGATAAAGAGGTAGATGGCGAGCGCCACCAACAAAAGATAGAGGATATAGGCCCACGTAGAGAGCCACCACGGGGGTAGAACCTTGATAGCAAGGCTCGTCGCCCCTTTCTCGTCCCACGTCACACCATCGCCGCTGGCCTTGATTCGAAGGGTGTACTCCCCTGCCGAGAGGTTCGAGAAGCGGACTTGGTGTTGGGTGCCGACATATTGCCAATCGTTGTCGATCCCCTCCATCTTCATTGCGTAGAGGGTGTTGTCGCTATATTGGTAGTTGAGTCCCGAGTAGTTGATGGTCAACGATTGCGCCTCGCTACTCGTCAGGGTTACATCCTCGACACTTCGATCCTCGGAGCGGCCATCTATGATGTTTGTTATCAACACCCCAAACTCCGACTCTCGCTTTCGCACCTCATTTGGGTAGAACGAGATCATACCATTGATAGTTCCAAAGACCAACTCCCCATCGCCCCTCTTGCAGGCCGAGGCGAAGTTAAATTGGTTGGAGGGCAGACCATTCGCAACGCTATAACGGCTCACCTCACGACTCGCAGGGTTGATGCGACACAAACCCGCTCCGCTCCCCACCCAGATGTTATTCTGGTTATCCTCGACGATGCCTTTGATATCGCCCGACCCCAAATCATCTTTGGTATATTCCGAGATTAAGTTGGCCTCGCTATCCAACAAATAGAGCCGATCGTTGTTGGCTCCGACCCAGATCTTCCCATTCGAATCTCGATAGATAGAGGTGATGTGTAGATCGGGCAGCGAGAGGATGTCGTGAGGTGTCGCCTCCACCCGCTCGATATCAACTTTTTGGAGTCCCCCTTTTCTGGTTCCTGCCAAAATGGTGTGCTCGTCGAGTTGGATCATTGTGTGGACCCTCAACGAGAGTGCCCTCTTTGGTGCCATATAATCATCTTTATCGATGAGGTAGAGGCCATTAGGGCCACCAAACCAGACATCGCCATTGGAATCCTCGAGGATACTAAAGACCGAGATCCCAGGGATCATACTATCGTAATCGACACTCTCGCCCGTCAACATATCATACCTCACCAAACCCCTCATAAAGAGGCCGACCCATAGGTAGCGATTCTCGGTGATGAGCAGCGAGTGGACATTCTTGGCATCGCCTAAGCCGACCTTGGCGTTGAGCTCCTCGGAGCGTGTGATCTCCCTCTTGGCGCTCATATAGTTCAGACCCCCATCCTCGGTTGCGATATAGAGTCCGCCATCGGGGCTATTCACCACCTCTCGAACCGCCTTTCCACTTAGGTGGTTCGAACTGCCGCCATAGGGGTAGATTCTAAATTGGTCCGACCTTACGACATAATAATTTACGCCTCCGAAGTAGGTTCCTACCCACACCTCGTCGCTTCGATCTCGATATATGGTATAGATCGGAGAGTCATTCAGTGAGCTGAGATCCCCATATCGCTGCTCGAAGTGGGCGATCTCACGGCACCCTCCATCAAAGACAAAGATACCATACTCCGAGCCAATCCAGACATTGCCGACGTGATCGACCTCGGCACAACTGATATCATCTATGTCGACAGAGAAGGCGAGTTTCGAGAGCCTATCGGAGGTGATATCATATATGTAGCTCCCATCATCCGACCTAATAACCAATTTATTGTTCGATAGATAGAATAGTCGTCGACAACTCCGCTCAAAGGGTTTTAGGAGGTGGGGCAACGAGACAAACTCCCCCAACGAGAGGTCGTAACAGCGCAATCTTCCCCCCGTTTTGATCCAGAGTCGATTCTCTAAGTCGCAAGCTATTCGGTCTACATTGGTCCCCTCGTCGGCAAAAAGGAGGGGGATAAAGCGGTCGAACTTGTCGTCGAAGCGGTAGACTCCAACCGAACTATTGGTCAGAAGATCGCCCGTTTGGCTCACGACAAACCTATTATCATCCATCGTATTACCCTCGATCTCGTAGTGTGTGAACCTCTCTGTTTGGTGGTCGTAACTCGACATTCCATCCTCGGTGACAATCCAAAGCCTCCCTCGTTTTGGATCATCGAAGAGGCTATTCACAAAGTTGCTACATAGCGATGTCGAGTCGTTGGGATCGTGGTAGAATGTGGTGAGATCGTAGCCATCATATTTGCACAATCCACTTCGGGTTCCAAACCACATATATCCACTTTCATCTTGGGTGATCGAGTAGATGGTGCTGTTTGGCAACTTCTCCGCTATGGTTAGCTGCTTAAAGCGTATGTTGTCATACTTTATCTCGCCCCTCGCTGTGGTGGTGAGTAGTAGCGCAAAGAGTAGCGATAGGGCCAATTCTTTTTTATGTCGAAGGATCTCTCTCATTTTTTATAGTCGGTTGTTATAGTAGGCAAATTAGTTATTTGGCGAAAAGGATAGCCTTTCGAAATCAAAGATACGAAATTTTACCAGAAAAAGAGGTAAAAAAAGCAAGATATGGCAAATTAGAACATAAGTACCAGCATTGTAAACGAGAGTACCGACCAAAAAAATCGGGAGTCCATACCTTTGCACTATAAACGACGAACAAAACAGAAACCAAAATAATAACAAAAAAAATGAAAAGACTACTTACACTCCTTACGATGATCGCCATCACCCAATCCTCGCTATTGGCTTGGGCACCACAAGGCGACAAATTAAAGACACGTTGGGCAGCCGACGTAACCCCCCAAACAGCGTGGAGAAGCTACCCACGCCCTCAACTTCAACGCACCGAGTGGCAGAACCTCAACGGATTGTGGAACTACGCCGTAACGACCCAAGATACGGGGCGCACAGCGGTGAAATATGAGGGCGAGATCTTGGTACCTTACGCAATCGAGTCGTCGCTCTCGGGCGTTCAGCGCACCTTCCTGCCCACCGATATGTTGTGGTATAAGCGCCAATTCACGATCGACAAGAGTTGGAAAGGAAAGGATATAATCCTCAACTTCTGCGCCGTAGATTACGAGTGTAAGTTGTGGATCAATGGGCAATATGTAGGCTCTCACAAGGGTGGTAACAACCCATTCTCGTTCGACATCACGAAGTTTGTGAAGGTGGGCACAACCCCTCAGACCATCGAGATGTCGGTGGTAGACCCGACCGACACGGAGTCGATCTCGAGAGGTAAGCAGCAGCTCAACCAGCAGGGAATTTGGTACACACCCGTTTCGGGAATTTGGCAGACTGTATGGTTGGAGTGCGTCGAGTCGACTCACATCAAGCAGGTATTGCCAACGACAGATATCAAGAAGATGAGCGTAACACTCGACGTAGATGTTGCATCGGCAAAGGGCAGCGAGACGCTCCGTATCGAGATCCTCGATGGCGAGAAGGTAATCAAGACTATCGACCAGAAATTGGGCGATGGAAAGGTAGAGGTCGCAATGCCCAACGCAACATTGTGGTCGCCAGCGACTCCCCAGCTCTACCACCTAAATATCTCGTTGATGAGTGGCAAAAAGGTGTTGGATAGCGCAAAGAGCTACTTCGCAATGCGTGAGGTCAAGGTTATGAAGGATGAGTGCGGATACAACCGCATCGCCCTCAACGGAGAGCCGATCTTCCAATATGGAACCCTCGATCAGGGCTGGTGGCCCGACGGATTGTTGACCCCACCATCCGAGGAGGCGATGATATATGATATGGTTAAGCTCAAAGAGATGGGCTTCAACACAATCCGCAAGCACATCAAAGTTGAACCCGAGCAGTACTACTACGCTGCCGACTCACTTGGAATTATGTTGTGGCAGGATATGGTGTCGGGCTTCTCAACACTTCGCAAGAGCGAGGAGCACATCGGCGCAAAGGCGGCCAACGATTGGGTAGCTCCAGCGGAGCACTCGGCACAGTGGCAGGGCGAGATGTTCGAGATGATCGACCGCCTACGCTTCTACCAGTCGATCACCTCGTGGGTAGTATTCAACGAGGGATGGGGCCAGCACAACACTGTAGAGATTGTAGAGAAGGTGATGGATTACGACAAGAGCCGCATCATTGATGGTGTGACGGGTTGGACCGACCGTGGCGTTGGACATATGTATGATGTTCACAACTACCCCGTGACTTCGATGATTATCCCCGAGTACAACGGCGACAGAATCTCAGTTTTGGGTGAGTTCGGAGGCTATGGATGGGCCATTGATGGACACTTGTGGGCCCC
>JBCQTJ010000012.1:0-60833 GCA_047178625.1 Rikenellaceae bacterium
ATTTTTTGCCATTTCCCAAATCGCTAAAACGCGCTCCTCCGCCCTTGAGATTCTTACTTATGACAGAAAATGTCAAATATCATGATTTCACGATTATTAAAAATGTTCAGCAGTGGATTATATTCATTGCAGAGCCGTCGGGAGATTGCTATGCCAGATGTTATCGAAAAGAAAATAGCAACAACGAGTATCCCTCAGAAATTCAAGGCAGATATTGAAACGCTGCAAGAGATATTCAAAGAGAAGTTTACAGCAGGGCTTACAATCGACTGGACTCTCCAACAAACTCTCGAAATCCTCCACAGAGAGAGAAAACGTGTCGATTCATACGACTCATTAAAGAAGTATCTACACTCAGAACGAGGTATAGAATTAACAATTAAATCCAACAAAAGCCGATGATCCTAAAAATACGACGACATGCGGCAACAACTAATAACCTAACAACCAATACTATGACAAAGAAAATATTTATCTGCGGCAAGGTCTATGAGATCAATACCCAGAACTGCGGAATAATCCACGAGAGACTCCAAAACCATATTTACCGCCTCTGCAATGATCCCGATAACCCCAATGAGAATCTCGTAAACCTACGACTTTACTTCGCTAAATTATCGGGAAATAACGATTGTGACATTACATTTGTCTTTAGTCGCATCAATATGTTCGCAAAGAGTGGTGTGAATCCAGAGTTTATAAATGATTCAGATGGACAACTTTTGATGGGAATGGATGGACGTTTTAAACCACCAGTAATGTGGGAGTTAGTAAAACCATTTGCATCAAGCAGATATCACATCCCCCTCAGCGAATTTGCCTATGCCTATGTAGAATCTGCCAAAGTGCTAGGGGCTTCAGAGATAATCGGACTGCAAATCGAGAGCAACCGAACAGAGCTAAAATTGAAGATAAATATATAGGCTTATGTAGAGAGAACAATACAGATCCGAGTCGCAAGATTCGGGTCTTTTTCCATCTACACAGAGCATCACTATGTCAAGAGAAACGGCTAAATCCCATCAATCTTTTTTATAAGATACTCATCAATCCAATATGGCACTTCGCCCTTCTCGAATGAGAGTTCACCCTCATTATACTCTGCATATAAGATGTGGCTACCAAGATTTATTTCGCTATTATCGAACACATAGGCTCTATCCGAGAGGATTAGTGCATCGTATAGATTATCCAAGCTCTTTTTGTATCGCTCGACAATCTTATTGGTCGGTACATTGTGTCCTCCAGACTTTACACGATATGCCACTCTCGATATGTTGATTTGGGGATCCTCGGTCGATACAAAATAGAGGTAAACCCTATACCCCTTGCTTTTTGCCAATTTCACATAATCCAATTTAGACCTATGTGACATCACCGTTTCGACTGTAAATACATCCACCGAGTCCAACATAGCCACCCTTACATAATCTGTAATAAAAGCTGCAAAGTATGAATTTATAGACTCCTTGCAATCAGCATATAAGACATTACCATCACACCTTAGAGTCGGATAGATATGTTCTCCGCCTGATAGCACATAGAACGAAGACTCTTTATACGAGCTCAAGAAATGGGTAAAATCTAATACTATACCATATTGATTCAAATTTAGAGCACCTGCGGTTTTAAGCGCATTCTCAATCTCGTCAGCATTGACAAAGATACCTAGATTGATCTCACCATAGCGAAGCAGGTGGTTATAAACTGAAGATTTACCAGAACCATTTGGCCCAGCAAAAATACGAATTCTCTTAACGCCCATTACTTTAGCTTTATTACTCTGCTCTTTACTGCTACCCTTTTGCGCACTGACCCTACAACAACTTTGACGGGTTTGTCCGATGAGTAGTCTGTTCTATAGATTGTATCTCCCTCGACGAATGTCAGAGACAAAGAATTCTTCTGTGCAACCTCTCCAATATTTGAGTATCCTTGAAGACTTATTCTAATATTTTCGATCTCAGAGACGCCTCTATGAGTATGCATTGTTGACTTTTTGACTCTTGTGCTATGACCCACACCCTTGCCAACGACTCCTGTCACACTAGGACTGTGAGCATCGGAATGCCCACTACCATTTACAACTAAACCTATATCTTTTTTCACGTTACTCATAATCTTCTTTTTGCAAATATAGTAATTTTGTACTATCAAAACGATTTTCTTTGCCGTAAAATTTTATCTACATATATTTTACATCAAAAAAGTTGCCACTAAGTGTCCTAATCCTCCAGCATTGCAACCAATTCTCGCTTCATATCGTCATCTATGTCTCGATACCTTGCAAAAGCCCGTGAACCCTCCTTGTGACCACTCAGTTTGCTAACCATATTGGGGTCTTTTACTCGTTTGTATATTGTCCCGATAAATGTACGTCTTGCCATATGTGATGAGGCTATATCCGAGATTGGCTTCGATTCACTGCATCCTGTCAGGGGGTTACGAACTATTACTAATCGTGTAACCTCTGAGAGTTTGAAAATTTCTTTTATTGCTGCGTTATACTTTGTCGACGATATAAATGGCAGAATTGGCTTGTCTATCTGCACCCCTTCCTCCCTATAACGCTCAACTATCTCTTGTGCCGTTTTATTCAGTGGCACAACAACAGTCTCGTGCCGCTCATTGGATGTTTTGTGGGGAACATACTGTATTGCACCTTTCACAATACTGCTCAGTCGTAGGTTATAGAGATCTCCAATACGACAACCAACCTGACACTGAAATACAAATATATCCCTCTGTATCGCTAACTTTGGACGACGACTAAGGTCTAAGTTCGCAATTTGTCGAAGCTCCTCTTTATTGATATAAATTGGCGTTCCATATTGAGCCTCTTTGAATTTAAGCTTTGGGGAGTTGGTGGTATACCCTCTCTCCACACACCAATTTATAAATGCACGCAGACGCTTGTAGAAACCCTGTATTGTATTCTGCCCACGAGGACGAGGTGCGTGAGACTCTGGCACCTTCTTCAAAATAGCCTGATATTTACTACTTTGGCAATATTCGTGCTCCTTATCCAAAAACGTCACAAAATTTGACAACCACTTCTCATCAATAGTATGAATGTCTAAGCTCACATTAGCAAACAGCTCATACCTTTGCAACACACGTCGCAGAACCATATAGTGCTGCCTACGCATATCGCTAATATCGGCATTTTGAAGATATAAATCATACAGTCCAAAGAATGGCATCCTTGCAGCAACCTCCTCTGGTGACACATACATTTCGGGGTGGTGAAACTTATCAATCACCATATTTAGCCACTCACTGTTTATCTGGGACATGTCTGTTGTTGTGAATGACTCTATGATTGTGTCACACAGTTTGTTGAGCTTCAATTTAATCTGCACCTCCGCATTACCAAATGTCGCACTCTTTAGCTCTCCACTCTTGGCGTTCCAAGTCTTAGGGTCTATGAATATCCCACTTTTAGCTCTAAGCACAAGTTTAGCACCCCCAACAAATCGAAGTAAAATCTCCGACTTTTTTCTCTGCGGATCTATCTTTTTTGAGAGAGCTTTTGTTATCTTTGCCATCGTGACTAAATTTGGTTCACTGACAAATATAATGATTCTGTTTGACTTGACAAAGGGTCATTGCGATATTTTTGTCAGTAAAACGTCAGTATTTTTGCAATACGATGAAATCGGATGCAATTATTTGAGATTTTCATATTTTTTACAACCATTTCATTTACAAATGGATACACAGCTAAAATGCTACTTTTCAAAGAGATACCGCACCTATAAATATTGCATAATTTAGACCCTGTCGGGATCACTCTTCTTTAAACACCCTCCGCCACAGAGCTGTATCGCACTGTATCGTCTGTCGGGGGGGATACACCCGATACACCCGATACGCCCAATACACCCGATACACCCGATACGCCCTTGCTTCTTTGCAGGTGCTCCACTATCCAATCGCCTATATCTATCTTGCGCTCTCGCTCCTCGGGGGTGGCCTCTCGCTCCAGTAGAGAGCTTACTCTGACCCTTGCGTAGCTCAACTGCTTCGAGCGTTCGACCCACTCCCCATAGCCATCTACATCGGGAAACATAACCACCTCCCTGCCCTCCAATGCTCGCATCTTGGAGCGATCCAATTGCGACTTTCCGCCTGTGGCTACCCACGTGTATTGGGGGAATACCACACTGCCTAAAACCGCACTCTTCTCGCTCTCGACCACTGCTACTACCTTCGTAGGATATTTCGACAAGAGATGTTCACCAAAGAGGCATTGCACCAGATTGTAATCCTCGCTGAGGAGCTGTTGCCTCTTCATTATCGAGTGTACCCAGTTGGGCGGAGAGGCCTTGTTGCGGTGGCCATCGGGGAGGTACCCCATCACCTTGCCTGTGCGGACCCTATCTCTACTATCAATCTGCCAATATATCACCTCCTTGGCTTTGGTGTAGCCTAAGTGGTAGTCGCTCACTATGTGGGCGAGGCTCTCTGGGTCGGTGAGAGTTGATAGGAACTCTACGAAGTGGGAGCGCCCTCCCTCACACCTTGCGACATACTCCCTTGGGATGAGGCTGGGGAGAGTGGGACGAGAGGGACGAGAGGGACGAGGGGAGAGAGAGAGACGAGAGGAGAGAGAGGAGAGAGAGGGGTTATCCTCGAAGTACATCTTGGGGGTGTAGTGGTAGGCGCAACTACTCTCGTGGTCACACCTACCAACTCTCTCATCGAGCGCAGAGCCACTCTCATCGACATAGAGGGTAAAGCAGTTACGCTTACCACACTCGGGACACCTATGTCGGGTGGCTCGGCCCCTATATTTTTGGAGCTGGTACCTCATCGCACCACCCCCTTTGGTGTAGCTGTATCGCCTGTATCGCCGTATCCTCCCCCCACACCCGATACACCCGATACACTCAGTCGTCGCTTGGAACGCTGCACCACCGAGAGCGACACTCCCACCTCTTCGGCGATGGCTCGATAGCTCTTTCCCTCAGCGCTGAGCGCCTTGATCTTCGCATCTAAGTCGGCACGAAAACCGTCGTCATACTCCCTCAGATGCTCCCTCTCGTTGGAGTAGCCCAGGGTGACGAATTGGAGGAATCCGCTCCGCTTCTCGATCACACAGTTGATCACATTGTCGCTGTCGTAGGTAAAGCTACCATACCTCACCTTGATCTGTTTGATATATCGCTGGGTGCTATCCTTGGCGCTCTTGCCCATAGCAAAGACACTATCGAAGAGGTTGAAGAGCTTCTTGCTCCCTGCCAGATCGTTCTGGGTGATGGGGTCCGAGAGCATACGCTTCGGGGTGTGGGCGATGACCAGAATCGAGAGGTTGTACTTGCGCTTCAAAGATAGCAGCTTCATCATCAACGACCCCGCCTCCTCGCCCTTCTCGCTGGCGTTACACAGATATGTGAGGTTGTCGATGATGAGCACCTTGGCCCCCGTCGAGGCGGTCATAGCCTCTATATTCTCCGCTATCGCATCGTCGATATAGGCACCGCTATATGCCTCACGGCTGATCTCTACCCTAAAGAGGTTATCGGGGAAGTGGTGGAGCCCACCCTCGTCGTCGGTGTAGCGTAGCTGGACCTGTTTGTCGGAGAGCTCGAAGTCGAAGTACAAAACACTCTGTGACTTGGCGATCTCATCGGCAATCTGCATCGCATAGATCGACTTGCCCAAATTGCTGTCGGCAAAGAGGCAACACACCTCGCCCTCATACCACAACGAGAGCCACAAGGGCTTGGGGTCGGCCCTTGTGCTCGCCTCTCTGATCGTTTGGTTGAGGCTCTTTAGTAGGAACATCCCCACTACACTCTCGTCTCTCTCTACACCCCTGCTTAGCTCCTCGGCTATGAGCTCTACTCTGTTTATCTCTTCCATTGCTTTTTTGTATTAAATTATTATACTCATTAGACAACCATCCTCAACTCTGCGCAGTAGTCGGGTTAAATTGTTGGATACAAAGATACGATGGGCATAGGGCAAAAAAAAGATGCACACCTATTGGAAATAGATGCACACCTGTATTATCTTAACGCGCACACACGCGCGAGACAAGGTAGTTATCGAGAAGCCTTGGCCTTGCGTGAATTGCGGGCCTTGCGTAGTCGCATTACGAGGTATGAGCCGTAGAGTAGGATTAGGATCACCATATTCACCACTCGCTTGCCGCCGCGGCTGATCTCTACCTCCGAGAACTTGAAGGGCTGAGGGCGTGAGCCGTGGCCTGCTTGCTGAGCTTGCGCTTGCTGTGGCTGCTGAGCCTGCTGAGCCTGTGGCTGCTGGCGCTGCTCGCCTCCCTGCTGCTGGCGCTGCTCACCTCCCTGCTGCTGGCGCTGCTCGCCTCCCTGCTGCTGGCGCTGCTGGCGCTGCTCCACAACCACCTCGGTCTGAGGCTGCTGCTGCTGCTGTGCTGCACGTGCTGCATCGCTTAGGTAGCCTCCTAAGTTAAGGCCCATTGCGTGGATGAACAACATTGCATAGAGGCCATACGACCACTTCTGCACACTCTTCCACCTCTTGGCGCCCAACTTACGGTGTACCGAGTCGAACGAGGTGATCCACAACACGAGGAACAAGACGAACATCACAAGACCCAAGACATAGACGAAGTTCGAGATGCACGAGCCCAATACGCTCGTCACACGTGGCCCTTGGATAGCTGTCTCATAGTCGGCGAAGAACTCCCAAGCCCCTACGAAGGTGCCAAAGAGGCGCTTCATTGCGTGGGCGATAACGGGGAATCCTACGATGATCGAGAGCTCCTTCCTTATCGACATCAAACGGCCGATGTAGCGAGTCTTAGGGCTAAATGCCCCCATATACATAATGAGGATAAGTACTGGGTGGACGAAGTTAGCGGCGCTCGAGAGCTCACTAAAGCAGAGTCCGAAGAATGGGATCTTACCCAAGTCGAAGGGCATAGTGCCTCCGCATAGGCGCACCACCACGGGGATCACAAAACCTGCCGACATAAGGCCAAAGAGCCAATAATAGACCTTGTAATTTTTCTTGATCGAGGGAGCCAAGGCGATGGCCAACACTGTATAGAGGGCCAACGAGAATAGCATCCCGAAGTTAGAGTATAGGAACTCTAATAGATCGAATGTTGCGTTTATCATTTTATCATTTTATCATTTATCATTAACCATTGATCATTGGCCAACTACTCATACTTCGAAAGCTTACCGATAGATGCGATTGAGGCGCACTCGACACTCATAATATTCTTTGCAGCACCCGTTGCAGAGTCGATCTCGTAGATCACTGGAGATGCGTTCTCAGAAGATACGATACCCATATAAGCCTTTCCATCCTCGAAGTATGGATTGCGGCTTGTCGATGTGATAGTTGTAGGCTCTGGCATATTCGACACCTCGATAGCTGTCTGGTTGATAACATCAACTACATAGAACTTGTTGTTAGCCGTAGAGTACTGAACACCAGCATCGTTCATAGTCTTTACGAGGAACTTAGATGTCGAACCTGTGATGTACCAACAAGTGATGAATGAACGACCACCCATAGCTGTCTCAACATCAAATACTCCATAGCTCTCGTCGAGTGAAGTCTCGCCCTTCTTGATACGCATTACCGAACCTTTGTGAGTTCCAGTAGCCTTGTACAAGATACCACCATCTGCCTCATCAATTGCAACTGTCTTGCTCTCATCTGAGTAGAGCTGTGTACCTGCTCCTGCATAGCTACGCTCGTTACCTGGCGAGAAGATATATACATCCTCATCTTGATCTGTTACGATAGTGTCGTACTGTGACGACTGCTGACGACCACACGCTGGCGACATTCTGTCATCCTTGATAAGAACTGTTGGGTTCTGTGGGAAGTCTGCCTCATCCTTGAAGATAGCGATGTGGAACTGATCGGGGAATGGTGTTGTTGCGATCTCACCTGGCTTAAATGATCCAGAACCCATACCGCCCCAACCGATTGATACATAGTCGAGATACGTTGCTGAATCACCATAGTATGAGGCAGACTCAGACTGGAAAGATGATGCATACTTAGTTGTTCCATAGGCTGTTGCACCCATTGGGTAGACTGTTGCGTACAACCATCCGTTTGACTCAGCGAATCCACTCATACTACAATACTCTCCTGTTCCAAGGTAGTTATCAGAGACGAAGTCCTCACCTGCAAAGAGTCCATTTGAGTAGTGATACTTACCAACATACATATGGCGAGGGTAGACCTCAGTGTTGAAGTATGGCTCATATACACCTGTCGACTCTGCTGTGTAAGAGTTTGACGATGATGTCACCATATAGTCACCCCAAGTGCCATAAGTAGTGAAACGGTAGCTTGTGTACTCCATACCAAACACCGGACGAGTCTCTCCCATCACGTAGGTCTCCATAGGTGCTGGATCTCCATCGCTATACAGCAAACCGAATATACGCTGATCCTTGTAGAAGTACCACTGTGCACTGGCAAGGTCTGTCTCGACACCCGCACCCAATACCGAAAGGTCACTTGAACCCAACTCATCTGTGTAGAGAAGGTAATCTGCTCCATCTGTTGTTGTCACCGCAACTACATAAGAGCTTGCGACCAACTCTGGCGTAGAGTCCGATCCGCTGCCATCTGAGTCGGTTCCTACATCTACTCCATCCTCATCATCTGTCGAACACGAAGTTGCTGCTACTGCTACTGCCGCTGCAAAAAAGAGCGACCTCAAAAAGTAATTTCTTTTCATTGTTTTGTTTTTTTAATTGACTACTGTAATTTATTTGATTATTTTTTCTTGTTACTTACACTTCCTATATTTATCCTCACCTTGCCATAGAACGCTCGTCCTGCCTTCTGGAGACTAAAATTGTCATATATCTTTGCATCGGTAAGGTTTCGACACTCCAACGAGAAGTTATACTTGCCATCCTTGATGACATAGTTCAGCGTTATGGTATGAGACCACTGTGTTGGCACATATTTCTTTGTCTCCTTCTCTCCGAAAGCCTCCCAGTAGAGGGGAAATTCGTGTTGATAGAATAGATCATAGACAACATAGAAATGATCCTTCTTCATTATCAGATCGTAGAGGTTAATGCGTCCATCGACACTCGCATCCATATATGGCTCATTGGGCATACGCTGGCCATATGTCAAACTTGCATAACCCGTGGTGACATCTATTGCTTCGTTGTCACGTGCGTTGAGAGTGTTGAAACGGGCACCAACCGAGAAGAACTTATAATACTCATATCTAACAGATGCGTTCCACCCCTTAGTCTCAACCTTTCCGTGATTCACCGAAGAGGCTGTCTCGCCATCGGTACTCACCACACGTCGAATAAAGTCCTTTGTGTCGCAATATATCACACCTCCTCCTGCTTGGATTGAGTGCTTTCCAAACGCCCGATTGTATGTAAGGCTGACATTATAGTTATCACTATTCTCGGGGTTAAGCGTCACATTACCCAACTCGAGGTCATTATCTCCAAACAACTCTGTCGTCGTGGGTAGTCGATACGACTTCTCATATGATATTTTGGATTGGAACCCATTCAGAAACATCCCTGTTGCGGCTACACCATAACCTAAGTATCCATTCTTCTCGTTGCGCTCCGACCTAACTCCCTCTTCGTCATATGTCACACCATCATTACTTTGCGTGTAATATTTGCCGAAAGCTTGGGCGTTGAACTTCTCTCCCAACTTATACATATAAGATAAACCCGTCACCGATTTGGTGGTGTATTGAGGATCTTCCCAATCATAAAAATAGTCTCGATCTGCCGAACGTGTCACACGGGCCGAAGAGGTTATCGTGTAGCTCATCGACAATATATGCGATTCGTGTGGCTTATATGTCGAAGATCCATTAACATTCCAACTATTGGTTTTAGACTGATTATAGGTGTAAGATCTCGACCCTGTCTTTTGTGTATCTTGCAACCAGTTGTAGTTGTAGACGGTGGTGTCGATGACATAGGTCTCTCCATAGTTATAGTTGGCATTAGCCTTGACATCCAACCCCTTAGTAAATATATCTCGCTTCGAGAATTGCACGGTAGGGATCAATGAGAGGCCCTCTTGATGGCGATCACCATAGACCACCGACTGTCGAGTTCCTGTCTGCACCTCCTTATAGAATTGAGCATAATTAAGACTAAAGGTGGCTACATCGGCCCACTTCTTACCCCTTACACCCATCTCTGCAATAACAGCTTCGTTGTGATATGTGTCGTTGAAACGCTCTACGGTGTAGATATCGGTCGTGGTGTACGACGTATTTGTCCCTGTAAACATTATCACCGTATTATCAATCTCGTAGTTGTTGTCCGAGTAGTTCTGATAAGCATTGACTTTATATTGCAGACCATTATCCAACTGATGTGTAAATGTAAGATTGCTTCGATGAGTGTTAAATGAACCATACGAATATGACGCATCGAGATCCCAACCTACGTGATTCTGCTTCTTAGAGACAATATTGATAATACCCCCCAACGCATCGGTTCCAAACTCAATTGGCGCAACTCCATTATAGACCTCTATGCGCTCGGCATAATTGGCTGGTATATTATTCAACGAGAAGGCACTATTACCAGTCTGAAGTATTCCATCCACAAAGATCTTCACTTGACTACCCGAGAATCCATTCAAACTAATCTTCGTGTCGCTACCAACTCCTCCCGACTCTCTAATTCTCACTCCGCTGGCCTTTGACAATACATCGGTCAAAGATGCCGTGGTATTCTTCATATCCTCAATGGCAATCGCCTCTACATTGAACGCAGTCTTGTTGATCTTGCTGCTCTGGCTATCGCCTCTAACTATCACACTCTCTATCTTTGTCGCTGAGCTCTTTAACTTGACATCCACCTCTATCGTCTGCCGCAACTTGACATCCACCTTTTGCTTCGAGCTCTCGTAACCCACAAACGAGACAACCAAGGTCTGCTCGCCCACGGGGGCCCTGAATTGGAAACGTCCATTCTCATCCGAGGTAGTGCCATATCCGCCCAACCCCTCGAGGGAGACTGAGGCAAACTGCACTGCAACTCCTTCATCTTCCGAGAGCACTACGCCTGTGATAATACCTCGCTCTCCACCCCTCTCATCTCTATATTGAGCTGACGCACCAAAGTGTATCAACACAACCATCACAAATGTAAAAATTAGCTTCATCTTAAAATATTTTATTATCTACTCATCTATTCGACGACAAAAGTAGAACAATAAACAAGGCCAAACAATCGCAAAAAAGAACCAAAAACGAGGCCACAAAATGGCTATTTATGGCCAGAAATAGTTAAAGAGGGGCAACAAAGGGCTTTTAAGGAGTCAGAAAGACTCTAAAAGACCCCCAAAGACCCAGAAAGACAAAAAACAAAACAAAAAAAATATTAATAAAATACAACCCCAACTCGTCACACAACGCAAGTAACTCAATTTGCAATTACAAAATAAAATCGCTATCTTTGGTGTGAATATTAAACAACTAAAACCAACCAGATGAAAAACAAACTACTACTAACACTATCCCTTGCAGCAGCTCTATTTATGGGGTGTTCGGGCGGAGAGACCCTCCCCACCCTAAACGCAAAGTACGAGAGTGCCACAGCCCAGACCAAGGGGGATCGCCTCACAGTCTCGACAGGCGAGATCGAGCGAGTGTGGGTACTCACCGACGAGGGACTCTCGACAAAGTCGATCAAGAACCTCAAAACGGGCAAGGTGTGGAGCTGCGATAGCGAGGCTTGCGACTGGTCGATCGAGGGGCTCACCGACACCGACGCAGAGAGCAGAGCGCAACTCCTATCCCTCACAGCCACACAATCCAACGACGAGAAGTTCACATCGGAGCACATAGATGTTGTGGCGGAGCTCTACTACCCCGCAACCGAGACCACGATAAAGTACCACATCTGGGCCTACCCCAACTCACCAGGTATTCGCACCCAGCTCTTCATCAAGGGAGACAACAAGCTGGCCACCCTCACGGAGCGAGCTGCCGAGGGGTCGACATTCAAGAGCGTGAAGGGTCAAGCAAAGTCGAGCTACGAGGCAAACGGAGTAGCAGGCAAGCACTTCGCCTCGACATTAGAGGGTGAGCAGATCGAGATACAAGCCTACGGAATAGAGCTCGACAAAAAATATAAGATGGGAGTGAGCCTATGGAGCTTCGATCGCCAAGGCATAGAGCAGAGCATCACCATAACGAGTGTCGATGGCGAGAGTCGCAAGGTTGTGGCCCAAGGGGTTGCAGTCCCCAACTACAAGGCGGACAAGCAGATGCCACGTGAGTTGATCTTCGACCTTCCGACCGAGGTGCTTCTCGACCCAAGTTGCAGGGTCTTGATCTCGGGTAATGACAAATTCTCGACCATCTCGGAGCTATATATTTATGAGCAGTCGGAGGCCAAATACTCGATCAACGCAGAGGCGGAGCGCATCGAGGAGCTCACAGCCTCGGCACCCAAGGGCTACACCCTCTCGGGATACTTCAACTGTGGCGAGAAGAGCAGCGGCGTTCAGATCCCCTACAACGGCTATGTCGACCGCCTACCCGTAGATGCACGCTCACTCTCGAGGAGCTACGTAGGCTACTTCAACGACACCCAACACCGCAACACTCACGACACACCACTCATCCGAGAGAGCGAGAGCACGGAGAGCGTCGAGAGCGAGAAGGTCAACTGGGCAAGTGTAGTCTCGGCGTGGGACTCATCGAACGATGGTGTGATTATGCTCAAGGAGTCGCACAAATGTGTCAACCAATATGGGGTCGACACGGGTGAGTTTGAGGTGAGCTCGGAGGGGCTCTACAACTCGGGGTTGGGGCTCAACTTAGGCGAGATCTCGACCGACCAATTTAAGTGGTGCTGGGCTTCGTGGAGCATCATCTACTCGGGTGACGAGGCTGATAAACAGCTGGCTATTAAGCGATTCGACAGGGCGAGGTTCCCAATTGATCCGAGCCGTGACATCTATATCCAAGCCAACACTTGGGGATCGGATCGTAGCCGTGAGGCCTCACGTGAGAGCAACATCTTGGTCGAGTTAGATGTTCAGAAGGAGCTGGGGGTAGATATCCAACAGATCGACGATGGATGGCAGAACAACAACAAAGATTGGGAGCTTCGCACCGACTGGTACCCCGAGGGGTGGAGCCGAGTGAGGGCAAAGGCGGCCAACGTAGGGGTTAAGTTGGGACTCTGGGGGGCAGCTATGCCGATTCAGTTGGAGGACCTTAAGCGCACCTATGACGAGGGTGGATTTGTGAGCTACAAGCTCGACTTCGCGAGTCTGGGCAACCACAAGAATATGGATGAACTAATGGCCAAAATTCGCTCTTTTGTCGAGTACACCGACCACAAGGTTCGTGTCAACTGGGACCTTACCGAAAATGCCCCTCGCTTCGGCTACTATTGGGCCAAGGAGTATGGTTGTGTCTATCTGGAGAATCGCAAGCCGACAATGCCGACGAATGTGATCTATGTCCCATACCTGGTCCTCAGAGATTGCTGGGACTTGGCTAAATACACCAATATCAATAAGTTCCAGACCTCGATTCAGAACGTGGATATGATCCTCAAGAGCAAGAGCGATGCTCACCTTCACTCGCAGGAGTACGCAACAGCGATCGGATTGAGTGGTGTGCCATTGCTATTTATGGAGACCCATTTCTTGAGTGATGAGTCGGTTGGGGTGATGAAGGAGATCTTCGCACGCTACAAGGAGCACCGCAACGAGATCTTCGAGAGTTACGCCTTCTCGATCGGTGAGACCCCCGACAATGAGAGCTGGAGCGGCTTCCAATATGTCAACGACAAGAGCGGCCACCTGCTTCTGTTCCGTGAGCTCAACAACGAGGAGCCTACAAAGAAGATCCGCTTAGAGTTCATCAAGGATGCAACGCTAAAGCTCACCGATGCTATGACGGGCGAGAAGCTCAGTGTCAAGGTGGACAAGGAGGGATTTGCCGAGTTCGAGATGGCGAAGGGTGGCGAGTTTAGGCTCTATCGCTATACCCTCTAAAGAGATTTTGGGTCTTTTGGGACTTTTGGGACCTCTGAGTCCCAAGACCCAAAAGACCCAATTGTCCCAAAAGACCCAAAAGTCAAATCAACCAAGGAGACTAATAAACCCTCGTATGAGAGCCCTCACGAATCTGGGCCAACTTAGCAGCCATAGTCTCAGCGATCTCGGGGTTCTCCAAGATCACGTTCGTAGTCTGGAATGTGTCAGTACTTAAGTTATAGAGCTGAGCCTTAGGGGCATCCTTACGCACACGTCCATCCACAATGTCGGAGTTGACCTGTCCCGTATAGATAGTAGCGGCCTCGCTACCAAGTCCGTGCGATCCCCAAGGGCGAGCCGAGAATCCACCTGCCCCCGTTGTAGGGATATAGAGCCAATCTCCCATACGCAACGAGACGTGCTTAGCCGAACGAGGCGACATCACGAGGTAGTCACGAATTGGTGACTTAGGGCTACCGACCCAACTCTCCAACACATTATAGCTATCGGGAGCATCACCCTCCGCAAGGTCGTAGTCGACGATATCGGCAAAGGTAGCGAACATATCGACAAGGCAGATTGTCTCATCAGAGACTGTGTTAGCCTCCACATAGTCGGGCCAACGAACGATGAATGGGATGCGGTGTCCACCCTCCCAGATTCCAAATTTGTAGCCCAAGAGGTCGCCATTGATCCTATGACCATTCTCGAAGGCCTCCTGACCACCCTTGTTCATCATACCGCCATTGTCGGATGTAAAGACCACGATTGTGTTATCGGCCAAGCCATTAGCATCGAGGTAGGCCATCATCTCGCCCACGATCCAATCCAACTCCTGTGCGAAGTCGCCATAGATACCAGCCTCGCTCGACCCCTTGAAACGCTCTGTTGGGGTGAATGGGTGGTGGATATGGGTGGTTGCGAAGTAGAGGAAGAAGGGCTCCTCCTTATTCTTGTCCAACCACGTAAGCGCCTTATCGAGCAACAACTCGCCACCCCCCTCGTCGATATAGAGCGAGTGGGCATAGGTTCCTCCCGAGTAGCGGTTCGATACCTTGTCGGGGTATTCGTTGATTGGCGTTGTCGCACCTCCCGACTTAGGGTCTACATAGTAGATCGGATCTGTGGGATCATAACCCACGATGTCGCTATTCTCGACATAGAAGTATGGAGGTCCACTATTCACGAGCGGCACACAGTAGCAGTAGTCAAATCCCACCTCGACAGGACCAGGTTTCAAAGGCGCATTCCAATCGGGCACATCAACGCCCCATCCCAAGTGCCACTTACCTATGCAGGCGGTCTTATAGCCACTCCTCTGCAACATCTCGGGCATCGAGAGCTCGTCGGTGTCGATGATAAGGGGCGCCTGAGGATTCAACGGACCATAGAGCCCCGTTGTGCTCTGCGTAGGGTCTACACCACGGAAAGGGTACTCTCCCGTGAGGAGCGCATACCTCGAGGGTGTCGAGACAGCCGAGGCTGAGTGGGCATCGGTGAAGCGCCTGCCTTGCGAGGCGAGGCGGTCGATGTTGGGGGTCTTGATCTTGTCGGCCCCATAGACTCCTGTATCGCCATATCCCAAGTCATCGGCTAAGATATAGATGATGTTGGGGCGAGTGGGTAGCTCCTTTTCGCCAGAGCAAGAGCTCATCGCTGCGGCCGCACCAAGGGTCACGAGCGAGGTGTAGAGTAGTGGTTGGTTCATATTATATCTGGATTTGGTTTAGTAAGCACGTGTGTGGTCCACCTCCCTGATCTGGGTTAGCGTCTTATTCATCTTTATCGCAACCTCTACGTTCTGCAAGATCACGTTTGTTGTCTGATAGGGGTCCTTCGCCAAGTTGTAGAGCTGTGACTTTGGGGCACCATCACGGATCTTTCCCCCCTCAACGATGTCGGAGTTCTTGCGGCCCGTGTGGGCCACTGCCCCCTCGGCACTCAACGGGTTGACTCCCCAATTGTTGTTGGTGAATCCACCTGCACCCTGAGCTGGGATATAGATCCAGTCACCCTCCCTTAGGCCTATGTTCTGGGGTTTAAATGGTGTCATAACAAACGAGCTACGTATAGGCTCTGTGGGCCTACCCACCCAACTCTCCAACACATCGAAGCTATCGGGGGCATCCCCCTCCTCCAACTCATACCCCACAATTGAGGCGAAGGTGGCCATCATATCGACATTCACGATCAACTCATCCGAGACACTTCCCGCCTCGACGACACCAGGCCAACGAACTATGAAGGGGACACGGTGGCCACCCTCCCAGACTCCGAATTTATAGCCCAAAAGGTCGCCATTGATATCGTGGCCCAACTCCCACGCCGCTTGACCTCCGTGGTTCATCATTCCGCCGTTGTCTGATGTGATCACCACTATCGTGTTGTCGCTCAATCCATTATCATCGAGGTAGGTCATCATCTCACCGATCAGCCAATCCAACTCCTGCACATAGTCGCCATAGATACCCGCCTCGCTCGACCCCTTGAAGCGGTCGCTTGGGGTGAATGGGTGGTGGATATGCGTTGTTGCGAAGTAGAGGAAGAAGGGCTCCTTTTTGTTCCCATCAATCCACGAGAGGGCCTTGTCGAGTAGCACCTCTCCACCCCCCTCATCCTTATAGAGCGAGTGGGCATACTCTCCACCCGAGTACCAGTTGCTATTTTTGTCGGGGTATTCGTTTATCGGTGTTGTCGGCTTTTTCGTGTTCCTTCCCTCATAGACGATCGGGTCAGCAGGGTCGGCACCCACTACCCTATCATTCTCGACATAGACATATGGCGGAGCGCTATTGACGATCGGCACTCCGAAGTAGTAGTCGAAGCCCACCTCGAGCGGACCTGGTGAGAGTGACTCGTTCCAATCGGGCTCGGTCTCGGTGAAGCCCAAATGCCACTTACCCACGCAAGCTGTTTTGTAGCCACTCCTCTGCAACATCTCGGGCATCGAGAGATCCTCGGTGTCGATCAACAGAGGGCTCTGAGGGGCTATCGGGCCATAGATGCCTATCTTGTTTGTCTTTGTGTTCAAGGCCCTAAATGGGTACTCTCCCGTGAGGAGTGAGTATCTCGATGGGGTCGATACTGCCGAGGCCGAGTGGGCATCGGTGAAGCGACGGCCTTGGGTGGCGAAGTGGTCGATGTTTGGGGTCTTGATCTTCTCGGCTCCGTAGACTCCTGTGTCGCCATAGCCCAGATCATCGGCTAAGATGTAGATGATGTTGGGGCGAGAGGTGTCTGAATTTACCCCTGCGCAGGAGCTCATTGCTGCTGCTACGAGGGTGGTGTAGAGTAGTGGTTGGTTCATTTGGGTGTGGTTTTGGGTTGATTATTTTGATAGCTCTATCATCCTTACTATCGACTTTTCGGCTGCTGCCCTTACATCTTCGGCTACCTCTATCTGGTTGCTCTCGTCTCTTAGGGTTGTGTAGATCTTTTCGAGCGTCACCAACTTCATATAGCTACAATCGTTGCAGGCGCAGGTGCTATCCTCGGGTGGCACTACGAAGAACTCCTTCCCCTCGCACTTCTGCATCTCGAACAAGATTCCAGGCTCGGTGACGACGATGAATTGGTTGAAGCCGCTCTCCTTCACATAGCTCAGTAGCGCCGCCGTTGAGCCCACACAGTCGGCCAATAACTGAATCGGACGTTTACACTCGGGGTGAACCAACACCTTCGCCTCGGGGTGCTCCGCCTTCATCTCTATCAGCTTGTCGATCGAGAAGCGGTCGTGGACGTGACACGCACCATCCCAGATGGTCATATTCTCCCTCCCCGTTACACTCTTGACATAGCTACCCAAATTGCGATCGGGGCCAAACAAGATCTTCGCATCACGGGGCAGCGACTCCACCACCTCGACAGCGTTACTCGACGTACAGACGATGTCGGTGAGGGCCTTCACCTCGGCCGTTGTGTTGACATACGAGACCACGATATGGTCGGGGTTCTCCTCCCTAAAACGCCTCAGATCCTCGCTCCTACAAGAGTCCGCCAACGAACAGCCTGCCTCGGTATCGGGCAACAAGACCATCTTCTTAGGAGAGAGGATCTTAGCCGACTCAGCCATAAAATGGACACCTGCAAAGAGGATCACATCGGCCTCTGTTGTCTGGGCGATGCGAGCCAAGGCCAACGAGTCACCTACGAAATCGGCCACCTCCTGCACCTCGGCACGTGTATAGTAATGGGCGAGAATTGTGCAGTTCCTCTCCCTCTTCAACCTCTCTATCTCACTTATTATTTGTTTCTTATCCATTGTTGCTATTTTGTGTTTATGTTATTAAAAGGTACTCCTCAATCCACAAAGATAATAATTTCTAACAAAAAAAGCGAAGTAATCGACCATTTTGCCGACCACTTCGCCTATTAAGAATTATGTTTTGATCTCTTAGAATCTACCGCCACCCAAAGATTTGTAGAGTGCGACAAGGCTCTGCATCTGCTCGAAGCGGTTGCTCACCTGTCCCAACTGGGCGTTGAATAGGGTCTGCTGCGATGTCAACACCTCCAGATAGGTTACGTTGCCGTAATCCATCAAGAGCTGTGTCCCCTTAGCCGCCCTCTCCAAAGCCTCGACCTGAGCGCTATATAGTGCCGAGGTGCTCTGAGCTGTCATAAAGGCGGTGATGTTGTCATTCACCTCGATACCCGAATCCAACAACTTCTGCTCGAAGGCAATCGTTGCGATCTGGAGATCTGCCTCAGCGATTTTGAGCTGTGCACGGTTCAGACCCTTGTTGAATATTGGCTGAACTGCCTGCGCCACAAAGCTATAGATAAACTCCGCAGGGTCCAAAATTGCAGTTCCAAAGGCGTTGCTCCACCCCAACGACCCAGTGAGGGAGATGGTGGGATAGAAGGCCGAACGAGCCACATTCTTAGAGTAGAACGAAGCGGCCAAAGCCGACTCCATAGCCATCAGATCGGGACGAGACGAGAGCATCTGCATCGGAACACCCACCTTCAAAGTCTCGGGAGTCTCGATATCGCTCAACTCGCCACTCTCTATCCCCTGAGGCGCAATGCCCAAGAGGCTACACATCGAGTTCTGAACAGCCTCGTAATCCCTCTCCAACGACTCGACAGCCATCTGGACGCTATAGAGACCTGCCTCGATCTGAGAGAGGCCCGTTTGGTCCATATAACCCGACTCCATCATCGCCTGAGCCGCCTTGTAGCTCTCGCCCCAGCTCAACTCAGTAGCCTTGGCGATCGCCAACTGCTCCTTCAACATCGTCACCGTGTAGTAGAGGTTAGCCACCCCCGCCACGATCTCGGTGCGAACCGCCTGAGCGGCATAGCGCTGCTGCTCCATCAACATCTTGGTGCGTAGCTTTGTGTTGGTGATACGACCAAAGATGTCGATCTCCCACGAGCAGCTCACTGGCACCGTGTATGATTTGTAGTTATAGTCCGATGTGCTTACCACACCCCCCGTGCTCCACGATGGAGCCAAGCTCAACGATGGTAGGTAGGCCAACCTCGACGAGATCATCGACGCCTCGGCCTGCTCCACTCGCAACTCGGCGCTACGTAGGTCGCTATTGTTGGCCAACGCCTGCTCGATATATCCCTGCAAGAGGGGATCGGTGAAGATGTCGCTCCACATCATATCGCCATAGGTCGCCTTGTTAGCCTCCGCCTCGGAGCTAAACTCACCAACCTCGCCAAAGAGAGTCTCATCCACCTCGCTCTGAGGCTCATATTTGCTGTATAGACCGCAGCTGCTCATCGTCACCGAGAGCGAGGCTGCCATCATCAATATTACTCCTTTTTTCATAATCATTTCTCTCATTTACTCTACGTCTGTTTGCTCCTCATCGAAATCAACCCTCTTAACGAAGCGCTCCTGCAACCACTGGAACAGAACGAAGAATGCTGGAACGATAAACATCAATGCAATAGTTCCGATAACCATTCCTCCGACAGTTCCCGAGGCCAACGACCTATTACCATTGGCACCCACACCATTTGACATCATAAGTGGTAGGAGTCCAAACACCATCGACAACGCTGTCATCAGGATCGCCCTGAAACGAGCCTTCGCAGCACTCACCGCAGCGGCAACGATCGACATTCCCGACGCTCGGCGTGCCGAGGCGTACTCAGTGATCAGGATCGCTGTCTTCGACAAAAGTCCGATCAACATAATAAGTCCCGTCTGGAGGTAGATATTGTTGTCGAGCCCAAAAATCTGAGCAAAGACGAAGCTACCCATCAAACCGAATGGGATAGAGAGGATAACCGCAAATGGGAGGATATAGCTCTCATACAAGGCACTCAAGATCAGATAGATCATCAAGACACAGATGGCAAAGATGATAGCCGTTGTGTTGCCACCAGCCTCGCTCTCCTCACGTGTGATACCTCCGAAGTCGACCTTATAACCCGAGGCCAAAGCCGAGTCGGCTGTCTCACGAACCGCCGCGATACCCTCACCAGTCGAGTAGCCTGGTTTCAACATCACATTGGCCGAGATCGAGTTATACATATTGAATCGAGTCAAGGCATCGGCTCCATAGACCTTCGTCAACTTAACGAACTGACTAAGTGGGGCCATCTGACCATCGTTCATCCTCACAAACGTATCATTCAACGACTCGGGGTCGAGACGTGTATCGGGCTCTCCTTGGATCATCACCTTATAGACCTTGCTATAGAGGTTGATATTCGAGACATATTGACTTCCATAATATCCCGACAGAGTGCTCAACACCGTGTTTGGTGCCACACCTGCCATCTTACACTTCGCCGCATCGACCTCGACCAACCACTGTGGGAAACGGATGTCAAACGACGAGTAGGCCATCATCACCTCGGGGCGCTGATTCAGCTGGGCGAGGTAGGCCTGTGTATTCATATAGAATTGTGTGAGGTCGCCTCCATTAAGATCCTGAGCGTAGACCTCCAACGCATTACCCATTCCATAACCTGGGATCATTCCTGGGGCCATCGCAAAGACCGAGACATCCTTGATATCGCTGGTCAAGCCATAGATCTTGTTGATCACGCTATTCACATCCTGACCCTCATCCTCACGATCCGACCAGTCGTGGAGCTTGACGATGAACAATCCGTATGAGCTACCCTGACCCGAGATGAGTCCATAACCCGATACACCAACGACATTCTTCACCTCGGGGATCATCATCATCCTCTCCTCCAACATCGCCATCTTCTCGTCGGTATTGCTCAGCGAGCTACCTGGGGCGGCATTGACATTGACAAACAAGACTCCCTGATCCTCGTCGGGGACCAATCCCGTTTTGGTGCTCGACATCAAAACCATAAGGAGCGCTGCCGCACACAACAAGAGCGACCAAGGCAACCACTTATGTTTGATAAAGAGGAATACGATCCTGCTATATCGACCAATCATATTATCAAAGACCGCATTGAAAGCCTTACGGAAACGAGTCGAGAAGTTATAGGCCTCGACACCGTGCTCATTGACGTGAGGACGAAGCAACAGCGCACAGAGGGCTGGGCTCAAAGTCAAGGCGTTAATCATCGAGATACCCACCGCAACGGCCATCGTCAATCCGAACTGAGTATAGAACGTTCCAGAGGTACCACCCATAAACGAGACGGGGATAAAGACCATCATAAAGACCAACGAAGTCGAGAAGATCGCATTTGCAAGGCCTCCCATAGCCTCGTGGCTGGCCCTATACGAGTTGTTGCACCCAGCCTCGAAACGAGCCTGCACCGCCTCGACCACCACGATGGAGTCATCGACCACCGTTCCGATCACAAGGATCAGGGCGAAGAGTGTGATGAGGTTCAACGAGAAGCCAATCAACATCATAAAGGCGAAGGTTCCCACCAACGAAACGATGATTCCCACAATCGGGATGATCGTCGAGCGTAGATCCTGCAAGAAGATAAAGACCACGATTGTCACCAACAAGATCGCCTCGAAGAGGGTCTTGATAACCTCGTGGATCGAGGCAAATAGGAAGTCGTTCGAGCTCATAATCTGAGTTATCTCAACATCCTCGGGCAGGCGTGAACGGAGCTCCTCGACCAACTTATCAATCTCCAAGTTGATCGCCGTAGCGTTAGATCCCGCTGTCTGGTAGATGATCGCCTGCACAGCGTGGTGCTGATTCATTCGGCTCACAAAGCCATAAGAGTCACGACCCAACTCGACACGTGCGATATCACCAAGACGCAAGACATTACCAGACTCATCGGCACGAACTACAATCTGCTCGAACTGCTCGGGGGTCATCAAACGACCACTATACTTCATCGAGTATTGGAACGAGCCATCGGCATTCTCGCCAAACGAACCCGTAGCCGCCTCGATATTCTGCTCAGCAAGGACCGCCGAGATATCCGAAGGCATCAAGCTATATTGAGCCATCACATCGGGCTTCATCCAGATACGGATACTATAACTTCCACCCAACAACATCATATCACCCACTCCCGTGACACGCAAGATCTCGGGCATAAGGTTGATACTCATATAGTTGGCCAAGAAATTCTCGTCATAGGTGTTGTTTGGGCTATGCAGAGCAAGCACCTGAAGCATACTCGTCTGACGCTTCGAAGTGGTCACACCCACAGCCGTAACCTCGGCAGGGAGCTCACCCAACGCCTTCGACACACGGTTCTGGACATTGACCGCCGCCATATCGGGGTCGGTACCCTGATTGAAGTAGATGCTAATATCGGCAGATCCCGAGTTGGTAGCCGTAGAGGTCATATAGGTCATATCCTCCACACCATTGATCGACTCCTCGAGAGGTGCGATGACACTCTTTAGGATCGTCTCGGCACTGGCACCATAGTAGGTCGTCGAGACCTTGATAGTTGGAGGGGCGATATCGGGGTACTGCTCCACAGGGAGATTCACCAAGCTGATGACTCCCAACACAACGATGACGATAGAGATCACCGATGATAGGACGGGGCGTACTATAAATTGTTTTAAATCCATTACTTTTTCTCTCCTTACTTATTTATTCCACAACCTCTGGGCTCGCCGCCTGAGTACCCTTCTCCTTGATCGGAGTACCCTCACGAAGTAGACCAACACCCTCGCCAACGATCTTCTCGCCAGCCTCGAGGCCACTCTCCACGATGAAATCCTTGCCACCAGCGACAGCTGTCACCTCGATCATCTTCGACTTAGCAACCCCATCGGCAATGGTATAGACATATCTCTTGTCCTGAATCTCGAAGGTTGCGATCTGAGGGATCACAATCACATCGTTGCGGTGCGATGGGATCATAACGCTACCCGTTGCGCCACTATGCAAAAGAGCCGCCTTGTTTGGGAAGTCGGCCCGGATCGAGATCGTTCCTGTCGAACGGTCGATCACGCCACTCATCGACGACACCTTACCCTTCGACTCATAGAGCGAGCCATCGCTCAAGGTCAACGACACCTCGGGGAAGTTCTTCAACGCCTTATCACGTGATCCATACTCACGGATGAGGGCCAATAGATCGTTCTCGGTCATCGAGAAGTAGACCTCCATAGTTGAGTTGTCCGAAACAGTTGTCAATGGCTGAGCGATAGCTGAGCTAACCAACGCACCCACACGATATGGCAAGGTACCAATCACACCATCTGTTGGGCTCTTTACGGTTGTATATGACAAGTTGTTCTGAGCATTTATCAACTGAGCCTTAGCCTGTGCAAGCTGCGCCTCGGCCACCAACATCGAGTTGTGTGATGTTGTGAGGTCGAACTGAGAGACTACATTAGCCTCGAACAACTTCTCCTTGCTCTCATAAGCGAGTGTAGAGGTGGCCAACGAAGCCTCTGCCGTTGCCACTGCCGCCTCGGCTGTTGCCAACGCTGCACGATAGGGAACTTGGTCGATTACGAACATCACCTCACCCCTCTTTACACTCTGACCCTCCTTTACACGTAGCTCGGTAAGGGTACCACCAACCTGAGGATATACGCTGATATCCTGACGACCACGGATTGTAGCCGATGCACTCTTTGAGAAGGAACAGTTGCTCTTCGAGAGAGTCAACATCTGATACTCGCCAATTGGGCGCTCCATCTGAGGTTGTTGATTGCAACTCACCACTAAGGCCATTGCAACTGCGCCTATGAATAGACGCGATTGTTTTTTCACTGTTGTCACCATAATTATTTTTTAAATCCTTATTATTTTTCGTTTTTACCTATTTATTAATAGTATAATGGCGCAAAGATACACCTTTACGCCTAATTATAACGAATTTATTTCAAAATTATTTTATGAATTTTGAAGATGTCTATATTTTTAGCTCTTAGAGAAACAGTAATCATTGACAATATCCAAGATCTGGTCGCTATAACGCTCCATTTTGACCTTTCCCATCCCCACGATTTTGCTCAGCTCGTCGGGTGTTTTGGGGAGCTCGGCTTGGATCTGGATTAGTGTCTTATTCGAGAGGATCACAAAGGCAGGCTTCTCGATCTCGGCCGCCTCCTCCCTACGCCACGCCGCTAAGGTGTCGTATAGCACGGGGTTGGCTATATCCGAGAAGTCGGCCGCTTTGGTTGCCGCTTTCGACTTTGTTTGGGTGGCGGATGTGCTCTTGGTGCTGCTCCTCTTCTCAGCCTCTTGTCCGAGGCTCTGGAGGGCTAAGATCTTTGCCCTCTCGCTCTGGTATCTCTCGATTGAGAAGCCCTCGCTACACAACCCCAACGAGCAGTTGAGCAGAGATATTAGACTCTTTAATCGCTGAGTGAAGTCGGCAATTCTTCGTCGCACATCGGCCGAGTCGGGCTCCACTCGTCCCAACACCTTGGCGATCTGGTCGATGGGTGCGAGGCGAGGTGTGAAGTAGTCGGCAGCTCGGCTCAACCTCTCGGCTATGAAGCTATCACTCTCGTAGTTATCACTCTTATAGATTGCCGAACGCAACTGCTTCTGAAAGCTCTCGCCCACCTTCACAATCTCACGATCGAAGCTCGACAAAAACTCCATCAGCGAGGCGGTGAGCTTGGGGTAGGCCCTCGACAAGGGGCCCGAGAGCTCGCTCATCAAGTCCCACAACAGACGCTGCAACACTTCGAAGCTAAAGATCTCACAGAGCAGCTCCGAGAAGTTCTCCCTCTTGTAGGCCCACAACATCTCCTCGGAGGGTTGATTTCGGGTTACGTAGGCTGAGTATCGGTCGATATTCTCCTCGCCAATGATCGAACTTGGGGTGATGGGGCGCTGCAAAACCAGCCCCTCCAACGAGCGGCAACGGCTCAGCGCAACATAGACCTGACCGTGAGCAAAAGCGGTCGAGGCGTCGATTATCGCACGGTCGAAGCTCAGCCCCTGACTCTTGTGGATGGTGATTGCCCACGCACACTTCAGCGGCATCTGGCGGAACGACCCCGTGATGTTCTGCTCCATCTCGCCACTCTCCGTGTTGACATTGTATTCGATGCTCTCCCACAACATCGACTCCACAGTGATGGGCTCTCCGCCCGATTTGGGCTGCACCGTGACTCTCTTTTCGTCGACCTTCACGACCTTTCCGATCAAGCCGTTGTAGTATCTCTTTTGGGGCGATATGTCGTTTTTGATGAATAGGACCTGCGCCCCCACCTTCAATTCGAGATCGGTTTCGTTGGGATATGCTGACTCCGAGAAGTTGCCCGACACGGCGGCTTCGTAGCGTTTTGAGACCCCTTTTAGCTCCGCTAACTTTCGTCTATTGATCGAGTTAGCGTTGTTGTTGTGGGTCGTCAAAATTATATAGTCCTGCTCGGGCGAGGGGTCGAAATTGGGGATATATCGCCTATTCAGCTCCTCCAAAATCTCGGTTGTAGCACGATTTTCACGTATAGCATTGAGGATATCGGTGAAGTGCGAATCGCTCTGGCGAAAGATCTCGTCGAACTCGATGGTGACATAGGGCGAGCGTTGCAGCGCCTTAGAATCGAAGAAGTATTGAGTAGAGTAGTGCTCTTTTAAGAGATCCCACTCCTCATCCTTGCAGATAGGGGCCAGCTGTTGGATGTCGCCAATGAGGAGGAGTTGAACCCCCGCAAAGGGTCTCGACGAGCGACGTATCGACCTAAGGGTCTGATCTATAGCATCTAAAAGGTCGCTTCTGACCATACTAACCTCGTCGATGATAAGCAGCTCGATCGAGCGGATAAGCGCCAACTTGCTCTTCGAGATGCGACGTGTAGCGACACTCGACCCAGGGATATAGGGGCCAAAGGGGAGCTGAAAGAGCGAGTGGAGGGTGACACCCCCTGCATTGAGGGCCGCCACACCAGTAGGTGCCGCAATCACAGCACGCTTGCCCAGCGAGGCGACGACCCCTCTGAGCATAGTGGTTTTTCCCGTTCCAGCCTTACCTGTAAGGAATATGTTAGCACGAGTATTGAGGATAAACTCACGTGCCAACTCGATCTTGTGGTTGCTCCTCAACTGCTCCATATTCTCTATAATATATCTATTGGTAGATTGGTGGGCGAATATACTGGTCGCATAATTTGGCTTACAAGGATGAGTTTTGGGGCTTCGTGAAGGCTCTGAAAGCGCAGCGTACTAAAAGTACGTGAGCATTTCAGAGACAAGGGAAGTGCCAAAAATCGCCTTGTAAGACGAATTATTAGAATTACAATTTGATTTTGGTGTCTATTTTGTATCCCCACTCTCTCAACGCCCTACCCCAATGCCTCTCAACAGTAGCAACAGTCTCGGGGGCGAAGTTATACTTATTCTTCTTGTGGCCACGCTTGCCGCCAACATAGCTCTCGATAGCTGGGCGAGCCTTCTCGAATCCCTCCAACGAGAGGCTTTTGTAGACTCTCTCGGTAGCCTCCATCGGGTCGGCCTCGAAATCCTCGAACTTAATCTCGATCAGGTTGCCCTCGGGGATCAAAGCCTTGTCCTCTTGGAACTTATCGTAGAGGCGTTTATAGACCTCAACAAAGTCGGCGGTAAGCTCCTCGTCAGTGCGGTCCTGCAACTTTAGGGGGGCAATGGTCTGGGTAAAAAATCCACGTGTCGACTCAAAGATCGTGTAGGGGTTGCGCATCAAGAAGATGAACTTGGCGTTGGGAAAGAGTTTCAAGAGCTCCTTCACCCTACCCGTATGTGGCGGATTCTTCGAGAGATAGCGCTTGCCACCTGTGTTGTGGAGCGACAATTTGATCAACTTCACAAAAGTCTCGTTGAAGATCTTCTGCTCGCTCTCCGTGATGTCGTTCATCAGCAGATACTTATCGCAATACTCCAACATATCCTTAGGAAAAAACCAGAAGTTATAGTAGGAGTAGGGCATCATATTCGAGAGTGCAAACTCCTCCTCCTGAGGCAGATCGGGCTTGAGCTCCAAGTTATCCATCGGCCTCTTGTCGGGCATCACCTTCCTCATTATCTCCTTGAACATCGGCTGACCAAAGAGCACCACATTGGGAAAAACGGTCTGGTAGGTCGAGGTATATCCGAAATCCTTATCGCACGATAGGATGTTGTGAACAAAGGTCGTACCGCTTCGCCAGTGACCCAACACAAAGACGGGATCCTGCTCCAACGGCTTGTCGGCCAACAACTTGCGATACCTCCTACGCTCCACAACGCCCAACAAAGAGATCAACCAACAGATGATCTTGGTGAGGCGAAACTTCATCCGATAACCCTCGCCGACCTCACGCCCCTTGACCACCTCTTTGAAGGTCTTCCAATCGGCACCGATTAGGGTGGTCATTGGAAGTTTGCTAAATTCAAATTTCATATACTATTGTGTTGTATAATAAACTATCTATCCTCACGCTCGACGAGCTCTCGGACGATCCTCTCGACACCCTCAGCGTCAATGCTCTCGCCTCCGCCGACAACGCCAATTGCATAGATTCCCTGCTCCGAGGCACTCTTGCAGACCTTTGCAGTAGCATCGTCCGAGAGCTCCTCGATATCCAAGAGCAAAACCGACTTACCCATCGAACGCAACCTCTCGGCCAACAGATCGCCACCTCGAGAGAGGAGGAACGAAGCGCCAGTAGAGGCTGTGCGACCGCTATCATCGCCCTCGCCGCTGCCCAAAATCATACCCACAGCCGAGGTGTTATTTGTGATCGGGTCGATTAAGATGAATGATCCGCAACTGCGATTCTCGCTATACTTGTCGAACATCAACACCTTGTTTGTCGAGATCTTGACACGAGCTATCTCGTTGAGCGACATCGCCTCACAACGGCTCTGCTCCATCGTATTTACGTCGACACGGTAGTCGATCACATCTACCTGAGAGCGAGTGATCTGGGTCGTATGTTTCAAGAAGAACTTCTTGCTGCGATCCATCGGCTGCTCATCCATCCAGACCAACATAGCATCAATGACTCGACCCATCGTAGGCATATCATCCCCCTTGACCAACATCTCGCCACGAGATAGGTCGATCTCATCCTCCAAAGTGATCGTCACCGACTCACCAGCGAAGCTCTCCTCCTTCTCGCCCTCGTAGACGTGAATACCCTTGACTTTCGACCTTCTGAGCGATGGCAACGCAATGATCTCGTCGCCCTTGCGGACAACGCCCGACGAGACACGTCCCGAGAAGCCACGGAAGTCGAGGTTTGGCCTCAACACATATTGCACGGGGAAGCGGAATGACTCCATATTACGGTCGTTTCCGATCTCGACACTCTCCAAGAACTCCAACAACGGACCACCCTCATACCACGCCATATTCTCCGACTTCTCGACAACATTGTCGCCATTGAGGGCCGAGAGGGGGAAGGGTGTCACCGATGGGATTCCGAGCTGTGTTGCGAAGTCGTTATACTCTGCAACGATCTCATCGAAGCGCTCCTTAGAGTAGTCGACAAGGTCCAGCTTATTCACCGCCAAGACAACCCTCTTGATTCCCAACAACGAGACAAGATAGGTGTGGCGACGAGTCTGAGTGATGACTCCTGTGCGGGCATCAATCAAGATTATTGCGAGGTTGGCGGTCGAACCTCCCGTGATCATATTTCGGGTGTACTGCTCGTGACCTGGGGTGTCGGCAATGATGAACTTGCGAGCGTTGGTCGAGAAGTAACGGTAGGCCACCTCGATGGTGATTCCCTGCTCTCGCTCGGCCTTCAGACCATCGAGAAGAAGCGCATAGTCGATATTCTCGCCTGCATTTCCCACCCTGCGGCTATCTCTTTCGAGGGCATCTAATTGGTCCTTATATAGTTTTTTACTATCGAAAAGCAGACGACCTATAAGCGTTGACTTACCATCATCGACCGATCCAGCGGTGAGCAGACGTAGAAGATCCTTCTTCTCGTCCCTATCCAAAAACTCCTTTATATCTAATGTACTCATCTTTCTCTTAACTTATTAGAATCCGATTAAAAATAGCCCTCACGCTTCTTCTGCTCCATACTTCCATCCTGATCGAAGTCGATCACACGAGTTGTTCGCTCGCTCTTGGTGGTGGTCATCATCTCCTCGACGATGCTCTCGATTGTCGAGGCATCGGAGCGCACGGCACCCGTTAGTGGGTAGCAGCCCAGAGTTCTAAAGCGCACCATCTCCATCTTCGACTTTGCCCTCAACTCCTCGGGCATACGATCGTCGTCGACCAAGATCAAGTTTCCATCTACCTCGACCACCTCACGCTCCTTGGCGTAATATAGGGGGACAATCGGGATATTTTCGAGGCGGATATATTGCCAGATATCCAACTCCGTCCAGTTCGAGAGTGGGAATACTCTGATCGACTCCCCCTTGTTGACCCTTGCGTTGTAGATGTCCCACAGCTCGGGGCGCTGGTTCTTTGGGTCCCATTGGTGGCGGCTGTCCCTAAACGAGTAGATTCGCTCCTTGGCCCTCGACTTCTCCTCGTCACGTCTGGCACCTCCGAAGGCGGCGTCGAACTTATGCTTAGTGAGGGCGGCCAACAACGCCTGAGTCTTCATCATATCGGTGTGGACCTTGCTTCCGTGGGTGTAGGGGCCCACTCCCGCCTTGAACGCCTCCTCGTTCGACTCCACGATGAGCTTCCAGCCGTGATCTGCGGCGTACTTATCACGAAACTCGATCATCTCCTTGAACTTCCACTTGCTGTCGATGTGCATCAGTGGAAAGGGGACCTTACCTGGGGCAAAGGCCTTCTCAGCAAGGCGAACCATAACGGCCGAATCCTTACCAATCGAGTATAACATAACGGGGTTCTCGAACTCAGCGACCACCTCACGGATGATCTGTATCGCCTCGCTCTCCAACTCTCTTAGGTGACTTAGTCTATATTTCTCCATAGCTTAATGTGAATTTAAAAATAAGAAAAACTTATTTTTTATCTATTTATTTACTCCTTTTTTGTGAGTTTTTTTATCTTTAAACTCACATTAAGGGCTTTAAAAAGCCCTTTTTCATATCTTACCCCACCCCTAAATCCCCCCCTTTGGGATGGGACTTGGTCGCTTTCGCTCCTTTTTTTGGAATGTTTTACTTAAACTTCTTACTTCGTGATACGAGGCAGAACACACTCGAGCAGCTGCTCCATAGCCCTCTCCATCGAGAGCCCCGTGGTGTCGATCTCAATCTCGGGATTTGTTGGCGCCTCGAAGGGTTGCGACACCCCCGTGAACTCCTTGATCTCGCCTGCTCGGGCCTTTTTGTAGAGCCCCTTCACATCTCTGCGCTCACACTCCTCGATTGGGGTGCTCACATATACCTCGACAAAATCATCGGCCCCGACAATGCCACGAGCCAACTCCCTCACCTCCTCGGTGGGCGAGATGAAGGCCGAGATGGTGATTATGCCGCTATCGACAAATAGCTTGCCCACCTCCGCTATGCGACGGATATTCTCGAGCCTATCTTCGGGCGAGAAGCCCAAATTCTTGTTGATCCCCGTGCGGATATTATCGCCATCCAAGATTCTACAGACGAAGCCCCTTTGATAGAGCTCACGCTCCAACGCCACAGCAAGGGTGCTCTTGCCCGAGCCCGAGAGCCCTGTGAACCAGAGCATCGTCGCCCTCTGATTGAGCTGCGACTCACGATCCTCACGCGAGAGCATCCTCTCGAATATCGGGTAGATATTGTTGTTATTCTCCATTTAATATATCTTAATTACATTCTTATTTTCACACCCCCCTAAAACTCCCACAACATAGGGATCAAAACCACCGATGTTATAAAGGTGATGAGGTTGAGCCAAATTCCCACCCTCACATAATCTCGGAACTTATAGCCTCCGACACCCTGCACAATCAGATTGGTCTGGTAGCCAATCGGAGAGGAGAAGCTGGCCGAGGCGGCAATACATATCGCCACAAAGAGCGGCATAGGGTCGACCCCCAACTGTTGCGAGAGAGCCACCGCAATCGGAAAGGCGATAGCCACCGCCGCATTGTTGGTGATAAGCTCGGTGAGGGCCATTGTCACAAGGTACAAGAGCGCCAAGACACCATAGGTGCCCACCGACTTGGTGATCGAGATGATCCACATCGCCACCAACTCATTGATCCCCGAGTTGCTGATGGCTCGACTTATTGCGAAAGCCGAGGCGATAGCGACCAATATATCCCACGAGATATATTTGGTGTAGCGCTTAGCAGGGAATAGTCGGGCCACCGCCATAATAACCATCACGACAGCCGCCATCGGGAAGATCTCGAATTTGAGCTCTCCGCCACCGCCGAGCCCACCAAACCACTCGCCCAAGGTGACACCTCCCACCAAAAATATCAACAGACTCAACCCCAACCATCGCTGGCCGCCATTTGGTTGAGCCAACTCATCGTCGATCGACTCGGCACTATCCGAGACGATATGGAAGGCGCTCGACTCCCTCCAAGTTCGAGTAAATGCGTCGTCGGTCGAGAGGACCAACGTATCTCCGAAGGTGAAGATCTGACGATCGAGATGTTTGTCGATCCTCTCTCCACTTCTCCTTATAGCCTTGACACGTGCGCCATAGTGACGCTCGAAATCGAACTCCTTGAGGCTCTTGCCCATTCCAGGGAAGCGTGAGGCCAAGATTATCTCGACCGTGATCTTTCGACCCTCTACCTCGTCCACCTCATCATCGTCGTTCGTGGCGGCACTCTCCCGATGGTCGGGCAGCAACATATTTCCAAAGATCATAAGGTAGATAACTCCCAACACAGCGATCACAACGCCCACCTTTCCGATCTCGAACATCCCAAAACCACGATATCCCGACTCGATCATCAAACCATTGACAACCATATTGGTCGAGGTTCCCACCAACGTACACAATCCTCCGAGGATCGCCGCATAGGAGAGCGGAATGAGGAACTTCGAGGCAGGGAGGCCAATCTTCTGCGACCACCGCTTAATGATCGGAGCAAAGATTATCACCACTGCCGTATTGTTCAACACCATCGAGATCGAAGCTATAACGGGCAAAATACGCCCCATCAACCACCCTACTCGCCCACTCTTTTGGGGCAAGATATGGCGAATCAAGTAGTTCAACGCACCCGACTGTCGTACCCCCTCACCGATCAAGAACAGCAACGCAATAGTCACCATCTCCCTATTCGAGAAGCCATCGAGCAGCTCCTCGGGGGTGATAATCCCCATAGCCATAAAAGCCGTGGCACCTGCAAAGAGGGTGAAGCCTGGACGCATCTTATCGAGCGCAAGCACTACCAAAATCGCAAAGATTCCGATCAGGACAATTAGGGCCGCAGAGTCTGTCATCGAGTAATGAAATAGGGGTTAAGTAGATCCATCTTATTATAAGTCAGAGGCTCCGTGTTATCGACGTGAGTCAACACACCACCTGCCGCACGCAATATCGCATCGCCTGCCGCCGTATCCCACTCCATAGTGGGTGCAAACCTCGGATAGACATCTGCCGACCCTTCGGCCACGAGGCATATCTTAAGTGAGCTACCCTTCGAGACCATCTCGACCGAGCTATGCTCCGCCTTTAGCCCCTCTACGAACTCGGCTGTCTCGGCTGATAGGTGAGAGCGTGATGCCACGACTATGTAGTCGGTGCGCTCAGCTCCGCCCCTAAATGGGATCGAAATCACCTGCCCACCTGCACTCTGCTTGAATGCGGCCGCACGCCCCTCGCAACCATAATTTTGGTCGCCATAGTAGAGCTCCCCAGTCACAGGGACATAGATCACACCCAACACAGGGACCCCCTCCTCGACCAAGGCGATGTTGACCGTGAACTCACCATTTCGCTTAATGAACTCCTTGGTGCCATCCAACGGGTCGACGATCCAAAGTCTCGACCAATCTCTACGCTCCTCGTAGGGCACTCCACGCCCCTCCTCGCTCAGAATCGGAATCGAGAGCTGCTCGAGGGAGCTCACAATCACACAGTGAGCCGCTCGATCGGCGATGGTAAGGGGCGAGTTATCCGCCTTACGCTCCACCTCGAAATCTGAGTTTGGGTCGTTATATATCTCCAAAATCCGCTGGCCTGCCTTCACGGCCGCCTCTATCGCTATTTTAAGTTCTTCTCTCATAGTCTGTTTATATCCTATCCCCAACTTGCAAAAATATAATAAAATATTCGAATTCTTTTCGCATTTGTCATTTATTTTTTCTAATTTTGTCGCACTCCACAATATAAGAACGGCCACCAACGGACATATATCACACATTTACAAGGAGTTAATAAAACAAAAGAGCCAAATTATGAGATTAAGATTTTTTACAATAGCCGCAACACTTCTCACCACCCTCTCGCAGCAGATCTTTGCGCAGGAGAGCGAGGAGGTCGCAACAACACAGACCGAGCTTACGCCTCGTATGGAGAAGACAATAGCAAGGCAGCAACATCGTGACTCGGTGAGGGCAAACAAGAAGGTCTGGACCTCGATCCTTGGAGGCCCCTCTTACACCCCCGAGGCATCGTTGGGAGTGGCTGGAGCGGTGTTGATGAGCTTCAAGATCAACGAGGCCGACACCGTGTCGCAGCGTTCGTACCTCCCTGCGGGATTCAACATCTCGTTGAACGGAACCTTCGTCGTGGCGGGTTATGGAGCCCTATTCTTCAACGAGGAGAAGTTCAAGATCTACTCATCATATAGCTTTAGAAATGAGCCTGCTAACTTCTATGGCGTGGGATTCGACGAGATCGACAGCGTGGAGCGTGGCGACGAGACCACACTCTACAACAAGAGGTCGTTAATCTTCTTCAACCGCTATGTGTGGGAGGTTAAAGACAACCTCTTCGTAGGTCCCGTATCGGATATCAACTTCTCGTATAGCTACGATCTAAATGAGGTGATGGCCGAGAATAGCTATGTCAATAAATATAGGACCCGATATACAAATATTGGACTGGGTGCCATCGTGCAGTACGACACCCGAGACGACGTGGCAACGCCTCACAGCGGTGTGTTGCTCAGCGCAATGAGTAGGTTCTACTCTCGTGCCTTTGGCGGTAGCTACAACTACCAATTCTACGACATAGAGTATCGCCAATTCACCCCCCTATTTAAGCGTGCGATATTGGGCTGGACCCTACGCACTCAATTCACCTATGGCGATGTCCCATTCACCGAGCTTCCGATGTTTGGCTCCCCATTCGACCTTCGTGGCTACTATTGGGGTAAATATCGTGACAAATCAATGGGCTACGGAATCGTGGAGTATCGCCAGATGTTCGGCTCCGAAGAGGCCTACAAGAGGGGTGATAGGATCTCTAAATTTGGTTATGTGGCGTGGGTAGGTGCTGGAACACTCGGAACTACTATGGCCGACTGGAATGAGGTTAAGATCAACTATGGAATAGGACTTCGTGCTCAGCTTCAGCCTCGCAAGAACTTCCGCTTCGATGTGGGTAAGGGTCAGGGAAATGATGGTTGGTTGTTCTATATGAATATGACTGAGGCATTTTAATTGAGGGTTTGCTGAGTCTTTCTGAGACAGAACTGGGTCCTACTGAGACAACTGGGATATTATCTCCCAAGTCTCAGTAGGACCCAGTTCTGTCTCAGAAAGACTCAGTTTAGACCCAGCAAAAACCTATCGCCCCCTCTTCCAAACAAGGAAGCGAACCAAAGTCACAGCCATAACAACACCCGATAGCGAATAGCCCCACGCAATAGGAAGAGCCAACCCCTCGCCTGCAACAAAGATGTAGCACGAGGTAACGCCCGTCATAAACAACGCAGGCAACAATGTTATATAGAAATTCTTACGCTCGCCAACCAAAAATACCGTAATCATCCACAACGTGAAGGTCGCCAACAGCTGGTTGGCCCACGCAAAGTAACGCCAGATGATATTGAACCCCTCGGAGTCCTGCAACGAATAGAGCAAGATTGCGATCGTCACAACAAAGAGCGGAATCGAGATCATCAACCTACCCTTGATGCTTCGCTGCTCGAGATTCAAGAAATCGGCAACGATCAACCTCGCCGAACGCAATGCCGTATCACCCGAGGTGATGGGGGCAAAGATCACTCCCAACATCGCCAACACAGCGCCGAACGTACCCAACCAACTGCTTGTGATACTATTCACCACAACCGCTGCATTGGACTCCCCAAAGCCATTCTCGTGAAAGAAGTAGGTTGCCGCAGCGGCCCAGATCAACGCCACAATACCCTCTGTCACCATCGCACCATAGAAGATCGGACGACCCAACGTCTCATTCTGCATACAACGTGCCATCATAGGCGACTGAGAGGCGTGGAAGCCCGAAATCGCACCACACGCAATCGAGATAAACATCATTGGGAAGATCGGCAAACCTGCTGGATGTGGATCAATTGGGTCTGTAAACTCAGGCAAACCCCAACCCCATCCCTTGATGAGGATGACACCCAAAATTCCAGCCGCCATAAACAACAGCGCCACCGAAAAGAGTGGATATACTCGGCCGATGATCTTGTCGATGGGCAACAACGTCGCCACGATATAGTAGACAAAGACCGCTATGATCCAGAAGTTTGCATTAAAGAAGGTGCTCTCCTCAGAGGTGGTAAGGGTGGCCAAAAGCCCAGCAGGACCCGCCACAAAGACTGCCGCAACCAAGACCAACAGCACGACGATGAAGCCACGCATAAGCTGCTTAGCCGTAACGCCCAAATACCTACCGATGCTCTCGGGCAACGACTCTCCGCCATTTCTCAGCGAGATCATTCCCGAGATGTAGTCGTGCACCGCCCCCGCAAAGATGGTTCCGAAGACGATCCAGATGTAGGATGCTACACCGAACTTTGCTCCCATAATCGCTCCGAAGATTGGTCCGAGACCTGCGATATTTAGGAACTGAATCATAAAGATTTTCCAAGCTGGAAGTGGCACATAATCCACCCCATCAGCCCTCTCTACCGCCACCGTTTTGCGGTTGCGATCGGGGGACATCAATCGCTCGACGTAGCCTCCGTAGATGACATACCCCAAGATTAGGGCTGCCAACGAAATTAAAAAAGAAAACATAATTTAAGTTTGATTGTAAGTTATAATTAACTTTGTAAAAACATAAAGCCCCATTTGAACTCTCTCAAATAGGGCCTCTTCTTATCTCTTACTTCGCATACGACACAGCTCGTGTCTCGCGGATAACTGTAATCTTCACCTGTCCTGGATAGGTCATCTCATCCTGAATCTTCTTGGCGATCTCCTGCGATAGGTTCTCGGTGTCGGCATCGCTCAACTTCTCGGCTCCCACAATAACTCGGAGCTCTCGACCTGCCTGAATTGCGTAGGTCTTTAAGACCCCTGGGTATGATTGTGCGATATCCTCCATCTCCTTCAACCTCTTGATATAGCTCTCGACAACCTCACGACGAGCACCTGGGCGGGCTCCCGAGATTGCGTCACACACCTGAACCACTGGCGAGATAATCGAGTTCATCTCCACCTCATCGTGGTGGGCTCCGATAGCGTTGCACACCTCGGGGCGCTCCTTATACTTCTCTGCCAACTTCTGTCCGATGATTGCGTGTGGCAACTCTGGCTCATCGTCGGGCACCTTACCTATATCGTGCAAGAGACCTGCTCGGCGTGCCAACTTAGGGTTAAGACCCAACTCAGAGGCCATAATTCCCGCCAAATTAGCGGTCTCACGTGCGTGCTGCAACAAGTTCTGACCATACGACGAACGATACTTCATCTTACCCACCATACGGATCAGCTCGGGGTGCAAGCCGTGGATTCCGAGGTCGATAGCGGTACGTTTTCCCACCTCGACGATCTCCTCCTCGATCTGCTTCTGGACCTTTGAGACCACCTCCTCGATACGAGCTGGGTGGATACGACCATCAGTCACCAACTGGTGGAGCGCCAAACGTGCGATCTCACGACGCACTGGGTCGAATCCACTCAAGATGATCGCCTCGGGGGTATCATCAACGATGATCTCGATACCCGTAGCGGCCTCCAAAGCACGGATGTTACGACCCTCACGGCCGATGATTCGCCCCTTCACCTCGTCCGACTCGATGTTGAACACAGTCACTGCATTCTCGATTGCGGTCTCGGTTGCCACCCTCTGGATCGAGGCTACGATGATACGCTTCGCCTCCTTCGTGGCTGTTAGCTTCGCCTCCTCGACAGTCTCGGTGATGTATGATGCCGCCTCGCTCTTGGCAACAGCTTTCATATTCTCTACCAATGAGTTACGTGCATCCTCGGCACTCATTCCCGAGATCTGCTCCAACTTCACATTCTGCTCGGCAACGATCTGGTCGATCTTTGCGCTCTTCTCGTCCAACCGCTCGATCTTCGACTTCAGCTGCGCTGCTACCTTATCTTGCTCCTTGATCTTGTTGTCCAACTCACGCTGCTTATTCTCGAGGTTCTGCTCGATCTGCTTAGCACGCTGCTCGCTCTGCGCCACCTTCTGATTGCGCTCATTTACAGCTCTATCGTGCTCGCTCTTTAGCTTGATGAACTTCTCTTTTGATTGGAGAATCCTCTCTTTTTTGATCATCTCCGCCTCTGCCTCAGCCGCCTTGATGAGCTTCTTAGCTCGGCTCTTCACCCCTGCATAGGATGCAAAACCTGCGATCAATGCCGCAACAGCTGCTATGGCTATTATTATGCCTGTTCCCATATTACTTTATTTGTTGTTTTTTAATGTTTTACGTTTATATTTTAAGTTAGTTATTTCGTTTTATAAGACCATTGCAAGGCGGCGAAATTTTAAAGATAACGTATAGTACTCTTCAGTCACATACTTTAGTATGCTCCTTTCAAAGCCCTATACGCCATCTTCAAAATTTCATCCACCTATCAACGATCTTAAGAAGCGGAGCAAAACTTACGTTTTGCAATGGCCTCTTTATATAAAAAAAATGCCCACATAAACTCTCTCTTTCGTTTGACGAATCTGCAGATTGTCATTGTAAGAAGGTGCCAAATATCGCAATCTTCCAATGGTACCACAAGTGACACACCCTCAACGGGTTAAGGCCTGATTTTGAAATTTAAGAGCTTGCCTCCTATATAATAAATGTTCAGTTCGCAAAGCTTAGAGAATCTATGCGGGAAGATTTTCTTTTTACTTTATATTTTAAAGAACGTATGAGCCAGCGGCTCTAATATCTTGTTATACCTTTTTCTTACCTTTTCACCCTCACTCAAAAGCCCTATCGGTTGCTATTTCGCTCCACCTTCAGATCGTTCATATAGTCACCGATCTTGGACTCTATCGCCTTCAATGTCGCCATCTCGTCGCTGTCGACATCGCTCTGCTGGCGTAACATTATATTTGAAAGGATCGAATCAAATGCGGCCAAAGCCACCGCATCTTGTCGGCTCACCCCCTCGTAATTCTTGCTCTCGATCTTCACTATTGCGGCTCTAAGCTGCTGCTCGGCGAGATAATATAGCTCCTTCTTCGAACTATCGACCTTTAGAGGGTAGCTCTTACCCGCTATCGACACCTTTATCTGCTCTCTATCCATAGTTTAAATCTTCTCTTTCTCACTCTCTTTCTCACTCTCTTTTCAGCCACCTTTCAGCCACCTTTCAGCCACCTTTCAGCCCATTTTTTAGCCACTTTTTCGCCCCTCTCGACCTCTACATCGACGAGAGTAGCTTGATGCAGGCGTCAACCTCCCGCAATAGACGGTTGACATATGACACTGCCCTTTTATTTCCTCCCTCGCCACTCAACTCAGCCACACTCCCCACTGTTGCCGCCGCCTCTGTGCCCGTTTTTGTGGGGTGTGAGAGGTCTCTCTTTAGCTCAACAATGGCCAACTCACGCTCCAACTTCGCAATCTGGAGCTGCTGCTGCCTCTTTAGCGATAGTAGGGAGTCACGCTGCTGAACCAACTCTCGATTGAGCGCTGTCAATCGAGCGTGATCCTCGATGAGCTGCTCTACCCTACTCTCAATTTTTCGCACTACACTTGGCAGTGCTGAGTTGCTTTGTGACGCCATTTTTGTAGTTTGCTTAAATTTTACCCAAAGGTATAAAAATAAATCGTTATGCGCAAATTGTTGGCACTTTTTTGTCTTTATTTGGTAAGCGAGGTCTAAATCTCACTTTGCGAAATCACGGCATAGAGGTCGAAATCCTCGGCCGAGGTGATCTCCACATCGTAGAACTCACCCACCTCCAACTCCTCGCCATCGCTTTGGATCAGGATCTCCTGATCGACATCGACCGAGTCATATTGCGAACGTGCAACGTAGAAATCTCCCTCCTCACGGTCGACGATTACTCGCATCACCTCGCCAACTCTCTTCAGATTCTTCTGCAACGATATCTCGCTCTGAATCAACATCAACTGCTCGGCTCGCTGCTCCTTAACCTCCTGTGGCACATCGTCGGCCAACCTCGCCGAGGCGGTCCCCTCCTCCTCGCTATATGTGAATACTCCGAGTCGCTCGAAGCCCACCTCACGGACAAAGGCCACCAACTCCTCGTAGTCGGCCTCGCTCTCGCCTGGGTGGCCCACCATCATCGTTGTTCTGAGGACGATATCGGGGATCTTGGCCCTCAGCTCCTCGATTAGCTCCACCGCTTGGGCCTTGGTGTGGCGGCGCTTCATCGCTGTCAGCTGGTTGTCGGCGATGTGTTGGAAGGGGATATCTATATATTTGCATATCTTTGGCTCCTCGGCCATCACCTCGATCACATCACGTGGGAAGTCGGTCGGATAGGCGTAGTGGAGACGTACCCACTCGATCCCCTCGATGCGGCACAGCTGCCTCAACAGAGAGGCCAATCGACGCTCACCATAGAGGTCCATCCCATAGAATGTGGTGTCCTGCGCAATGACGATCAGCTCACGCACCCCCTTCGATGCCAACCCCTCAGCCTCCTCGATGAGCTGCTCCTCGGGCACCGAGATATAGCGGCCACGAATCAGCGGAATGGCGCAATAGCCACACATCCAGTTACACCCCTCCGAGATCTTGAGGTAAGCGTAGTGGTCGGGGGTCGAGAGCTCTCGCTCGGTCTCCAACGCCTTGTCATAGGTGCCCCCCAACCTCTCGACAAGGGCCTCCCAGCCCCTCACACCGAAGTATTGGTCAACATCGGGGATCTCCTCACGTAGCTCGTCGGCGTAGCGCTCCGATAAGCACCCCACCACAAATAACTGATCGATCAACCCCTCCTCCTTGGCCTCCACGGCCGAGAGGATCATCTCTACCGACTCCTCCTTGGCATCGCCTATGAAGCCGCAGGTGTTTATCACAACCACCTCCGAATCAAACTCATCGGAGTCGAAGCGCACCTCGTAGCCAGCAGCTGACATCTGAGCCATCAAGTGCTCGGAGTCGACTGTGTTCTTGGAGCAGCCGAGTGTGATTATGTTTATGCTTTTCTTATTTTCTATCATTTTTTCTTATTGTGTAAAAGGGTGCTACTTATCACCAAAGAGCGCACTCACAAACTCCTTACGGTCGAAGATCTGGAGCTGGTCGATCCCCTCGCCCACTCCGATATACCTCACTGGGATGTGGAACTCGTCGCTTATTCCGATCACCACACCGCCCTTTGCCGTTCCATCTAACTTAGTGACTGTGAGCGATGTAACTTGGGTCGCTTGGGTGAAGTGTCGAGCCTGCTCAAAGGCATTTTGGCCTGTCGAACCATCCAACACCAACATCACCTCGTGGGGGGCGTCGGGGATCACCTTCGCCATCACCTTTCTGATCTTGGAGAGCTCATTCATCAGACCCACCTTGTTGTGGAGCCTTCCAGCGGTGTCGATCAAGACTACATCGGCACCATTGGCCACAGCTGAGCTTAGGGTGTCGAAGGCTACCGAAGCTGGGTCGGAGCCCATCTCTTGGCGCACCATCGTCGCACCTGCACGGTCGGCCCACACCCCCAACTGGTCGATTGCGGCGGCTCGGAATGTGTCGGCAGCTCCGATAAATACGTTGTGACCTTGGGCGGTTAGCTTTGCGGCCAACTTACCAATTGTGGTTGTTTTGCCCACACCATTTACCCCGACGACCATCATTACATAGGGGGTGCCTGGTGTCACCTCGATTCCGAAGTTCTCGGTCGAGGCGCTTGCCTGCTCCAGAAGGGCCGCTATCTCGTCACGCAAGATTGAGTTTAGCTCCTCGGTGCCGACATATTTATCACGTGCTACCCTCTCCTCTATGCTTCGGATGATCTTGACGGTGGTCTCCACCCCTACATCGGAGGTTATTAGTAGCTCCTCCAAATCGTCGAGCAGGTCGGCATCGACTGTTGAGCGCCCTGCTACCACACGTGCCAACTTCTCGAATAGCCCTCTTTTTGTCTTGGATAGGCCTTGTTCGAGCTCCTCGGTTTGGGTCTGTGGGGTCGCTTGGGTCGTTGACTCTGTTGACTCGTTGTTCTTCTTTTTCTTAAATAGGTCAAAAAATCCCATATATCTTATCTCTATTACGTTAAACCTCTTCTCACTATTGGGCGAGAACCCAATACACCGATACAAAGATAGTAAGATTTGGTGAATATATGGCGGATTCGCTAAAAAAGGTTATATTTGCGGATAAATGATTCTATTATGGCAGGGGTAAGGTTAGATAAATTCTTATGGTCGGTAAGGCTATTCAAGACACGTAGCGATGCTGCGGAGGCGATACGTAACAATAAGGTTATGGCATCGGGGAGCTATTGCAAGCCCTCACGTGAGGTTCGTGTTGGGGAGGTTATCTCTATCAAGCGGCCTCTTGTGACGCTCTCCTATAAGGTTCTTGCGGAGGTTAGCAATCGGCAGGGGGCTAAGTTGGTGGATCAATATATTGTTGATGTGACGCCTGCTGAGGAGTTGGCTAAGTTGAATATTCCGAAGGAGAGTATCTTTGTTGTGAGGGATCGGGGTACTGGTCGACCTACTAAGCGGGATCGACGACAAATCGACTCTTTGATGGATGGGTTTGAGGAGGAGGAGGAGATTTTCTGAGACTGAACTGAGTCTTTCTGAGACTAAACTGGGTCGATCGTCTCAGTAAGACTCAGTTTAGACTCAGAAAGACTCAGCCACAAAAAAAGGGCCGACCACAACAGCCGACCCTCTAAAAAAGCTCTAAGTTAAACTACCTCAAGCCCATACGCTTCATAACATTAGGCGTGATATCGGGAACAAGTGTCTCGTCATAATAGGCCAACGCACCTGCCGACTCATCGAAAATCATCGCAAAACCACCCGCCTTAGCCTCAGCATCTACGGCCTCACGTGCCTTAGCAATGATGGGAGAGAGCATCTCATTCTGCTTCGCCTGCATCTCCTGCGTAGCGCTCTGCTCGAACTGCTGCATACGAGTGTTCAAATCCTGCATATCCTTCTCCTTGAGGCTACGGATCGAAGCGGTCATTGTCGCCTCATTCTGCTGGTAGTCGTTGATCTTGTTGTTCAACTCAACCTGCATAGTCTCCAAATTCTCAGAGAAATCCTTGCGGATAGCCTCCAAATCAGCCTGCATCTTCGCTGTCTCAGGCATAGCTACGATAATAGTCTGAATGTTGATACGTCCAGACTTCTGTGCCGACACAAGTGTCGTCGAGAGTGTTAGCGCTACGAATAACGCAATCTTTAGTAAATTTTTCATTTTTGTTTAATCCTTGTTTATTGTTTGTTGTTTTTCTCCTAATTTTCAATGTGTTACTTGCTCCTCTTCAACAGCTTAATCACCGCCTGAGTGTGGTCGGCCTTCTCGCCCACATACAACACCGAAGGGTTCGACGCTTGGTCCAACACCAGATCAGCCCCCTGCTCCTTAGCATAGGCCTCGATAGCCTCAAAGACCCTCTTCTGGATAGGGGCAATGAGCGCCAACCTCGTCCTCATAATAACACCCTCGCTCGAAAAGCACTCCTCCTGAAACTTCGTCGCATTGCTCTCGGCTCTCAAGATCGACTCCTCGACACTCTGGCGCTGAGCCGCCGTATAGCCCGACTTCACCGCCGCATAGTCGTTGAAGGCTGTGGCTACCGCCTCGAACCTCTCGTCGACCATCGCCTGATACTTCACGCTCAACTCATCGAGCTTGACCAACGCATCGTTATACTCCGATATCGACTTGAAGATCTTCTCGCTGTCGACGACAACGACACTCTGCGCCATCAACGACGTAGTGGCAAAAAGCGCAACCAATATAGATACAACTCTGCTCATAACTCCTTTTTTTTACTCTATTTAAAACGTCTGACCCATCACAAAGTGGAACTGGCTTCCACTCTTCTTGGAACTTCCCGAGGCAGGGTCGAATCCGTAACCATAGTCGAATCCTAACAATCCGACGATCGGAAGATACAACCTAACTCCCACTCCAGCAGAGCGTTTGATATTGAATGGAGAGAACTCTCTCCAACTCGAAAATCCATTTCCTCCCTCCAAAAAGACAAGACCATAGATCTGCGACGAAGGCTCCATAATAAGTGGATAACGCATCTCGATAGTATATTTATTGTATGCCATCGAGTAATCCTCGTCGTAGGGGTCGAGGGCTCCATCCTCGTAACCACGCAACGAGATCACATCGACTCCATAGATGTTGTAACCCGACATTCCATCTCCTCCGACTTGGAACCTCTCAAATGGCGAGAGATTATCCTTGTTGTAGTGTCCCAAATATCCCATCTCGGCACTGATCTTCAAGACCAGATTCGAGTTCTTCATAAAGCACTGATACCAATCATACTTGAACGACCACTTGTGGAACTCCAAGAAGCGATAGCGATCCTCATCATCCAACGTATCATCCGAGTAGTCGATGCCGTTGAACAGCGAGTAGGGAGGTGTGAACTGCACCGAGGCGCTAAACTCCGAACCTCGACGTGGGTAGAGCTGCTGGTCGATCGAATTTCGAGAGATCGCCAATGTGGCCGAGATCTTATTCGAATCACCATCCTCCATCAAGAACGAGGTCCAATCCTTCAACATATAACGCTCATAAGAGATTCCAGTGTAGAGCGAGAAGTAGGGGTCGGGGAAGGTCAAACGCTTACCCAAACCAACCGACATTCCAAAGGTGCGGAAATACATCGTGCTCTCCTGCCAAGCATAATAGGCATCATTCTGGTCGGAGTAGTGGGCCGTCACTGTGAATGAGTTTGGCTTCTTACCACCCAACCACGGGTCGGTCAAACTTGCCGACAACGCTTTATAGTAGGTACCATTGGTCTGTGCCTGAACCGAGAGGCGTTGGTTCTGCCCCATCGGATAGGGTCGCCACGCACCTGGCTTGAAGAAGTCTCGCATCGCAATGTTGTTGAGCGTCACTCCGATCGAGCCGACGAACGATCCCGAGCCCCAACCACCAGCAATGTTGAACTGGTCGCTGGCCTGCTCCTCGAGGCCCCAACCGATATCCACAAGGTTGTTCGTAACGGGGTTCACATTTGGCATAATGGCCTCGGGGTTGAAGTGTCCCAAGTTACCCAACGTCCTGATAGTCTGCATCAAAAGCGAGCGGTTATACAGCTCACCTGGGCGAGTGTAGAGCTCACGTCGGATCACCTCATCATCGACCTTCATATTTCCCGAGATCTCGACATTGTTGATCGTGTAGGGCTTACCCTCGAAGATCTTTAGCTCCAAGTCGATCGAGTCGGCTCCGATGATGATCTCCGCTGGGTCGATGCTCGACATCAGATATCCATCGTTCTGGTAGAGGGTCAAGACCGATATATCGTCGGGGTTGGCGTCGCTTCCCACACCAAGCCTCTTGTGCATCGTCTTTTTATCATACGAGTCGCCCGAATAGACTCCGAAGAGCTGCTGGAGCTGCTCGGTCTCGAACTTCGAGTTTCCTGTCCACGTGATATTTCTGATGAAATATTTGTTACCCTCCGAGATCGTTAGCTTTACACCCATACGGGCGCTATCAATGCGGTAGAGTGAGTCCGAGATGATCGTAGCATTTCGATAACCCCTCGAGTTATAGAAGTCGATCAGACGATCCTTATCCTCCTCGAAACCATCCTCCGAGAACTTAGAGTTCTTGAAGATATTGATCGACTTTTGGTTCGTCTTTCTGAATGTCGCACGCAGCCTCTTATCCTCAAAGACCTCGTTGCCCTCGAATACCACCTCTCCGATCTTCACCTTTTTATTGAGATCCACTACAAAGGTGACATTGACCATCCTGTCGTTGATCGTGTCGTTCACGATCCTCACATCGACATCGGTGTTTCTAAATCCCTTATCCGAGTAGTACTCCTTGATTGTGTTGACGTTAGTCTGAATCGTATAGTCCGACAGCGCACTATTACGCCTAAGCTTCAGCTTCTCCAACAGATCCTTCTTCTTGCTACTCGAGATGCCCTCGACACCCCAGTTAAAGACTCGGGGCTGCTCCTCGAGGAAGAGGTCCAACTCTACATTGTCACCCATAATCGTGGCGCTAATATCGACATCCGAGTATCGTCGCTGGTTCCAGAGTCGGTCGATTGCCGCTCCGATAAACGAACTGGGGAGGGTTATCGAGTCGCCCTCGTTGAGACCCACCGAGGTGGTCAAGAGTTTGTTGTCGAACATCTCGACACCAAAGACATTGATCTTGCTGATATAGTATCGACGAGGCTCTGCGCCAACCAACACCTCCGCCTCGCTATATAGCCCTTTTTGAGCCGCTTTTGCCTCCGCCTTCTCCTCCGAGATCGCTCCTCCCAAAGGCCTCGAATCCGAAGCGGCTATTGTTGCTCCCACCCACAATAGGGCCACGAGCACCATCATATATTTCATTATTCTACTCAACACTCTCCCTAATTTTCTTCATTATCATCAATTACCAACCCAAAACGCCTATTACGTCGAGCATACTCCTCCATCGCCTCATCGAAGTGCTCAGCACCAAAGTCGGGCCACAACACCTCGGGAAAATAGAACTCCGAGTAGGATGCCTGCCACATCATAAAGTTACTTAGTCTCATCTCTCCACTTGTCCTAATTATTAGGTCGGGATCACTCACCCCACTCGTATCGAGGGCATCACTTATCATCTGCTCGCTGATCTCACTGATCTCGAGCTCCGAGGCCTTAACCCTCTCAGCGATAGAGCATACCGCACGCCTTATCTCGTCACGAGATGAGTAGTTCATCGCAATCTGGAAGGTCAAACGAGAACAATCGGCACACTCTCGCTCCGCCTCCTCGATCTTGAGTTGTAGATCCTGAGATAGGCGTGACACGTCACCAATAAACGACATCTTCACACCTTGCGCCACCAATTCGGGCACCTCCTTGATGATACAACGACCCATCAGATCCATCAACGCATCGACCTCAGCGCTGGGGCGACCCCAATTCTCGGTCGAGAAGGCGTAGATCGTAAGGACCTCGACTCCGCACCTAAGTGCCGACTTGATAGCCTCACGAACCGACTCAACACCACGGATATGGCCCTCCACTCGATCCAAGCCACGCAACTGCGCCCAGCGGCCATTACCATCCATAATGATCGCCACGCTACGTGGATTTTTTTTATCTCTACTCATACTAAACAGCAAATGTACAAAAAATACCTAAATTTGTGCAATTTTGAAAGATATATTTACTCTCTACTCCACAAATTTCCTCACCATCGCCAATCCAAACAGATCACTACCCTCTTAGGTCGACTCCCCACATCATCTTATCTCTTAACGTCTGATAGAACGATATATTGCGATCCAACCCCAGATAAAAGTCATTTTTAGCCCTCATTAGCGAAACTTCGGTCCCCTGAGCTATCTCATACGTTCTATTGTCGAGCGATATGGAGGCTCCGCCATCACGCATACGAACCCTAAGGTCGAGTCGACACCTATCCGATACCACAACGGGGCGCATAGTGATGTTGTGAGGCGCCAGCGGCGAGATGATCCAACAGCCACAATGGGGTGCCATCACGGCCCCACCTGCACTCAGCGAGTAGGCCGTAGAGCCCGTTGGAGTGGCGACAATGACCCCATCGCCGTGGTAGGTAGCGACCAGCTCTCCATCAATATATGTGGCCACTTCGACCATCGAGGCCCCCTGTCTGTGAATTGCAAATTCGTTGGCTGCCCTCAGCCACTCGCCCCCCGAGAAGTCGCCCTTGGCGGCTATCATAGCTCGTGATTCGATCCTCAGCTCATCCCTATCGAGGCGGTCGAAGAGCTCAGCAATGCTACTCGGTGCCGTGCAGGTCAGAAATCCCAAACGACCCGTGTTGACCCCAACAACCACAATCGGGCGGCCTCCCAAACGATGCACCCCCTCCAAGAGCGTTCCATCGCCTCCGTAACAGATCATCACAGTCCGCTCGGGCTGATCGCCCACATCCTCACGATAGATCTGCGACTTAGGGATCACGAGGCCGAGATGCTCCCTGAGGGAGGCTGCAAACTCCTCGTTGACGGTATATTGACAATCTCGAAGCTCGATCTCGGTGATCAGATGCCTCAGATAGTCGAGGTTAGGCTTTAGGCTGGGACGCGAAAAAATTATTATTTTCATATTTATTCACTTTTTTTCAGTAACTTTATGGCGCAAAAAGTAAAATGCAACGCCTCACCTCGCAAACGTAGCGGGGTGGCTGTTGCAAATATAGTATAATATTATGACAAAATTAAGTGTAAACATCAATAAGATCGCCGTGGTGCGAAATTCACGTGGTGCGAATATGCCCGACCTGTCGAAGGCGGCACTCGATATTGAGAGGTTTGGAGGCGAGGGAATCACTGTTCATCCACGTCCCGATGCTCGCCATATCCGCTATGACGATGTATATGAACTAAAGCGCATCCTCTCGACAGAGCTCAATGTAGAGGGAAATCCAACCCCCGACTTTATCGAGATGGTGCTCGAGGTCTGCCCTGCTCAGGTGACATTGGTCCCCGACGCACCCGATGCAATCACCTCGAATGCTGGGTGGGATACCGTTGCAAACTTCGATTTCCTTGTCGATGTGACACGTCGCTTTCAGTCGAAAGGGATTCGTGTCTCGGTCTTTGTTGACCCCGATGCGGAGATGATTAGAACTGCCAAGAAGATAGGCGTAGATCGTGTGGAGCTCTACACCGAGGCCTATGCAGCGAACTATGCGGCAGATCGTGAGGCAGCAATCGCCCCCTATACAGCGGCTGCCAAGGTGGCAAATGAGTGTGGTTTGGGGCTCAATGCTGGCCACGACCTCAGCCTCGAGAACCTCCGATATTTTGTTGAGCAGATCCCATTTGTCGATGAGGTCTCGATCGGCCACGCCCTCATCTGCGATACCCTCTATATGGGGCTCGAAAATGTTGTTGGGCTCTATCAGAGGGAGTTATTAAAGTAAATTCTATTAAGTTAGTTGTAAATTTTAGTTAGTAATTGAAAGATAATAAAAGTGCGCTGTCACTGCCTATCTTTCGGCAGATCAGCAAGATCGCAGATCGTTTGGGCGTTGATGCCTATGTGGTTGGGGGCTATGTCCGTGACCACTATCTCTCACGCCCCTGCACCGACATCGACGTGGTTGTGATTGGCAGCGGCATAGCTGTTGCCGAGGAGTTGGGGCGTGAGCTACGCACCAAAGTCTCGGTCTTTAAGCGTTTCGGAACGGCGATGCTGAGGGCCGATGGGTTGGAGGTTGAGTTTGTGGGTGCTCGCAAGGAGTCCTACACCCCCGACTCTCGCAAGCCAGCGGTCGAGGAGGGGACGCTCGATGATGACCAGCGACGACGTGACTTCACCATCAACGCTATGGCGTGGTCGCTCAATGGCGCCACTTTTGGCGAGTTGGTTGACCCTTTCGATGGCCTCTTCGACTTGGAGGATTGCATAATCTGCACCCCTTGCGACCCCGACATAACCTTCTCGGACGACCCTTTGAGGATGATGCGAGCGGTGAGGTTCGCCACTCAGTTGGGCTTCGAGATCGAGGAGTCGACCTTCGAGGCTATTAGCCGCAATGCCCACCGAATCGAGATCGTCTCGGCGGAGCGTATCGCCATAGAGCTCAATAAGATAGTCCTCTCACCTCGCCCCTCGATCGGCTTTGAGCTGCTCCACTTAACGGGGCTTTTAAAGTTGATCCTGCCCGAGATGGAGGCTTTGACGGGGGTCGAGAAGGTGGGTAAACACTCCCACAAAGATAACTTCGTCCACACGATGATGGTGTTGGATAATGTCTCGAGGCGCTCCAACAACCTATGGCTCAGGTGGGCAGCTCTGCTCCACGACATCGCCAAGCCACCGACCAAGGCCTATGATGCGAAGGTTGGGTGGACTTTTCACGGCCACGAGGTGTTGGGGTCGAAGATGGTTCAACAGATCTTCAGAAGGCTGAAGTTGCCGTTGGGGGATCCTCGTAAGTTTGTCCAGAAGCTGGTCTATCTCCATCTACGTCCCATCTCGTTGACTCAGGAGGCAGTCACCGACTCGGCTGTTCGTCGCCTGCTCTTTGAGGCGGGGGATGATATCGAGGCGTTGATGATTCTGTGTGAGGCGGATATCACCTCGGGCATCGAGTCGAAGGTGAAGCGTTACCTCGCTAATTTCGAGTTGGTGAGGCACAAGATGCTGGAGTTGGAGGAGCGAGATCGTGTACGTAATTTCCAGCCACCTATCACGGGGGAGATCATTATGACGAGGTATAACATCTCGCCCTCGAATGTCATTGGTAAGATCAAGGAGGAGATTAAGGATGCTATTTTAGATGGTCGTATTCCGAATGAGTTTGATGCGGCCTATGCCTTGATGGAGGAGTTGGCAAAGAGAGAGGGGTTGGAGTAGGGTTTGCTGGGTCTAAACTGAATCTTTCTGAGTCTAAACTGGGTCGATCGTCTCAGTAAAGTCTCAGTAAAGTCTCAGAAAACAAAACGAGAGTCGATGCAAAATGCATCGACTCTCGTTTATCATATAGTCTGCCTATTAAATCGCAGCCTCGACATCAACCTTAGGACCAACAACCAAGTTGTCATACTCCCTAAGTCCCGTACCTCCAGGGATCAAATGTCCACAGATGACATTCTCCTTCAAGTTAACCAATGGGTCAATCTTACCCTGAATAGCCGCCTCATTCAACACCTTAGTGGTCTCCTGGAACGATGCTGCCGAGATGAAGCTCGACGTCTGAAGTGCCGCCCTCGTGATTCCCTGCAACACCTGACTCGATGTCGCTGGCGAGATCTCACGCACCTGAACAGGGGTCAAATCACGGCGCTTCAATGATGAGTTCTCATCGGCCAACCTACGCATAGAGACAATCTGTCCCGCCTGCAACGTTGTAGAATCACCTGCATCCGTAACAACAACCTTGTCGTAAAGCTCGTCATTAGCATCCATAAAGGCCCACTTATCAATGATCTGATCCTCGAAGAATGGCGAGTCTCCAGCATCGTCGATACGTACCTTGTTCATCATCTGACGAACGATAACCTCGAAGTGCTTGTCGTTGATCTTCACACCCTGCATACGATAGACCTCCTGAACCTCATTCACGATATGCTCCTGAACAAGCGTTGGTCCCAAGATCCTCAAGATATCTGCTGGCGTGATAGCTCCATCCGACAACGGATTTCCTGCCTTCACATAGTCGTTCTCCTGAACAATGATCTGACGTGAGAGTGGCACCAAATAGCGCTTCTGATCGCCATCCTTACTTGTGACGATGATCTCACGATTACCCCTCTTGATCTTACCAAATGCTACCTCACCATCAATCTCAGAGACAATGGCTGGGTTCGATGGGTTACGTGCCTCGAAGAGCTCCGTAACACGTGGAAGTCCTCCTGTGATATCACCACCCGACTTTCCAACCGCACGTGGGATCTTGACAAGGATATCTCCCGCCTTGATCTTCGCCTTGTCCTGCACAACGACGTGTGCCGAAACTGGAAGGTTGATCGACTTCTGCTCATCGCCATTCTTGGTCATAACCTTAATGACTGGACTCTTTGTCTTATCCTTGCTCTCGATGATTACTCGCTCCGAAAGACCCGTCTGCTCGTCACTCTCGACACGGTATGTGATACCCTCGATGATGCTATCGTAGGCGATGACTCCATCGTGCTCCGAGATGATTACCGCATTGTATGGATCCCACTCCGAGATCAAATCACCAACCTTGATAAGGTCGCCATTGGCCTTGAATACCGTTGAACCGTAACTCAATGTGTGGGTATAGAGGACAATCTCGGTCTTTGGGTCGACAATTCTGAACTCCGCCTGACGTGACACCACAAGGTTCGTCACCTCGCCCGTAGCCTCGTTCTTCGTTGGGATGGTGCGCAAATCGTCGATCTCCAAACGTCCCTCATACTTCGAGATTACGTTGGTCTCGACAGTCGAACCTCCCGCAACTCCTCCGACGTGGAAGGTACGAAGTGTAAGCTGTGTTCCTGGCTCTCCGATCGACTGTGCCGCGATAACTCCCACGACCTCGCCTCGCTGAACCATACGTCCCGTTGCCAAGTTACGTCCGTAACACCTTGCACACACACCATTGCGTGCCTCGCAAGTGAGAACCGAACGGATCTCGACAGACTCCAATGGAGACTTCTCGATTGCATCGGCGATCTCCTCGGTGATCTCGGCGCCAGCCTCACACATCACCTCGCCCGTGAGTGGGTGGATGATGTCGACGAGGGCTGCACGGCCCAAAATCCTATCATAGAGTGACTGCACAACGTCGTCGTTACGCTTGATAGCCTTAGCTGTCAAACCACGCAACGTTCCACAATCGTGCTCGTTGATGATCACATCCTGTGCTACATCGACAAGCCTACGTGTCAAATATCCTGCATCGGCAGTCTTTAGGGCCGTATCGGCAAGTCCCTTACGGGCTCCGTGGGTTGAGATAAAGTACTCCAACACCGAAAGTCCCTCCTTGAAGTTCGACAAGATCGGGTTCTCGATAACCTGCTGACCTCCCTCGACTCCCGACTTCTGAGGCTTGGCCATCAAACCACGCATTCCCGAGAGCTGACGAATCTGCTCCTTCGAACCACGGGCTCCCGAGTCAAGCATCATATATACTGGGTTAAATCCATCCTGATCGGCGATCAGAGTGTCGATAACCGTCTTGGTGAGCTTCGAGTTGATGTTTGTCCACACGTCGATGATCTGGTTATAACGCTCATTATTGGTGATAAGACCCATATTGTAGTCGTTCATAATCGCATCGGCACGCTCGTAACCCTCGTTTACCAACTTCTCCTTCTCGTCGGGGATAATCACCGCATCGAGGTTAAACGACAATCCACCCTGGAATGCCATACGATAACCCATCGCCTTTACATCATCCAAGAACGAAGCAACCTTAGCCGCTCCCGCCCTCTTCATCACAACCGAGATGATATCACGCATCGACCTCTTGGTCAACACCTCATTGATAAATCCAACCTCACGAGGCACAACCTGATTGAACAAGATACGACCGATCGTTGTCTCGATCAACGTCTCCTCCAACTCGCCCTGCTCGTTGAGATCCATAACCTTACACTTCACCGTTGCGTGAAGCGCTGCTCGCTTCTCGTTGTAGGCGATGATAGCCTCCTCGGCACCATAGAAGATGAGCCCCTCACCCTTAGCACCCTTGCGAGGCTTGGTGATGTAGTAGAGACCCAAGACCATATCCTGTGAAGGGACGGTGATAGGTGCTCCATTGGCTGGGTTCAAGATGTTGTGCGAACCCAACATCAACACCTGTGCCTCCAAAATAGCGGCATTGCCGAGTGGCAAGTGGACCGCCATCTGGTCTCCCTCGAAGTCGGCATTGAAGGCCGTACACGCCAATGGGTGCAACTGCATCGCCTTACCCTCGATCAACTTAGGCTGGAACGCCTGGATTCCCAATCGGTGAAGAGTTGGGGCACGGTTCATCAACACTGGGTGTCCCTTAATCACGTTCTCCAAAATTCCCCAGATCACTGGATCCTTCCTATCTATAATCTTCTTTGCTGACTTTACGGTCTTTACGATTCCACGCTCGATGAGCTTACGGATCACAAATGGCTTGTACAACTCGGCAGCCATATCCTTTGGAATACCCATCTCGTGCATCTTCAACTCGGGACCAACGACGATCACCGAACGAGCCGAGTAGTCAACACGCTTACCCAACAAGTTCTGACGGAAACGTCCCTGCTTACCCTTCAAAGAGTCTGACAATGACTTTAATGGCCTATTCGACTCATTCTTAACGGCGTTGCTCTTGCGTGAGTTATCGAACAATGAGTCGACAGCCTCCTGCAACATACGCTTCTCGTTACGCAAGATAACCTCGGGAGCCTTGATCTCGATCAACCTCTTCAAACGGTTATTACGGATGATCACACGACGATAGAGGTCGTTGAGGTCCGACGTTGCGAAACGTCCTCCATCCAACGGCACCAATGGGCGCAACTCGGGTGGTATGACTGGCACCACATTCAGAACCATCCACTCGGGGCGGTTCTTCTCACGTGATGTACGGAATGACTCAATAACATTCAACCTCTTCAACGCCTCGGTCTTACGCTGCTGAGAGGTCTCTCTCATAGCCCTATCACGAAGTGCGAACGAAGTAGAATCGAGGTCGACACGGCGCAACAAGAAGTCTACCGCCTCGGCACCCATCATCGCAAAGAACTTATCTGGATCATCGTTCGACAACGATTGGTTGCCCGCTGGCAACTGTGCCAAAACATCCAAATACTCCTTCTCGGCCAAAGTCTGGTTCACCTCGATACCCTGCTCGGCAGCGGCACCTGCGTTGATCACGACGTAGCGCTCATAGTAGATGATAGACTCCAACTTCTTGGTTGGGATTCCCAACAAGTAGCCGATCTTTGATGGCAACGAGCGGAAATACCAGATGTGAACGACGGGTACGACCAACGAGATGTGGCCCATCCTCTCGCGACGAACCTTCTTCTCTGTCACCTCGACACCACACCTATCACACACGATGCCCTTATAACGAATACGCTTATACTTTCCGCAATGGCACTCGTAATCCTTTACTGGTCCGAAGATGCGCTCGCAGAAGAGTCCATCTCGCTCGGGCTTGTAGGTACGGTAGTTGATGGTCTCTGGCTTCAAGACCTCGCCGCTCGACTGAGATAGGATCTCCTCTGGTGAGGCCAATCCGATCGAAATCTGCTTGTAACCGCCTGTCTGTTTGTTATCTCTATTGAATGACATATATTTATATCTTCTTTTTTTAACTCAAAATATGGAACGACAAAAAATAGATCTATCACACCCTCGCTTTTAGTGGAGCGAGGGGTGAAAAAGATATATTTTACTCAAGCTTAACCGACAATGCCAATCCGCGTAGCTCGTGGAGCAACACATTCATAGCCTCGGGGATACCTGGCTTTGGAAGGTTATCACCCTTCACAATCGCCTCATAAGTCTTGGCACGTCCCATAACATCATCAGACTTAATTGTCAAGATCTCTTGTAGGATGTTGGCGGCACCGAAGCCCTCCAACGCCCAAACCTCCATCTCTCCGAAACGCTGACCTCCGAACTGCGCCTTACCTCCAAGTGGCTGCTGAGTGATGAGCGAGTATGGTCCGATAGAACGCGCGTGCATCTTATCGTCGATCATATGGCCCAACTTCAACATATAGGTGACACCCACTGTCGCTGGCTGGTCGAACATCTCGCCCGTACCTCCATCATAGAGGTATGTACGGCCGCTATGTGGGATTCCTGCCTTGGCGCCCAACTCGTTAACATCGTCCAACGACGCTCCGTCGAAGATCGGTGTTGCGAACTTAACGCCCAACTCACGTCCTGCCCATCCGAGTACAGACTCGAAGATCTGACCAAGGTTCATACGTGATGGCACTCCAAGTGGGTTCAAACAGATGTCGACAATGGTTCCGTCGGCCAAGAAAGGCATATCCTCGTCACGAACGATCTTCGCTACGATACCCTTATTTCCGTGGCGTCCCGCCATCTTATCTCCTACCTTTAGCTTCCTCTTCTTTGCGATGTAGACCTTTGCCAACTGGATCACTCCATTCTGTGGCAACTCATCTCCATTGGTCATATTGTACTTCTCTCGCTTGATAGCGGCATCGGCACGCTTCCACTCGAGGATATAGTTGTTCACCGTCTTTTCGATCAGAGCATTGGTGTGCTCGTCGGCAGTCCAGTTGCAGCTTCCCAAGTTCAAGTAACCCATCGCAATGCGACCCTTCTCGTCCGACGACATAACGGCCATCTCCTCGAAGATGCGAGCCTCGAACTTAGTGCCTGCGCCATAGAGCTCGACACCGAAGTAGTCGTAGATTCCTGTTGTTGTCTGGTCGCCAAGCAACGACATCAACTTCTCGACAAGGCGCTTAGTAAGGTCGGCCACAATGGTTGCGAACTTCTGATCCAAGACACTTGTCTTAGCCTCCTCCGCGGCACGGTTCTTCTTGCCCTCCTTCATCGCACGAGCATAGAGCTTAGTGTCGATAACCACTCCGTGGAGTGATGGCTGAGCCTTCAATGAGGCATCCTTCACATCGCCCGCCTTATCGCCGAAGATCGCCCTCAAGAGCTTCTCCTCTGGTGATGGGTCGCTCTCTCCCTTAGGGGTGATCTTTCCGATCAAGATATCGCCTGGGTGGATATTGGCTCCAATACGAACGATTCCGTTTGAGTCCAAATCTCGTGTTGCGTCCTCGCTCACATTCGGGATATCTGAGGTCAACTCCTCGACTCCACGCTTTGTGTCACGAACCTCCATAACATACTCGTCGACGTGAACCGACGTGAAGATATCATCACGCTGGATACGCTCCGAGATAACGATCGCATCCTCGAAGTTATAACCCTTCCAAGGCATATATGCAACCTTAAGGTTACGGCCCAACGCCAACTCACCTCCCTCGGTCGAATAACCCTCAGTTAGGATCTGTCCCTTCTCGACTCTCGCCCCTGTCAAGACACGTGGCTTCAGAGTCACCGACGTGTTTTGGTTGGTACGACGGTAGCGTGGCAAAATATAGGTTTTCACCTCGGGGTCGAACGAGCACAAAACCTCATCCGCCGTGCGGTCATACTTAACCTCGATACGTGTAGCATCGGCAAAGACAACCTCTCCATCGCACTCCGCCACAACGTGGTTGCGGCTATCAATAACGAGGTCCTTCTCGATTCCCGTACCCACAATCGGAGCCTCGGTAGTCACCAATGGCACCGCCTGACGCATCATATTTGATCCCATCAAGGCACGGTTCGCATCATCGTGCTCCAAGAATGGGATGAGTGATGCGGCGATAGAGGCGATCTGGTTAGGTGCAACGTCGATCAAATCCAACTCCGTAGCCGTAACGACTGGGACATCGGCACCCTCACGGGCCTTGATACGGTCGGGGTTCACGAAGTAACCCTCGTCGTCGAGCGGCATAAATGCCTGCGCCACGATCTTACCCTCCTCCTCCTCGGCTGAGTAGTACTTAATATGTGAGTTATCCAGATCAACTCGACCCTCCTCGACTGAACGATATGGGGTCTCGATGAATCCCATCGGTGAGATCTTCGCAAAGACGCACAACGACGAGATAAGACCGATGTTCGGTCCCTCGGGCGACTCAATCGGACACAAACGTCCGTAGTGTGTATAGTGAACGTCACGAACCTCGAATCCTGCACGATCACGTGAAAGTCCTCCAGGTCCCAACGCCGAGAGACGTCGCTTATGGGTGATCTCCGCCAATGGGTTGATCTGGTCCATAAACTGCGAGAGCTGCGAGGTTCCGAAGAATGAGTTGATAACGCTCGACAGAGTCTTGGCGTTGATCAAATCAATCGGAGTAAAGACCTCGTTATCCCTTACATTCATCCTCTCCCTAATTGTACGGGCCATCCTCACAAATCCTACCGAGAACTGGCTCGACAACTGCTCACCAACGGTGCGCACACGACGATTCGACAAGTGGTCGATATCATCTACATCCGCCTTCGAGTTGATAAGCTGGATCAAATACTTGATGATGGCGATGATATCCTCACGAGTCAATGTTCGTGTCTCGGCTGGGATATCGAGCTCCAACTTGCGGTTGATCCTATAACGTCCTACCTCTCCCAAGTCGTAACGCTTGTCCGAGAAGAAGAGCTTGTCGATCACGTCACGAGCCGTAGCCTCATCTGGTGGCTCCGACGCACGCAACTGCCTATAGATATAGACAACGGCCTCTTTCTCCGAGTTACAAGTATCCTTCTGGAGAGTGTTATATATAATAGAGTAGTCGACACCAGATGTTGACTCCTTGTGGAGCAAGATTGTCTTTGCGCCGCTCTCGATGATCTCATCTATGTGCTCCTTCTCGAGCACAGTCTCGCGATCTACGATGACGCTATTTCTTTCGATTGAGACCACCTCACCAGTATCCTCATCTACGAAATCCTCGATCCAAGTCTGCAACACTCTCGCTGCCAACTTGCGACCTACCGCCTTCTTTAGATTCGCCTTGTTTACCTTCACCTCGTCGGCCAACTCAAAGATCGACAAGATCTGTTGGTCGGTCTCGTAGCCGATTGCACGCAACAGAGTCGTCACGGGCAACTTCTTCTTACGGTCGATGTAGGCATACATCACATTATTGATGTCCGTCGCAAACTCTATCCAAGAACCCTTGAATGGGATGATACGAGCAGAGTGGAGCTTCGTACCATTGGTGTGCATACTCTGGCCAAAGAATACTCCTGGCGAGCGGTGAAGCTGCGACACAATGACACGCTCAGCACCGTTGATGACGAAGGTACCTCGCTCGGTCATATAGGGGATCGTGCCGAAATATACATCCTGCACTACCATTCCGAAATCCTCGTGGTCGTCGTCGGTACAATATAGCTTCAACTTCGCCTTCAAAGGCACGCTATAGCTTAGACCCCTCTCCAAACACTCGTCGATCGAGTAGCGAGGTGGGTCGATATAGTAATCGATGAACTCCAACACGAAGTTATTTCGCGTATCAGTAATTGGGAAATTCTCCTGGAAAACCTTGTAAAGCCCCTCGCTCTTGCGATTCTCGGCTGTGGTATCCATCTGGAAAAAATCACGAAATGATTTGAGCTGTACTTCGAGAAGATCTGGGTATGGAACCGGAGTCTTTATCGTCGAAAAGCTAACTCTTTTTTGTTGTATTGTTGCGGACATCAGTAAAATCCTTTTTTTAGTTGATTGATGTGGGGTACTACTTAATCCTTACACTCTCTACCTCTCATCTAAAACCGCTAAGTCATCAAACCTAAGCAAGATAGAAAACGTTGTGTAGAGGCTGGAATATCGTAGAAACTGCCTGCCACTCAGTACTAATTGCCTCAGAGCCAAAGTATTAGCTCATAAGGGTACAACTGTTGTCATAAGGTAAAAGAGGGCACATTAGCCCCCCTCTAATCCTTAGACGAGAAAAGGCATAGAGCTAAATTACTTAGCTCTATACCTGAGTTTGAGTTTGGAAAAACTTAATTACTTAAGCTCAACCTCTGCTCCAGCCTCCTCAAGCTGTGACTTGATAGACTCAGCCTCCTCTTTAGAGACACCCTCTTTAACTGCCTTAGGCGCACCATCAACCAATGCCTTAGCATCGCCCAATGAAAGACCTGCAAGATCCTTAACCGCCTTGATAACCTGAAGCTTAGCCTGACCAGCTGACTTCAAGATAACATCAAATGCTGTCTGCTCTGCTGCTGCTGCTGCCTCTGCTGGAGCTGCTGCTACTGCTACTGCTGCTGCTGCTGGCTCGATACCATACTCCTCCTTGAGGATAGTTGCCAACTCGTTTACATCCTTAACTGTCAAGTTTACCAACTCTTCAGCCAACTTCTTTACATCTGCCATTGTAGTAATTCTATTTTTTTTGTTTTTATTTCTTATTTTTTTTGTTTTGAGAGGTTTCTATTTTTGGTCCCCCCTCCTCTGCAACTTCGCCCGCTAACTCACCATTTTCGGGAGAGCGTAGTTGGCGAGAATCGACTTATTGTGCTCTCTCCTCAAGTGCCTTAACCAAACCTGCCACCTTCTGTCCTGCGCTACCCTGCAATGCAGAGATAACATTCTTGGCTGGTGACTGAAGCAATGCAACAACGTCGGCGATAAGCTCGTCACGACTCTTGATGCTACAAAGTGCCTCGATCTGGTTGTCTCCTACATAAACGCATCCCTCAGCGTAAGCGGCCTTCAATACTGGCTTGTCGCTCGACTTGCGGAACTCCTTGATAAGGAGGGCTGGTGCCTTTGCGCTCTGTGAAAACATAATAGATGTTGAGCCCTCGAGTACAGAAACCAAATCAGCCTCTGCCTTCTCAGCCCTCTCCAATGCCTTCACCATAAGAGTGTTCTTTACCACTACCAACTTAACCTCTTTCTCGAAACACATACGGCGCAAACTTGCTGTCTGCTCTGCGTTCAAAGCCTCGATGTTAGTGATGTAGAAGTGAGGATACTCTGCGAGTTGAGCTGTAAGACTCTCGATGAGAGCCGTCTTTTGTTCTTTTGTCATCTCTTTATATCCCCCTCTTATTTAGATTCAACTGTTTTAGGATCGATCTGTACACCTGGGCTCATTGTTGTCGAGAGATAGATGCTCTGAACATATGTTCCCTTTGCCTTTGCTGGCTTGAGCTTCATAATTGTCGCCAAAACCTCCTGAGCATTCTCGGTGATCTTCTCAGCGTCGAATGAAACACGTCCAACTGAAGTGTGTACGATACCATACTTATCGACCTTGAAGTCGATCTTACCTGCCTTAACCTCCTCAACAGCACGTCCTACTTCCATAGTAACGGTTCCTGTCTTAGGGTTTGGCATCAAGCCGCGAGGACCCAAAATACGTCCCAACGCTCCTACTTTACCCATAACGTTTGGAGTTGTGATGATAACATCAACGTCGGTCCAACCGCCCTTGATCTTATCAATAAACTCATCCAAACCTACGAAATCAGCACCAGCAGCAGTTGCCTCGGCCTCCTTCTCTGGTGTACAGAGAACGAGAACTCGCTTCTGCTTACCTGTTCCGTGTGGTAGTGTCACAACGCCACGAACCATCTGGTCCGCCTTACGTGGGTCTACTCCCAAACGCACATCAATATCTACTGACGCGTCAAATTTCGTAAAGGTAATCTCCTTGAGAAGAGCGGCTGCCTCTGAAAGCTTGTAAGCCTTATGAGCTTCAACCTTTGCGTAGGCAATTTTTTGATTTTTTGTCAATTTACTCATCTTCGTGTCAATTACAAATTAGGAAATTCTCCAACTACAGTAAGTCCCATACTGCGAGCAGTACCGGCAACCATACGCATAGCAGCCTCAAGTGTGAAACAGTTCATATCGGGCATCTTACCCTCTGCGATCTCCTTCACCTGATCCCAAGTCACCTGACCAACCTTGTTACGGTTTGGCTGTGCAGAACCAGACTTGATGCCAGCGGCATCCTTGAGCTGAATGGCTACGGGTGGCTGTTTAACGACGAAATCGAAAGACTTATCGCTATAAACCGTGATGATGACCGGAAGAACCTTTCCTGCCCTATCCTGTGTGCGCGCATTGAACTGCTTACAGAAGTCCATAATGTTGACTCCCTTAGAACCCAACGCAGGACCCACTGGG
>JBCQTJ010000013.1:0-59735 GCA_047178625.1 Rikenellaceae bacterium
TTCTCGAACCTCTGTAGGTGATACAACTTCAATATCATCCCCTTGACGCAGTATCTCACTTATAAACTCACCAGTCGGTGCAACATACAGTTCGTATGTGTCATCGCTGATTTTGCGCTGCGAGTGATGTATAGGTAGTGTATCGAGATACTTGGACTTTGTGCCATAGGTTTTGATGGTTATGGTCATAGGTTTAATATCATCATATAGAGTCACTCCATAGGCGGTATAGAGAGTATCGTGAGCAGAGAACTCCGCAGGTAATTCAAACGTATCATCGCTCACAGCAAGGCTTTTTATCCTATCTAAAGCGTAGATCTTCAACCTCTCTGCACCCACCTCGACACCATACAGATACCATCTATTATCGTGAAGTTTTACAAAGTACGGGGCAATGGATATGGTAATAGGGTCGTCAAATCGAAATGAATGATAGCATATCTCAACAATACTATTCACCTTCATCGCCTCCAACAACTTCGGTAAGAACGGAAATGACGATGGCTGATTATCTACGACAATCCTTTCTCGCAGAGACAACGCCCCCATCAAAGTATTGCCAACTGAAAATGTATCCAATATCCATCGTCGCACCTCATTATCTCGCAACGCCTCTGGATTCTCAATCGAGTAGCGATTGGTGCTGCGGTCGCAAACTATCGTAATATCGAATAGCTCCTCGATCCTACTCTTTTGGTGCTGAAAGGTACGCTTGGATAGCGTCTCGCCATATTCGCAGCTCCATTTATCTGCAATATCATCAAACAGCACCCCTTTCGAGCCGCCGCTTTTGATGATGTCGATGAGTCGTATATATTTATTCAAATGATTCATAGAGGTAAAGTTAATAATTTTTATCTGAAGTTGGCTCATTGGATGTAAATAATCTTTTGTCTATCCACTCGTTGTTTGCGAATTTGTATATTCCACTCTCGCCAACTTCCTCCAACTTTTTAATGCGCACGGCAACGTTACCATATTGCGACTCCATAATGGCATACAGATTCATATAGCCCCATCCGAAATCTACGCACTTAAACTCTACATAGAGGGCATCTACGGGTAATTTCTTTTGGGAATAGTCGTTGAGAATGTAGAGCTGACCATCACTACTTCTGCGGCTGGTGGCGATGTAGTCCCTATCGCTCATCACCTGCACGACCTTCTCAAAGAAACCCAGTGAGCGGAAGTGGTCTCTGCAATGCCCATTGAGTGCAACGACAACTGTGTCCTGCGATTTTACGCTTACTATCTCGGTTAAACCACTAAGATTAACACGAGTTAAAACATCTCTCCACGGAATACCATTTTTATTTCTGCCGTGCGCTGCACTATCAGCGATGATTTTGCGAATTGGACGAGAGGTCTGGTCGTCAAGTACACGCACAATTATATAATCGCCACCCTCTGTGGGGTGCATAAAGCCATCGAGACGATTGCTGAGAGAGTTGTATCTGAATACAGGGTGATTGTTTGGGATAAATATCCTCTGTCCGACATATTTCTGGTCTTGCTCGTCAAAATTTACATACGAGCCATCTGTATCAAATGCTTTGTTGCTATACGATTTTACGTGAGTTGAGCGGATTGATATTGGCGAAAGGCTATCGTAAGGGGTGATAATCGGAATGAATATAGGATTATTTTGGTCGTAACTCTGCGCTACACCACACAGACAACTATTCGCAATGAATATGAGCATCAACAAAACTATCATACGGCAATGATTAAAAGGTTTTTTTTGTAACATTACAAAGATACACACAGCTTACGCAATATTATCGCACAAGTAATGGGCGATGTAATATTTCATTAAAAAAAGTTATCAATATAGATAATTTTACTATCTTTGACGAGTAATTATAAGATGTTCATTGATTAATGCATAATAAAGCAGAAAACAGAGTTTCGCTCGTTTCTATTTAGTTAGCTATATGAGAATTAACATTTGTAAGTCGCTGTATTTCAAGCAGAAAACTGGTTTGATCTGTCTTGCTAAATGGAACGTGATGTGCTTAGTGATTCCAGCCTGCTTGACCCACTTGTGGAGGGGGACGTATGCCATCACTCGTTGGAAGCCTTTGAATACTAACCCCGTGCTGCGCTCACCGCAATACTCCAGTGACTCCTCGCTCAGGGGGAGCGTCTCCTCGGAGTCGGTCTTTTGGGTGCGGATGCGCATACAGTAGCCATTCTCGCCCGGCATCGGGACGATATTTTCCCACGTTAGCTGCAAGATGTCGCTAAGTCTGAGACCCGTCAGGCAGGCAAATATCGAGGCGGATTTCAATACCGGTATCTCGCACTCGGTGGCGGCAAGTCGCTTAATCTCGTCGAGGGTCAGGAACTCCTTTTTGGTATCCTTCCACTTCACCTTTTCGAGGTATTCGTTGACGTTATCCTTGATGCGCTTATCTCGATAGGCAACCTTCAACATAGCCCTAAATGTCGAGAAATATCCCGCTGCCGAGTTGTGGCTCAGGCGTTGTGAGCCGTGTCTCATCTGGGGGGCATCCTTGAGTAGATACTCACGAAATCGACGACAGAGATCGACCGTGACATCCTTAAATTGACACTTGCCGTGCACGAAGTGGTGGAAATGTTTATAGACCATAATCCACTTTGAGTGCTTGGTTTTGGCGATTTTAAGGTAGTACTCCAAGAAGTCCTGCTCCATCTTATACTTGTCGAGGAAGCCGAACTCCTCATTGATCAGCGAGATTATTCGTTGGCTCACAATCGCCTCAGCCTTTGAGAGTAGCTCCTTGTTGTAGTAGTGCTGCTCGTCGGTGGTGGGGTTCTTGAAGATGTAGATGTCGAGCATCTCCTTGTATCTCATCTTCATCGTCTCTGGGTCACGGATTGGTGGTGTGTAGCGGATGTAAAGTGCCTGCATCCCGTTTGCTCTATCGTCTCTGTAAAGTTTTGCTCTGATTCCCATAATTCTCTATTTTTTTATAATTTTCTCTATTGCTATTTTTTGTACTCTGATGTGTCGCTCCTCCTTGATTTTGGGCAGGTTATGCTTGGTCGTGAGGTAGTGGATTCTGTCGGTGGTTGTGCGAAACTCCTTTGCAGCCTCCTCAACCTTTAGGTAGACCGTTGGAGGGTTACGCTCCTTGATTGCTCTGTCGAAATCCGCCTTGGAGTACTCACCCCTGCCATTTATTCTGCGCTTGGGGATCTTGTTGGTATAGACGAAATTTGCGATGTAGGAGGGTTTCAGTCCATAGCGTTCGTAGAGCTCCTCGACTGTGTACCAACTCTCGATTGAGGTGTCGCCAATTCGTGATTTAAGTAGCTCATCGACGTGCGTTTTGGAGTAGATGGTTTTGCCGCCATCACTCTTTTTCGGGACTCTGTGGTCGCTCACAAATCCGTAGACTTGGTTGCGGCTCATCTTGTATTGCTCCACGATCTCATCAACTGAGTACCACTGGGTGAGCGCATCGTGTGTCTGGTCACGTTTGTAGAGCTCTTCGAGGTGCGAGCGACTATATAGCTTGCTCTTTTGGAACATCACGCTTGGCACTATGTTGGTGCGAGCTCGTGAGTGAATCGCATCTTTGGTCACACCGAATAGCTCAGCCGCCTCACGTGCCGAGATGTAGTCGGTGATTGGGGTGGTCTGTTGTTCTTGTCTCTCCTCAGCTTGCGTTTTCTCAGTCTGTGCCTCGACAACGACAACTCCCGATGACTCCCTGTTTCGGGGAGTCACCTCATAACGTGGCGCAGCGTTGAATAGCTCCTCGATGTCACTCCGCCTGATAAAAATCTTTCTGTTCATCTTTATACATTTTAATTTTCCTGAAGTGCAATATCTGTGAATTGTGGACTTGCCAATCGCTAATAATTTGGCAGTGTCACGCAGCGACAAATATTCCTTCATATAAAGAGTAGGGTCTATTTTGTCATTTGGTTTGAAATGGTGAGAATTTTTTTGATGAAGTATTGGTGGTTTGTTGCTATTCTTAACCTCTATCTTGGCGATTGTCACCCTCGACTCTCTCTTCTTCTGCTTGTAAGCTAATGAGCTACATCTATGTGAGCAGAATTGTGTGGATAGTTTTTTAGCTACAAAATGTGAATTGCAATATGCACACACTTTTGGATAGTCTGTTTTACTACTCATAGGTTATAATATTATTGGTTCATATATAAAAATGCATCCTAAATAGAGGCGCTCATAAAATAATCGTGTTGTCCCACTACGTCCCAGCTCGTCCCACTGTGTCCCACTCCGTCCCATAAAACAAGATTCTCGGCGCCATAACGGGCGAAATAACCACAAAGAGCAACTGTCTTGTAGCCGAAGGACAATTCAGGGACAAAATAGCCTCCAACAACGGCAAAAAACAGCGAACAACAGCTAACATAGGTACACAAAAAAAGCACCCTAAAAGAGTGCTAATTAACCGTTTGTGGGATATGTATCTACTTTAGTGTCAATCTATTATTTGCCAATGCAAAACGAAGAAAAGATCGCACCAAGCACCTCGTCATTGGTGATTTCGCCAGTTATGGCACCGATGTGGTGGAGGGTGTGGCGGAGGTCTTCGGTTAGGAGGTCGGTGGGTTGGTTCTCCTTTATTGATTGGTGGGCTCTCGTTAGCGAGTCGGCGGCGTTTCTTAGGTGGTCGTAATGTCTTGCGTTTGAGACTATTACCCCTCCTTCGTATAGGCTGCTTACGTCTATTGTGTTGCTTAGTTTCTCCACCAAATCCGCTACTCCGCTGCCCTCTTTTGCCGAGATTACTACGTGCTCTACCCCACTCTCTCGTAGCTTTGCTGAGCGCTCCTCTGTCGATGCTACCCTATCCGCCTTATTTAGTACTACTATCCTCTTTTGACTGGGCTCTACCTCTATCGGCTCTGCACCTTCAACCTGATCTATATCAATTAGTTGAATTACTACCCTTGCCCTCTCTATGGCCGAATATGTCCTCTCGATTCCCATCTGCTCCAGCCTATCTGTGGTCTTGTGGAGACCTGCCGTGTCGATAAATCGGAAGGCCACCCCATCTATCACCACTACATCCTCGATCGTATCTCTTGTTGTTCCAGCCACCTCGGAGACCATCGCTCGCTCCTCGCCCAACAGCCTATTCAGCAACGTGCTCTTGCCTGCGTTGGGGGCCCCGACTATCGCCACAGCGACCCCCTCTTTGATGGCGTTACCCACCTTGAACGACTCCATTAGGCGCTCTACCTCGTCCTTCAGTCTGCTCATCAGCTCCGTTAGCTCTCCTCGGTTGGCGAACTCCACATCCTCGTCCGAGAAGTCCAACTCCAACTCCAATAGCGCACTTAGGCGCACCAACTCTGCCCTTAGGCCGTTAAGCATCTCGGAGTATCCGCCCCTCATCTGTGTCGAGGCCAAAGCGTGTGTCGCCCTATTCGACGAGGCTATCATATCGGATACCGCCTCGGCCTGCGACAAGTCGATTCTTCCCGCCAAGAAGGCCCTTATTGTGAACTCGCCCTCGGTGGCCATCCTTGCCCCTAAGCTCAGCGCTCGCCCTATGATTCGGCCCACAATGTAGCTCGATCCGTGGCACGAGATCTCGATACCATCCTCGCTTGTATAGGAGTGGGGGGCACGAAACAGCGACACCATCACATCGTCGATCACCTCGTCACCCTCGACAATATATCCGTAATGGAGGGTATATCCCTTCGCCTCGCTCAACCTCGCTCCGCCCTCTTTTACTGGGCGAAACATCTTATCGGCAAGCTCTATCGACCCCTCGCCACTTAGGCGCACGATGGCGATAGCTCCTCCGCTCAGCGTTGCAGGGGCTACTATGATATCCTCGTTTATTGCTGCGAATCCACCCATTAGTTACTCACCTTAAGTTTTTGGCCCACAGAGAGTTTATTGGCGCTCTTTAGTTTATTCCACGTCATTAGCTGGCGAGTTGTTACACGATACTTCTGGGCTATTCCGCTCAATGTCTCGCCACTTCTCACCGTGTGGATTCTGTTGTGTGGCGTGGCCAACAGCTTCTCGATATTTCTGGGGTTTACATACTCCTTTAGATACTCCGCATCCTTGGCGTGGATCTGCTCCTCGCTCTCGATGTAACGTGTCACATAGCTCTGGGGCAGGGTCAAAGAGTAGCTCTTTGTTGTCGCAGGGATGATGTCACGCCTATATTGGGGGTTGAGCTGGCGCAATACGTCGATCGAGAGATCCAACACATCGGCCACCTGAGCGAGGTGGAGGATCTTGCGCACTGTCACCGTGTCGGTCGCCAGAGGCTGCACAGGGTCGTAGGGGACTATGTCGTGCTCACGATGGTAGGCATAGGCGTAGCTCGCACCGATAAACGCTGGCACATAGCCTCTTGTCTCGGTGGGGAGGTAGTAGTAGATATCCCAGAAAGTCCCCTCCTTGAGTCCCGAGCGGGCGATCGCCTTGTTGACATTTCCTGGACCACAGTTATAGGCCGCAATGGCGAGTGTCCAATCGCCATACATTCGGTACAGGTCGGCCATAAATCGGCACGCCGCCACCGTCGACTTAGCAGGGTCGCACCTCTCGTCGACCAACGAGTTGATCTCCAACCCATACCCTGCCCCCGTGGCGGGCATAAACTGCCACAAGCCAGAGGCTCCCGAGGCCGAGACAGCCTTGGCGTTGAGGGCCGACTCGATGATGGCCATCGCCCTCAGCTCGATAGGCAGACCTGCCTTGATCAGCGCCTCCTCTATGTCGGGGAAGTAGGCCGAGGAGCGAGACAAGATGTGCTTCATCTGGTTCGACTTGGGGCTTACATATTTATTGATGTAGGATCTCACGATCGAGTTATAGGAGAGCTGGATCGGTGAGGCCAACTTCAAGAGTCGCTCCTTGTAGAGGGAGTCAATGGGTAGCTTCTCGCCCCTCTCCTTCGAGTCGTCATCCACCTCGATCGAGATATATTGGTTGAAGAAGTCATCGTAATGAGATCTCACATCGACCTCTTTCCAGATATTTAGCAGCGAGTCGATCTGTGCGGTGTTGAAGAATATTGTGGGGTCGTTGAGGATTGCGCTCACCTCCTGCTGATTGGCCAACAACTTGGCCTCGGCCTCCGCTTGTGCTTGGGCCTCGTCGGCGAGGGCTACGCTATCGACTGGCGTGACATCCGACCTCAACGCCCTCTCCTGCTCCAACGCCTGCTCCTGCCTTTTGAGCTGCTCGTTTAGGCTCTTTATCTTGGCCTCTATCTTTAGCTCTCGCTTGGTTGGGGTTGTCGCCTCGGCTGGTAGAGAGGCTATTAGTGCACAAATTGTTGTTAGGGTTAGTATCTGTTTTCTCATTCTCTCATTTAAAATTTAATACCGACATTGAATCCAAAGGTCGCCTTGTCGCTCTGGGCCGCAGGCGAGTAGACATAGCCCACCGCAGGCTCGATCTTCATAGCCAAATCATCCGAGATATCGAAATCCTTGAAGTGGGCATCGACGTGGGCATCTATGATCTGCAAGATGTAGAGACCCGCCATCATAATGATACTCAGGTCTCGATTGCGTCGATAGCTATCACGCAAACTCTTCATATAATCCGAGGTGTAACGCCCTCCAAACTCGTCGGTCGAGCCATCTGGGTAATCGTCGGGGTTATTCTCATAGTCGACCATTATCTTATAGGCTCTGTTGAAGCGAGTATATCCTCTATTATTCCAATCGACGACATAGATCATCGTGGCAAAACCTCCGATCACGAAGGGGACCTTCCAATACTGTTTGTTGTAGATCTGACCAGCACCTGGGCATATCGTCGCCAGAGTGGTCGCCTTCTTGATATCCGAGACGTCGTTGGTAGCGTAGTTCAACGCTGCATCGCTCAACGCCGCTATGTATGATGCTATGGTGACTCCGAGATAGAGTTGTCGACGGGTGTTACTTCGGATCATATCAGCTTGCAACTCGTCGAGGTACTCACTTCGATAGGAGCCGTCGGTGGCGATTATGTTGTCGTACTCCGCCTTCAACGGCTTGTAGCTCTTTGTCTCACGGGCGAAGAGCGTAGCTCCTGTGGCAATCGCACCATAGAAGATCGGCATCTTCCAATACTGTTTGTTGTAGGCTTGGCCATATCCTGGGAGAACAGCCGCTGTCCAACACATCCTCGATAGCGACATCGAGTCGGATATGAATCGCCACTTTTTATCCTCCTCCGCTTGGGGCTCTATCTCTGTTATTTCAAACTCCTCTGTCTCAGCCACCTCTGCCTCAGCCGTCTCAGCCGTCTCTGCCTCAGCCGTCTCAGCCGTCTCAGTTGTCTCAGCAACCTCCTCAACCTCAGCCACAGCCCTCTCAGCCCTCAAAGAGTCGGCCGAGATAATAACTCCACCACGAATAACACTCCGCTCAGAGCGTCGAGATTGACCATTCACACCACCACACGACAAAACAAGCGACACAAAAAACATCGCCACAAAAAGGGGCCAACAAAAAGAGGCAACCCCAACCTTTTTATCTCTACTCACTATACCCAAATCTACCCTCTACTCCTCGATATTAAGCTCCTGCAAGAGTTGTTGAATCTCACTGCGAGATGAAAAATTTATCACAATACGGCCTCCGCCACGGCTATTAGCCTTGATCTCGACCCCTTTCGAGAAGATACCCCCCAGACGAGCCGACAACGATTCATAACCCTTCGGGATCTCCCTCGCCTCTATTTTCGGCCTCTCGCTCTGCTCCGCTGCGTTTAACTTCGCACCTCGCTGCTCCGCCTCTCTCACCGAGATACCCTGCTCGATACAGATCGCCAACAACTCCAACTGCCCCTGCTCACACTCCACCGAGGCGATCGCCTTGGCGTGTCCCATAGTGATGAGCCCCTGCTTCAGCGCATATTGAACCTGATCGCTCATCTTGAGGAGTCGGAGGTAGTTCGAGATCGACGATCGCTTCAGAGTCACCCTCTGAGCCAACGCCTCCTGAGTCAACTGACACTCCTCGATGAGGCGCTGCAACCCAAAGGCGATCTCGATAGGATTGAGCTCCGCACGCTGGATATTCTCGACCAGCGCCATCGTGTGCATCGCCTCATCATCCACCTCACGGATATAGGCAGGCAGCTGAGTGAGCCCCGCCATCTGTGCTGCACGCCACCTACGCTCACCGCTGATGATCGTGTAGTGTCCATCGTCGCAACTCCTCAGTGTGACGGGTTGAATGATTCCCAACTCCTTAATCGAGGTGGCCAACTCAGCGAGTGCCCCCTCGTCGAACGAGCGACGTGGTTGCGTTGGGTTTGCCGATATTTTATCTATTGAGACCTCTGTCAATTCACTCATTGGTTTGATCTTGGGCTCCACCTTACCACTTGCAAATAGCGAGTCGAGACCACGTCCCAATCCTTTTTGTTGTTTCATACCTTATCTATAATTAGATTAAATTATACCTACCTCAATTGCCTACTACTGACGACTAAGCAACTCCTTTGCCAAATTGAGATAATTCACCGACCCCACCGCCGAGGCGTCATACAAGAGTGCTGGTTTTCCGTGCGAAGGGGCCTCACTAAGCCTCACGTTTCGCTGAATCACCGTCTCGTAGGCCAACTTATCGAAGTGACGACGCACCTCCGAGACCACTTGATTGCTCAACCTATTGCGCATAAACATAGTCAAGACAAACCCCTCAATATCGAGGTTAGGGTTCAACCCACCCTTGACCAACTTCACAGTGTTAAGCAGCTTGCTCAACCCCTCGAGGGCGAGATACTCACACTGAACAGGGACCAAAATAGAGTCGGCCGCCGCAAAGATATTCACCGTCAAGAAACCTAACGATGGCGAGCAGTCAATTAGTATAAAATCGAAACTCTCTCGCAGAGGGTCGATCACCGACTTAGCCGCCCCGTGGGGATTGTCGAGCGTGGGAAGCTCTGCATCGGCAGCGACCAAATTTATCGACGAAGGCAACACATACAACTTCTCGATATCGGGTGAATGAAGGATCACCTCCTCGGGCTTAACCTCCCCAAGTAGAGCCTCATAGATACCACTTTGCTCGGTGCTGAACCCCAACCCCGAGGTTGCATTTGCCTGAGGATCAGCGTCGACAAGCAGAACCTTTTTGCCCAATACCGCCAACGATGCTGCGAGGTTAACCGCAGTGGTAGTTTTACCCACACCGCCCTTTTGATTTGCGAGTGCTATTACCTTTGCCATAAAAATTTGATCAATGTTATAACGTGGTTGTGCCGCATTGGCGGCCTCTGTATCGTTGCAAATTTAATGAAATAAATGTAGCTTTTCGCCCTTCAATGCAACTTTTTTTTAAATAGATCACCAATTCTTATCCAAAAAAATATGTTTTATTGCGTTTTTTTTATTATCTTGTGGCGTCAAACCTACTTAGAATGGCGATATGGAGAGTGCAGAGAACAAAAAAAGAGAGAGCGATCAGATCGTAACAGATAACAACACCTTGGAGATTGTGGACAATACGACAGTCGAGACCAAAGAGGAGAAGCAGACCAAAGAGGAGGCCCCAACACAGAAAAAGGGCTCCGATTTTGGCACCTTCCCCAACTGGATAGATCTGCTCGCAATGCTGGGTCTATTCTTCCTAACCCAGACCATCGTCACCTTGGTCTTTGTGAGTATGGGGTGGTCGGCCACCCTACCCGACAACTTCGCTGAGCTCTCTATCGAGCTACAACGTGAGGCGGAGAGTGTCGCGGGGCGCACCACACTACTCTGGAGCCTCATATCCTTGCCTCTAATGTTGATTATGGTGATGGTCTATCGCTCGGTGCGCAATGGCCAATATGGCAGTGTGCGCCACTCGCTCAATGGCTTCAACCCGACGATCCTGCTCTGGGGTGTGATGATGTTGCTCTCGGTGGTGGTCTTGATGGAGCCACTACTCGAAATTATGCCCGACATCGAGATGCCGCAAGGTCGTGGCCTCTCGATGCTTACCGCCCTCGTCATTGTCGCCCCCGTATTCGAGGAGCTGCTGTGTCGGGGGGTGATCCTCGAGGCACTTCGCACGAAGTATGGGGCGGCGATCGCCTGCTTCGTCTCGGCCCTATTCTTTGCCATTATGCACCTCGAACCACAGGCGATGGTCAACGCATTTGTGATGGGTCTACTTTTGGGATATATCTACCTGCGCACCAACTCGATCTTTGCGCCGATAATCCTCCACGCCATCAACAACCTCTTCGCCTATATGTTCTTGGTCTTTAACCTCAACGACAAATCGCTTATGGAGATGATCCAGAATCCGATGATCTACCGCTTCGTATATGGCATAGCGATTGGAATTATGCTCCTATCACTCATAGGCATAACGAACTATGTGGTCAACCTACAAAAGAGCGACAAGGCCAAAAAAGCGGCGGCCGCAAAATAATTACCCACAACAGATCGTTATAGTTCGAGACGCAAACGAGAGATTTATTAAGAGGCTAACTTAGGGGCTCGGATCGGGGCTTTGGTGATAATATTTTGCCGAACTCGCCTCAATCTCAATTTTTTTGTCTAAATTTGTGGGTTATAACTGAAAAATGAGCCAACTGAGAAGAATATATCTATCCACTATACCGCTCTTGACACTCCTCCTCACAATGACGAGTTGTCAGGATCTACCCGACCGAGTCGACGATGGGCGCATCGTAGCCTCTGTAGGCGAACGTATGCTCCGCATTGGCGAGGTCAACTCTGCCATCCCCTCGGGGGTGAGCGGCAAGGATAGCGTCGACTTCGCATCGCTATATGTCGAGAGGTGGATCGCCCGTCAGGTGAAGCTGCGTGAGGCGGAGCGTATCTTCTCATCCTCGGTGAGTGAGATCGAGGCTATGGTGGCCGAATATCGCCAAGCGCTGCTTATGCGCAAGCTCGACCAATACTATATCAACGCCTCGAAAGAGCTACCCTTCAACGACTTAGACATAGCGACATACTACAAGGAGAACAAAAACAGCTTTAAGTTTGAGAGGGCAATGGTGAAGGGTTTGATCATACGCCTTCAGAGAGAGTCCGAGGCGCTGAAACAGATCCAGACGATTATGAAATCGTCGAACGACGAGAGCCGCTTCGACCTATTCACACTCTGCGAGAGGAGCGAGGGGGTCGACATCGAGGAGTACACGAAGTGGATGGAGTACGAAGATTTCATCTCGATGCTCCCAATCGTGAGGGGTCGAAATAGCGACCAATACCTAAAGCGAAAGGGGATGCAGAGCCTCACGGACGAGAGCCACACCTACCTATTTGAGATCACCGACTACCGAAACATCGGCGAGACAGCCCCATTGGAGATTGCCGAGCCCAACATCCGCAAGATCCTCACCAGCCAACACCAAAAGAGTTTGATCAACGAGCGAGAGAGGGCGTTGATGAAGAGTGCCGTGAGGGGCAATGTAATAACAAATAACCTCAACACAACAGAAGACATAGAGCCAAAATAAAAAAAGAAAAGATAATTTAGAGAGAAGATGAGAGTTACCAAGATTAAATATATGCTATTAGCGCTCTTCGCAACCTTTGCGATCAGCGGATTCTGCGAGGAGATTGACCCAGCAGACTCAGTCAATGCAACCGAAACAAAAAAAGAGGCAATAACCCCAAGGCGAGTAAGGCTGGATAGAGTTGTGGCGGTAGTAGGCAACGCCTCGATCCTACTCTCCGAGGTGCAAGATTACGCCAACAACGTAATAGCCGACCAATTAGCCAACGGATACACATCGGAGCAAGACCCTATGGCACAGGGTTTGGAGGCCCTTATGACGCAGCGCCTATTGGCCAACCAAGCTCGAATAGATTCGGTCGAGGTGAACCTATCCGACATATCGGATCGTGTAGAGGCTCAGATCGAGAAGATGAGTGCCGAGGCGGGTGGAGTACGAGAGTTGGAGATTCAACAGAATATGGAGATCTTCAACATCCGAGATATCCTACGTCGCAAGATGGAGGAGATGTCATACGCCCAGACGATGCAATATGAGATTATGAATAAGGTATCGGTGATCCCAGGTGAGGTTGAGCAGTACTACAACAACCAAGATAAGTCGACACTCCCAATCATCGGAGAGCAGTATAGATATGCCCACATCACCCGCCTACCCGACAATGTCGAGGAGGCAGAGCGACGTGTGAGGGAGCAGCTACTCGATATGCGTGAGCGTATCATCAGCGGAAAGACGAAGTTCTCGGCCTTGGCCCAGATGTACTCGATCGATCCAGGTTCGGCCTATCGAGGCGGTGAGATGGAGCCACAGCCAGCGAGCGCCTTCGTGGCCCCCTTTGCCGAGGCGTTGGAGTCGTTGAAGCCAGGTCAGCTATCCGAGATTGTGGAGACTGAGTTTGGCTACCACATCATCGAATTGATCGACCAGATGGGAGGATATTACCACTGCCGCCACATCCTCGTGCGACCCACCTACTCGACCTACGAATTGATGGAGCCACTCAACTTCTTGGATAGCTTGGCGAATGTGATCAGGTCCGACTCCATCACATTCGAGAAGGCGGCACACCTCTACTCAAGCGACGAGTCGACGAAGATGAATGGCGGAGTGGTGACAAACCACGACCTCTTGGAGCGCTATAACGCCCCCGACCCAACGCTCACGGTCTCGAAGTTCTTGAAGGAGGATTTCGGAGCCCGAGGATATAAGAGCTTGGAGGATTTCAATGCACTGAGCAAGTTGAAGGTGGGTGAGGTATCATCGGCATTCACGACTGAGGATATGACAGGAAATCAGTTGAGCAAGATTGTAAAGTTAGTGGAGGTCTACCCTGCTCACGTCGCCTCGATTGTCGACGACTACATAAGGCTGGAGGAGATGGCGCTGACCGATAAGCAGAACAACTATTTCGACCAGCTGTTGAATAAATATATTGAATCCACCTATGTATATATAGACCCACAGTTCCGAGATATGAAGTTCGAGAATCCTCGCTGGGTCAAGTAAAGAGGGATAAATGGGTAAATTTTCGAGATATGCACTCCTCTGCATCATTCTCTACTCCATCTTCATCGGCGTGGGTGCCGAGCCGATGAGAGCAAACGGAGGTGACACGGAGACGAAGCTGATAGATATAAAGGCGAACTTAGTCTTTTCGCACAAGGTGAACGACACCCTCACGGTGTTATGCCTTGTGGGAGAGTTTGCAGCGCAACACAACGGAGCGGTCATCACGGCCGATAGTGCGGTGAAGTATGATGGTGAGATGTTGGAGTGCTTCGGCAATGTCTTGATCAACAAAAACACCACCTACGCCTATGCCGACAGGGCGAAGTATGATGGCGACAACAACACAGCCTCGCTCTTCGCACCACTCATAAAGGTGGTCGATGAAGAGATGACGATGTATACCAACAACTTCTCGATGAACACCGAGACCAACGTAGGCACCTATTGGGGTGGCGGTGTCACCCTAAAGAGAAACGAGGCAGAGGAGGGCGAGGAGCCATCGGAGGCTGAGACGATGGAGTCGGAGAGGGGATATTACTATGCCGACGACAAGATGGTCGTGGGGGTCGAGAGCGTCGAGATGAGGGGCGAGGGGTATCTGTTGAGGGGTGACTCGGTGATCTATGAGATGGAGTCGGAGAGGGCCTACTTCTTCGAAAAGACCAATATCTGGAACCAAGACGACAGCTTCATCTATGGCGACAAGGGGCTCTACGACAAGGGCGAGCAGCTATACTCGGTGACTGAGAATAGCTACCTACTCACCTCGGAGCAGGAGATGTGGTGCGACTCGTTGGAGTACTACCGAGAGAGGGAGGAGGCTATTCTGAGGCGCAACATCCAGATGGACGACACAACCAACAAGAGCCTCGCCTTTGGTGATTTCGCCCACTACTGGCGCAAGATCGAGAAGATCATCTTGACACGCCGACCAGCCGTGATCAACTACGACACACAACAGAGCGACTCTGTATTTTTGAGGGGTGACACGATCCTTCTACTTTCGTATGCCTTGGGTACAGGTCCAGCGATGGATGCAGGGGCCCAAAAAGATGCAGCCACAGCCGCCGCACTCGCCGAGCTGATGGGCCACAGCCACGAGGAGGAGAAGGAGAGCCACGAGGGCCACAACCACGAGGGGCACGACCACGGAGAGCACGAAGGAGACAACCACGAGGATCACAACCACGAAGATCAAATAGAGATAGAAGATGAGGCCCAAATAGCGGCCGACACAATCCCAACGCCACGCCAGATCAAAGCGAGAGAGAGAGCAGCAAAGGCGGCCGAGAGGTCAGCTATGATAGCGGCAAAGATCGCAGCAAGGGTGAGCGCCGAGGAGGCCCGTGAATATAGGAGATTAGAGGCTCAAAAAGAGAAGTTCACACTAAGATACGAGGAGCGAAAGGCCAAAGGGCGCAACACATTCTCCGACAGCCTCGCCCTTGAGAGGGTGACACGAGAGTTGGCCGATCTCGACTCCCTAAGAAGAGTGAGCAACGAGCCAAAGGCCGAGGCCGACACCCTAAAGCACGACCTATTGAACGACTACATAGTCACCGATCTACCCGAGGAGCGAGATAGCACCTATCGTGTGATCTCGGCATACCGCAACGCAATGTCGTATCGAGCCGACTTCCAGATGTCGTGCGACTCGATGGTGACAATATCCTACGACACAACGATGACACTCCACTACGCCCCAGTTTTGTGGAGCGACAAGAATCAGGTGAGCTCCGAGGTGATGTACTTCTACACCAAAGATGGCGATCTGGACTATGCCGAGTTCATCGGCAAGCCTGTGATGTCGTCGGAGGTATTCCCTGGGGATTCGGTGTTCTACAATCAGGTGAGCGGCAAGGAGATGGTCGCCTACTTCGAGAACAACAACATCACCCGAAACGATGTCAAAGGAAATGTAGAGACGATCTACTTCCTCCAAGATGACAACACGTCGGAGGTGACTACGATCTCGAAGATCGAGAGTGCAGACGCCAGCTTCTTCATCAAGAATCAGGAGTTGGATGGAGTGACATATAGGACCAACCCCGAGTATGTCTTTGCCCCATTAAATTTGATGCCAGCAGATATGAGCTACTACCTCGAAGATTTCGAGTGGTATGGCTCACGTCGCCCAACGAGAGAGACGATCTTCGACCGAGAGATCCGCCCCTCGATCAGAGAGAGGGTTGAGCAGATCGCACGCCCAACCTTCCCGATCCTCGAGATCATCAACAAGAGGCGTGAGGTGTTGACCAAGAGCGGCGAGTGGGAGGATAGAACCGACAAGGTGTCGCCTGCTGCCACCTTGTGGATGCAGCAGTTGGGCTTCACCCCAGGTGAGCCTCGCAAAGAGGGGGAGTCTATTTTTTAACTATACAAATCTCCATATTGCAAAAAAACAGAAGATTTAAGTTGGCGATTCAAAAAAATTTACTTAAATTTGTTGATAACCAACTTAAAACAAATCTACTATGGAGAAAAAAATCACTATTATGGGCGTCCTAAAGGAGGGCGTAGCTATGGGAATTAAGAATGTTATCCCTCTCATTCTATCCTACGTATTGTGGATCGCAACGATCTGGATTCCCTACCTCAACGTAGGAACAACCATCGCCATCACCACCATCCCGTTGGAGCTCAGCAAGGGTAACATCATCAACCCTCTATTTATCTTCGAGGCTAAATATCGCCGTTATATGGGTGAGTACTTTATCCTTACGGGACTTATGGCAATAGCTGTGGGAGCAGCCTCTTGCTTCCTATTCATCCCTGCGATGGTTCTTTCGACTGCGTTGAGCTTGGCGGTTCTACTTCTTCTCGACAAGAATATCTCGCCAATTGAGGCTATTATGGAGAGTAACAAGCGAACTTATGGCTACAAGTGGACCATCTTCGGAATCTCATTTCTCTTAGGTCTTATCAGCCTGATTTTTGCATTTATCCTAATCTCTATTCCAGTTATCGGATGGATTCTATATGCGGTGCTATTCGCTATCGTATGCGCAGCTGGTAGCTCGTGTACAGCTGTCATCTATCGTGAATTGACATCTGAAAGCGCACCTGCGCCTGCCGAGGAGGAGTAAATTTTGGGAGTCTTGGGTCAATGGAGATTTTTGGGTCATTTGGGACAATTTATCGCCCTTGACCCAAAAGTCCCCATCGACCCAAAAGGCACAAATAATCTCTAAACTCCCCCGTAAAATTAGCGGTCAAAATTCCGCCCTCGGCGATAGCGGCCTCCACCTCGGCTCGGCTCCAAAATCGGCCGCCATCCAGCTCGGCAGAGGGTCTCGGCTCACCATCATAGATCGTGTAGTAGCTATTGACCAACTCTCGCTCAACGGCCGATTCGAATATGTATTTGGCAATGAAGTGGAGTTCAAGATCCCCCTCCAAGCCCAACTCCTCGGCACACTCACGCCTGAGCGCCTGCTCAACCGTCTCGCCATAGTCGACGTGGCCACCCACAGCCGTATCCCACATATTAGGCTGAATATCCTTCCACTCGGGCCGACGTTGCAGGTAGATCTCGCCCCGAGAGTTAAAGAGGTGGAGGTGAACCACAGGGTGCAAAAGCATCGACCCCGAGTGACACTCACCCCTCGTCGCTTGACCGATCACCTCACCCTCGCTATCGACAAGGGGGAAGATCTCCGACTTATTATCTTGTTTTGTCGCTATCATTTGTGATTACTTTCCGTAGATTTTTGATAAGGTCTCCCCGATCCTCTCGCCTCTCAACGTTCGGTCAACAATCGTCCCATCGGGACCAAAGAGGATGATAGTGGGGATTCCTCTGATTCCATAGCGGTCGGTGGCCTCAGTGTCGTCCGACGCATAGATCAAATCCCACGTCATATTCTCCTCCTCGACAGCGACCAAGAATGGGTCATATTTATCCCACACATTGACCCCCAAGAGGAGCAAACCATCCGCCTTATACTTCTCGTAGTTGCTCTTCAAATTTGGCATCTCCGCACGGCAAGGTCCACACCACGAGGCCCAAAAGTCGACCAACACATAGCCGCCACGCCCCACATAGTCGGAGAGGTGAACCACCTCGCCATCCATATTACGGCCATCGAAGTCGACAAACATCTTGCCCGCCTCGGTGAGGGCCACCCCCTCCAACTTAGTGCGAATCGAGATCAACGACTCAAACTCACTCGCGAGAGCCACCTGAGTGGTCAACGCATCAAACTCATCGAGGGTGATTGATTGCTGCTGCGCCAACTGCCAAACTGCGAATACCCCCACCATATTATCACGATTCTTGCCCATCGCCTCGGTCAAGAGAGCCGCACTCTTCTCACTATGCTCATCATAGATCGCCTGAGCCCGAGCCTTGTCGCTCTCGGCCTTATACCTCGAGTAGTACTCATCTTTGAGCGCCTCTATTGTCGCCATAAAGTCGTAGAGTTTCAGGCTCTGATCTCCGCCAACGACCGCAATCTTACCACCCTCCAAACTCATCTCAACAGTTGCCGACTCGCTCACCGCAAGGGCATAGGCGGCACCACGCCCCTCGCCCACTGTCAACTGGTAGATAGTGGGCTTCGAGAGCTCGCCCTTCAACTCGAAACGCCCATCAACGACCTTAGTCTGGGCAACATCGCCCCTAACACTCGGAATAGTAAGGGTAACACTCGCCCCCTCCAAAGCAGGATCCGCCACCTCACCAACAACGTGATAGCTATTAGCCAACCCATCCGCACCGCCGCACGACACTGTAACAAAGGCCACCACTACGAGCGCCCACTGCGCCACTCTCGACATTATCTCTCTTTTCATATTATCTGTTTTTAATTATTTTTTTCTATTTAAAGCTAACCCAATCTAACTTTACAACTCCTCGTTTCTTGGTCTCGAATAGAATATATATATCTTCGACCCCGACCCCAATATTTAGAGGAACTCTCACCTGCTCATACCCATCTCCCGTGGGCTTAACCCTCATCGAGCCAACCTCCTCACCACCATAGGAGCCTTTGCGAACCGAGACTTTATACGAAGCATCGCTCTCAACCATCAGTGTCAAAGCGTCGCAACGCTCGGCGAAATCGACCTCTTGAAAACGGAGATATCCCGAGCCATCAAAGATGAGGTGAAAACCACTCTCCGCCATCCCTCGTTTAGATACCCCCTCCGACACCTCGTAGAACCACTCAGCCTCGATTCGATCCCACGACGCCTCATAGCGGGCCACGCCATAGGAGTAGTGTTGATCCAAAAAGTGTGTGTCGGTGACAACATCTCCATTATCGGCCATATGACAATAGGATATATTTACCGACCTCCACTTGTAACCATTGCGGAGGTAGTAACACCAAGCGTGGTAGAATTGCCCCTTCCAATTGAAGAAGCTGCTATGGGCCAAATTACCCAACAGATAACCCTTTCCACAACGACCTGCATAGTTATATGGGCCATATAGATCTGACGACGTTGCATACTCAGCTCCCCAACTCAAATAGTAGACACCATTATGTTTAAATATATAGTTTTTATCCATCCACGTGGCTTCATTCTCCCACTCCTCGCCATTGATGACCATCAACTTAGGCTCCTCAGCCACCGAGATCATATCTTCGTTGAGACGAGCGATATGGTATCCTCCACCCCCTTTATCTCCATAGATTAGATAGGGGGTATTGTTGGGGTCATCATCTATTAATATTGTAGGGTCGTGCATCGGAGCTACCAGCGGCTCACCGATTGCATCCCTAAATTGCCCCCTCATATCGTCGCTCGACATAACCCCCACACTTCGCTTTCGGTCCGAGAAGTAGAAGTAGTATTGACCGTTGCGCATCGCTCCATCGCCTGCCCAACAATCGGTGCTCTCCTCTCCCATATAGTTATCCTTGGGCGAGATTGTGTTTATATGTTCCCAATCGACTAAGTTGGTGGTTGAATAGACCCTCCAATCCCTCATCACCCAAGTGCGATCCTCGGGAGAGCCATCGTGACCCGAAAAGAGGTAGATGGTGTCGTTAAAGACTCTAAAGTGAGGGTCCGAAATCCCAATATCTCCAATAATCGGATTTTGCGATATCACAATGGATGAGCCAAATAGCATCGCCAATATGAATATAAATAGTCGTTTCATAACTCTCAAATTTTAATTAGATACTGCTTGACCTGTCGAATAGAGACTTCTGAGCCTCAACAGAGCCTCAATATAGTAGTAATCCGCATAGATTATCGAGGCATCGACCTCCGAGCCCGACAACCTATTTCCCGTTGCGTGGAGTAAAAGTGCAGGCGAATCATCGGATCTAAAGTTGCGGCCAAGCTCCATCAAGATCGACTCTGCCACCGCCAAGTAGTGGGCCCCCTTATCACCCCCAACATACTCCGACAACTCAACGAGAGCCGAAGCAACGATGGCTGCGGCCGAGGAGTCGTATGGGGCATCGGGGATACTTGGATCCGCAAGGTCCCAATATGGGATCATATTCTCGGGGAGTCTCTCCAACAGAGCATCAGCAGCCCTCTGTGCAGTCTCCATATAGCGTGGATATTTTGTATATCTGTAACACATCGTATATCCATATATGGCCCAACCCTGACCTCGGGTCCAGATCGAATCCTCATAATTTTTTGGATGGACACCTGCCCTCAACATCTCTCCACTCTGGGCATCATAGACTACTACGTGGTACACAGAGTAGTCTGGTCGAAAACAATATTGCATCGTCTTATCGGCGTGGCTAACGGCCATATCAAAGAGTGATGAGTGCTCCCCACTCTCTTTCGCAGCCCAAAACAATAGCTCCAAATTGACCATATTATCAATTATGGTGTTATGACCTCCATATACCCCAGACTTTCCTGGCCAAGATAGTATTGTCCCCACCCTGGGGTTATATAGTGTCGAGAGTGACTCGGCCCCCTCTATCAAGGTCTGTTTATATTGCTCCCTTTTCTCTGCATCGAGACGATAACCATTTCCATTGCTACAATAGACCATAAATCCAATATCGTGATTCGAGGCAGGAGGCTCGGCTATCGAGGCTATCGCATCGGTATAATTTCGAGCCTCACGAAAAAACTTCTCATCGCCACTCGCCTCGTAACCATACCACAACAACCCAGGCCAAAAACCACTTGTCCACATCCTCTTGCCCGCTTTGAGCAGACGCCACTCACTCTCTCCGCTCTCTATCGTTCGGGGCGAGAGCGTATAATCGAGAGGCGAGAGCTGTTCAAGGCTCTGTTCAAGATTAGAGGCACAATATTCGAGGGCTTCACCTACAAACGAAGGCTCTTTTCTGCACTCACAACTCAACAACCCCATCTGAACGCCAAACAGGATAAATAACAACACTTTACTCTTGACAACTCTTTTCATATCTACTTAATTATTAGGTGGCTATTTACTTAATTGTCTATCGAGAGTGGAATTGCTTACAAGGTGAGCTACTCGATATTCCCACTCTCGATCTCGGAGAGGGCCCTCATCAAGACGTCGTCGAGGGGGTAGATGTTTGCGTAATATCCGTTATCCTCTAACTTTGTGTTGCGGCCTATGTAGGCTCTTAGTTGGTGTTCGAATAGTCGTCTCGAGGCCTCGATCTGCTCCTTGTCCTCCTCTATTCCCTCTTTTATTGCGTACTGCACGAAGTCATCTACCAAACTCTTGTCGTTGTTGAACAGCTCATCCAACTGCTCGAAGCTCTCCACCTTAGCCAGATCATCTCGGTGTCTGTCCGAGTATTCGATCGTATAGCGGTAGAGGATATTGCGCCCCACGCACTCAGTAAAGAATTTGGGGAGCTCCTCCTTCGACAAGGGGACGAAGATGTCGGGCATAATTCCGCCACCGCCATAGACCACCTTACCCTTGGCCGTAAACCTCTTCAAAGAGTCGACAAATAGGATGCTATCGGCCGTGAACAACTCCTCGTGCGCGATCCTATCGGCCAACTCACGCTCATAGCTCTCGTTGTCGCCCATCTTGTAGGGCTTCTGGATCGACCTTCCTGTCGGGGTGTAATATCGGGCAACGGTTAGCCTCACTGCCGAGCCGTCGGTGAATGGGATCTGTTGTTGAACCAACCCCTTTCCGAATGACCTTCGGCCGATGAGTGTTCCCTTGTCGTTATCCTGCAACGCACCAGCCAAGATCTCACTCGACGAGGCGCTGAACTCATCGACAAGGACCACCAACGGGAGATCCTGAAGCTGCCCATCACGTGAGCTATACTCCTTGCTCTGCTCGCCACTTCGCCCCTCGGTGTAGACGATGAGTGCATTTTTGGGCAAGAACTCGTTGGCCAAGTGGATCGCTTGATCCATAAATCCGCCCGAGTTGCCCCTCAGATCGAGGATAAGAGAGCTCATCCCTTGGCGACCCAACCTATTGATCGCCTCCAAAAACTCACGATATGTTGTGCGAGCAAATTGGTCGAGGCGGATATAACCCACCGACTTCTTAATCATAAAGGCCGACGAGATGCTATTGATCGGAATCTTGTCTCGTGTCACCTCGACATCTACCAACCCCTCGATGCCACCCCTCTCGAGCCCTAAGCGCACCTTCGTGCCCCTCTCGCCTCGCAGCTGGCTCACCACATAATCTTGCGAGAGCTTGCGCCCTGCCACTATCGAGTCGTTGATCGTGATGATCCTGTCTCGTGCCATCAGACCAGCCTTGGCACTCGGCCCAGCGGTGATCACACTCAAGACTATAACGGTGTCGGTGGCCATATTAAAGACCACACCTATGCCGTCGAACTCGCCATCCAACGACTCATTCACCTTCGAGAGATCCTTCGCAGGGATATACGATGAGTGGGGATCCAACTGCTCAATCAGACGAGGCATCATCGCCTCGATCAGGGTGTCGACCTGAATAGAGTCGACATAATAGCCCTCGATCAACTCGATCATCGCATCCAACTTATTCGCTGGCCCCGAGAGCGAGGAGGAGGCCGCACTCGACCTCAACAGTTCAACAATATGTCGCTGCGAGCTATTTCGCGAGACAATCAACCCACCAACAATTCCCGACATCATCGACAAAAGCACGATAATCACGATGCTCAAACGATGTTGCGGCGTTCCACTACTCATCTCTATTACTTTTTTAATTACTTACTCTTGAAGGTATATGCAAGACCAAGGCTCAGCAATGTCTGATTCTGTGTCTTGAAGTTCTGTGCTCTATTATAATATAGTTGGAAATCGAGCGTTGTCGTGAGGTAACGAGCGGTCTTGATCGACAACTTGTTCTCCCAACGCACCGTCGGCAAGATCGACAACATCGGCTCGACACCCTCGTAGGTCAACTCCCACTCCGCTTGCGCCTCTTCATACTCGCTCTTACTTCCATATACATTTTTGTGTGTCACCTGCGACAACCAACCATAGAAGGTGTATAGCGACGAGGTGTATGTCACCAACTTATCCTTTCCGAAGCTCTTGCTATAATCGACCTGAAATGAGAATCCACCCTCATACTCCGACCTTGTATTGACATTGATACCATAGACCTCCGCATAGCTGTAATTACCATCGGTGTGCGCCTTATAGCTATATTGCGAGTTCTCTCTCACCTCGGGGTTTGTGACATATGTTGCACTCAAGGCTATTGGCGAGAGTGTCACGGTGAATGGATATTTGGAGTTGGGACTCTTGTAGATCAAACCTCCCGAGAGGTCGAGATATCCTGGCGACATAAAGCTACTCTTGACGTTGTAGTCCTCCTGCGCACTGCTCGATAGGTAGCCCTTGGCGATCTGAGTACGGAACTTAAGGCTGGCACCATAGCTCCAGTTGTCGGAGAATTTGATAGATGGTGTCACCGTGACATACATCTCATCTTGATTCTTGAACCACGTCGGCTCTCGCTCGGTCTCCCCCTCGTCGTTGGTCACATCCAACATCACTCGGTAGTATCCAAATTTGAAGCTGAAGTAGGTATCGAGCGAGAAGCTCTCCTTGGTGAAGTTGTGCTTCAGGTAGAAAGATGACAACAGAGTGACTGAGTTATCTCCTCCCGAGGTCTCGATCCACGAGTCAGAGAGGTTGGTCATACTTCCCGTCAAGCTGGCGTTCATCTCGACCGAGTTGCGATCTTGTCTCAGTAGGTGGCGCTCGTGACGATAGAGCGCACGTGAGAAGTAGTCGTGTGTCACCTGTTGGAAACGGATCGAGTCTCTAAATGCCACCCTTCGCTCAGCCTCTCTGCCCCCCAGCGATGTTGGCTCAACAATATCCATCTGGGCCGAGGCTACAAATGGAGTAATTAAACAGATTGATAGTAGGATTAGTTGTAAAAATCTCTTCATTTGCTTGTACGCTATTAAAATTCAAGTTTATTACCACAAATGTATGAATTAATTCTCTAAATACCTTACCTTTGCATATGTTAATTCACAAATAAAGAATCTGTTTAATTTTTTCTCGCTATAATTGCTAAGAGAGATGTTGCTTTGATTTTCTCTCTTTGCATAAGGCGCATAGCGGTGCCTATGTAACGTTGTGCAAAAAGAGAAAAGCAAAATGACAGATCCTTAGCAAAATAGATGAGAAAAATTTAAACAGATTCTAAGAGTATGAAATATATTGGAGCACACGTAAGCGCATCGGGCGGCATCGACAACGCCCCACGCAACGCCACCGAGATCGGAGCCACAGCCTTCGCCCTATTCACCAAAAACCAGCGTCAATGGAGCGCACCCGAGCTAAGCGCCACCCAGATCGAGAAGTTCCGTGGGGCGTGCGAGGCGGGAGGTTTTGCCCCCCACCAGATCCTCCCCCACGACAGCTACCTCATCAACCTCGGCCACCCCGAGGCGGAGCCTTTGGAGAAGTCACGCACCGCATTCCTCGACGAGATGTCACGCTGCGAGACGTTGGGGCTCGATCGCCTCAACTTCCACCCTGGCTCACATCTGCGCAAGATCGACATCGACCGCTCGTTGGAGCTTGTGGCGGAGTCGATCAACCTCGCCTTGGCCGCAACCAAAGGGGTGACGGCTGTGATCGAGAACACCGCTGGGCAGGGCTCCAACCTCGGCTTCTCGTTCTACCACCTCCGCCACATCATCGACCGTGTGGAGGATAAATCACGTGTGGGGGTCTGCCTCGACACCTGCCACACCTTCGCCGCAGGGTACGACCTCTCGACCCCCTCGGCTTGCGACTCGACATTTGGGGAGTTCGACGAGGTTGTCGGCTTTTCGTATCTTAGGGGTATGCACCTCAACGATGCGATGAAGCCCTTGGGAAGTAGGGTCGACCGCCACGCCCCCATCGGAGAGGGCGAAATTGGCCTCAGCTGCTTCGAATATATAATGGGCGATGTGAGGTTCGACAATATCCCATTGGTATTGGAGACCCCCGACGAGAGCCGATGGGCTGCCGAGATCGAAATGCTTAGAAATATGGCGAATTTTTAGAACCCTGATTCTCAGCACATTGATAATTAAAGGTGAAATTAGCCGAAAAAAAGTTGCTGAAATATTTGGATAGTAAATAAAAACCCTCTATATTTGCATCACAATTCAGAACAACTGGTGGATTCATCTAAGGGCTAGGATACCTGCCTCTCACGCAGGACATAGGGGTTCGAATCCCCTATCCACTACAAAAATTGTTAAAGACAACCTTTTCGGTTGTCTTTTTTTTGCTCTACGACCAACTCCTCTGAGCCGCTCGGGTCTTGAAATAGTAGACTAACGAGATAGCAAGCCCAACCCCATATATTGCCCCAGCGACCATCAAGATCGAGATGGCATCGCCACCCGTATGGCTCACGACAAAGTTCGCCAACTGATTACCACTAAGCCCAGCAAAGGCCCAAGCGCTCAATATCACTCCGTGAACCTCGCTGACATTACCCACCCCATAGCGATCCGACAAGGCGCAAGGCATAGTAGAGAAGATCGCCCCATAGCCTCCGTTACAGAGCAATACAGCTGCAGGGACCAACCACATCACCGAAGTAGAGGCCGCAAGCAGAGAGATCCCCGACGAGAGTGCGAGCACCCCGACAAAGATCTTCAACCTATTGTTCAAGAGATCCGACCCCCACGAGACACCGAGTCGGCCAGCGGTGTTGAATACCGCACACAACATCATAGCCGTAGCGAGCATTCCACCATACCCCGAGATGGTAAAGAGCACCTTCTCGTGGCTGATGATGGCCAATCCAGCGGTGATATTGAGGTAGAAGATGGTCCAATAGGCCCAAAGTCCCCTCAACTTCACAACCTTCGAGAGCATCGAGGCCCAGTGCGAGAGGGTAAACTTCACATCCTTGTTGGGCTCAGTGCCAGCAGGTTTTTTCAGAAGTAGACTACCGATGACCATAATCACGGCATAGAACAGACCGTGAGCGATAAACATCACCTCTACCCCAAAGTGGTTCAAGAAGTACTCCAAACTTGGCGTTGCGATCACCTTAGCCAATCCAAAGCCCGAGATCGCCAGCCCCGTAGCCAACCCCTTATTCTCCTTAAACCAGAGGATCAGAGTCTTAACGGGGCTCAGATAACCGAGGCCCAGACCGATACCCATAATAACTCCATAGGAGAGGAAAAAGAGGGGCAACGACCCAATCCAACACGCCACCCCCGAGAGAACCATTCCCGACGAAAAAAAGAGGGTGCTAAAGAGCGAGGCTCGACGAACATCACGCTCGACAAAGGGGCCCAAAAAGGCGGCCGACAAGCCGAGAAAGAAGATCGCAAGGCTAAAGGCCCACTCATAACCATCGCCCACCTTGACGTGGATGGCATCGGTGAGTAGCGACCAACAATATACGGTTCCGATTGATCCGTGGATCAGAAGCGCTGGTATCGCGGCATTCTTCCATCTATTTTCGTTTTTCATTTGGTTTGGGTGGTTAGTGGTTGGTGTTTAATTATTATTGCCTTCGGGTATAGACAACCTTTTTGGTCTCAAAAAAATCTTCATCGAAAAACTTAGATATCTCATAAATATCCCACCTCTTGCGGCTCAAAGCAAGCTCCTCGGCCAACTCGCCCCCCTTGAGGTAGAGAATTCCATTGGGCAACGACCCAGCCTGCCCCCTCTCGATACGTCCCCACACCCAACCCACAAAGGTCGACATATCGGTAACGGCTCGTGAGACAACATAGTCGAAACGCTCGGGGATCTGCTCCGCACGGCAATTTCGAGGCTCGATATTTTTGAGCCCCAACGACTCAGCCACCCCCTTCACAACGGTGATCTTCTTGCCGATCGAATCGGCCGCCACAAAACGAGCCTCGGGGAAGAGGATCGCCAAGGGGATCGAGGGGAAGCCTCCGCCACACCCCACATCGAGGATGCGTGCCCCAGAGTCAAACGTGCAGACCTTAGCGATAGCCAATGAGTGGAGGATATGACGAAGATAGAGCTGGTCGAAATCCTTGCGTGAGACGACATTTATCTTGCTATTCCAATCGGCATAGAGGTCATATAACGCCTCGAATTGTGCCCTCTGCTCCTCCGTTATATCGGGGAAATATTTTAGTATTAGTTCCATATTTTATTTATCTTTTCTCTCAATTAATGCTGGTGCGTTAATATTTAGTATTATCCTCATAAACTACCTACATTCAACAAAACACCACATTTCGTCATTGCGGACTTGATCCGCAATCCCTAACTCTCCTAACAAATGACAATTAGGGATCCTGAATCAAGTTCAGGATGACGGAGTGTGTTTAACGCACACCTAATTTATCTCAAAATTCCAAATTTGTAAGCTCCTCCAAAAAACGCTCTCGGGCCGAGTCGACCCACTCCCTAAAGCCTTGCGTGTCGGCCCTATATCCATCAATAGCCCCCTCCAACAACGAGATGTTAAACTCAGGAGCAACCTCACCAGCACCCACCGAGTGGGCATCCGCAGCGTTGATCTCCTGTTCGAGGTGGGCAGGGATCATAAGGGTCGGCTTGCCCAAGTATAGTGCCTCGCAGACCGACTCAAAACCTGCTGTGGTGACATAGCCCCTGCAACCACTCATCAGCCTCAAAAACTCGCTATCGTTGATCTTGTGGAGCCACAAACCCTCCATCCGCTCCTCGATCTCGGCCGCCCCCTGCTTATCCCAAAAGAGGTGCACTTTGGCCTCGGGGTTACGGCTCTTCCACTCCTCCACCTCGCTCAAAAAAGCAGGATTCAACATATAGCCGAGGATGAAATCCCCCATCTCGATCCTCTGCTCAAAGATCGCTGGTCGCAACAGGGGAGGCACAACATTGATATGTCGCTTCTCGTCACTCTCCAAAGGGTAGAACGACAAGGCGAGCCGCTTCTTAGAGCCATAAGAGGCAACTCGATTGGCAAAGCTCAACATAGCCGCCCCACTCTCACGCCCCTCACGATGGGCAAAGAGAGGATGGTCGACCAAAAATTGGTGGCCAATAGAGACAATGGGGACCCTCACCTTCGAGATCATCTTGGTGATACCCATCAAGAGCTCATAGAAGTTCACAACCACATCGGCCCCACTCTCCTCGATTCGCTTCGAGATGCTCTTTGCGCTACGCACCCACTTCAACACCTTCGAGGGTCGGCCATTAGTCAGAACAGTCGAGAGGATATTCCCACGCTTGCCCCCACCGCCATAGTCGAAGGTCGGAGAGTCGACAAGGGTTATCGGTGCGTCGATCTTCTCGCTAAAGAATTTGGGCACCTCACGATTCTTACAACGCCCCACAACCACCTCCACGACGGTGTGACCTGCCGAACGAAGCAGTTGGCTCAACGCCAACGCCTGAGTCAAGTGACCTCGACCCTCACCCTGAATTATAAAGATATATCTCATCGCACAACACTTTAAAGGGATAAAAATAGTTAAAATTCTCCAATATATTGCTAAAATATAGCGCGAAATATATCAACACTGAAAATTTTCGTTATATTTGCAGCAATAGTTTAACAAAAAAACAGAGAGAATATGGTACACGAAAACATATTAGGGGCGATAGGATCGACCCCAATGGTGAAGATCAATCGCCTCAACCCAAATCCAAATGTCAATATCTTTGCAAAGTTGGAGGGTTTCAACCCCACGGGAAGCATCAAGGATCGCATTGCGCTCCAGATGATAACAAAGGCCGAGAGCCAAGGGCTACTCACCCCAGGCAAGGTGATCTTGGAGCCAACATCGGGAAACACAGGAATCGGACTCGCCATAGCAGGAGTCGTTAAGGGCTACACAGTAGAGATCATTATGAGCGAGGCGGTATCGGTAGAGCGTCGCAAGATCATCCGCTCATTTGGCGGCAAGGTGATCCTCACCCCAGCGACCGAGGGAACAGATGGAGCGATCCGCTTGGCACGCAAGATGGCGGCGGAGAACCCCGACAAATACTTTATGCCCGACCAGTTCGCCAACAACAACAACTTCTTGACCCACTACGAGAGCACAGCGATCGAGATCTGGCAGCAGACAGCAGGCAAGATCGACTATTTGGTGTGCGCCATCGGAACGTCGGGAACAATTATGGGTCTATCACGCTTCCTAAAGCAGCTCAACCCCAACATCAAGGTTATCTGCGCACAGCCAATCAAAGGTCACTACATTCAGGGACTCAAGAACTTGGGGGAGGCGATCGTTCCAGCGATCTACGAGCCATCGCACATCGACGAGCAGATTATGATCGAGAGCGAGGAGGCGATAGAGATGGCCCGCCAGCTAATCTCGAACGAGGGTATCTTCGCAGGAATGAGTAGCGGAGCCGCTATGTTGGCTGCTGCTAAGGTGGCCGAGAAGATTGATGGTGGTAACATCGTCGTTGTATTCCCCGACCGTGCAGAGAAGTACCTAAGCACGAAGATGTTCGAAAGCTTTGGAGACTAACATTTAAGTTCGAATAACGCGGCATTTTTCGCACTTCCCTCGACTCCGAAATGCTCACGTACTTAAAGTACGCTCCGCTTTCAGAGCCTTCACGAAGCACGAAAACTACTCACGTTATTCGAACTTAACGAGTGTGTAGTTTGCGGATACTTTAAACGGGTGACATTCCACTAAAGAATGTCACCCGTTTCCTATATATATCATCTACCGCACCCCAGCCATAGCCTTAAGCTCGTCATAGCCATAGCCATACTCCCCGATGGAGAACCTATCCTTGATCACATTACCCTCCTTGTCGATGAGCATATATCGTGGGATGCCCGTGATGTTATACTCGGCGGTTATCTCCATCCAATCATCCTTCGAGACCACGAGCGAGAGCCCCTCCACCTTATTCTCCTCGAAGAAGGCCTCTCGGGTTTTGGTCGGTGAGTACTCCTCGGTTGTGACATAGGCGAAGCTCATCTTGTACCCCTCCATCTTCTCCTTATATTTGTAGCTCTCCACAATTCCGCTTTTGCAGGGTGCACACCACATCGCCCAGAAGTCGAGCATCACAATGTCGCCCCTCAGCGGCTCCAACAGCTTGGCGATGATCTTGGCAGCATTCGAGGCCTCACCCTCCTTCGCCTTTGGAGCTACCTTTGCAGGAGCGGCCACCTCCGCTACAGCTGCGCCACTCGTCGCCTTTGCCACAGCTCGCTTCACCCTCTCCTCGATGATCATATCCATAATCTCGGCCCTTCGGCCCTCCGCACGCTCTCTGATTAGTCGCTTGACTACGGGCGATCCGATACTCTCCACCAACTCATCCAACGGTGCGCTACTCTCATTTATCAACATCTCATCGAGGTAACTATCCTTCACAAAATAGGAGACTGCAACGTCGGTGCCGAAAGAGCTCTCCACCCCCAACTCCTCCTCACAGAACTTCCCAAAGGCACTCACAATGAAGTGTGGATAGTAGGCTCGTGACTCAGCATCCTGAGAGGTCATCTCGAACCCTCTCACTGCAAGATATGAGTCAAACGCATCAAAACTCGCCCACTCGCTAAAGCCCAAGAATTGCAACCCGTTTATGAAGAAGTAATTATCACTATTGGCCACGATCCTAAGATCATCCAACGGCAGATCCTTATATCGCTCATAGAATGAGTATGGGATCTTAAAATCTTTATAGTCGGTCTTAGTATGATATGCCCTCTGTGACTTATATAAACTAAGATTTTGACCCATCGAGAGCAAGGTTCGGTTGGTAAGGAATCGTGCCACATTGGGGATCAACTTCGTGGAGTCGATATAGCTCTCGAGGTAGGCCACACTACTCTCCCACCTCTGGTCGATATGCTCTTTGTAGGGCTCTATATCGAGCTCTTTGTAGAACTCCTGACGATCATAAATTGGCATCGAGGCGCTATACCTCGCAATTTGGGTATTGAACATACCCTCGTCACCCATATACCTTATCTCATTGTTCTTTTTCTGATATTTCTTCCAACTCACCTTGTTCATTGGGTAGGAGAGTGTGAGCGTCTGGTTAGGGGTCGCAAAGATATAGATAAATTGACCACCCAACATCACACCCACCTCCATTGGGTGAGGCAAATCAAGCTCCACCTCGAAGGTTCCATCGGGGGCAATCTCGATCATCTTCATCTTATCATCCTCACTCGCAATGTAAGATCTGATATAACACATCGCACGTTTGTCGTATGTCTTGTGGGAGTAGTCGCCAAAGAGACCTTGTATGGTCGCCTTGCCCCCTACGAAGAAGCTATCAATGCTCCACTCCTCGTCGATGGTCGAGGGGATGGTGTAGTCGTTGTTGAAGATCCTCTCTTTCGATAGGGTTTGCAGCTCCTTCCTCGACTCTCCGATGAGGAGTTCGCCCCCCTTGCTCTTTTTGTAGTATAGCGTCACTCGCTGCTCGGGGTCCTTGCGGTTCTCGATCTCGATCGTCCCCTTTTTGGGGGCTATGGGCGAGTCGGCATAGCTCCATATATCGTTGCGATAGAGCACCACCTCTCTGTTCATCCCCAACAGAAAGCGACTCGACCCATCGGTCGAGAACCAATCGCCCATCAAAGACTCCTCGACGGGGAGCGAGATCGGCTCTGTGCCGACATATACGTCGGAGATTTTAAAGCCATTACTCACCCTCTCATCGAGATCCAAGATCTTGGTCTCAGTGGGGATAGCCTCAAATATCAATGTATAGGAGGTGGTCCCCGACTCATCGCCAAATCGCTTCTCGCCGATTGTCAACCCCTCGGCCTCGACAACCTTGTAGCTCTTGTCGTTATCCGCCACGATATAGGTATCGGCGGCGAAGAGAAACCAATTGCTTTTACTCACCTTGCTCTCCATATGGAGCTTCGTGGCATCCTCCAATATCTCCACCTTTGTGATTGTGTGCGAGCCAGCATTTGACGAGCCTACTATGGGGCTCAACACCTCACGGCTCTGAGAGAATTGAATGGTTGCGAATATTGCTATTAGCAATAGTGTTATTCTCTTTTTCATCTTTATTTTGCTTTTATTTGTTTAGGTAATTGCTTGCGGATATACCCATTATAATACCCCGACCAAACCTTTTCGATCCTCCCCTCGGGGTCGACAACAACAAAAGAGGGAATACCTCTCACCCTAAGCGCAAGGTAGAGCTGAGGCACAGCGACTAACTCATTCCAGTGGTGATAGGTGCTATCCTTAGCCTGGTCGCTCGCCAAAAACTCGAGCCACATCTCCTTATTGTCCGATGAGATACTCACCACCTCCAACTTATCGGCATACTCCACCGAGACCTTCTGCATCTCGGGCAGCGCCATTATGCAGGGGCCACAACCACGGCTGAAGAAGTCGAGCAGAATATATTTACCCCTAAACTCCGAGAGGGAGTGCGAAGCGCCCTCAGCGTCGAAAAATTCCACGTCGGGGAGCATATCGCCCTTTCCGATAGCCACGGGCGGATACATATGAGCGAGGATAGTCTCAACCTCGGGGGTCTCGAGCCGTGATTTAGGGATACGTGATTCGAGTCCCTTTATCATCGAGACTACAACCGAGTCACTCTCGTAATCCAATGAATTTGCAAATCGAGAGAGTCGATAGATCCAATAATCATCCACCTTGGCACGCTGCATATACTCCAACTGCTCTATATCCATACGAGTTCTGATTGGCGCTTGCAGCGCACGGATCGAATCTCTTGGGGCACGATATTGCGAGTACTCCTCTTGATTTCGCATTGCGGCGTAGACCTTTTGCATTATGACATCCTCCTCAGCCGACAAAGCCCCCAATTCGAGCGACACCTCACGGTGAGAGTCTAAAAATTTGGTGTGGCTACGCTGCATTGAACTTCGGCTCTTAACCCTCCAATCGGCATTTAGAGCTGTCTCGCCCGTGATCTCGACATAGTCACCCGACGACAACCACAACTCATAGTAGCGACTCTCGAAACCCTCGCCTTGCCCCGTGATATTAAATCTGTGCTCACCCTCAAGTGGCACCTCGCCACGAAGTTCGAAGCTCCCATTGAAGATGGTATCTTGCGCCACCTGAATACCTAAGTTGCCCTCTGTGCGAAAGATATTGATCTTAGCCGAGTCGGGGATGTTGCCGAAGTGGCCACGGATCAGAAATTCACCCTCGGCAACTTCTGGGGTGGTTGAGCAGGCTGCGAGGGCGAATAGCGCCACGGCAGCGAGCGTGTAGGTTAGGTTTTTAAGTCTCATTGTGCTTTGGTTTTAAGCGGTTTTTTGATGGTGGTTGTTGAGGGTTGTCTGTAAAGCTAATTTAATCGTTACAGTTTAACAACGATCAAAAGTAGTTAACATTGTTTTAATAACCAAATATTTTCGGATATAATTATTTAAAAACACGAGACCCCAACTAATATTGAGGAATAAAATAATGTATATACGTCATTGCAATAATATATGTACGTCATTGCGGCCCCCGAGCCGCAATCTATAATTCTCTAAAAGCCAAGATGTTATAGATTGCGGCTCGGAGGCCGCAATGACGGATCGTATGTATTTCTGTCAAGAATTATCTAATTCTCGTTCTCTACTTCGTAAACCCCCAATTATCATTCACTGGTCGTAAATTTTTTGGCGGAGAGACTCGCTTATCTCGGTCAACGGAGAGCATACCATCCTTGAAAAAGAGCTCCGACACCTGAATGTAGCAGGTCTCAGCATCGGCCCTGGCAGGCTCTGTGCTCCCCTTCTTGGGGGCGTAGGGCTGACAGAAGTAGAAGATAAAGGCACGATCGCCCAAGACCGCAACACCTGGGTGGCGAACGGGGCCCTTCTGGGTGGGGGCCTCGCCCTCCTCCTTCATCAACTCGCCCATCCACTTCCACTCCTCCAAGTCGTCGGAACGATAGAGCGGAAAGCCCCTCGATGTGAAGTCGGTGAGCAGCCAATAGTAGCCCTTCCAATAGAATGTATATTGCGCCTCTTGGTAGTGGTAGTTGGTGAGTGCATAGTCGTTGACATCGCCCTTTGCCGCCCCGAGGTAGCTCCACTTGCCGGCCGCCTTCGAGAGGTTGTTGGTGGTTGCTCGATAGGTGTTGACCCCCTTGCGCTCCTTGTCGATATCACGGTGAAAGAGGTTCCACTCCCCCTCGTGCTTCACGAGTGTTGCGTCGATCGAGCTGAATGGCACGTGCATAATCTTGTAGGTCTGCCACCCATTAAGCAGATCCGAGGCTGGGGCTTTGAGGTGGAGCAGCAGACTCTCGGGGATCCCCCAACGCTCACCTCGCCCATTACCCTTTTTGTAGGTGAGGAACATATGGTAGGTGTCGCCCTCACGGACAATCCCTGGGGCCCACAACACATCGCCACCCATAGGCTCGCCACCCACTCCATCAATCTTGATATACCCCTTGTGCTCCCACGTGAGCCAATCCTTAGAGGTGGCCACACCAATAGCCAAGGCTGGCAGAGGTGCCCCCTCACAGACCGCACGACGTGAGGTGTAGAAGATCCACCACTCCTGCTCGTGGGTGTTCCAGACTATCTCGGGATCGGCCGCACCCTTAAAGATTGGGTCGGTGTAGAGGGGCACAGGGCAGTAGCTCTTGGCTACGGCCGTCGTTACGAAAAGTAGCGCACATAGCGCAGTGATTAAGGTTCGTTTCATAGATTGATTGTTATTTAGTTTTTGACTCATCTTTTTTAGGTGTTGGAACAAACTCCAACGGAGAATTTTTGAGGTTGCGATCGAAGAAGTCGATAGCTCGATCCATTCCATAGTCGCCTCCGAAAGTGTGGCCCTGACTGGGCAGAACCAACAGCTCGAAGTACTTCTTAGCATCGACCAAAGCGCTGACCACCTGCATAGTAGAGGCAGGGTCGACATTGGTGTCCATCTCGCCAACGATCAACATCAAGCGCCCCTCGAGCAGGTGTGCGTTGTCGACATTCGACGACTCACCATACTCGGGCCCCACAGGGTAGCCCATCCACTGCTCGTTCCACCAGATCTTATCCATCCTATTGTCGTGGCAGCCACAAGATGATACCGCCGCCTTGTAGAAGTCGTTGAAGAAGAGGAGCGCCCCCGTAGAGCTCTGCCCCCCTGCCGAGGCGCCATAGACTCCGACCCTCGACAGATCAAAACTTGAATACTTCTCTGCCGCCGCCTCGATCCACTTGATTCGGTCGGGGAAGCCTGCATCTTTCAAATTCTTAAAACATAGGTCGTGGAACGCCTTCGATCGGTTGTAGGTTCCCATTCCGTCGATCTGAACCACTATATAGCCCCTCTCTGAGGGTTTTGCTCGATAGTAGGTGTCTACGTGGAAGCTATTTATCACGTGCGAATCGTGTGGTCCTGCGTAGATATACTCCAACACTGGGTATTTTTTCGATGGGTCATACCCCTTTGGGAAGTAGATGTTGCCCCAGATATCAGTGAGGCCATCACGCCCCTTAGCCGAGAATACCACGGGGCGCATCCACCCCGCCTCCTCAGCCTTCGAGGCATCGCCTCGCTCGAGTGCCATCGTTATAGCTCCCGTTTTGAGCTCTCGGATCTGGGCCACTGGCTCCACCTCGGGGGTCGAGTAGATGTCGACAAATAGGCTCTTGTCGGGCGAGAGGGTGATTGTGTGGTTGCCACTCTCGGGGGTTAGCTCGGTGAGGTTTGCGCCATTGAAGCCCACCTTGTAGAGGTGGGTATAGTAGGGATTCTCACCCTTGTTGCGGCCCGAGGCTGTGAAGTAGATCGTCTCGCTCTCATCGTCGACATACAAGACATCACGCACAACCCACTCCCCCTTAGTGATCTGTCGCTTCACTCGATCCTCCTTGCGAGTGTCAAAGAGGTAGATGTGTCGCCACCCATCACGCTCCGAGAGCCAAAGGATCTCATCACGGCTATCTAAGTGTTTGCGCCACACCTTGTTGTAGAAGATGAAGGTGTCGCTCTGCTCATCGACCAAAGTTCTGAGCTCTCCGCTCGATGCGTTGACCTCAACGATCTGGTAGCGCTGGTGGCCCCTCTCGTTGAACTCGAATGTGAAACGCTCGCCATCCTCGTCCCACCTTATCTGGCGGATGTGGAATTGGTTGAGATATGGGGTTAGATCGACCTCGACCTTTTTGTTGCGCTTTAGGTCGAAGAGCATCGGCAGGTCGATCGTCAACTCATCACCTGGCTTGACATAGGTGTTGGTGTGGAGGAGGGGTTGTAGCTGGCTCTTGGGCGACGACTCCACGAAAGTTACCTCTCGCTCCGCCACCTCACGACGCTTCATCACCACCACATAGCTCGAATCGGGTGAGTAGGTGAAGCGGTTGGTGTAGTGGTTGAGGGTGGTGCCATCGAAGCTGAGCTGAATCTTCTCCCCATCATCGCACTTTGCGTAGAGGTTGTTGTCGAAGATTTGGAGTGGAGATTTTGGCTTTTCGCTGCTCTGCTTCTCCTCCTCTTTTTTGTCATCTTTCTTGTCATCGGTGACATCACTCTTGCTTTTGGCCATAGGGTCGACCACATAGCTGCGTAGCCCCTCATCGGTGCGAGTCTTGTAGCTTAGGAGCCCATCCTCGCTCCACTCTACGTTGGTCATCTCGCCTCGAACGAGCTCTTTGTATTGGCTAAATAGAGGTTGAAACTGGGCTAAGGTCAAGACCATTGCAATTTTTATTACTCTCTTCATCTGTTTAGTGGTTATTTGTATGAGACAAAGGTAGCCATTCTATATGGGTTCGCTCGGTAATATTGTCCACGATTCAAGTAATATTATCCATAATACCCTCCGTGTTAGCTCATCTCCATTATTTTTCGTACATTTGCCCCCGATTATGACAAACAAAGAACAGATATTAGCGACAGCGCTACGCAACCTCGAGATCAAGGAGTTAAACCCGATGCAGGAAGCGACCCTTCGCAAGGCGACATCGCCCAACGACTTGATCCTCCTCTCACCAACAGGATCGGGTAAGACCTTGGCCTTTTTGTTGCCACTCCTCCAGATCCTCCGCCCCAACGACTCCTCGATTCAGGCACTGATCTTGGTCCCCTCGCGCGAGCTTGCGTTGCAGACGGCCAGTGTCTTTCAGGCTATGAAGAGTCCGTGGCAGATATGTTGCTGCTATGGCGGCCACCCGATCGGGGAGGAGAAGAGGAGCATCGCTGGAACAAAGCCTGCGGTGGTGATCGGAACACCTGGTAGAGTTTGCGACCATATATACAAGGGGAACTTCGACACCTCGAAGATCAAGACGTTGGTGATCGATGAGTTCGACAAGTCGTTGGAGTTTGGGTTCCATGACGAGATGTGGGATATCATCACTCAGCTCCCCGCCCTCTCGAAGCGAATCCTGCTCTCGGCAACCGATGCCGAGGAGATCCCCGAGTTCACGGGGTTGAACCAGACCACGACCCTCAACTTCCTCAAAGATAAGGCGGAGTTAAAATCGAGGCTCGAGATGCGACGTGTCATCTCGCCTGCCCGTGACAAGATCGAGACGCTCTATCGTCTACTCTGCTCGCTGGGGAGCAATTCGAGCATAGTTTTTTGCAACCACCGAGAGGCGGCCGACCGCATCAAGAGTCTCTTGGCGGAGCGAGGGCTCTATGGCGAGAGCTTCCACGGAGGTATGGAGCAGCCCGATAGAGAGCGAGCGCTCTACAAATTCCGCAACGGAAGCTGTCACGTATTCATCGCCACCGACCTTGCCGCCCGTGGCCTCGACATCCCCGAGGTGGAGCATATCATCCACTACCACCTCCCCACTCAGCAGGATGCCTTCACCCACCGAAATGGTCGAACGGCGAGGTGGGAGTCGACGGGTGTCGCCTATTTGATACTCTGCGAGGATGAGCTGCCCCCTCGCTTCCTCGACGACGTTGATAGGATCGAGGAGCTGACCCTCCCCGAGACCACGCCACCTGTTCCACGCCCGATCTGGACGACGCTCTACATCGGCAAGGGGCGAAAAGATAAGCTCAGCAAGATGGATGTCGCTGGATTCCTTCACAAGAAAGGGGGGCTCTCACGAGACGAGGTGGGGCGAATCGAGATCAAGGATCACTATGGATTTGTCACCGTTAGGCGTGATAAGCTACGCTCGATGATGTCGCTTATTCGAGGCGAAAAGATTAAAGGACGAAGTATATTAATTGAGGAGGCAAGATAAAAAATAGATTAAAATGAGTTCGAAATAATTTTCGAACTCGGCCGCTGAAGAGCGATAGCGACCAAGTCCCATCCCAAAGGGAGGGGATTTAGGGGTGGGGTAAAATATGGATAGGGCTTTTCAAAGCCCTTAATGTGAGTTTAAAGATAAGAAAAACTCACAAAAATTGAGATTAGCATAAAAAAGAGAGTTTTTCTTATCTTTAAATTCACATTAAATGAAAATCTTATTTGCAACAAACAACGCACACAAATTAGAGGAGGTAAAGGCACTACTTCCCGAGGGGATAGAGCTAACAACCCCACGTGAGTGTGGCATCGAGGAGGAGATCCCCGAGACAGCCGAGACCTTGGAGGGCAACGCGCTCCAGAAGGCGCACTATCTATATAGCCGCACAGGGCTAAATGTATTTGCCGACGACACAGGCTTAGAGGTCGAGGCGTTGGGTGGAGCCCCAGGGGTCCGCTCGGCCCGATACGCCACCGAGGGTCACGACCCAGAGGCCAACAACCGCCTCTTGATGGCCAACTTGGAGGGCAAAGATAACCGCAAGGCACAGTTCCGCACCGTGATCGCCCTCATCATTGATGGCAAGGAGCACCTCTTCGAGGGGGTTGTGAAGGGGCAAATCGCCACTCAATACTCGGGCAACGAGGGGTTTGGCTACGATCCGATCTTCATCCCCGAGGGGAAGGGTCGTACCTTTGCCGAGATGTCGATGGACGAGAAGGGAGAGATCTCGCATCGTGGACGTGCTACCCGTAAATTGGTCGATTTTCTGAGAATCCTGTAATTTTTGCGAAAAAAATAGTTATCTTTGCAGCGATGAAAGAGAAGAGTTATAATAGAGAGGAGCAATACAACCCCGAAACAGTTGAGAAGCTGAAGTATCACTACGCCGAGATCCTAAGGCTACTTGGCGAGGATACAGAGCGTGAGGGGCTCATAAAGACCCCCGAAAGGGTAGCCAAGGCGATGATGTTTATGACCAAGGGTTACGACGAGGATCCCTTGCAGATCATCCGCTCGGCTATGTTCAAGGAGGAGTATCAACAGATGGTTTTGGTCAAAGATATCGAGCTATACTCACTCTGCGAGCACCATATGTTGCCATTCTATGGCAAGGCCCACATTGCATATATCCCGAATGGACACATCACAGGACTCTCGAAGATCGCCCGTGTGGTGGAGTGTTTCGCACGTCGCCTTCAGGTTCAAGAGAGGTTGACCGTGGCCATCAGAGATTGTATTCAGGAGGCGTTGAACCCCCTTGGAGTGGCGGTTGTGATCGAGGCGGGACACACCTGTATGCAGATGCGAGGTGTCGAGAAACAGGGCTCCGCTACAACTACATCGGCCTTTACGGGCTCTTTTCTCTCGGATCTTAGAACTCGTGAGGAGTTTATGACACTTATCTCGAATAGATATAGATAGCCCTTTATATTGCATCAAAAAGTTTGGATTACTTCATATTATTGTCTATTTTTGCCATTGCTAATTAAGACGATATGAAGAAAACTATACTATCTGCAATACTTATTCTATCCGCCACAATATCGAACGCCGAGGAGGCGAACGAGGAGGCGGTCCGTGCCGAGGTGACATACAAATATGGAACCGAGACCACCTCGCAAGAGTACTTCGAGAGTGTCTACCTATACAACGACTTGATCCACTACCTCGATAATCAGAACCTCCACATCACCTATCAGGCGGAGACGATCGGAGAGTATAACCAGCCCGACCAGATGGTCTTTTCGGTCGATGGCAACTCCTATCGTTGGAATAAATACTACGTGGATGGCTTCCGCATTGATAGCCGATTCTTCACTGGGTCGTCGCTCTACACCACTAATATGAGCAACTATGACCTCTCGCTCGACTACATCAACTCGGAACTTCGCTTCGACACATCGGCAAATAGGGCCGAGAGGGCCGAGGTGAGCTTCAACATTGGCGATTTGGGAGGTATCTCGGCAGGAACATCGGAGTTCATCCGACTGCTCCACCCCACCGCCTCGGATAGGGCCTACAAACCGATCGAGCTTAGGAGTAACATCACGGGGGCAGGGACAGCCGACCTCAACTTTGCACTCACGGGGGGCGATGGCCAAAGCTATATGCAGAGCGTATATATGTACTTCGGAGCACGTGATATGGTGGGCTTCGACAATGGCGGAATCACAGACTATTATACCGAGAAGTATGGCAAGATCCAGCTCAATGGCGAGCTTCCACTCCGCTTAGGAGGGTTATTCGACAAGGGCGGATATTTCGTGAGTTACGCCCAGAGAGACCACCTCAACTCGGAGTTCTACTATGGCGAGCAGGAGAGCCCAGCGCTCAACAGCTACTCCGCCTCGATCTATGGAGTGAAGCGAGGCGAGGAGCTCAACTACACCTCGGGCTTTAACTTCGCCCTCAACAGAACCGAGCACGAGAATCTAAATTATAGTAGAAACGTGATCGACCACGATGGCGAGGCCTTCGAGCCGTGGATGCCCGATGGGTCGAACATCGAGTTCTCGCATAGCCTCACCCTCGACAAGAGGTTGAATGACTGGTTGACCCTCAATGTCGACACCTACAACACCTTGATGCGCTTCAACTCCTCGCAAAGCGACTTCTACAATAGCACCTACGCCCAGACAATCACGCAGGATGAGGCTACCCCACTCTACCTCTATGAGTGGCACTCGTCGTCGTTTTATAGCGCCTTGTTGGAGAATAGTGTGGGGCTAAGCACCCAAAAGAGACTCAGCGACAAGATCGACATTAGGGCCAACTTCGACCTTACGCTCGACGCGATGTTGGTGAGCGGAAATAGCATCGTGAGCCCCAACTTCGAGCTTCGTGCAGGGTTCGACTTCAACATCACGAAGTGGCTCAATATCGAGCTTAACTTAGGTAGAGAGAGGGTCAACTACAACAGCGAAGATATCCAGTTCCTATCAAACGACTACCTCACGGGAGAGGTATATTATATCAACGACACCAACGGAAATGGCAGCTACGACAGCGGCGAGAAGGGGAGCCTATTCACCACAACGGGAGGCGGCTACCACTCACTCAGCAGCGAGGCTAAACAGCCGACCTACTATGTGGTCGACATACCGATCAACATCACCCTTGGCCGCCACTCCTTGACCCTGCTGAACAGCTACCGAAAGTATTGCAACAACTGGACAGTAGGCTTCGATGGCGATTATAGCGACTATGGATATATGGAGCAGGTGACACCCCAGAACCTCACGTGGTCGGATGCCGAGGTGGAGTTTGACCCCGTCGATATCTTCTACTTCGATGGTGGCAAGGAGGTATATTATGAGGTGGGCGACTACCCCGATGGGATAATGGGAGATGGATTCTTCACCTCTACCCCATTCTTCTTCTGCTCGAATGTTCAATATACCTACACCGCTCCACGCTTCACCTTCTCGCTCAATTGGCAATCATATATGATGTCGGGAATCTCGACGCTCGGAAATGGTCCGCTCCACAACAATATCGGCACCCTCTCGGAGAGTAGCGCCAACCCAAATACCTATCAGGTGATCGAGAACCAAAGCAGCGAGTACAAGGCGGTGGGGCGACTGGACCAAGACAGAGCCTACATAGCGAGGATCTTCGCCTCGTATCAAGTGACCCCAAAGCTATCAATTGCCGCCAACGCAAAGTTCAAGGATGGGCAGCCATTCTCGATGTATGGCGTCGACATCAAGAGCGAGGGGGGCAACAATCAATTGGCGATGTATCCCGAGACCTCACGTGGAATCAACACCGTAGATGACAACTTCGGAACTCGTGAGGATGCGATCTACACCATTGATCTGAGGCTGAAGTACACCACCCAGATCAGAGGCCGAGAGTGCGAGTTTGGCGCCTACTGCTACAACATCTACGACTTTGGAAATGAGTTGTCGGAGTATATCTTCAATCAGGATATTGTCGACCGACGTGCGGCTATGTCGCTGACTACACCTCGTGGTTTGATCCTCTCGTTTAATATGAAACTCTAAAGCGGATGAAAACTCGACTATTTTTTGCGGCGATAACGCTCTTCGCCATCTCATTGCAGAGCGAGGTCGTGGCCCAGACATCGCTCGACAAGGCCGATTTGAGCGAGCCATCGCTGATCGCCCCCGACTACTTTGGCCCCAACGCCTTCCCCATCCCCGATATGTTGGATGGAACAACCCTCTCCGACATAAAGGTGGAGCTATCGAGCGACTACTTCGGGGGGCACCGAGGAGACACAACCTACGACATTGCGATGAAGTGCACCCTCCCCCTATTTAGCGAGCGAGTAAACCTTGTGCTCTGGGTGAGTGCCATCTCGGAGTGGTACACGATGAGCGAGGAGAGCCGTGAACATAGTCGACTCACGGAGGAGGTCGAGTTGAAGGGGCAGGAGTTTGGTGATGCCTACCTCTCGACCGATATTCACATTATGAGGCAGAGCAAGTATCGCCCCGATATATCGCTCCGTATGGCGCTCAAAACCGCCCTTGGCTATGGATTCTTCAAGGCTCGATATTATGATGGCCCAGGTTATTTCTTCGATGCCTCGGCCTCGAAGTCGCTCCACTTAAGCGGCCGCTTCGTAGATGAAATCCGCTTCGTCGGCTCACTCGGATTCCTCTGTTGGCAGACCGATAATGGGCGACAGAACGATGCCACGATGTATGGCGTGCAGGTGAAGATGAGCGGCCCTCGATATAGCTTTGCACAGAGCTTCGGAGGGTATAGCGGATGGGAGAAGGAGGGTGATTGCCCGATGAGCGTGAAGAGCGAATTGAGAATCAGGTGTGGCGATTTCGAGCCTCTATGCTACTTCCAGTATGGCATTAAGGATTATCCATATACGCAGTTTAAGATTGGTCTGGCCTACACCTTTGCCACTCGATATTACCAAAAATAGAACTATCGCAAAATCTATCTTATAAAAAAGGCACCAATTCAAATTTTTTAGCTATCTTTGTGCGGTTAAGTGCGTTGTAGAAAAATTAAAAAAACTGTAGCTAAGAATGGAGCAACAAAAATTTCAAGAGGAGGAGGAGATCGACCTTATCGAATTAGCGATGTCGCTATGGGCCGAGAGGGTCAAAATCATCAAGTATGGAGTGATCGCAGGTGTGATCGGAATCATCGTAGCCTTTTCAATCCCCAAAGTCTACACATCGAGTGTTAAGATGGTCCCCGAGATGGAGACTCAGTCGAGCGGAGGTGGATCTATGGGAGCTTTGGCCTCGTTGGCAGGAATCAACCTTGGTGGCGAGTCGGTGGGTATCACCGCAATGACCTATCCTCAGATTGTCTCAAGCACACCCTTCATCTTCGAGTTTGCCTCTATGCCTGTTCAGGTGGAGGATGGCAAGGATGCCGCTGGCGAGGAGATCTTTAGGGAGGTGACACTCATCGAGTACTTCACAGAGGAGTATAAATCCCCTTGGTGGAGCGTCATCACTGGCGCACCTATGAAGGCGTTGGGCGCCGTACTCTCTCTCTTCAAGGAGAAAGAAGAGGAGGAGGGTGACATCAATGATATTAACTTGAAGGCGCTAAGCAAGGATCAAGATGATTACCGAAAGATGTTCGCCGAGTCGGTATCTCTATCAATCGACCAAAAGACATTCGAGGCTGCACTCAACGTAAACACACAATCGGCTGAGGTGAGTTTGATGTTGGCCGACTCGATCCTTGTGAGGTTGCAGGAGTATATGACCCTCTACAAAACCTCAAAGACTCGAAGCGAGCTCTACTCAAATCAGAATATGTTGGCGGAGGCACAGAAGAACTACTATCGTGCCGACTCTGTATATGCAGCGGCGGTGGATCGCAACCGAAACGTCACCTCGTCAGTTGCTCAGATCAACATCGACCGATTGATGAACGAGAAGAATTTGACCTATCAGATATATAGCCAGATCGCTGCTCAAGTGGAGCTAAACAGGACTAAGCTCAATGCCGAGACCCCAATCTTGACCATCATCGAGCCAGCCTCGATGGCGATCAAAGCTGCCTCACCAAACAAACCAATGATCGTTATCGCATTTGGCTTCTTGGGTGGCGTTGTCGCCGTAGTACCCATCATCTTCGCACAGCTAATGGCTAAGAAGGAGGATGAGGATGATACTAAGAGCGAGAGTCAAGTCGTTGCATAGATTAAAAGAGACAAAAAAAGAAAACTATAAAGCAGATGAAAAATTTGAAATTTATTGTGCTCTCTCTTGCCACCGTAGCATTTATCGGTGCAACGACGGCACAGAGCATTAGCCCCGAGATGTTGCAGCAGGCGGCAGCGATGGGCTATTCGGAGGCTGATGTACGAGCTCAGATGGGGGCGCAAGGTGGTGGCAGCACAACCACAACAGCGCCACGCAATGCAGATGGTCAGACGTTGAGAACAGCCCCTCAGACAATCGTTGTAGAGGAGGAGATCATCCCAGCACCTCAGCCAATAGAGGTCGACACCAAAGAGCAAACTTTCGGAGAGAGCTTCTTCAGAAATAGCAATGTATCGTTCGAGCCAAGCATCAACATACCAACACCAAAGGATTACACACTAACCTCGGGCGACGAGGTGGTGATCACAATCTGGGGAGACACGGAGCTTTTATATAAGGAGACAATCTCGCCCGATGGCGTTATCAACGTCCCAAACTATGGCCCTGTGAACTTGAGCGGAATGACAGTCGAGCAGGCTCAGAAATCTCTTGAGTCGAGGTTGTCTAAGGCCTACAACTCACTCGGCAAGTCATCACAGTTGATGTTGAGCGTCGGACAGATCCGATCAATCAAGGTCAATGTATCGGGAGAGGTTATCAATCCAGGTGCCTACACAGTGCCATCGCTTGCCAACCTATTCCACATTATGCACCTCAGCGGTGGTGTCACCAAGATCGGAGATCTTCGTAACATCGAACTCTATCGTGACTCTAAGTTGGTGACATCGTTGGATCTCTACGACTATATCCTCAACGGAAATGCAGCAGGCAACACAATCCTTCAGGATGGCGATGTTGTTGTTGTTAAGCCCTACTCGGTTCGTGTAGCAGTGGATGGTGAGGTTAAGCGCCCAATGCGTTACCAGATGAAGGGTGCGGAGAGCGTGGAGGATCTCATCAACTTTGTAGGTGGATTCAACGAGGATGCCTATACGTTGGAGGTGAAAATCTACCGAAACAATGGCGAGAATCGAGAGATCATTATGGTAAATAGCGCTGACTTTGCCTCAACAAATTTGAGCGATGGAGACTCGGTGTTGATTAGCAAGGCAAACAACGAGTACAAAAACATCATCTCGATAGATGGCGCTGTTTGGCGAGGTGGAGATTTCCAGTTCGACGAGCAGGTGAACACCCTCAGCACCTTGATCGAGAAGGCTGGTGGTTTGATGGGCAACGCCTTTGCGAGCCGTGGTATCATCAGACGTCGTAACGACGACTACACCTACTCTACGATCAACTTCGTGACATTGGATGCAGCGAACGGAACAGCGGATGTCGCACTCCAGAACTATGACGAGGTGTATATCCCAAAGGTCGAGGATCTCAGAGAGGATTTCACAGTCTCGATTGCGGGAGAGGTGAATGCCCCAAAGACGATCGGCTATCAGGATAGTATGAAGATCGAGGATCTCATCATCCTCGCAGGGGGACTTAAGGAGTCGGCATCGTTGGCAACGCTCGACGTGACACGACGAATCAAGAACCCAATGACAATGGAGTATTCGGAGGATATCGCCGAGACCTTCAACTTCCAGATCAACGAGGATCTAACCCTCAACGCTTCGTCAAGCGACTTTGTGTTGAAGCCTTTCGATGTTGTTGTGGTACGTCGTAGCCCTCAATACAAGGAGCAGAGCACGATCTTTATTATGGGTGAGGTCCTCTTCCCAGGAACCTACTCGCTCTCGAAGGATAACACCTACTTGAGCGACGTGATCGAGATGGCGCAGGGCACAACCCCCAACGCCTATATCAAGGGAACAAGTTTGACAAGACGTGCAGCCAAAACAGATAGGGACACAAGAGATGTAAACAACAGCGACCTATTCACGGTCGAGGATATCTCGAGCCAAGCCCTCAACCAGTTGAAGAGCTCAACGGCAGGACGCGACACATTGGATGTGACGACTGAGAGCATTCGATCATACCTCGTGGGAGTGGATATGCAAAAGGCGTTGAAGGATCCCAAGGGCGAGGAGGATATCCTACTTCAAGAGGGTGACATCGTCTTGATCCCTAAGAGGGTCAACATCGTGAATATCATCGGATCGGTGAACTATCCAAATGCGACGACCTACTCGACAAAGAAGCTAAAGCACTACATCGGCGAGGGTGGTGGATACAACAAGTTGGCGATCAGAAAGCCATTTGTGATCTATCCTAACGGAAAGGTTGCGGCAACGAAGTCGGTCTGTCTCTTCTTCAAGAAGCGACCAAAGGTTGACCCAGGATGTATTGTAGTTGTGCCTGCTAAGGCCAATAGGGAGCGTGCTTCGATGGCCGAGACGATCTCAGCAGTATCGAGTATGGCATCGGTAGCCTCTTCGATCTCGACGTTGGGTGTGGCGTTAGGTAAGTAAAAAGTAATTACTTTGTATAGCTAAATTAGGGCTGTGGAATACTCCACAGCCCTAATTGTTTGTACATATATAGGAGCAAAAAACGCGGAGGGCAGACCTCGTCGTTACCTTCGACAGCGAGCGATTTTTTCTGAGTCTTACTGGGTCTTACTGAGACCAAACTGAGACAATCGACCCAGCAAGACTCAGTTAAGACTCAGAATGCAAAAAAAAAAGCAGCCCACAAGGAGCTGCTAAAACAAAATAAATAGGTAAGATTAGTTAAACCAATCCACCAAATCCCATAAAGGCCATAGCAAGGATACCAGCCGTGATAAGGGCAATAGGAATCCCCTGAAAAGGCTTAGGCATATCGTCGAGGTCCAACTGCTCACGCAAACCAGCAAAGAGCAACATAGCGATCCAGAAACCGACAGCCGAGGCAACAGCAAAGACAAGGCTCTGGAGCAGGCTATAATCATCACCCGTTACGATGAGCGCAACTCCCAACACAGCACAGTTTGTGGTGATGAGGGGGAGGAAGATACCCAACGCCTGATAGAGCACAGGAGAGACCTTCTTAAGGACGATCTCGACCATCTGAACGAGGGCTGCGATGACCAAGATAAAGACGATAGTCTTCATATAGGTGATATCGAGCGGCACCAAGATATAGCTCTGGATCAACCAAGCGACCACCGAGGCGATAGCCATAACGAATGTCACGGCAGCACCCATTCCCATCGAAGTCTCGACCTTTGAAGAGACTCCCAAGAATGGACAGATTCCCAAGAATTGAGATAGAACAACATTGTTGACAAAGATTGCTCCAATTACGATTGCAAAATACGAAATATCCATAACTACCTTTATTTTAAATATTTGTTAAAAAGAACCATCATATATCCAAAGACAAAGAAGGCACCAGGTGCAAAGATAAAGATGAGAGGGGTAAACTCCGAAATTCCTAAGTCGAGCCCAAAGATCGAGCCACTACCCAAGATCTCACGCACCGCACCAATAGCGGTCAAGGCGAGGGTAAATCCCAACCCGACACCCAATCCATCGAGGGCCGAATCAAAGGCCCCATTCTTCGAGGCGAAAGACTCCGCACGACCCAAGATCACACAGTTCACAACGATCAGAGGGATAAAGAGGCCGAGGCTGGCATAGAGCGAAGTCATATAGGCCTGCATCAACATTCCGATGATCGTGACGAACGATGCGATAACCACGATAAAGGCAGGAATACGCACCTTATCGGGGATCAAACCCTTGATGAGCGAGATCACGATGTTCGACATAATAAGCACCACCATCGTAGCGCCACCCATTCCGAGGCCATTGCTTGCCGAGGTTGTGGTTCCCAAAGTAGGACACATTCCCAAGATCAAGACAAAGACGGGGTTATTCTTGATTATTCCACTAAGGACAAGCTGTAACTTATTCATTACCAACTCCTTTCTCTTTTAATGCTGTGTAGGCACGCTTAACGGCATCCAAATAGGCACGAGACGAGATCGTAGCACCAGTCAAGGCATCGATATCTCCGCCATCCTTCTTCACCTGAGGCGTTGCTGAGGTGTAGTCCTGACCCTTCACCCCCTTGATAAGTGGGTTGTCGGCCTCTGTCATCTTCGATCCCAAACCTGGGGTCTCCTTGTGAGACAAGACACTCACATCCAACAGCTTCATATCGGGACCTATACCCACCATAACCTTGATGATTCCGCTATATCCACGTTTTGTAATGCTCTGAACGGCGTAACCCACCACCTTGCCATCCTTCGAGGCGGTGTAGATGTCGATGGGGAAGTAGTCCACCTCGACACTGCTCTTCTCGTTGTTATCGAACTCGGGCAACACCATTGCCAACGACTCCTCGATCAGCGCCTGCTCGGCCGCTGCGATGGGCTCTACGGTCAATCCATAGATACCTGCCACCCCTGCCGAGGCGACCAATGTTATGCCGAACAGCGACAATATCATATTTAACAGAGTACTCTTCATATTCGTATGTTATTTTTTTGCGCCGAAGCGTGTTGGTTTCACATATTTATTTATCAACGGTACGCCACTATTCATAATCAAAATAGCGAACGACATACCCTCGGGGAACGATCCCCACAGACGAATTGTCATCGTAAGAACTCCAACGCCCACGCCATAGATCAACATTCCCTTATGGGTCATAGGAGATGTTGCGTAGTCGGTAGCCATAAATATCGCACCCAAGAGTGCACCTCCAGCCAAGATATGGAACGCCGAGAAGTTCAAAGCCCCCACGCAGTCATATCCGCCCCAGAGGCCATAACAGAGGGCCATCAGCGCCATAGAACCCAACACCGCCACAGGGATGTGCCAAGTGATGACCTTGCGCAACAACATATAGATTCCACCCAAGATCAACAACAACGAGGCCACCTCACCCATCGAACCAGGGATGGCACCCATCATCATATCTTGGAAGTTGATATCGGCCAACGAGAAGGCTCCCTCGACGATCCCCTCTTTGGGAAGTGGAGCACTCTTCATAGCCCCGAGAGGGGTGGCGCCCGAGAAGATGTCGACCACACCTCTCACCTCGGGGAAGGTGGTCATCTGAGCTGGATAGGCGATCAGAAGGAACACACGACCCACCAAAGCGGGGTTAAATGGATTCTTTCCCAACCCTCCGAAGCTCATCTTCGCAATTCCGATCGAGACCAACGAGCCGATAACCACAATCCACCAAGGGATCCCAGCAGGGAGGTTAAAGGCCAACAACAATCCCGTAACCACCGACGAGAGATCGCCCCCCATCGACTTCTCGCCCATAAGGAAGCGACGAATCAAATACTCAAAAATAAGGCACGACGCAACAGCGACGCAACACACAACGAGCGATGCGAAGCCGAAGTAGAGCACCGAGATAGCCATCGCTGGCAAGAGCGCAATGATCACATCACGCATTATCTTATTGCTCGTCTTGTCACCCTTGACGTGCGGTGAGGGTGATACAAATAGTGAGTTTGACATATCTTATATTATATCTTTAATTTACAATAGTTACTCTTCGTGACTCCTTCTCTACTTAGCCATCGCGCGAGCACGAATGATTCCCATCACCCTCTGCTTACCCAAACGGATATAATCCAATAGGGGTAGGCTCGATGGGCAGGTGAATTGACAACTTCCACACTCGATGCAATCCGTTACGAAGTGCTCCTCCAACTGATCCATAGCTCCACGCTTCATCAGCTTCGAGAGCAAGTAGGGCTCCAACGACATCGGACAAGCCGCCACACACTTTCCACACTTCACGCAAGGTGATGGCTCGGGCCTCACACTCTCCGCAAGGGTAAAGATGGTGATTCCAGAGCTTCCCTTAGTCACAGGGCTATCCAAGTTAATCATCGCACGACCCATCATAGGGCCTCCGCCAACGACCTTACCCGTATCCTCGGGCAGACCGCCCACCGCCTCGAACAACTCCGACGAGGGGGTTCCCATTCGAGTCAAGAGGTTGAGAGGCTGCTTAACCGACTTTCCACTAACCGTTACAACTCGCTCGATTAGGGGTTTGCACTTCTGCACCGCCTCATAGATCGCAATAGCTGTCGAGATGTTGACCACCACAGCCCCCACGTCGATCGGCAAGGCTGGCGGAGGTGGCACCTCACGACCCAAGATCGCCTCGATCAACTGCTTCTCGCCTCCTTGCGGATATTGAACTCGAAGTGGGACGATCTCGACTCCTCTGTATTTTGTTGCCAACTTAGTGAGTTGAGCAATTGCATCTCTCTTGTTATTCTCGATTCCCACATAGGCGTTGCTAACCCCAATAGCCTTCATAACGATTGTCACACCCACCAACATCTCCTCGCCACGCTCCAACATCGAACGGTGGTCCGAGGTGAGGTATGGCTCACACTCCGCACCATTGACCACCAATGCGGTCGCCTTCTTCTGGGGTGGGATCGAGAGCTTTACGTGAGTTGGGAAGGTCGCACCTCCCATACCTACGATACCCGCGGCCTTGATTCTCGCCAAGATCTCGGCTGGTTCGAGTGTACACTCCGAAATGAGATCCTTCGATGTGTCGATCCCCTCGGCCCAGATCTCCTCACCCTCTGCCGACCTCTCGATCACAACAGTTGGGGTCACGAGGCCCTGTGCATTCTTCTCTGGCCCTACCGAGATCACCTTTCCTGTGACGGATGAGTGGATATTTGCCGACATAAATCCTGTCGCCTCGCCAATCATCTGACCCGTCACTACCATATCGCCCTTAGCGACAATGGCTGTCGCAGGTGCTCCGATATGTTGAGAAAGGGGGATATATACCTTTTTGGGCAACGCCATCACTGTTGTTGCACTGCCTTGAGCTAATTTATTCTCTGGTGGATGGACTCCACCGATTGAAAACCTCTTCATATCTCTTATGCCTCCTCCTTTATAGTTGGTTTCTGAACTGGTGTCTCTTTTGGTTTTTCGGCCGCTGGCTTTTCGGCTGCTACCTTTGGGGCCTCAGCCTTTGGAGCCGCTGGCTTTGGGGCCACGGGCTTAACATCTAAAGGTTTTAGGTTGACAAGGGCGATCGCCTTTGTTGGGCAGGCCGCAACACACTTGCGACACAACTTACACTTCAATGGGTCGATATATGCCAAGTTATCCTTCAAGACAATTGCATCGAAGGCACACTCCTTAACACACTTTCCACAACCGATACAACCCGACTTGCAGGCCTTCATAACAGCTGCCCCCTTCTCCTTCGACGAACAAGCGACATAGATCGCCCTATCCTTGGGCCACCTCTTGCGAAGCTCGATCAACGAACGAGGACAGCTCTTGACACAGGCACCGCAAGCTGTACACTTCTCGGGGTCGATCTCGACCAATCCCGTAGCCTCGTTGATCGACATCGCTCCGAACTTACAGCTCACAACGCAATCTCCGAGCCCTAAACAACCTGCCGAGCAGCCGCTCTCGCCCACATAGAGTGATGATGCGATGGCGCACGATTTGGCTCCATCGTAGCTGTTGGTACGTGGCCTCTTTTCGAGACATCCACCACACTTCAAAGTTGCCGTTTGCGGCATCTTCTCGGCTGGGGCCTTGCCCAAATAGGCAGCCACCTCTGTCATTGTGCCAGCTCCACCAACGGGGCAATATAGCTCCGAGATGTCATCTTGCTCAACCAACGACGAGGCAAAACCTCGACATCCTGCAAAACCGCAACCTCCGCAGTTTGCACCTGGTAACATCTTCTCTACATCGTCGATACGTGGATCTTCGTCAACCTTGAAGAGCTGCACCACATAGAAGAGAATGATCGCCGACACTACGCCTAAGATGCTCAGCGTCGCGACCGTGTAGATTAAACTTGACATATCTGTTTTTTTGTGTTATTTAAAAAATCTTCTTCCTAACTTCTTATCTCTTTGTCACCTCAAACGCCACAACCCTCTCGAAGCGGTCCCTTGTAAGGTAGACACCTATATAATATAGGGCCGAGATCAAAAAGGCAATCAGCGCCCCTACGCCCTGCTCTACCCCACACTCAATCGAGATCACCAACGAGGCGATAAAGAGGATGAGAGGGATGAGATAGGCCACAACAACCGCAAAGGCTCCAATTCGGTAGGTTATCCCCACCTCGACACTATCTCCCACCGAGAGTTCAGCAACTCTCTCGCTCACTACCCTCATCTCTCGCATCTGACCATCGCTGCCCGAGCCACTCGAACCACAGACACTCTTGGCGTGGCACCCCTCGCAAGCGGTTGCACTTCGCAGCGAGATCACAACTACCCCACCCTCTTCGATGGCTACCACTTGGCCATTGTGCTTAAAACCTTTCGTCCTTGGGCTCATAGCTTTTATTAATCTCCATACTTATGGGTCAGAGGCATAAACCACTCATGACCAAACGAACAAGAGGAGAGTCGCAACACTGGCGGACACTGGAACCTCTTCTTCTCACTCTGCATTATCATCTTGTGGATCAGCTCAACATCGTGGAGGTCGAACCCTGCATTCAAGATCTCCTCACGGTGCTGCCGCTTCTCGATCATACGGAATACGATCGCATCGACAACCTCGTATGAGGGTAGCTGCTGCGCATCACGTCTATCGGGACGAAGTAGCTCCGAAGTGGGCTCCTTATTGAGGATTGCCTCGGGGATTGGGCGATCCATAATCTTGTTGATATGTTTTGCTATTGCGTAGATCTCGTTTTTGTAGAGGTCGCCCGTCACACTTATCGCACCCGCCGTGTCACCATACAAGGTACACAAACCCAGCGCATTCTCGCTCTTATTTGTTGAGTTAAGGAGGATGTGGCCCCTCTTATTTTGGAGCGCCATCAAGATCGTTGTGCGGATTCGAGAGACGATATTCTCCTCTGTGGCGTCGAACTCCGTGCCTCCGATGATTGGCGACAGGGTGTCGATGATCGAGGTGTAGGTGTCGGTGATTGGGATGATGTTGTAGTCGATGCCTAAGTTGCGAGCAAGCTCCACTGCGTCGTCGATCGAGCTCTGGTCCGAGAAGTCCGAGGGCAAAATCAGACCCATCACATTCTCTTTGCCCAAGGCAGCCACCGCAATTGATGCCACCACCGATGAGTCGATACCGCCCGACAAACCGAGGCAGGCCTTCTGGTAGCCACTCTTATAGAAAAAATCCTTGAGCCCCAGACGAGCCGCCTCGAAGAGCAGCTTTGGGCGGATGTTATATGATTCATATGGTGCACGGCTCTCGCCCTTGTGGTCAATGCCGAGGTCATAGATCTGAAAATCCTCCTCGAATGATTTCATAATCAGGGTGTGCTCACCACGTTTGTTGAATACGCAAGAGGTTCCATCATAGACGATGTCGGCACCTCCGCCCACCTGATTCACCATCACTATGTTTTTGTTCTCGACATAGGCGATGTGGCGAGCTGTGTCGTAGCGACGAGCTAAGGTTGCCCTACCATATTTTCGAGCGTTGAGCGAGATGATCGTCTCGATCGAGTTGTCGAAATCACGCAATCGGCTAAGGTCGTCACCCACAACGATGGCCAACTTATGGCCCCCAATGGTGGCATACTCATAACCAGTCGAAGCAGAGAGGAATCCCATCTCTCGACGAGCCGTGATGTCTCGTTTGCCGATATAGCGGAGGACCTTACGATTTTGAATCAGAGCGGCAGCCGAGACTGTACCGTGGTCGGTCAGAAGTGGCAGACCCACCAACGCCGAGATGTTGTCGCACTCGGATGCGATCTGGACGAGAGCATCTTCACACAACTCTAAGAATGTATTTTTACGGAGCAGCTCATAGGCGGGAAGTCCGCTTACGCTCTGCTCGGCAAAGACAACAAGGTTAGCCCCCTCTCTCTTTGCTCGCTGGATCGAGTCGATGATCTTAAAGGTATTACCCTCTATATCACCAACTGTATAGTTTAATTGAGCAAGTGCAATCTTCATCTGTATCTCTTTTTATTAATATTGCGAATATATAACTCTATCTCTTAGCTGCGATCACAGCGTCGATATAGGCCTTGATCTTTGGAGATGGATCCTCCCACCCCTCGGGCTTGATGACCTTGCCATCTTTTGGGTTGTAGTGTGGTTTTCCGTCGGGGAATAGCTTCGCCATATTGGCACTCTGAACGATGTCGAAGAGTTCGTCGGCCTCGAGCCCCATCTCGACCATAGTACCCAACGCGAAGTAGATTAGATCTATCATCGCATCGGCCTGCTCATATATGTCGTCTGCTATAAGAAACTCGGCAACCTCCTCATTCATCCACTTTCCACGGCTCAACGCACGCTTTTTGTCGATCATCTTGGGCTGCTCGGGACAAGGGTGTCCAAACTTTTCGTGAAATTCACGAACTCCGCTCCACTCTTTTTTCATCGGTTAATAGTAGTGTTAGTCTAATTTTGGTTAAAACGCCCTATTTTCATTGCAAAAATAGGTTATACGTGACAAATATAGGAAAAAAATATTTTGAAACTGTGCAAAATATCCAATATATTCCACAAAGAGAATGAAAAAAATAAAAGCGACTAATAGAGTTGTGAAATCGGATTAAAAGAGTTACCTTTGTGGCACGTAAGTCGCAAAAGTTACGCTATGTAGCGAGCGTCAATTTTGCACAATAGTGAGTTTAGTGGGCCTCCCGTTGAGTTAAGAGAGGGTGAGTAATAATTGAAGAGGTAGATGCAGATCACAAAAGCAGAGTTTAAGTGTAGCTCCGAGAGGTTGTCACAGATCCCACGTGACGATCTACGTGACTTCGCCTTTATCGGACGAAGCAACGTCGGCAAATCCTCACTCATCAATATGCTGACCAACCATTCGGGATTGGCCAAAGTCTCGGGAACCCCAGGAAAAACACGTCTAATCAACCACTTCAAGATCAACCGAGAGTGGTATCTTGTAGATCTTCCTGGTTATGGATATGCTCGCGCCTCGAAGAGCGTGCGTAGCACATTCTCCAAAATCATAACTTCATATGTCACCCGCTCTCAGAAGATGCACTTCCTCTTCGTCTTGGTCGATTCGAGGCTCGAGCCTCAGAGGATAGATCTCGAATTTATGGAGATGTTGGGCGAGAATGGGATCCCCTTTGGAATTGTCTTTACGAAGAGCGACAAACTAACGAAGAATCAACTCTCGAAATCTTTGGAGGTATATAAAAATCGCATCTTGGAGCAGTGGGACGAGTTACCTCCCCTCTTTGTGACATCGAGCGAGGCTAAGACGGGGCGTGACGAGGTGTTGAACTTCATCGGCGAGTGCTTAGAGGAGATTGGGAGTAACCCACAGGAGAGCCTCTCGTCTCAACTCCCAATCGGATCATCGGCAGAGGTCGATGAGTTTATCGAGCAGATCAACGAGGAGGAGAAGGTTAAGAGAGAGAAGGCCGAGAAAGAGGAGTGGGTAGACGACGATATGGGGATGAGCGAGGAGGAGTTTGCTGAGAGCCTCAAAAAATATTTGAAATAAACATTAACTATAACACATATAAAACAATGGCTAATCACCAGATAAAATTTTTCTCGGGACGTGGTTCCGAGTATCTTGCAAAGAAGATTGCAAAGAGTTTTGGTATAACGTTGGGAGATTGCGAAGTGTTGCCCTTTAGCGACGGCGAGTTCCAGACCTGTTACAATGAGTCGATCCGTGGATGTACGGTATTTGTGATCCAGTCAACATTCCCACCCACCGATAACTTGATGGAGCTATTGATGATGATTGATGGCGCACGTCGTGCCTCGGCCAACAAGGTTGTCGCTGTGATCCCCTACTTCGGTTGGGCTCGTCAAGATCGTAAGGATCGTCCACGTGTTCCGATCGGGGCGAAGTTGGTTGCCAATATGTTGACAGCCGCAGGAGCCGACCGTGTTATGACGATGGATCTCCACGCCGACCAGATTCAGGGATTCTTCGAGGTTCCAGTCGATGCACTCTTCGCATCGGGGATCTTCATCCCATATATTCAGAGCCTCAATGTCGAGAACCTCTCTATCGCAGCCCCAGATATGGGTGGTGCGAAGCGTGCCAACACATACGCTAAGCACCTCGGTGCCCCTATCATCATCTCACACAAGGAGCGTGCAAAGGCCAATGTTGTGGGAAGTATGACAGCGATTGGCGATGTAGAGGGTCGCAACATCATCATCGTTGACGATATGATCGACACGGCAGGCACGATCTGTATGGCAGCCGATATGTTGATGGCCAAGGGTGCGGCGAGCGTTCGTGCAGTGATCACCCACCCAGTGTTGTCGGGCAAGGCGTATGACAGGATCAACGCCAGCGCACTTCAGGAGGTTATCATCACCGACACTATTCCATTGCGTGAGGATGTCGACACAAGCAAGTTTACAGTCTTGTCGGTAGCCGATATCTTCGCCGATGTCATCGAGCGTGTCTATAACTATAAGGCTATCTCTCCTATCTTCTTTTAAGGGTTAGCTTATCCTTATATCTTTTGGTCAATTGGGTCTTTCGGGGCTTGATTGACCTTTTTTTTCTGGGTCTTACTGAGACAACTGAGTCGACTCAGAATGACCCAGAATGACCCTGTAAGACTCAGCAAACCCTAAGCAAAAAACCGACCCCCACCAAAGGTGAGAGTCGGTTTTCGACTATTATAGTTGTAAACTACAAGATTACATCTTGCGGCCTACGCCTGTCTTCTGAGCTGATGCCTTAGAGGTAGAACCGCCCTTAACCGCAGCACGTGGTGCCTTTGGTGCGCTCTTCTTCTCTACGATTGTTGCATCATCAACAGAGTCTGCTGTCTTCTTGCTACGTGAACGGCGAGTCTTTGGCTTAGCCTCAGCTGCAACCTCGCTAACCTTACCAAATGTGTAAGCGTCGTTGAAGTCAACGAACTCGATGATACACATCTCCGCAGCATCTCCCAAACGGAAGCCTGTGCGCAAGATACGTGTGTAACCGCCTGGGCGATCTGCAATCTTAGGGGCGATAGTACGGAACAACTCCTGAACCGCCTCCTTCTGCTTCAAATATGAAAATACCATACGACGCTGGTGCGTAGTATCCTCCTTCGACTTTGTCACCAATGGCTCGATATACATCTTCACTGCCTTAGCCTTGGCTACTGTTGTCTCAATACGCTTGTGCAAAATCAATGATGACGCCATATTCGCCAACATCGCCCTACGGTGTCCCGCTTGTCTGCCAAGGTGATTAAATTTCTTATTGTGTCTCATTTAATTATTCTTTATCAAGTTTGTAGATAGATACATCCATACCGAATTTGAGGTTCAGCGAGGTCAATAGCTCATCCAACTCTGTCAACGACTTCTTACCGAAGTTACGGAACTTCAATAGGTCATTGCGGTGCAAACGAACCAAGTCGCCCACTGTATCGACATCTGCTGCCTTCAAACAGTTCAACGCCCTGACACTCAAATCCTGATCCGACAACTTCGTCTTCAAAAGCTGACGCATATGCAAAACGTCCTCATCGAACTCCTCTGCACTGTTTGTGTCATCCAAGTTAACGGTGATCTTATCATCCGAAAAGAGCATAAAGTGCTGGATCAAAATCCTCGCAGCCTCCTTCAAAGCATCCTTTGGGTGAATCGAACCATCTGTTGTGATCTCAAGATTCAACTTCTCGTAGTCAGTCCTCTGCTCGACACGATAATCCTCGCTCGAGAACTTCACATTCTTGATCGGCGTGTGGATAGAGTCGATCGGAAGTGTGCCAAACTCACTCTCTGCTGGTGCATTCTCCTCAGCAGGCACGTAACCACGTCCCTTACCGATTGTGAGAGTTATTGTCATCTTTGTATCTGGAGCAAGGTGGCAGATTACCAAATCAGGATTCAGCACCTTGAACGATGTTAGGTAGTTCGAGATGTATCCCGCAGTAAGCTCAGTCACGCCTGCGACATTCACAACAACTTTCTCAGACTCCTCGCTCTCCGATACGTGGAGAAAACGAACCTGCTTGAGCTTTAGGATGATGTCAACCATTCCCTCCATAACGCCAGGGATAGCTGCAAACTCGTGATCTACGCCGGCAACCTTTACTGTTGTAATTGCATATCCCTCCAATGAAGAGAGCAAAATACGACGCAAGGCATTACCTATCGTCATAGCGAATCCAGGCTCCAAAGGACGGAACTCAAATTTGCCAAAAGAAGTGCTCGATTCGAGCATAATCACCTTCTCAGGTCTCTGAAATGCTAATATTGCCATTGATCTATTATTATTGTAAATTACTACTTAGAGTACAACTCGACGATGAGCTGCTCCTTGATGTTCTCTGGAATCTCCTCACGCTCAGGACGCTGCAAGAATCGTCCCGACATTGAAGCACCATCCCACTCCAACCACGCGTAACGGCTCTTCGAACCGCCCGAAAGTGATGATGAGATTACCTCCAAACTCTTAGACTTCTCACGTACTGAAACTACATCTCCTACTCGCAAAGAGTATGATGGAATGTTTACAACATTACCATTTACACAGATGTGACGGTGTGAAACCAACTGGCGTGCAGCTGCACGTGTTGGTGCGATACCCAAACGGAATACTACGTTGTCGAGACGGCACTCCAATAGACGCAACAAGTTCTCACCTGTAATTCCGCCCATACGTGCTGCTGCCTCATAAGTGCGAGCAAACTGCTTCTCCAACAACCCGTAAGTTGCCTTAGCCTTCTGCTTCTCACCCAACTGCTCTCCATACTCAGATACCTTCTTGCGCTTGCTTGCCAAACCGTGCTGCCCCGGAGGGTAGTTACGCTTCTCAAAGGCCTTATCGGGTCCAAAGATCGCCTCTCCGAACTTCCTCGCAATTTTTGTTTTTGGTCCTATATATCTTCCCATTGTTTTATTCTTTAAAAAACTCTTAATTGGTTTACTCGTAGTGCTCTGTCGAACAAATATAATAAATTATACTCGACGACGGTTAGGAGCACGACAACCATTGTGTGGTAGTGGTGTAACGTCGATAATCTCCATCACCTCGATGCCTGCACCGTGGATAGTTCTTACCGCTGACTCACGTCCCGCACCTGGTCCCTTTACATAAACCTTCACCTTGCGAAGTCCCATATCATATGCTACCTTCGCGCAATCTGCAGAGGCTGTCTGAGCTGCATAAGGGGTATTCTTCTTTGAACCACGGAATCCCATCTTACCTGCTGAAGACCAGCTGATTACATCACCAACCTCGTTAGTGATTGTAATGATGACATTGTTAAATGTTGAGTGAACGTAAACCATTCC
>JBCQTJ010000014.1:0-51969 GCA_047178625.1 Rikenellaceae bacterium
ACTCAACTTCTACATGGCGGTGCTCTTCGGCACTCCACTCCCATCTTTTTGTGATCTTCTCTTTCATTGATCTACTTGGTTTGTGCCCTCGTAGTGTCAACTTTTTCTAGGATAAGACAGATGGATATTCACCGCAACAAGGTGACAGATTTCATCAACTACCTCGAGCGAGCAGGCATTATAGGGCAATTAAGAGACCAAACAAAGGGAATCCGAGCCCTTGGCAAGGTGGAGAAGATATACTTAGGAAACACAAATCTTATATACCTGCTTTCGGAGGGGACGCCCGACATCGGCAACATTCGAGAGAGTTTATTCTTCTCGCAGATGAGTGTTATGAATGATGTGATCTCATCAAAGGTTGCAGACTTCACCATTGCAGATAGCACCTTCGAGGTGGGTGGAAAGGGCAAAGGACAAAGGCAGATAGATAGCGTGGAAAGCGGCTATATTGTCAAGGATGATATTGAGTGGGGCTACGGAAATGTCGTGCCTCTGTGAGCTTTTGGCTTTAATTACTAAGAGTGTATTTTTTCTCAAAAAAAGTCACACTCATAAACATTTGATTTTCAATAATAGTTACTCGCAGGTAACTATTGCACTTTTTGGTGCCCTCTTGACAGACTCCTTTCGTAATCATATCTTTGTGCTATACAACAACATAAAGGAGACCGTTGCAAGGTGGCGAAATTTTAAAGATAACGTAGAGAACCCTTCAGTCACATACTTTTAGTATGCTCCTTTCAGAGCCCTCTACGCCATCTTCAAAATTTCATCCACCTATCAACAATCTCCAAAGCGAAGCAAAACCTACGTTTTGCAATAATTTTAAAAAGCAGAAAACTATGAAGAGAATCTTAACAACAGTGGTCTTAAGTGTGGCCACCGTCGCAGCCCTTTCGGCTCAGAGCGCAGTGAGCGACAAGATGTCGGTCTACGAACTTTCTAACAGCAGACTTCACCTCTACCAGACTGGTGATGCGATGGGTGATGTGAGCTTCATCATCGAGGGAGACAAAAAGCTCGTAATCCTTGAGCAGCCCCTATTTTGGGAGAACATCACGGAGTTCAACGCCTATGTTGAGTCGCTCGACAAGCCTATCGAGAGGGTGGTGGCGAACTACCACTCGTTGGGCCTTGCCGACTACAAGCCGAGCCTTGTGGTTATGCCCGAGGCGATGTTAGAGTTCAACAAGAGTGCAGCGGCCCATGGGATGATAACTAAGTTCAAAGACCTCTTTGGCGAGGCGGCCGACTTCCGCCCCTACACCAAGGCCAAGGGGATTGCCCTCCCATCTGTTCAGAGGTGGGCTGGCGTAGAATTCCAATTCACAAATGGCGCTAAGAGCGACTTCCCAGCGGCCAACATCCTCATTGATGGCAAGGCCTTCTATCGCCACTTCGCACCCTCCATCTCACACTTCTCACCTATGCAGATCAAGTCTATGGAGAGCGTCGAGATAATCCTTGCCGAGCTAAAGGCGGTGGCCGCTTCGGGTGCCGAGTTTATCTTTGGGTCGCACGGTGCAGCGGCGACACAGACCGAGGTAGCCTTCCAGATCGAGTACCTCGAGAAGGTGAAGGAGCTCAGAGCTAAATTCAACGACCCCGACAGCTTTGGTCAACAGCTCATCATCGCCTACCCCACCATTGCTGGTGGCGAGAATATCAAGGCGGTCGCTAAGGCGTTATACCCCGATGTAGAGCCCTGCGCTGAGACAGAGGCGGTTCGCTCACGTGTTCAGGACTACTTTAATATGGTATCGAACATCGACCGTGAAGTTGCCGAGGGGCTATGGGCCAAGAGCGACGACATCTCGATCATTACCCCTCGCACCCACTTCGTAGGCTTCGACGCCATTATGGATGATTTCCTCACCAAGGCCTTTTCGTCGATGCAGAGCCGCAAGCTACATAGCCTCAACGAGGTTATCAACATCTATGGCGATGGGGCGAATGTTCAGCTTTATTGGATCTTCGACACTGTGGATGCCAAGGGTGTGGCGCACCAGAGTAGGGGGCGTGAGAGCCTTATCTTCTCAAAAATTGACGGGGAGTGGCGATTGGTTCACGTACACTATTCACGCCTTTTGTGATCGTTGCAAGGCGGCGATATTTGAAATATGGCGCATAGGCAGCTTCGGTCACGTACCTAAGTACGCTCCCTTCAGCCACCTATGCGCCATATTCCAAATCTCATCCACCTATCAACGATCACCCCCCAAAAAACAACGATGGATGACAATAAAAAAGTCCGACTAACAGCTCTTTCGTGTTAGTCGGACTTTTTAGTCTCTATATCATAGGTCGGAAATATCTCGTCTCATAATCGGGCAAGAGGTCGGGATGGAAGATGCGAATATAATCCATCAAGATCAGGTGGGGATGCATCGGGATATCCTCGTAGTAGGGGACTTGGCTGCTATTGCAGGCGAATACCCTACGGCTCTTATAGGGGCCGAAATTGGAGTATGGATCATACTCCCCCTTAAGATCCTCGTAGCTCATCTCTCGCTCGTTGAAGTACTTCATCAGCCAGATGTCGGCATCGTAGCAGCGGTCAAAGACACTTTCGAAGGCCATCGGTATAGAGCCGCCACCCTTCAGATCTTTGAAGATATAGTCGGCCCCTGCGTCGGCATATAACACCCCATTGTAGCTATCCCCTGCTGGGACAAACCACTGCCCTCCATATCGTCGCTCCACCATCAAGCGGGGGCGATCGGTGACGTTGGCCGCAATCTGTTTCAGTCGGTTATACTCCTCGCAGGTGGCTCTAAAGATCGAGTCGGCTGTGTTCTCGGCACCCACCAACATTCCATAGAACCTCAACCACTCGACACGCCCCAGAGGGTGTCGCTCCATATAGTCGGCCCCTTCGATGATCGGGATTCCCAACTTCTCGGCTGGTCCATACCCTGCATCTTTGAATGGTGAGGAGATGATCACCTCGCTCTCGATCTCCATAATCCGCTCGACGTTGGGCGATGTGGCCTCTCCGAGGTCGACTATCCTACCCTCTTTGATGCGCTGCTTTAGGATCTCGGAGTCGACATAGCGGACCTCACAGAGCCCCACAACACGCTCCGACTCCCCCAAAAGTTCGACAACCGAGGCGTGGACCGACGAGTAGATCACCAACCTCTCGATTGGCACCCTCACAACGGTTCCAACTCCCATCCCCTCGGGCAACGACTCCGCATCTCGGCTAACCAATAGGTAGCGTTGAAGTAGGCGTGTCGAGTCCCACGGGTCACGGATATTCACCTCCGTGAAGTGGGAGTGTCGAGAGATAGAGAAACCCTTGGCATAATGAATAGAGTCGAGAGACTCAGGCTCAGATAGCGAGACGGCTCGACCCCCTACACAGGAGCCGAGCATCGTCGCACAAGCCAATATGAGAGCTATAAATCTCATCTTCTTTTCCAAAAAATAGATTACTCCTCCGCCTCCTCAACAGGAACCGATAGAGAGATAGCCTTAATAGGGTTGATACCTACACTAAACTTGCTCTGATATGCTCCACTTGCATTGTAAATATACATATCACCCGTTGCCGAGTAGCTCGATGAGCCTACATACACATCGCCAGTCACGAGGTCGGTGCTAATTGAGTAGATAGATGGCACAGATGTTCCATCGCTGATAAATGTAGAGATCTCGGCTGTATTGACATCATAGGCGTAGATATCACCAACCATCTCCCATCCAGTCGATGCGTTGCTCATTCCTGCCACAATATACAACTTATCGTCATTGCCCATAACAATTGCAGAGGGCAACACCTCAGAGTTCTCCGATACTGAGATCACGCTCACTGTCTCTGTTGCGATCTCGATCTTCTGGAGCGTTGCGTAGATCGCTGGGTCGCCATATCCGTAGTTACCCATCGAGATAGCATACAAGTTACCCTTGCCATCGGCCTCGATGATAGTTGGGTTGTCAACGATTACGATACTCTTCTGATATGTCAATGTCGCTGTGTCGTAGACATCCACCTTGTTGCGATCGGCGATGTTATATCCCGAGATTGTGATGTAGAGATATCCATCTACCTCGACCAACTGCTCTGGGTTGATGCTCACGGCCGACTTCGCAACGATTGTCGCTGTCGAAGGGTCGATCTTGGCCACTCCACCATCGTAGTACGACACATAGACGTAGTCATCGTCTGAGGTTAGATAGCGAGGCATTGTGTAGCTATCGTCAACGATCTGAGCAACAAGCTCACCTTCGAGATCAGTCACGAAGATGATGCCTGAGTTGTAGACCGAGATGAAGATCTTATCGCCGAAAACCAACATATCCTGCGCTGTGTCGCCCAATCCCATTCCGTTTTGGTCGGCAAACAAAGTCTCTACGACAGCCTCGGTCTCAGCGTTGTAGCTTGTTAGAGTTGCGTTGTTTGAGCCGTAATTTCCGCTATTCAAGGCGTAGATATATGACTCGTAGGTGATGACATCGTCGTCATCTGAGTCGTCTGAGTCATTGTCATCAATTACCTCGTCGATGACATCCTCAACCTCGTCGCAAGAGGTTACGCTAAATAGTGCCGCAGCACAGAATAGGGTTGTAAAAAATCTTTTCATTTTCTTTTTTTTATTTGAATTTAGTTAATAAGTTATCTTCACACTAAAGCGATATTGCCGCCCAGGCATAGGGTAATATTTTATCACATCGTAGTTTACATCACATAGATTCAACACCTCCGCCTGCCCCCTCAGCGAGAGCCTTCTGAGGTGGAACACTCTGCTTATATTCACACTCTGGTCGGCATATCCATCGATCCTATTGAGCTCGATATTTTGGGGCAGAGAGTACCTCTCACCCACAATCGAGGCGCTATAACCCAGATCAAACCAACGGGTGCTCACCACCGCCGCCGCATTTGCGCTATGTAGAGCTGTATAGGGGATCTGATCTCGATAGTTCTTGTCGTCGGGGCTGGTGACATCTATTGCCGACTGGTAGGTGTAATTTCCCGATAGGTTGACCTTCACACCATCGAATGGGGTGAAGTGGGTCGAGAGGTTGAGGTCCACACCTCGGATCTCGACCTCTCCCAAATTCATCATCTTCCAGATAAACATCGTCGGTATCGCCACGATCTTGTCCGAGACCTTATTGTAGTAGAGATCGAGCGTAAGGGTTGTGTAATCTAATAGATTGGGGAGAAACTCTCCGCCATAGGTGAGCCCCACATTATACTGCATAGCCCGCTCGGGGAGCAGTGTGGTGTTGCCCATCGACGAGTAGTAGAGGTCGTTGAATGTCGGCACTCGATAGCCATCCTTCACAGATGCCCTCACCCTAATCCCCTGCTCCTCGAAAAGTAGGTATGAGCCGCTCACCGAGGGGGAGAGATGTTGTCTGTCGGGGGCTATTTCGTAGGTGTCATACTTGGCCCACTCGTGGCTAAAGCGCCCCAATAGGGAGGCTGTTAGGGTCAATCTATCTGTTCGATATTGGCCAGCCACGGTCGTTAATGAGGTGAAGCGAAAGGGGTCGGGGCAGTCGCCGAGCGTTGTCACCAAGATATTCTCGAAGATATCCTCGGAGAGGGTAAAACTCCACCTATCGGTTGGTTTAAACCTCACGCCACCAGAGAGATAAACCTCCTGCTGAGTATATTGCTCCTCGTAATACCCACCCTCATATTTATTGCTCCAATCGCTATATTGGCTCCACGAATAGTTATATTTTGCAGATGAGATCAGCGACCATCTACCCCGATCGTCGAGATCTGTTGAGTAGTGAGCTTGGAGGAATTGGATCTTGTCCCACAGCCTCTCGGTGGCGGTGGTGTTGTAGTAGATCACCCCACCAGGCAGCCCCCTCTCCGAGTCGTAATAGCTCCCCTTGATCTGGATTTTACCTCCTCGCCTGCCCACCTCGCCAAAGATATTTAGCTCCGCTCTTAAGGTGTTGACATCACTATTGTTGCGAATCTCCTCGCTCACCGTGAGGACATTTGTCAAGGTGAATGGATAGTCCCCATCGCAGAGGGTCCAATCGGCACTCATCGAGGCCGACCATCGCTCGCTGATTTTGAGCGCCAAATCGAGCGTTGGGTTATAAAATTCGAAAGAGCCCACCTCCATCTTGACCCCTGCCTTGATCCTCTGATCTATGAATTGGGGGGCCGAACTTCGGATATTGATAACACCCGACGACTCGAAGCTTCGTGCCGACTGGAAGATCTCGTCGCTCTGCCCAATTGTAAGTGTCACCTCGTCGACGTTATCGAGCGAAAAGAGCCCTAAGTCGATCTGTCCTCCCTGAGCATTCGAGACCACGACACCATCGTAGCTCACCGCCGTGTGGTGGGCCCCGAGGCTACGCACCGAGACAGTTTTGACCCCTCCCAAGCCGCCATAATCGGTGATATTGACCCCCGAGAAGCTACGAATAGCCTCATCGAGTTGATCCCATCCCAGAGCCTCGATCTTCCCTTTGCCAACACTCTGCACAGGGGCGCTCTCCCTCACAACAGGTTGCGAAGCAGAGGTCGTAACAGAGATCGACTCGATGTCGAACTGCTCATCATCCTGACCGCCCTCCTCGGAAGCTGTAACGTTGAATACAACTCCAAAAACGGCAAACAATAGGATGGATCTACGAATAAAAAAGTCCATTAAAAAAGTGCCATTAACAACCTATCCCCCGAGGTTGGTAAATTAAACCATATCAATGGCAGGTTTTCTGGCTCATCCTCCCCGAGGAGCCTTCCCATCGAGCACTCTCGACAGTGGCAAAGATTTCCTCTGGGCATAAATTACAAATGGACTTACAGCTACGGGTATAGCTCCAGATTTTAACTGGATTCCCTATTATCGACAGATCGAAAGCCTCGACCCGTCACACCATTAACTGGGGCAAATGTACTACTTTTTTTTTGAAATACAAGAGTTTCTTTAGAAATATTTGCAAACAAGAGCGCCAATCTGGGAACATAACATAGTTCACCAAATTGGCGCTCTGGAGCTTATTTTTTAAAGGGATCCTACTTCTTGCTCTCGGCCCTATACAACCTATTCACCTCGTCGAGAACAACCGTCGAGATATCGAGTGTAGTATCGGCATCAATAAGTGCCGATGAATTTACGATCATACTATATTTACCCCCAGCATTGACATTCTCAACTGCCTCACGGAAGAGCTTCTGAGTACGGTTCGAGAGAACTGTGCTCTCCTCGTCGAGCTCCTTGATCTGCGTCTGAGCCGATGCTTGGAATGTCTGAGCACGGCTCTCGATAGCCTGCTGCTCCTTCTGTGCATTTGTCGAGGTGATTAGCCCCTTCTGATACTTCTGTTGAAGCTGCTGCGCCTCGCTCTGGAGAGCCTGCTCCTTCTGAGATAGATCTCGCTGGATCGCCTCGGTGCGCTTCTGAAGTTGAACGCCCTCGTTTGCGAATAGCTCACTCTCGAGCAACACTCGATCCATATTGACATAGGCCAAAGTGAGAGCCGTAGATGAGGGGGCAGCTACACTCTCTGCTGTGGTGGTTGTGCCCTCGTTATTTGCGCACGAGCAGATCGCAAAAGCAAAAGCTGCCGCAATAAATACCTTTTTCATAACGTTTATCATTAAATTTAAATAGTTCGTGGGACAAAGATAGAAAAATTTCTTTACTTTTGTAGCTCAACAACAAAAAGTTAAAAAAATTATGTACGAATATATCTCAGGCAAATTGAGCGAGGTGACACCCACCTACGCAGTCGTCGAGGCGGCAGGGATGGGTTATATGGTCAATATATCGCTCCACACCTTCTCCCAGATCGAGTCTATGACGGGTAGCGAGACCAAACTCTTCCTCCACTATATTGTCCGTGAAGATGCCCAGATCCTCTATGGATTCTCGTCGAAAGTCGAGAGAGAGCTATTCAAGATGTTGATTAGTGTCTCGGGAGTGGGAGGAAACACGGCACGAATGGTGCTCTCTACATACTCACCTAACGAGCTAAAGAGCATAATCAGCACCGAGAATGCCGCCCTTTTGAAGTGTGTCAAGGGATTGGGACTCAAGACCGCCCAGAAGATCATTGTAGATCTGAGCGGCAAGATAATCTCGGTGGGAGACGACGATGGCGCCATCATCACAGAGACGACAAAGGTATCGAGCCAAAACACCACCCAGAACGAGGCGATTGAGGCGTTGGTGATGTTGGGATTCTCGAAGGCCGCTTGCCAGAAAATTGTTGGCGACGAGGTTAAAAACTCACCTATGAGCAGTGTCGAGGAGATTATACGTAGCTCGTTGAAGAGATTGTAGAGAGCGACCGTTGCAAGGCGGCGAAATTTCAAAGATAACGTATAGGACTCTTCAGTCACATACGTTAGTATGCTCCTTTCAGAGCCCCATACGCCATCTTTAAAATTTCATCCACCTATCAACGATCTTAAAAAGCGGAGCAAAACTTGCGTTTTGCAATGGTTGTAGAGAGAGAAAAATGAAATTATTCATAGGTTGATTTTCAATTGTCACCCTAATTTGTTACCTTTGTGCGATAATGAGAGAGCTATTAAAGAAAATATCTGTTGGAGCAGCCATCACGGCTCTATTGCTGTGTAGTTGCGAAGGCTCCTCTGAGGAGAATATCGAGCAGAGGGATGATATTATCATTTACCTCGAGACGGTACACTCGCCCCTGCTTATAGCTGAGGCCGATGTTTCGTCGTCGCTCGATGATGACCCTCCGTTTTACTCGGTCTACGGCACCTATGCCTATCGTTATATAGCCGACTTTTACAACTCGGAGCGAGAGTCGATGAGCGAGGTTGTAGATGGGAGTCGAATTACAATAACGTTCGACCTCTATACGTTTGACGGAAGTAGCGAGATAGGCGACGACGAAATACCGATCCTCTCGAACAAGCCCACCGACGAGCTCCGATACGAGGAGGCGGGGCTCAACACCGAGTATTGGGACTTCACGCCATTGGCGGTCGTTGCAGGGGGCGGAGAGCTCTTGAGTGGGATTGATGGTCTGCTCATCGGCTGCCGAGAGGGCGACGAGGTGGAGATCTACACGACCTTCAATATGGCCTACGGAAGTGTTATATTTGGCACCATCGACAAGGAGTCGGCAATGAGGTTTCGATGCACAATTGATAGTGTCGAGTAATGGAAAAAAGAATAGTGAAGAAATTTAAGAGAATAGATGAAAAATAGAGTAGATATAAAGAGGGGCTTTAAGTGGAGCGTTATAGCTCTCGTAGCGGCGACAATCCTACACACAGCCTGCACAACCGACCACAATGCGTTGGATAACGACTTCGACGATGTTGAGCTACAAGCCTTAGATAGCATTATGGCCAACTTCTACCCCAACGCATATCGCCAAACCGATGGCTTCTACATCGAGGAGATTGATATGTCGAACAGTACGGGTATCTCATCGAACTCATTCACCGATGGTTGGGTGCGCTACAACATCCTCTCGAAGAATCTGCACGGCGAGATCTGCAACAACCGTGACCAAGATATTGCTCGCCAGTTGGGAACATTCACCTATCGAACTCGATATGCCCCAGTGATGCAGTTTGTCACAACGGACGAGGATACGACAGCAGACTACCTCGATATGTTGTTCCAATATACCGATATTAAGATGGATGGCAAGTCGACAGGAATCTACGCCAACGACCACTTCAAAGTCTATGTACCATCTCAGATCCAAGGTGTGGCCAACGGAACGTATGGTTACGCAGGACAGAACTCGATAGGCTCAGCGGAGTTTATGGTGAGCGAGATCGAGGTGATCGAGACATTCGAGAATGGATGGGATTGGGAGGTTAGCAAGGTCTACGAGTTTATGGAGATGAACACTCTCGACAACTGGACAAGGGTGAGCTACCGCATCGACGAGGATGATCTCGACTATGACGAGGATGATGATGTCGAGAGCTACTACGACTACGACGACTCGGAGACCAAGATCTATATCTACTACGACACAAGCTACACCCCATACACAAAATATAACTATATCGAGCAGTATAACTACTCGTATCTCCCATACGTAACCATCGAGTCACCCAACACAACCTACTTCGAGCAGTTGCAGAGCGACATTGCCGATGCGGTGGTCGAGGAGTTTGGCGAGGGTGACAACGACGAGGGTGACATCATCGCAACGGATGAGTATGTCAAGATCTGGTATATCGCCCGCACACTCGATGGATTTATCATCGACACCAACATAGATGAGGTGGCAGAGTTGGCCTTTGCCGATCAAACAGGAGGCAACACATATATCTACTATCAGTGTGACGCCAGCGCCACAAGTTATATTGATGCGTGGTTCTTTGCCGTCCAAGATCTAAGGTATGGAGAGTGGTCGACATTTATCACCCCATCGCTCTATGCCTACTCCTATGAGGGAGTGTCGGGAACGAGCACCACAACCGAAATCCCACCCTACACACCACTCCTATTTAGCGTCTATATCGAGGAGGAGTAACCGCCGCTCGATGAAAACGGTGAAGTTTTTGAGATGGAAGTTTTTGAGGTGAGAATGTGAGTGAAATGAGTGAGAGAGTTACAAAAAAAATTAAGAGGTTTTAAAAGATGAGTAAGAAGAAGAGTTTTGAGATAGATGATCTTGGAATGTTGCCCGATATCTTTGGCGACGACAAGAAGATAATGCCAATAATAGCTACGGACGATGATCTAACGGAGAGAGTGGAGATACCCGATATCCTCCCGATCCTGACCCTGAGATCATCGGTTCTCTTCCCTGGGTCGATCACTCCGATCACCGTGGGGCGAGACAAGAGCATCAAGTTGGTGAGAGAGGTCAACGAACGAGAGGGGTTGTTGGCCGCAGTGTTACAGAGCAACAGCGAAGCGGACGACCCGAAGCCCGAGGATATGTATCGGATCGGAACGGTGGCACGCATTGTCAAGATATTGGAGATGCCCAATGGCACTCTAACAGTGATACTTAATGGTATCGAGAAGGTTGAGGTGACTGAGTTTACCTCAACCGAACCATATATGATGGGGTGTGTTACACCCGCCCCCGACAACGACGAGGCGGAGGATGAGGCGCTCTTTGAGGCGGTCGTAGATTCGGTGCGTGACATCGCCCTCTCGATCATCAAGAGTTCGTCGTCGATGCCCAAAGAGGCTGGCTTCGCCATCAAGAATATCGACTCCAAGAGGGGTATGGTGAACTTCATCTGCTCGAACTTCGACTTCAGCGATGAGGATCGACAGATGATGTTGGAGTGTGTAGGGTTGAGCAAGAGGGCTAAGGCACTACTCGGAATTTTGATCCGTGAGCAGCAGCTCGCAGAGCTAAAGAAGGATATCCAGAATAAGGTCAAGAGCGAGATCGACCAGCAACAGAGGGATTACTACCTCCAACAGCAGCTACGCACGATTCAGGAGGAGTTGGGCGATGGTGCCGACTCGGAGATCGAGGCTCTGAGGGAGCGTGCCGCCGAGAAGAACTTCCCCGACGAGGTGGCAGAGATCTTCTTTAAGGAGTTGGCCAAGATCGAGAGGTTGAACCCTATGGTGGCGGAGTATTCGGTTCAGATGAACTACTTGCAGCTGATGTTGGATCTTCCGTGGGGCGAGACAACAAAAGATAACCTCGACCTCAACATAGCCCGTGAGGCGCTCGATGCCGACCACTATGGCCTCGATGAGGTGAAGGAGAGGATCTTGGAGCACTTAGCGGTGATTAAGCTAAAGGGTGATCTCAAATCGCCAATCATCTGCTTGTATGGCGCCCCAGGAGTTGGTAAGACATCGTTGGGAAAGTCGGTAGCCAAGGCCTTGGATCGTAAGTTCGGACGCATCTCGTTGGGAGGTCTACACGACGAGTCGGAGATCAGAGGACATAGAAGAACATATATCGGAGCGATGCCAGGTCGCATCATCCAGACAATCAAGAGGTGCGCATCGTCGAACCCAGTGATCATCCTCGACGAGATCGACAAGGTGGTGGTGAGCAACCACGGCGACCCATCGAGCGCTCTGTTGGAGGTGTTGGACCCCGAGCAGAACACAACATTCCACGATAACTACCTCGATGTGGAGTATGACCTCTCGAATGTGTTGTTTATCGCCACCGCCAACAACATTGGCAATATCAACCCAGCGTTGAGAGATAGGATGGAGATGATAAACATCGCAGGATATTTGATGGAGGAGAAGATCAACATCGCCTCTCGCCACCTGCTCAAAAAGCAGTGTGAGGCACACGGAGTCGATGTCGAGAAGCTAAGAATAGAGAGCGACGAGCTCTACACCAAGATAATCACAGATTACACTCGTGAGGCAGGAGTGAGAACACTCGACAAGATGTTGGCCAAGATCGCCCGCACACGAGCTAAACAGATCGCCTTCGATGAGGAGTATAACAGCTCACTCACTGCCAAGGATATCGAGAAGATTTTGGGGGTACCTCGCTACCTAAACGAGGAGTATAACATAGCAGGAATCACGGGCGTGGTGACAGGTTTGGCGTGGACCGAGGTGGGGGGCGACATCCTCTACATCGAGTCGATCCTCTCGCCTGGCAAGGGGATGATATCTCTCACTGGAAACTTAGGCACGGTTATGAAGGAGTCGGCTACGGTGGCCTACGAGTGGGTTAAGTCGAACCACGAGGCGTTGGGAATCGACCCAAAGATGTTCGAGAGCCACAACCTAAATATCCACGTGCCCGACGGAGCAGTCCCCAAGGATGGCCCCTCGGCAGGTATCACGATGGTGACATCTATCGTCTCGACCTACACGGGTCGCAAGGTCAAGGAGCGCATAGCAATGACGGGCGAGACAACCCTCAGAGGACGTGTCACCCCAGTTGGCGGTGTCAAGGAGAAGATCTTGGCGGCTAAGAGAGCTGGAATCACAACGATCATCTTGTCGGAGGATAACCGAAAGGATATCAGCGAGGTGAAAGGCGATTATGTTGAGGGTCTCACGTTCCACTACGTCCGCAGTAATATGGAGGTGTTGGAGTTGGCACTTGAAAAATAAAAGAGTTAGATATGAGAGTGTTAGCAATCATACCAGCAAGGTACGCATCGACTCGCTTCCCAGCTAAGCCATTGGCAATGTTGGGGGGTGTGATGGTGATCGAGAGGGTCTATCGACAGGTCTCGTTGGCGGTCGGTGAGGTAGTTGTAGCGACTGACGACGAGCGTATCTACGACGCTGTGAGGGGTTTTGGTGGCCGAGTTGTAATGACTTCTAAGAGCCACAAGAGCGGCACAGATCGCTGCTATGAGGCCTACACAAAAGTCGCTGCGGAGAGTGGCGAGTTCGACGTGGTGATAAATGTACAGGGCGACGAGCCATTCATCGCCCGTGAGCAGATCCTCTCGCTTGTGGAGTGTTTCGAGCGAAGCAGCGAGATTGACATCGCCACCTTGGTAAAGCCCTTCGAGGCGGAGGACGGCGTGGAGGCGTTGGAGAACCCCAACTCTCCGAAGGTTGTGATCGACAAGGAGATGAGGGCGCTCTACTTCTCTCGCTCGGTGATCCCCTACCTGAGGGGGGTGGAGCGAGGTGAGTGGCTAAAAAACCACACCTTCTATCGCCACATCGGGATGTATGGCTTTAGGGTCGAGGCGCTGAGGGCGGTGACATCGCTACCCTGCTCTTCGTTGGAGTTAGCCGAGTCGTTGGAGCAGCTTCGATGGATCGAGAATGGCTACAAAATCGGAGTGGGCATAACCGACCAGCAGACGATCGGCATCGACACACCCGAGGATTTGGCGGAGGCTGAGTCCCTCTTGGCGGCGCATAATTTGAAGTAAAAACAGATTCAAAATGAGAGATATTAAGATAGTTGCAGGTCCCTGCGTGATCGAGTCGGCAGAGTTGTTAGACGAGGTTGCAGCGAAGTTGGTCGAGATCAACAAGAGGTTGGGCACCGAGATCATTTTCAAGGCTTCATTCGACAAGGCGAACAGGACATCGCTCTCAGCGTTCCGTGGCCCAGGTATCGACAAAGGGCTCCAGATGTTGGATGATGTGAGGTCGAAATGGGGATTAAAACTCCTCACCGACATCCATGAATCGACTCAAGCCAAGGCGATCGGAGAGGTTGTCGATGTGATTCAGATCCCTGCATTCCTCTGCCGCCAGACCGACCTATTGGTTGCGGCGGCCCAGACGGGCAAGGTCGTAAATATCAAGAAGGCGCAGTTCCTCTCGGGCGAGGATATGTTGTATCCCTACCAAAAGGCGGTGGAGTCGGGAGCCGAGGAGGTGTGGCTCACCGAGCGAGGTAATATGTTTGGTTACAATAACTTAGTGGTAGACTTCCGCAACATCCCCGATATGTTGAAGATCAGCCCTACGGTTGTGATGGATTGCACCCACTCGGTTCAGCGACCAGGGGGGGGAGGCGGCAAGACCAGCGGCAACCGTGAATTTGTCCCTCAGATGGCTTTGGCGGCCAAGGCCTTTGGGGCGAATGGTTACTTCTTGGAGGTGCACCCCGACCCAGACAGAGGTATGAGCGATGCAGCTAATATGTTACATTTGAGCGATTTGGAGACTCTCGTCGAGCAGCTAATCAGATAAAACTTACAAGAGATGACAAAGAGCAGCCGAGAGAAGATCATAGCACTTGGTCGTGAGACAATTCGCACCGAGGCCGACGCCCTACGTGATATCGAGAGCCGAGTAGGCGACGAGTTCGTAGAGGCGGTAGAGGCGATTTTGGCCAGCAGTGGCAAGGTGATAATGACGGGAATGGGCAAGTCGGGATTGGTATCCCAAAAGCTCGCCGCCACCCTCGCCTCGACAGGTACACCGAGCTTCTTCCTCCACCCTGCAGAGGCTTTTCACGGCGATTTGGGAATGATATCGAAGGATGATATCATCATCGCAACCTCATACTCGGGCGAGAGCGACGAGGTGTTGAAGTTGATCCCATTCATCCAATCGAATGGCAACACGTTGATTGCGATGAGCGGAAATGTGGAGTCTACATTGGCAAAAAATGCCGATATACATATAAATATCTCGGTCGAGCACGAGGCCTGCATCCTCAACCTCGCACCGACAACATCGACCACCGCCCAGATGGCGATGGGTGATGCCATAGCGGTGGCACTTATGAAGTGTCGCAAATTCACAAGCACCGACTTCGCACGCCTCCACCCTGGGGGTAGCTTGGGGCGTAGGTTGTTGATGACCGTTGGGAATGTGATGCGTAGCGATAACCTCCCCGTTGTATCGTTTGATTGTTCGGCTAAGGATATGATCCACACCATTAGCCGCTGCGGCTTTGGGATGGTGGTGGTCTGCACAGACGACAAGATTGAGGGTGTGGTGACAGATGGTGATATTCGTCGTGCGATGGAGTCTCGTGAGACAGATTTCTTCTCGCTCACGGCACGTGATATTTATAGTTCAAATCCGAAGTGTATTCCCACCAGCGCCAAACTCATCAAGGCCGAAAAGCTGATGACTCGCCACAAGGTCAATTCGATCTTGGCGGTCGACAACGAGGGCCATTTGGCTGGTATAATTCAGATCTACGACATTAAGCTGTAACGGCTAAAGCCTTGATACTGAGCTCCTCGATCAACTCATCTCGTTGGTGCGACGAGATATAGTAGTAGTTATCATCCTTGTCGACGATCTCGATCAAGTAGCGCCAATGGGTGATATAGATGGCCAAGACTCTACGGCTTCGAAAGTCGAAGAAGTAGCCATAGTGGCCAAAGAAACCACAACTTGCAAAGATCGGGAAGATCCAACGAATCTTGCGTGGAGAGACCTTCTTTGCCGAGACGATATCTTTGATCTCGATCGAGGTGACATCGAGCACCGAGTTTATGGTTAAACGCCTATCAGTTAACGATATAGTTCGAGGAATAGAGAGCACCATAAGCAACACAAAGGCCAAGACAAAGAGGCAGAACCACGCCGAAAAGAGCCCACCGAGATAGAGTCCAAATATCGCAATGCCGCCAAAGATGATGGCAACGATGTGTATCGCTGTCCACCAAATGGTCTGCTGATCGAGCTTATATTCGTAGAGTCTACTCGCCATCGCCCTCGATTATTTGTTGCGCAAGGGCGATATCCTCGCGTGTGGTGATCTTGATGTTACGTCGCTCCCCCTCACATAGATAGACCCTCTCGCCCAGCTGCTCAACCACCGAAGCGTCGTCGGTAAAGGCGCTATCGTAGCTCTGTCGGTAGGCTCGCCTAAGAATCACAGCATCAAATATTTGAGGGGTCTGAACAGCTCTGATCTTTGAACGAATGAGGGCCCGAGAGCCTACCCCATCGTCGCTCACTTCACGCAGCGAATCACTCACCTCCGTGACTGGGATAGCCGACCCATTGGAGATGGCACACTCCACACATCGACGAATCATCGCCTCGCTACCAAGAGGACGAGCGCCATCCTGCACAGCGATAATATCGACATCCTCGCCGAGGGCATTGATCCCCGCAAGGACCGAGTAGAACCTCTCAGAGCCACCAACGACAACCTTGTGTTTTGCAATATCGAATCGAGAGGATAGATTTCGCCAATAGTCGACCCTATCTTCGGCCAAGACAACCACCAACTCAGCCCGTGGCAGAGCCGAGGCAAAGGCCCCGATGGTATGGCCCAAGATGGGGAGCTGTCCCAAAAATTGGAACTGCTTGGGGGTACTTCCCCCGACCCTGAGGCCACTTCCGCCTGCAACTATCACTACGCCCACTTTAGGCTCTATTCTCTCCTCCATATCAACTTCTTTCCGAAACCTAATCTATTATCTGTCAACTTCACAAAATCCATCTCGACACGCCACAGAGTCAACGGAGCCACCGCCGCATAGGGGAAGGCCTTGATGTATGACTCACGATCCCTCTCGTCGCCCCTCTCGACTCGCCCAGTGATCTGCAACCCTTGGATCTTGCCCACTATCTTGGTCTCTAAGACTATGGATAGTGCCACCTTTGGGCTCATCTCCATATGTGAGGCGTGGGCCGTTTCGAGCCCCGAAGTGAAGATTATCACCTCTCTGTCGGGGTCGTAGCTATAAAAGGCATTGGAACAATATGGGGCACCGTCCCTATCGACGGTGGCGAGGGTCATGACGTGATGCCGACCTATGAATTTTACTATTTTGCTATCTATCACTGGATTATATCTCTCTACGATCTACACTCTACACTAACTCATCACTGAGCATCCAACTTCGAGACAACCTCGTCTCTCACTCTCTTAAATGCCTCTTGGTTGCTCTCCTTGATCGTTCTCATTGGCTTCGACTCCACACTTAAGGGGTCGACCAACTCACCACCTACCCATAGGCGGTAGTCGAGGTGGGGCGTTCTCGTATCACCCGACGAGCCGACATATCCTACCAACTCACCCTGTCTGATTCTATCTCCCGAGTCGATACCCCTTGCAAAGCGACCGAGGTGATGATATCCCGACTCGATATTATTGTCGTGAGTTATGATTATCACATTCCCATCCTCTCCACCACTGCCAATGCTCTTCACAACACCATCGGCCACCGAGTAGACTGGCGATCCCGAGGGGGCATCATAGCTGACCCGCAGCCCCTCACCTGCCGACCTCTGGGGCGCTGAAGGGCGAGCGTTGCTATGGCGTGAGGCCACCTTCGTATAGCGCAATGGGCTCTTTAGCAGATGCATACGCCTACTACCTCCCTGCTCATCCCAAAACTCAACTATATCATCCTGCTTAAAGGCGATGGCGTAGAGTGACTGCTTACCATCATAGAACTTAGAGCCGACCATTCGGTGCATACCCAGCGACAAGGAGTCGTCGACAAAGCGCTCCTCATAGAGAACCGTGAAGCTATCTCCCCCCTGAATGTTGAAGAAGTCGAGGCTCCACTGATAGATGTGCTCCAACTCGTCACCCACCGCCACGGGGATCCCCTGCTTATTGATCGCCATCCACAACGACGACTCGATCTTTATCACCCTACGCTGAATAACGCTCTTGGCAGCCTTCTCACCGAGAGTCACCTCGACCCTACCCACTTTTGTCATATTAAAGAGGACATATCGTTGGCGATCTCGCTCATAGGCGATATATGACAATCGACGATTCGAGAGTGAATCTTGGCCAAAGAATAGGGTGTATTTGTCGCCCACCCTCATATTACGGAGGGGAAAGATCTCACGAGAGGCACGATCTGCTCGGTCGACATCGCCAGCCGTGCAGCCATTCGCAATCATAATATCACCCATCGTCTCGCCCATCTGCACAGCAGACTCTTGGAGCTGGTAGCCCTCGATATTCACGCCATAGAGTTCCCTCACCACACTCTCCTCAACGGTAGCGACCTCATCGGAAGGTGCGTGGTCCTGCGACCCACAACCCACAACGAGTAGCGAGAGCCATAGTAGCGATATTATTTTCGAGACCTTTTTCATATTCTTCGTGAGTGTTATCACCCAGACCTACAAATGTATAACAAAAAATTTGAAATTTGAAATTTGGGAGTATTTTTTTTTGTCGTTTGTAATCCAAATATATTTTCATATCTTTACGAGATGATAAAACGAGTAGCCTTAGCACCCATCTCATACCTCTATTTAGCTGTCGTCAAGCTCCGACACTACCTTTTCGACCACTCTTTTCTCAAGAGTGAGCGCTTTACAACGCCCATTATCTGCGTTGGGAATATCACCGTCGGAGGGACTGGAAAGAGCCCAATGAGCGAACTGCTACTTAGCCACCTCATCGGCTCGGGACGAAATGTAGCCCTCCTATCGAGAGGCTATGGCCGCAAGAACCGAGGTTATGTCGAGGTCTGCTCCTTCGACAACTACCTGATGGTGGGCGACGAGCCGTTGCAGATGAAGCGAAAGTTTCACGACGCTGTTGTCGTGGTCTGCGAGAGGCGAGTGGAGGGGGTGCGTAGAATATTAAGTGAGCACCCCGATGTGGAGGTGATTGTGATGGATGATGGATTCCAACATCGCCACATCACCCCTCGGGCCAACATCATTATGGTCGACGCTACACGCCCAATAGATAGGGATATGCCTCTGCCCTCGGGATCACTTCGTGACACGACCTCATCGCTCAAGAGGGCTGACATCTTCATAGTGACCAAATGCCCAGACTCAATGGGCGACGAGGAGATGGAGAGGATAGAGAGGTCGCTACTTTGCAGAGAGGGCCAAACCATATACTTCACCCAGATCGAGACCCTCGACCCACGAGGAGCACTCCCCGAGGCTTGCGAGAGCTTAGCCGATGGAGCCGAGGTGATAGCCCTCTCGGGGATAGCAAACCCCAAACCCTTCGTCGAGATGCTACACTCACGATATAGGGTTGTCGAGGAGCTAATCTATGGCGACCACCACCGCTACACGCCCCAAGACACAGAGCGGCTAAGCGAGGTGCTAACACGCCACCCCAAGGCGGTGATCATCACCACCGAAAAGGATAGCGTGAAGTTCCTACTCATAAAAGAGATCGACTCGAAGATCAAGGAGAGGCTATATTATACCCCCATTAAGATGCGTTTCATCCGTGGGGAGGAGAGTGAATTACTAAAAAAAATAGATAGTTATGTTGGAGAAAATTAAGAGTATTGCAGCAGATATCACTGCTCGTACCAACGGGTTTGGACCCGAAGTAGGTGTTATCTTAGGATCGGGATTGGGAAATTTTGTTGAGGCGATAGATGTTCACTACACAATCGAATATAGTGAGATCGAGGGCTTCCCCGTCTCGACTGTCGAGGGGCACTCGGGCCGCCTAATTATGGGTTATGTCGCAGGTAAAAAGGTCGTTGCGATGCAGGGGCGATTCCACTTCTACGAGGGGTATTCGATGAAGGAGGTGACTCTGCCAGTGAGGGTTATGAAGCTACTCGGCATCCACACCCTCTTGGTCTCGAATGCGGCAGGGGGTGTCAACACCTCATTTCAGGTGGGCGATCTGATGCTCATCACCGACCATATCAACCTTATGCCTAACCCCCTCGTAGGGCCCAATATGGCGGAGTTTGGACCTCGCTTCCCCGATATGCACGACTGCTACAACCACGAGCTCATCGCACGTGCCACAGCGATCGGAGCGGCGGAGGGTATCAAGCTCCAATATGGAGTATATGTTGGCGGCACAGGGCCAACATTCGAGACTCAGGCGGAGTATAAGTACTTCAAGATCATCGGTGGCGATGCGGTCGGAATGTCGACCGTGCCCGAGGTTATTGTGGCTCGCCACTGCTCGATCAGAGTCTTTGGTGTGTCGGTAATCACCAACTGCGGACTAAGCGACGATTTGGGCGACCACGAGGATGTTCAGCTCCAAGGAGCCAAAGCCTCGGGGAGGATGTCGACCCTCTTCACAAAACTAATCGAGACGATGTAACCCACTATGCTAAACCAAGTTAGACTGAGAGGATTTGTAGCCGACGACCCATTCATAAGGGCAACGGAGGAGGGCAAGGTAGCTCGCCTCCGCATAGCCACCACCGAGAGGGTGACGAGGCGAAAGGATGGGCGCACTCTGGAGCATACGGAGTGGCACACCGTTGTGTTGTGGGGTAAATGTGCCGACCTTGCCGACAAGGAGATCAGAGTGGGGATGGCGGTCGATTTGGAGGGGGCACTGCGCACTCGAGATTGGGAGGATAACAAGGGGAGGCAACATCGCACAACCGATATTGTAGCCCACACGATCACTCTCATCGAGGGGGGAATCGAGGGATACTCGCTCCCCAAGGCGATCGAGGAGCGCAAGGAGGAGTTGTATCCTCGACGTGCGGTGGCTGCAAAACCGATTTCTCCGATAACTCCACCTGAGGAGGATCCCGACGAACTCCCATTTTAAGATCATTGCAAGGCGGCGAAATTTAAAAGATAACATAGAGCGTGCTTCGGTCACATACTTTAGTATGCTCCCTTCAGCCCACTCTATGCCATCTTTCAAATTTCATCCACCTATCAACGATCTCAATATTGAGCAAAACAAAGTTTTGCAATTAATGTATAAACGCCTATCTCGCACGGTTGTTGCGAAGAGAAGTAGGCGATGGAAGCAATTATGGAATGGTTAGCAGATTGGGGCTATTTAGGGCTATTTATTAGCGCCGTGATCGGAGCGTCGGTGATCCCGATGAGCTCCGAGGTGGTCCTTTTGGCCCTACTCACACGCTCCACAACCGACCCTGTGATTGCGATAACGTGCGCTACCTTAGGCAATTGGATCGGAGGACTGAGCTGCTATTATGTGGGCTACCTCGGACGGTGGGATTGGATGGAGCGATACTTCGGAGTCAAACGAAAACGGTTGGAGGCACAACGCAAATTGGTCGAAAAATGGGGCGAACTGGTAGCGCTGATGAGCTGGCTCCCCTTCATAGGCGACATCCTTGCGGTGGCGCTGGGATTCTATCGCATCAACTTCAAGATGAGCGCTATATATCTTTTGGTGGGTAAATGCCTCCGATTTATAGTCTGGACATTGTTATATTACTGGGTAGAACCTCTTTTCTGTTTATAACTACACTTAATAGTTGCATAAGTGGTTATTTTGTCATACCTTTGTGTAAACCACAAAAAACCACACTATGAGACTACTACAATGCCCCCTACTCGCTATCTGCCTCGCAATAGCGGCCTGCACTCAACCTCCTCGCGAGGAGGTTCTACTTAGAGAGGCTCTATCGGAGCTGGAGCGGATCAAAACGGCAGAGTATAGAGTCAACAGCACAGCATACTCTCCAGAAGACACCCTCTATAAACAATGGTACACCCGAGAGGTTAAATCATACGAAAACCCGAGCGACACGACCATCGGGGTGAGCTGGGTAAAGATGTCGATAAAGGGTGACTCGAAGGAGTTCCTATCGGCCTACGATGGGGAGATTCACGCCACATCATACCACGAGCACAAGGGGATTCTTTTAGATGATTTCACCACACGCAATCTACCCTTTCGGCCGATGACCTCGCCATTTTTCTTCTACGCCAGAAGCATCGTAGATTACACGCTCACAACCACCGACAGCATAGAGTGGAGCGTAAGCGAGAGTGAGGATATCTATCACCTAAGCCTCACCATCCACGAACCCAATCAGGTGGAGTTCTTCGGTCGAGCCTACCAGATGCCCGAGCTACCCGAGGCGATGAGGGCAACACACGACCCCACCTCACACTACCAGATCTGGTTCGACAAATCGACAAACCTCCCAAAGAGGATCTACCGAGAGATGAGCACCAATGTATCGGAGCAGGAGATTATAGGTGATGCGAAGTTCAACACCCTCTCACTCGACGACCTCAGGATCGAGGATTACTACCCCGAGGGTTATGAGATTAGGATGAAGGGGGCAAAAAAGAGCGCCAAAGCGGCGACAACCACCGATCTAATAGGGAAGAAAGCCCCCAACTTCACCCTCGAAAAGTGGAATGGTGAGACGGTAGAACTCAACAAAGTGGAGAGTCGAGTGACGCTCCTAAACTTCACGGGAATTGGTTGTGGACCCTGTATGTTGGCCATCCCGATGCTCAGTGAGATGGAGAAAAAATATAGCTCAAAAGAGCTACAAATCATCTCGATCGAGAGTTGGGGCAAGGGGGCAAACTCACTTCAAAACTATGCTCAACTCCATAATATTGAGTATTCGTTCTTGGTGGGTAAGCAGAGCGTTTTGGGCGATTATCACATTAGTGGAGTCCCCGTATTTGTGCTTCTTGACGACTCCCACACCATCAGAAAGGTCTATAATGGGTATGATCCCGAGAGTAGTGCCACCCAAATTAAGAACAACGTTCGGAGGTTGCAAGGTGGCGAGCTTTGAAAGATCCTTTGCAGGACTTTTTGGTCACGTACCAATGTACGCTCCCGTCAAAGCCCTACAAACGATCTTCCAAATCTCATCCACCTATCAACCTCCTCCCACCAAACTGTGTTCATATATAACACAATTTCGACTACATCCGAGGCGAGTGGATAATCTTGATAATGCGAGAGATCACGAAGATCGAGATACCATATATGATTCCGATGAGGGTCGATCTGCACCCTCCGAAGAGGAGTGTTGGCGAGATGTCGCCTGCTAATTGTAGAACTGTAAAGACGTTGAAGAGTCCGACAAAGGTATTCAACAACCCTGTACAAAGCGCAATAGTGCCGAGGCTTGCGACCCATCGGGGTGCTTTGAATGCGGCCAATAGTAGGCCTACTAATTCGAGGGTTAGGATGGTCATCCACAATACCCCTCCTCCAAGGAATAGTTCTAACATCGTTTTTAGGTTTTAATTGGTTAAAATTCTCTCTCACAAAAGTAGATAACATCTATCGTCTATCCAAATTTAAAACCCTATGTTGAGGTGTCGAAACCCTATGTTTGGGGATTTGTCGCTTGGAACGGGGGATAATGTGAAAAAATATTGCTATATTTACCTCTCAATACAGACTCTATGAAACCAATTATTACTGCGACATACTTTATAGCGATGATGTTTATCGTAGCGTTGTTAATCTCCGATTTGGGCTACACATATCTCGATGCGCTATTTATCGCCTCGACATACCTCCCCACCCTTGTCTTGGTCCACACCCTCACCGATGGCCTCAAGATCCGACGTAGGATCGACATCATAACCGCCCCTCTGGCCGTTATCGCACTATTCATCCTACAACTGCTGCTCATCACCCTCGCCAACTACTCACTTCGTAGGCTCTCATACCAGATCACTATGCCCGAGATTGTGATAAACCCGATCCTTGTATTTATGATCTCTATGCTCTACTACCTCCCATATCGGCTCATCATCGGCCGCTTTTTCAAAGAGAGCAAGGCCGATCGTGAACAGAGGGTGGTTGAGTTTGTCTCGAACCGCAAACGAGTAAAGAGGCAGGTAGCCGAGATTCTCTACATCGAGTCGTGCGACACCGAGGTGCGCCTCCACACTACGGATGGCGAGAGCTATCGCAATCGCACAAATATCTCGAATTGGCAGCGTGAGTTGGGCGACGACTTTGTGAGGATTCATCGCTCATATCTGGTCAATGGCGACTTCATAGATCGGGTGAATCGTGAGCAGATGACATTGAAGGGCAGCGATGTTACGCTCCCTATCTCTCGCTCCTATCAGAGTGAAATTTGTTCTCTGCTACCTAACCCTAATAAGATTTAGGCCATCTCGCAGAGGGATAATCACCGACTCCAACCTCTCATCCTCAACCACTTGGCGATTGAATTCCAAGAGAGCAGCTGTGTGGCGATCGTTGCGCTGCAAGGGCTCTACTACCTTTCCCGACCATAGGATATTGTCGGCAATGATTATGGAACTGCTTCTGAGCAGCCCTCCATCCAACAACATCGAGAGGTAGGCGGGGTACTCTCGCTTATCGCCATCCATAAAGACCATATCGAAGATCCCCCCCAGACGTGGCGCCACCTCCAAAGCGGAGCCGATATGGGCAAAGATCTTTGACGAGTGGGCGCTTCGCTCGAAGAACGACGATGAGAGGCTCTCCAACTCATCATCCACCTCGACGGTGTGGAGCTCGGCCCCCTCCTCCAACCCTGCCGCTATGCAGAGGGCCGAGTAGCCTGTGAAGGTTCCTATCTCGAGGACCCTCTTTGGGCGCATCATCTGGGTCATCATCGTCAGCAATCGCCCCTGAATATGGCCCGACAACATACGTGGCTGCACAACTCTTAGGTGTGTCTCACGATCCAACTCACTCAGCAGCGCCTCCTCGGGTGTCGAGTGGTCCAGAATATATCTATCTAATGCCTCCATATCACTTAAAAAATTACTTATACGTTAACGTCGAGAGATTCGACAAAATATCACACGCCACCTCCTTGATCTGCGCCGCTGTGATGGCCGATAGCCTACGATAGCTCTCCTCGACGGTGTCGATCGAGCCGTGCAGCAGAAAACTCTTTCCTGCCCCCAACATATACCCCTCGTTGCTATCCATCGAGATGGCCAGCTGGGCGATGAATTGTCGCTTCGCCATCGAGAGTTGACGAGGGGTCAGCTCCTCGGTCCTAAGCCTCTCGATCACGCTATATATCAACTCCACCACCCTCTCGGCATTGGCGCTCTCACACCCGAAGTAGATCGTCACCATCCCCGAATCGGAGTAGGGCGTGTAGCTCGCCTCGACGTTGTAGGTCAGGCCGTGCTTCTCCCTCACCAAGAGGTTGAGCAGCGAATTGGCGCTCGGACCTCCCAAGATATTTATCAGCAGCGCCAAGGGCAAACGACGTGGATCCATTATGCTATATGCTCGCCCTCCGATGATGCAGTGGGTCTGGTGTGTTCTATGGTTTTCGCTCACCGTAAAGGGGTTAACCTCGCAAGGGCTCTCTCGGACAAAATCCCTTGTCGAGCGCTCTGCCGCCCCGAAATATTGAGCAGCAAGGCCCTCCACTCGCTTGATGCTCACTGGGCCGATCGACGAGAATACCATCTGGTCGGTGGTGTAGGTTCGCTTGGTGAAGGAGTGGATCCGCTCGCTATTGAAGCGCTTAATCTCTCGCTTCACACCCAAGATATTGTGACCCAACTGCGACCCCTCGAAGATCATATCCTCGAAGTTGTCGTAGATCATCTCGGCAGGCGAATCTTTGTAGGTGTTGATCTCATCGTAGATCACCTCCTTCTCTCGCTCCATCTCACGGTCGAGGAAGGTGGAGTTGAAGATTACATCCGAGATCAGCTCAACCGCCTTGCGGAAATCACCCTTTAGGGTTGTTGCGTGGATGGTGGTATCCTCCTTGGTGGTGTAGGCGTTCAGCTCACCTCCCAAATTCTCTAACCTGCAATTTACTTGGTAGGCCTTTCGGTGGGTTGTCCCCTTGAATAGTCCGTGTTCGGTGAAGTGGGCTAAGCCAAACTCCCCCACCCTCTCGTCTCGGGTTCCGCTCCCCACGATTAGGCCACAATGAGTCACCGCACCGCTTGTTTGGCGGTGGATTCCTCTTATTCCGTTTGGTAATTCGTATGTGTAAAACTCCATTTGCTTTATTTTTTTGGGACTTTTGGATCTTTTGGGGTCCTTTGGGTCTCTCTTGTGCGGAGTGTTAAGTATCTTCCTGTATAGCTCCCCTCGGCCAACATCATATCTTGTGGCGACCCCTCGAATGTCACCTCTCCGCCCCTATCTCCTGCCTCGGGACCAAGCTCTATCACATAGTCGGCACACTTTATTACATCGAGGTTATGCTCGACAACAACGATTGTGTGACCCCTCTCGATTAAGGCAGCAAATGCCCTCAACAACCTATTTATATCGTGGAAATGGAGCCCCGTGGTCGGCTCATCGAAGATAAAGAGGATCCTATCACGAGCCACCGCCCCAGCGCTATCCTTGCCCAAGAACGAAGCCAACTTAACTCGCTGAGCCTCACCGCCCGAGAGGGTCGATGAGGATTGTCCCAACTTGATATATCCCAAACCTACGCTCTCCAAATATGACAAACGCTCGACCACCCTTCGGGCCAACGTGTTGTTCTTATCCTCGCCAAAGAACTCGATCGCTGCATCGACAGTCATATCCAACACCTCGCAGATCGAGCGACCACGATACTTCGCCGCCAAGACCTCGGGTTTGAAGCGGCTACCCTTGCAGCTCTCGCACTCCAACTCCACGTCGGCCATAAACTGCATACTCACCTTGATGATTCCCTCGCCTTGACACTCCTCGCAACGCCCTCCCGCTATGTTGAACGAGAAGTGTGAGGCCGAGAGGCCTGTGTTTCTCGAGTATGGGAGATCGGAATATAGCTTTCTGATCTCGTCATAGGCCTTGATATAGGTGACTGGGTTGGATCTCGACGAGCGCCCAATAGGCGACTGATCGACCATCTCGACCGCCGAGAGCATCGTCAGATCGCCCTCCAAGCCATCAAAATCGCCTGGTCTCGACCCCGACTCTGTGAACTCTCGCCTAAGTGCAGGGTACAAAATACCCCTCACCAACGACGACTTTCCCGAGCCGCTAACTCCCGTGATACAACTCATCACCCCCAATGGGATATTGACATTGACACTCCGCAAATTATTCTCTCTCGCCCCTCTCAAGGTTATATTTCCGCTCGGAGCCCTCCTCGATTCTGAACTCTCGATCTCCTTTCGGCCCGTGAGGTAGTCGGCTGTGAGTGATTTTCGGCACTTCATCAGCCCCTTCAGATCGCCACTATATACAATCTCGCCACCTAAGTATCCCGCCTCGGGTCCCACGTCGACTATGTAGTCGGCAGCACGGATCACCTCCTCCTCGTGCTCCACCACGATCACCGTATTTCCGATATCTCGCAGCTGCTTCAACACCCCAATCAAGCGGTGGGTATCTCGTGGATGGAGTCCGATGCTCGGCTCATCCAAGATGTAGAGCGATCCCGTAAGGTTGCTGCCCAACGAGGTCGATAGGTTTATGCGTTGCGACTCACCACCCGAGAGAGTGGAGCTTAGGCGGTCGAGGGTGAGGTATCCCAGCCCCACATCGACCATATATTGCAACCTATTTCGGATCTCTATAATAATCCTTTTAGCCTTAGCAGCGTCATATTCATCCAACTCCAACGTATCGAAGAAGTGGATCAGCTCGTCGATCGAGATCGTTATCAGATCTCCGATATTTCGCCCTCCGACCCTCACATAGAGAGCCTCCTTGCGCAACCTACTTCCGCCACACTCCGAACAGATCGTCTTGCCCGTATATCGAGCCTTCATCACTCGGTATTGGATCTTGCGACGCTCCGACTCCAGATAGTCGAAGAAGCTATTCAGCCCTTCGAAGTATTGATTTCCGCTCCATAGCAGTTGTCGTTGCTTTCGTGTGAGGTCGTAATATGGAGTGTGGATCGGGAAGTCGAATAGGTAGGCGTTGTTGACCAACTGGTCTCGCCACCTCCTCATCGTGTCGCCTCTCCAACACGCTATCGCATTTTCGTATATTGTCTTGCTCTTATCGGGGACCACCAACTCCTCGTCGATGCCCACGACCTTTCCGTAGCCCTCGCACTTTGGGCAGGCTCCCAAGGGGTTGTTGAAGCTGAATAGATGCTCCGAAGGCTCCTCGAAGGTGATTCCATCTCGCTCGAAGCATGAGGAGAAGCGGCGGATCGTCTCGCCCTTTGCACCCGTCACAACGGCAACATAGCCATCGCTATACTCATACGCCCTCGAGACTGCATCGGCAAAGCGCCCCTTAAGCTCCTCAGCCTTCTCTCGTCGAAGAACTACCCTATCGAATACTACATCTATATTTTTTTGCTCCGTCAACTGAGCCGCCTTGGGCAAAAACTCCTCGACAAGGGTCATCTCGCCATCGACATAGAGGCGTTGAAGTCCCTGCGACATAAGCTCCAAGAGAGGCTCAACAAGCCCCATATCGCTACTTCGAGACAATGGAGCGGTGATAACCACACGCTCCCCCTCCTCCAACGAGAGGATATAATCGACCACATCATCCACCGAATCGGAGCTCACCATCTCACCCGACACGGGTGAATAGCTCCGCCCCACCCTCGCAAAGAGCAGCTTCATATAGTCGTATATTTCGGTGGTGGTTCCAACGGTCGAGCGGGGATTTCGACTATTCACCCTCTGCTCGATGGCGATAGCTGGGGCGATGCCCGTGATCTGGTCGACATCGGGCTTCGAGACACGTCCCAAGAATTGGCGTGCATAGGCCGACAACGACTCTACGTAGCGTCGCTGCCCCTCGGCAAAGATCGTGTCGAATGCCAAGGTCGACTTTCCCGACCCCGACAGCCCCGTCACAACCACCAATTTGTTGTGTGGGATCTCCACATCGACACCCTTGAGGTTGTGAACCCTCGCCCCTTGTATTATGATTTTATTGCTCTCTTCCATAGACTCTACTCCTGCTCCTCGATAACCTCGACACTCGCCCCCTCTACATCGCTGAGCTTCGAGATTAACATATTTGATTGGCTCTCCCTGATCGAGAGGGTCATCACACAGAGGTTATCGAAGATCTGCTCCCCGATCTTGGGTTGGAGATCCTTTATCACCTTCATCACCCCATTCATCGCAATATAGGAGAATGAGACCCTAACCACAACATCGACCGTAAGCTCGATGATCTCGGCCTCCTCCAACGCCCCAGCGGCCGAATCTCGATAGGCCTCGATCAACCCCGAGACCCCCAATTTGGTCCCTCCAAAGTATCGAACCACAACAATCAAGCAATTCGTCACCTCACGAGAGAGCATCTGCCCCAAGATCGGCTTCCCTGCCGTGCTCGAGGGCTCGCCGTCGTCGTTGGCCCTAAATCGCTCGCCCCTCACCCCCAATCGCCACGCATAGCAGTGGTGGGTGGCGTCGTAGTGGCGTTTATGCAACACCTCCAAGAGCGGCGCTACCTCCTCCTCGCTCTCGATTGGGTAGGCGTAGGTTAGGAATTTGCTGCTCTTGATCTTGTATAACGTCTCTACGGGCGCTGCTATTGTTAGGTAACTATCTTCCACTTAACTTATCTCTCTACTCGATTTTCTTAAAGACTCTATCCCATCGGATATTCGAAGGGAACGACGATAAAGCATCCAACGACATCCAGACAAACGAGGCCTTGCCGACGACGTGATCCTCGGGGACAAAGCCCCAGAACCTCGAATCTGCCGAGTTGTGGCGGTTGTCACCCATCATCCAGTAGTAGTTCATCGCAAAGGTGTAAGAGGTCGCCACCTCTGAGTTGATATATATTTGGCCATTCTTGACCTCCAAATCATTACCCTCATAGAGTGAGATTATTCGCTCGTAGATTGGTAGGTTCTCCAAAGTTAGCTCAACGGTCTCTCCCTTCTTGGGGATCCAGAGCGGCCCAAAGTTATCCTGCGTCCACTCATAACGAGAGTCGTGAGGGAAGATATCGGGATTGGGCTCTGTGGCTATGTATCGCTGCACCGAGATCACATTCGCCATCGCCTCGATCCCTGCTCTGCTCGCCTCGGTGAGGGGCATCTGATAGATGGAGCCATTGCCGCTCGCCTCGGTGATGTTTAGATCACGTAGTTGCTGATTGCTAAATGGCGTTGCGGTGCGTACCAGATAGACATATTGCTTCATCTCGGGCGAGTTCTCCTCCCTGCCATTGACATATAGCTTGGTGTCGACGATGCGGATCGAATCGCCTGGCATAGCCACCAACCTCTTGATGTAGTTCTCTCGCTTGTCGACTGGGCGAGTTATCACGGTGTAATCCTCGAATAATCGCTTGCGGCCGATCTCGTTGCCGAAGGCCGCCTCATAACCTCGCAACACATCGTAATATGTCACCGATTGATTCTCCAACAGAACGGTGTCGCCTGCAGGGAAGTTAAAGACCACGACATCCTCTCTTGTGATCGTCTTCACACCTCGCAGCCTATTGTATGGCCACTTAATAGCCTCCGAGAAGGATTTTGCGGTGGTCGACAGGGGCATTGTGTGGTGGACAAATGGGAATGCGATGGGGGTATTTGGCATCTTCGGGCCATAGGCTACCTTGCTCACATAGAGGTAATCACCCACCAACAGAGACTTCTCCATCGACGAAGTTGGGATCACATATAGCTGAAAGACATAGGTGTGGATAAGGGTCGCCACAACCGTTGCGAAGATCAGAGCATTGACCCACTCATAGGCAGAACGAGCGATGGCGCTACGCTCACACACCCCCTTCAGAGGCTCACCGATGAGTCGATTGATATGGCCCGAGATATAGATGTCGTAGATCACCACAACACCCACAATAGACCACCACGCACCTGTCCAGAGGCAGAACCACAAGAGATATAACAGCGTCGCTGAGCCGAAACGGACCCACTTATTGGCGAAAAACTCTCTCGCCTTATTTAACAATTCCATCATCTTTATGGCTGTTTCTACATCAACATATCATCCATCGAAAAGACTCCGACCTTGCCACACAAAAACTCCGAGGCGATCACCGCCCCATAGGCCAACGTGCTACGGTTCTTGATCGTGTGCTTTAGCTCCAAAATATCGTCTGCGGACTCATACGTTACGGTGTGAGTCCCAGGGACCTCGCCCTCTCTTATCGACTTGATCTCGACCTGCTTCGCCTCGGGCGTGGTGTCGTTGACCCACCCCTCTATGCCATCCAACTCCTCGATCAACCCCTCGGCGATGGTGATTGCCGTGCCACTTGGCGCATCCAATTTGTGGATGTGGTGGATCTCCTCGACCTCTACCCCATAGCCATCGAACTTGTTCATCAGAGCTGCCAACTGCTTGTTGATGCGGAACATAAGGTTTACACCCAAACTATAATTCGAAGCGTAGAAAAGAGCGCTCTCCCTCTCAATGCACAACGCCTTCAACTCGTCGTAGCGATCCAACCAACCCGTCGTTCCACTAACCACGGGGATCCCAGCCTCGATGCAGCTCCTCAAATTGGCATAGGCGGTGTGAGGCGTTGTGAACTCGATCGCCACATCTACCCCCTTCAAATTCTCTGCCGTTAGATCTGCGGCGTTGTCTATATCAATGATCAATGAGATGGTGTGTCCACGACTAACCAAAATCTTCTCGATCTCACGACCCATCTTTCCATACCCTACAATTGCTACCTTCATACTTTTTATTATTGTTATTTTAATTTTTTCTCCCTAATTTGGCAAAGATACGAATTTTGAGCCTCAATACATAATAACCCAATAAAAAAATAGTATCTTTGCAGGTATGAGATATTTTATTGAGCTACGATACAACGGCGCAGCATACTGCGGATGGCAGCGCCAACCCGATGCACCGACCATCCAAGAGTGCATCGAAAAGGCCCTCTCGCTACTACTTCGAGTGACAACACCCATAACGGGAGCAGGACGCACCGACACGGGGGTTCACGCCTCTTTTTATGTCGCCCACTTCGACTACGAAAACAACGAAAAGCCCATCGACGAGAAGTGGCTAACCTATAAGCTCAACATCTTGTTACCCAAAGATATATCAATCAAGAAGATCTACGAAGTAGCTCCCACAGCACACGCCCGTTTCGACGCTGTGGAGCGTGAGTACACCTACATAATCGAGACCCATAAGAACCCCTTCACCCAACACACTGCGTGGCAATATAGCGGCGAATTGGAGATCGTTGCGATGAACCGAGCGGCGGAGTATCTGCTCCACCACACCGACTTCACAACCTTTGCGAAATTGGGGTCGGGCAACGCTACAAATATCTGCGATGTGAGGGAGGCACGATGGGAGAGGGATGACGAGGGGCGGATGGTATTTACCATCAAGGCGGACCGATTCCTGAGGAATATGATCAGGGCTATTGTCGGCACACTCGTCGATGTGGGGCGTGGGAAGTATACCCCCGAGGAGTTCGATAAACTAATCGAGGCCAAAGATCTCTCTCTGGCCTCGATGGGTGCCCCTGCTAAGGGGTTGTTTCTGAGTAATGTAAAATATTAATTAGCAGCAGGATAGAGCGTAGCATAATCGGGCTCGAAGCTCTTGTACATCTGCTCATAGAACGCCTTTAGCCTTGCCGCCTCCTTGGGGTATTTGTCGATTAGGTTTGTCGTCTCGCCAGAGTCGTTGCGTAGGTCGTATAGCTCATAGTCGTTTGTTCCGAAGTCGGTCATAAACCTATGCTTTCCCTCGGGTTGGCGGTTCGGAATCAAGAGCTTCCACCTATCATCTCTCACTGCTACAAAGTCCGACATCAGATTCTGACCTGGGATCGCTACCTGCATATAGCAGTAGCTCTTGCGGGCGCTCTTAGTGCTCTTCGAGAAGAAGAATTTGCTCTGGTCCACACCATCAATCACAACGTCGGAAGGGAGCTCAAAACCGCACAACGAGGCGAATGTAGGCATAAAGTCGATAGTTGCCATCAAGCCATCCTTCTTGACCCCCTCGGGCATATGACCCCTCCAGCTGATGATACAGGGGGTCTTTGCGCCACCCTCGTAGGCCGAACCCTTACCATCACGTAGCCCACCTGGGGTGCCCCAATAGATCTCGCCTGGTTGGTAGAACTTGGCGGTGTAGGAACGGTAGAGATATTGACACCACGGCCCATTATCGGTCATATAGATTATCACCGTATCGTCACGCAACCCCATCTCGTCGACCTTGCTCAACAGGCGGCCGATCTCGGTGTCCAACTCATAGAGAGCATCGCCATAGAGGCTACCGTGGGTGGTGCCGACATACTCCTCCGAGACACCTACTCGAGAGTGCAGCATCGTGTGTGCCACATACAACAAGAATGGCTTATCCTTATCTCGCCCACTCTCCAAATACTCTATCGCCTTATCGGTGTAGAGCTTCGAGAATAGGCTCATATCAGTCACCATCTGGTCCATCTCTCGGTTGTCGTACATCTGAGACTTACCGCCATCGTTGGCCCCTAAGGTTCCGTAGTAGTAGTCGAAGCCCTGATCGTTTGGCACTCGTCCCTCGATGGGCTTTCTATTCGACACATCCCACTTTCCTACGGCTGCTGTCTCGTAACCTACCCCCTTCAACAGCTCGGCAAAGGTTGTCTCCGAGGCTGGCATATCGAAACCTCCACTCCTCAGAGGGTAGCGACCTGTCAAGAGGGCCGACCTCGAGGCTCCACTCACGTGCTGGGCGTAGCACTCGGTGAAGAGTGTTCCGTCCTGCGCTAATTGGTCCAACACTGGGGTTTTGTGGCAGGTGTTGCCCATACAGCCCAAATCGCCATATCCTTGGTCGTCGGTGAAGATTATTAGGATGTTTGGCCTCTTCTCGCTCTGGGCAAAGAGTGATGAGGTTAGCGGCAATATCAGCGCCGCTAACCCCATCGTCTTGTAGGTGTTGTTTGAGGTTATCATTTTATAATAAGTTAATCAACAGTCACATTCGACCCCCACCACGTTGCGTTGGGTTTATACTCTGGAGAGAGCATTTTTTTCCTCTCATTCTCCTTCTGCTGCAACGTCTTAGTCGCCCAATTATACTTCACCTTTGACTCAGCAACGGGATCGTAGATTGGGTCGGCCACGGGCATACGGGCATTGGTCTCATCCAACCACGCCAATAGCTCCGCCTTCAACTCCTTCACCTTGTCGGGGTATTGGATGTTTAGGTGCTCATTCTCGCTCAAGTCGATCGCGAGGTTATATAGCTCGCAACGCAAATCCTCGTGGTAGTAGATCAACTTCCAATCCCCCTTGCGGATGATTGATGAGGGCTCGCCACCCTGATTTCCATAGTGTGGGTAGTGCCAAAATAGCGAACGGTCGGCGATCGACTCACCATTGAGGAGTGGGTTGATGTCGACTCCATCGAGTGAGACACTCTCGGGAACTTTGACCCCTGCATACTCCATAATCGTTGGGTAGTAGTCGATTCCATAGACTGGCACCGAACACTTCTCGCCATTCATCGCCGTAGCCTTTGGGCTCTTCACGATGAGCGGAACACGGATTCCACCCTCGAACTGACGACCCTTACCGCCACGAAGTGGAGCCAACGACGACGAGAATGAGTCTCCCGAGACAACGCCACCATTGTCGCTGGTAAAGACGATCAAAGTGTTCTCGTCGAGCCCCATCTTGTCGAGCGCATCTATCACACGGCCCACCGCATCGTCCATCTGCTTGATGAGTCCTGCATATACTGGGTTATCTTGGTGGAGACGCACGGGGAGGGTTCTATCTACCTCGAAGCCCTGCTCCGCAATTCCCATCCGCTCGGCCTTGTCTCTAAAGTACCTCCACGTCTCTTCGGTTGTTTGGATTGAGCCGTGAACGGCATAGAACGATAGGTAGGCGAAGAATGGCTCCTTCTTCTTTGTCTTTACGTGGTTCTCGATAAACGAGACTGTCTCGTTGGCCAACCTCATTGATAGGTTCTCACCATCGGGACCATCCTCTAAGCGTGGGTTATCATATGGGGCGAAGTAGCCACCCTTTGGCGATCCGCTCTTGTAGCCACCCTTGTTGATGTCGAAGCCGTGATACTCGGGCCAATCGGTCTCCTCCTCTCCCAAGTGCCACTTTCCTGCTATGAATGTTGTGTATCCATTCTCCTTCAATAGCTCGGGCATTAGGGTTAGATCGTGGTCTATGGCCCATACGTAGGTCGCAGGGAGTAGCTTGCTATGGCGATTCTGCTTTCTCCAATTCTCACCCTCGGCCTCTCCGATCCAGTCGGTGACTCCGTGGCGTGTGGTGTATTGACCCGACATAATCGAGGCACGTGAGGGGCTCGAGACGGGGCACGATGCGTAGGCATCGGTAAATACCACACCCGAGGCTGCTAACCTGTCGAGGTTTGGTGACTCGTAATAGTCGCTTCCCATAAATGAGAGGTCGTTCCACCCCAAATCATCTACGAGGATGAAAAGTACGTTCTGTGGTTGGCTCTTCTTGGCAACCGCCTCACTGCAGAGGGGCGAGATGGCCACCGCTGCGAGGGTTAATAGGACTTGATTTGTTGTCATAAAGTTATTTGATTTAGTTTTATTCTGCTGAGCATAGTTGCTCAGCATACAAAGTTACTATTTTCCCTCAAATTTCCACTATATTTTTAAGAATCTGCACACTTTTTCCCTCTATAAAATGTAAATGTCGTACCTTTGCAGGATGAAGATAGCAATAATAGGAGGCGGAGCGGCTGGTTACTTCGCTGCAATAAACATAAAAGAGAGGGCTGCGGAGGCTGAAGTGACGATATTCGAAGCCTCGTCCAAGAGCCTCACAAAGGTGGGTATCTCGGGTGGAGGAAGGTGTAATTTGACCAACACCTTCGCCCAGATCAGCAACCTCTCGAAGGCCTATCCACGTGGTGATAAGCTGATCAAACGGGCCTTCAAGATCTTCGACAACCACGCAACTGTGGAGTGGTTCGAGGGGCACGGGGTTCGCCTTACGACACAGGAGGATGAGTGTCTATTCCCCGCCTCGCAACGTTCGTCGGAGATCATTGAGACATTTGTGAGGCTTAATAGAGAGCTTGGCGTAGAGGTTAAACATTCGCACAGAGTGGAGCGGATCACCCCTATCGAGGAGGGTGGTTACTCGTTGTCGTTTAGCGACCCTAAACTTACCGCTCGCGACTTCGACTCGGTGGTTGTCACAACGGGGGGATCGCCTCGCCTTGAGGGGTTCGGGATGCTGGGTGGGCTCAACCTCACGATCTCTCCCCCACTCCCATCGCTCTTTAGCCTCAACATCCCCAACGACCCTATCACCCACCTTATGGGGTGTGTTGTCGAGGGGGCGATAGCGACACTTGGCGGAGGGAGCAGACTCTCGGCCTCGGGGGCGGTTCTCATCACCCATTGGGGCTTTAGTGGCCCTGCTATCCTTCGCCTCTCGTCGTATGGGGCGAGGCTGCTTGCCGAGAGTGAGTATCGCTACCCTCTCTCGATCAACTGGGTTGGCGAGAGGTCCACGGAGCGAGTCACGGAGGAGATCAGGGCCATCGCACGGGAGCATAGCGCCAAATTGGTGACAACAAAGAGACCCTACGACCTACCATCGAGGCTATGGCTTGCGCTGCTTATGAAGTCGGGAATTGCCCACGAGCGGAGGTTTGCGGAGTTGGGATCGAAGGGGATAAATAGGCTCGTCAACACCCTCACCAACGACCTCTATCAGATCGAGGGGCAGAGCCGCTGGCGTAGCGAATTTGTCACCTGTGGCGGAGTGTCGCTGTCGAGCATAGATTTGGTGAGGTGCGAGGCCAAAGAGCACCCCAACCTCTACTTCGCTGGCGAGGTGCTGGATGTCGATGCCATTACGGGCGGCTTTAACTTGCAGGCTGCTTGGAGTACCGCTTTTTGTGTGGCTTGCTCTATTACGGGTCGGGGGTAAGAGTTGCTAAAAATATCTCATTTTCTCATCTAAATTTTGGAAAAACAAGACAAAGTCCCTATATTTGCAATAACGTAACGGGTATTACAGTAATGCGTGTTACGTAAAATACAATGTGATATTATGGGACTAAAATTCTACGACAGAAAAAAGGAGTGCGAGACACTACAAGAGATTGAGGCGTTATCGGCCGAATCATCGCAAATGACCGTTATGGTGGGTCGAAGGCGTGTAGGAAAGACTACGCTCCTCAAAGCTTCATTCACCAAGACCACGACCCTATACCTCTTCGTCGCCAAGAAGAACGAGGTACTTTTGTGTGAAGAGTTTTCGAACGAGGTCTCCGAGAAATTGGGCATCTCGCTGGGTCGTTACAACTCCTTTGCCGAGCTTTTTAGGGCTATTATGCAGCTATCCGAGAGCCGTAACTTCACCCTTATAATTGATGAGTTTCAAGAGTTTGCGCTGCTAAACAACTCTATATTCTCCGATATGCAGAATATTTGGGACTCCACCAAGGATCGGAGCAAGATAAATCTTGTGCTTTGCGGCTCGATATACTCGATGATGCGCAAAATATTCGAACACTCCAAAGAGCCTCTATTTGGTAGAGCCACCGCAAAGATCACACTAAAGCCATTCGATATAGCCACCATAAAGGAGATACTCGGCGACCACAACCCCAACTATTGCAATGAGGATCTGTTGGCCTTCTACTTGGCGACGGGTGGTGTTGCAAAGTATGTTGAGCAACTTGTCAGATATAAAGCACTAACAAAAAAGAGGATAATAGAGTACATCTTCCGAGAGAACTCCTACTTTTTGAATGAGGGTCGAGATGTCTTGATCGACGAATTTGGCAGAGATTACGCCAACTACTTCTCGATTCTCTCGCTCATAGCATCATCAAAGAACGAGCGTGGAGATATTGAGAGCACACTCGGGATGACCATTGGTGGCTACCTCGAAAAGTTGGAGAAGGATTATAGCATCATCAAGCGTATTCGTCCATTTGGTGCAAAAGAGGGGAGTCGATCAAATAAATATCTGATAGAAGATAACTTCCTAAACCTCTATTTTCGTTTCATCTACAAATATCGTAGCGCCGTGGAGATTGGAAATATGGAGTATGTTAAGGATATTGTCCTCCGAGATTACGACACCTTTAGTGGGTTGGTTTTGGAGAAGTATTTTAGAGCTAAGTTTATCGACTCAAAGGAGTTCTCGGCCGTTGAGAGCTATTGGAATCGGAGAGGGGAAAACGAGATTGATATTGTTGCTGTTAACGACATCAAACGTCGGATCATCTTCTGCGAGGTTAAGCGCAACAAGTCGAAGATTAGTATCCCCCTGCTTCAAAACAAAGCTGCCGAGATTGTTAGGAAGTACCCCGATTATGAGGTTGAATATCGGGCCTTGTCATTGGAGGATATGTAGATCTTAAATAGGTAACGAACAAACAAAGATGGCTAACACTTAATTCAGAAGTGTTAGCCATCTTAACGTTTTATCAGCTCTCGCTCTTAGTCGATGGTGATATAGATTGTTGCGCCATCTACTCGGCTGGTGCACGATACCCCTTGGGTCTCTACGAGGTGTGACTCCAGCAGGAAGGCGAACTGAGCGGCATCCATTGGGAGTCCGTCGGCATCCTTCAATGGGATCATCACCGAATCGAAGATGATGCTCTCGGCAACGATTCCCTGCAAGTGGAACTTATTCTGGTCGGCATTGACCCTCACCCACTGGCGAACTACATTCGAGATGCTATAGTTGTTGGGGCCTACCCTATCGTTGAGCGTCCTCATTGATGTGCCTGCGATAGAGACATTCAAGACTACCTCATTCGACATCGTGGCGTTCTTGTTGAACTCCTTGGTGATTAGGTTCAAGAAATCCTGCATATTATCCTGCAACGCATAGATACACAGCTGGTTGATGTTGTCGGTCTTGAACTTACGAGAAGCGAAGGTCTTAGCGGCCAACACACTTCCCGAGGCTGTCGAGTAACCCTGCAAGTTGAGAGTCACCTGTGCATAGCCATCGGCAACGGCCTCGATAAGCTCAACGACGACATAGACATCGGCACCCGAAGTGGCCAACAACTGCTTGTCGAACGAGTCGGCCGACGAGGCCTCATAGAGCGCTGTTCTGTTGCGAGCATTGAGCTTAGCGATCACATCGACAGTGGTGATGTCACGCTCGGCAAAGGCCTGCTGAACAGTCGAGACTGCAATACGGCGGTTGCTGCCCCCCTCCATAATTGTCTGGTAGCTCTCGTTCATCTTCTTGTAGGGGACCACCATCACCGATGGGAGGGTGACACCTGCCATATTGTCGACGTCGATTAGCTGCGAGGTTGGCTTGTTCATCGAGGCGGCGGCTGGCTGGAACATCTTATTCTGCTCCAACTCCTTATAGAGATTCTGGATGGGAACCGTGATCTTCACCGTACCTTGGAACTTCTTGCTCGAATTTTTGGTTGCCTCTTGAACCAACACCCTATTCGAGCCATACATCATCGCCTTGTTGGCCATAAAGGTGGCTACCAGACGCTCATCGTTATTCGAGATGAGGGGCTTACCGCCATTTATACCATCCACACCGATGAAGAAAAGGGTGTTGAACAGCGACTTAACGGCATTCTCCTCGACATCCTGCTTCTTGTCGGCCACACCGAGCGATGTAAAGACCGCAACTCGGTCATTCTCACTCTCCAACGTCACGATATTGGGGTAGCTCTGCGCCAACGCCGAAGAGGCGAATAGAGCCACCACAATCAGCAACAAAGCCCTTCTTAATAACTTAACCATAACAAACTCTTTTTTTTAATTATAAATTAGCGATAAAGCCTACAATCCCCAGTTGACAGGGTTGCCACGAACGGTACTCCTAACAACCAACTTATCGCCATTCTGGAACGCCTTGTAGATCTCCTCGCCACCTTTTGACACCTTACACTCCGAGATATCGCCTGCCAAGACAGCCTCCAACTTCAAAGAGCCGACCTCGATCTTAGACTCACTTCCTGCGATCATCTGGATACGGAACACATCCAACGTCTGACCTGATGCCAATCCGTGGTCGCTTCCCAAATCAATATAGCAGCTAACCATCTTGTTCTTCTTAGCCTCCTTCATCTCGACAATCGAGGCCTCGAGGGCGAAGTGAGTGTCGATGAACTTACGCATCTTGCTACTAATAGCCTTCACCGAGTTGGCCACTGCATTGGCCTCCGATGGCTCTGCACCCAAAAGACCCGACCCAACGGAGAATGTCTCCGAGGCCCTCAACGATCCATCGGCTACGTTTGTCGCCTTTAGAGTGAACGCCACCTTGGCGCTATACATAACTGTCACCTTGCCATCCGAGCTCTTTGATTCGGAGCGTGTAACGGTGACTCCATCTACATTTCCGCTCAACAGATAGTCGGCACCGAGCCTCTTCATCTCGCCCATACGGATGTCATAATCGGCCAATGCACCCTCGCTCATACGTCGGCTCTCCTCGATCTTGAGGCTCTGCTCTGTGTCCACGTCAATCACCGTGAGGCGGCTTGTCGCCTGTATTCCTGTGATGATTTGGTTACGAATTGCGCTGACATTTGTGAAATGTGCCTTGCTTGTAAATGTAAAATAGTCGATCAACAACTTCTCCTTCTGCGCACTTGCGGTAAAGAATGTAGCTAAACATACGAATAGTAAAAGAATCCTCTTCATTGAATTTAATTATTTTGCCTGGTGCATTGAGCCCCAGATGATTAATAGTAAAGGCAAATGTATATATTTATATCCACAAATCAAAAAATGAATGTGAAATTCTTGCAAAAAAAGTGTTAAATTTAGCTCTACCCCTTTGTGAATTAAACCTTTCGAGACTATCTTTGCACCCAAACACATAACAAAATCAAAGAGATGAAGAGGATAAATTCGAAGAGGGGGGCGATTATATTGGCCACAATATGCGCCATTTGGTTGCAGAGCTGCACGATAGACGAGAGCAGGGAAGAGATAGTTATTGTCTCGACAAACGACATACACGCTGCATTTGAGCAGATACCACGGCTGGTGACGCTCGTTGATTCGCTGCGTGGGGTGCACGAGAATGTCTTGGTGCTCGATGCGGGCGATCGCTGCACGGGCAACCCCTATGTCGACAAGGCCTCGCCCAAGGGGGAGCCGCTATATACCTTATTAAATATGGTAGGCTACGACTTCTCGACCTTAGGCAACCACGAGTTCGACTATGGGCAGGAGGGGATGCTACACAACATCAAACACTTCGGGGCTGAGGAGCTATGTGCCAACGCCGACTTCACGGGGGCCGACGAGGAGCCGACGATCTCGGAGAGTGTCTCGCCCTACAAGATCTTCGACTTGGGCGGGGTAAGAACAGCCATCTTGGGGCTTATTCAGATCAACGATATGGGGATCCCATCCGCTATGCCCGACAATATGCGTGGCATCAAGTTCTTCAATGGCGTGGACTTATCTCACGACTATGAGTTCCTACGTGATAGTGCCGAGCTCTTAATCGCCCTCACCCACTTGGGCTTCGAGGATGACTCGGTGATGGTGTGCCGCAACACGATGTTCGACTTGGTGGTGGGTGGCCACTCACACACCTATCTTCCCGAGGGGCGTGTGATCAATGGGACCCTTGTGACTCAGACAGGTAGCAAGCTCCGAGATGTGGGGGTTACTCGCATCGAGATGGAGGGGGGCAAGGTTCTCTCAATTAAGAATGAGCTGGTCTCGCTCTCGGGTGTTAAGCCCAACGCCGAGGCGGCAGCCTACATAGAGAGGTGCAAGGGGGAGAGCCCTCTCAACACCCCCGTGGGCTCTGTCGACCGTGACCTCGACCGAGTGGGGATGATAAATATGTTCACCGACATTATGAGGGAGCGCAGCGGAGCCGATATCGTCCTCCAAAATGGGGGCTCAATCCGCATCGACGATATGAAGGCAGGCGAGGTGACGGCGGCGACGATCTATGAGTTGGAGCCCTTCGGAAACCACATCGTGACACAAGAGATTATGCTCAGCGACGTGAAGAGGATGATAATCAACAAGTTCAACGGCAGCGGAGGCGAGTCACACAGAATTGACCTATCGCCCAGCGGAATGAGCTACACCATAGTCGTTGGCGAGGATGGCGAGGCCGAAGAGGTGATCTGCTACGACTTGCAAGGGGGTGAGATGGCCAATAGGAAGGTGACGATGGCCACAAGCAACTATGTGACCTCGGCCTATATCTACCCTGGTCAGGGAGAGGCGAAGGCGATCGAGGATGGAGTGGTGATTGCCGAGGCGATAATCGACGTGCTTAAGCGTGGCGAGAGTTACACGGGCGACAACGAGGTGAGAGTGACGATCTCGAAAAGGTAATAAATATTGGCCAAAAGGGCCACACAGCCCCATTGACGTAGGTTTTAGTATCTGTCGATGGGGATTTTTTTGTTTTTTACACAATATTTTTCGCCCACTTAACTCGCTGAAAACCACCAATTTTGGCAGATTTGGCCACAATCATAACACTTTCCTAACAGATTTATAACACAAAAAAGATGGCAGTTATGAAGTTTTTTTATAAATTTGCAACGTGATATTATAACAAACAGAAATGAAAAGGTTAGTAAAGTCAACAACTACGAAGTGCGCCAAAGGGCAATCTATCAACAAAATAGCTGATAATCCACCAGCTAAGCAGAGGCGAAAAACGCTCTCTACAACACCTCAACCCCAATATATTTAGCACAAAACACAAGAGGAGAAAACAATAACACAATTTTAATATTTTTAACTAATTCCAATCACGTATGAAGAAAATTCTTCTATTTATGATCTCAACGGTGTTCGCCTTCGCATCCTACGCACAGGTGACAACATCGGGAGTATCGGGTATCATCACCGATCAGAATGATGAGCCTCTTCTCGGTGCCGTAGTGACAGCTATCCACACCCCATCGGGTTCGAGGTATGCAGCCGCTACAAACATCGAGGGTCGCTACACGATCCAAGGTATGCGTTCGGGAGGACCATACGCCATCACAGTAGCCTACGTAGGTTATCAGTCGTTGGAGACCACAGACCTTACGCTAAAGCTCGGTGAGACCTTTACATTGAGCGGAGCGTTGCAGGAGGGTATCGACATCGAGGGTGTGGAGGTAGTCTCTACATCGGCCTCTCGCTTCAACGCCAGCAAGACTGGTGCGGCGATGAACTTCAGCTCGTCGGACATCGACGCTACACCAACAGTATCACGTAGCGTATATGACGTAGCGAAGCTCTCTCCATTCATCAACACCTACGACGAGGGTATCTCATTCGCAGGAACAAGCAACCGCTACAACTCATTCCAGATCGACGGTGCCGTTTCGAACGATATGTTTGGCCTCTCGGACTCGGGAACAAATGGTGGTCAGACTGGCTCTAACGGTATCTCGCTCGACGCTATCGAGGAGATTCAGGTGGTACTCGCCCCATTCGACGTGCGCCAGAGCGGATTTACGGGTGGTGGAATCAACGCCATCACAAAGTCGGGAACCAACACATTCAAGGCCTCGGCCTATATGTACTACAACAACGAGAACTTCACTGGAACAACAGCTGGAGAGGTCGCTGAGGGTGAGAGCCGTGAGAAGATCGCCGAAAAGACAACTCAGACCTATGGTTTCACAGCAGGTGGTGCCTTCATCAAGGATAAGCTATTCGGATTCGTAAGCGTAGAGAAGAGCAAGAACACCGAGCCTATCGACTACTACCCAAGCGTTTCGAGCAGCTACCTATCAGCCTCGACCGCTCAGTCGATCATCGACCGCTACTACGAGGCTACGGGAATCACCGAGTCTTACAACACATCGACCCCAACAAACGACCGTGAGTCGATCGACATCTTGGCACGCCTCGACTACAACATCAACGACAACCACAAGTTGATGCTACGCTACCAGTACAAGGATGCTTCGGACGACAACTATGGCGCATATAGCTCGTCATACTACTTCAACAATAGTGGCTACACCATCGACAACACGACACACTCGATCGTTGCGGAGTTGAACTCACGCTTCACAAACGAGATCTCGAATGAGTTCCGTGCAGGTTACACACGTGTTCGTGACTTCCGCTCGGTAGGCTACTACGGCCCAACAGCGATCATCAACAACGTCGACTTCGGAACAGATAGCTCGGGTGAGTCTCGCACAGGAACCGTATATATCGGAACAGAGCGCTACTCGGGAGCCAACAAGGTGAATCAAGATGTAGTGACAATCTCGGACAACGTATCATACTACTATGGAGCACACACCTTCACAGCAGGTACCCACAACGAGATCTACTCGATCGGAAACACATATATCAGCAACGCAACAGGAACATATAGCTACGACAGCTTGGACGACTTCCTCAACGACAGCGCCTACCAGTTCGCCTATACCTATGCAGTATATGAGGACAATCAGGAGTATATGCCGATGATGAATGCCGCACAGTTTGGCTTCTACATCCAAGATGAGTGGAAACCAACTAACAACTTCTCGCTCACAGCAGGTCTACGTGCCGACATCGCAACGATCTTCAACACACCAACTGTAAACGAGGATTTCAACAGCAGCTCGGTAGCCAACAATGGCGAGCATATGGTGGGTCGCAACCCCAAGGCGCAGGTTCTTTGGTCGCCACGTGTGGGATTCCGCTACTTCACCGACGACACTCACAAGTCACTCCTTCGTGGAGGTACAGGTATCTTCACAGGCCGTGTACCATTCGTTTGGATGCACAACGCATTTAGCAACAACGGAGTAGACAAGAAGTCGATCACCGTGAAGAGCGACGTTCCATCATTCTCTAACGACGCCTCGACCGAGGGAACAGCTTCGTCGGAGACTATCAACATCGTATCGGAGGATTTCAAATACCCACAGGTATGGCGTACAAACTTGGCCTACGAGTACAACTTCTCGAATGGTTGGAAGGCAACTATCGAGGGATTGTTCACCAAGAACATCAACGACATTCGCTACACCAACGTAGCGGTGGTAGACAACGGCAAGAAGGTATTCACAGTATCTGAGGCGGCAGCCGACGAGAGCAACGTAGCGACATACTACGAGAGCGCAACATCGGACTACTATGCGATCGCCAACTTAGAGAACACCAACAAGGGCTACTCTTACACCTTGAGCGCAATGGTCGAGAAGCAGTTCGACTTTGGTCTTAACGTGATGGCATCATACGCCTTTGGACGTGCCTACTCGGTGAACAGCGGAACATCGTCACAGGCCTACTCAAACTGGAAGTACAACTACTCGGTGAACTCTAACGACGATGAGTTGGGAATCTCGGCCTACGACACCCCACACCGTGTATCGGTAGCGTTGAACTACGTCACTCCAACCTATGGTAATGGACGTTTCAACACCATCATCGGCTTGACATATAGCGGAGCATCGGGCTATCGTTACAGCTACCTTTATAGCGACTCTGTCGACATCAACGGCGACGGATACTACGGAAACAACCTACTCTACATCCCGACAAACGACGAGATCGAGTTGATGAGCTGGGATTCGACAGACTCTAAGACATCGTTCTACGAGTGGGTTAACTCGGACAAGTATGCAAGCAAGCACCGTGGCGAGTTTGCGGAGCGTAATGGTGCGCTATCTCCATTCGAGCACCATATCAATATGCACATTGCACAGAACTTCATCTACAACAAGCAGCGTAAGAGCAAGATTGAGCTCTCGCTCGACATTATGAACATCGGTAATATGATCAACCGTGAGTGGGGAATGTATGCAGGTTCGACCTATGGCCTAACACCGCTCAAGGTGTCGTCGATGACAGCGTCGGATGGTGGCTACACACCGACATACACTTGGAACGGATCGACCGAGATCTATGACGACGAGTCAGCATCGAGGTGGTATATGCAGCTTGGAGTGCGTGTAACATTCTAAGTATGAGTTAGATACAGCCAACGAGGAGGCCTCTCGAGTTTTTCGAGGGGTCTCTTTTTTTATCATTTTATCATTTATCATTTTATCATTTGTGTTTTGATGGTGTGCTGGGTCTTAACTGAGACTTGACTGAGTCAGTGTGGTTTGACTGGGTTGGTTGGTTGGTCTGTTAGTTTGGTTCTATACTACTTGTCATATACTACTTGTTTATATTTATTTATATATATTTAATATATATATTATATTATTATATATATAGTTATTATATATTTATATATTATTATTATACTATTATACTCTCTACTACTATACTCTACTACTACTATACTCTACTACCACTACACTATAAAAACACAAATGATAAAATGATAAATGATAAAATGATAAAAAAAGAAGAACCCGCCAAACTCAAAACCACCAAACTACAAACCCAAAAACCACCACAATCAAATACCCCAGCACAAAGATAAGCAATTTATTTCCAAAATCCAAACATTTTGGCAATTTTCTTAACTCGTAATTGAACTTCTCCCAACATCAGAGGTTAAATATCGCTCCACACGCCACCTCCAAAGAGTCTCTCGACACACACACAAATATCTGCAAAAAAAGAGCAAGAAAAAGGAAAAAAAAGCCTATCTTTGCACCCAAATAGTGCACAGCAATGAAAAGACTATACCTACTTATACTATCGCTCATCGTAGCAACCGCCACAGCCGAGGCCCAAACAATAGCCCTCACCGACTCCGCCTCCTCACAAGGGCTAATCGAGATGCTACAACAACAAGACCTTAGCTTCAACATAGGGGCAATCCTACGTGGAGTGGTCGGAATGGCAGCCCTCATCGGCATAGCATTCCTTCTGAGCAAGGATCGCAAACAGATCAACTGGCGAACAGTGGGCAAGGCCCTCGCCGTACAGTTCCTAATCGCCATCTCGGTGATCGCATTCCCCGCCGTGCAGGGGTGCTTCGAGTTCGTGGGCAAGGGCTTCATTGCCGTTCTCAACTGGACCAATGCAGGCTCCGAGTTCCTCTTTGGCCCCCTCGTGAGCAACTCCATAGGCTACATCTTCGCCTTTAGGGTCCTCCCCACCATCATCTTCTTCTCGGCCCTCACGAGCCTACTCTACTACTTGGGAGTGCTCCAGAAGGTGGTCTGGGCGATGGGATGGATCTTCAGCAAGCTGATGAACCTCTCGGGTGCCGAGTCGCTCTCGTGTGCAGGTAACATCTTCTTGGGACAGACCGAGGCGCCACTGATGGTCAAGGCCTATATCCCGACGATGACCAAATCCGAGATTATGTTGATTATGGTCTCGGGAATGTCGACGATGGCAGGGGGTGTGTTGGCAGCCTATATCGGGATGTTGGGCGGTGGCGACAAGCTGCTCGAGTTGGAGTTCGCCAAACACCTACTCTCGGCCTCGGTGATGGCCGCCCCAGGTGCGATAGCCTTCGCCAAGATCCTAAAGCCCGAGACCGAGAAGGTCGACACCACGATCACCGTGCCACGCGATAAGGTGGGCAAGAATGTCTTGGATGCAGTCTCAAATGGCACCTCAGATGGCCTCAGATTGGCCGCAAATGTGGGGGCGATGTTGTTGGTGTTCTACGCCCTGATAGCGGGATTTAACTTCGTATGCGTCAAATTTGGCGACCTCACAACGCTGAATGGGGTGATCGAGAGCGCCACCTCGGGCCGATATGATAGCCTCTCGTTGGAGTGCATCTTGTCGTATCTGTTCTACCCCGTGATATGGCTCACAGGGCTCCCGATGGCCGATGTAGCCCTCGCAGGTAGGCTGTTGGGCGAGAAGTTGATTATGACCGAGTTTGTGGGGTATCAGAGCTTGGTGGAGATGATCCAAGCAGGGGTGTTCTCTAACCCCAAGTCGATCATTATGTCAACCTATATCTTGTGTGGCTTCGCCAACTTCGCCTCGATCGGAATCATCATAGGGGGTGTAGGAGGCCTCGCCCCCAACCAACGCCCCACGATGTCGGAGTACGGCTTCGTAGCACTAATGGGCAGCACGTTGGTGGCACTGATGTCGACAATAATGGTGGGAATGATAATCTAAAGAGAAATGAAAAGACCAAAATTTTGGGAATAAAGAAAAAAAGTCTATCTTTGCCAAAGTTTTAAAGGCAATCCTTTAAGGCAAGAAGATTTTAAGGCCAAGGTTTCAAGGCAAGAAGATTTTAAAGAAAAACAGGTCGCTCGGATGGTGGAATAGGTAGACACGCCGGACTTAAAATCCTGTGGACAGCAATGTCCGTGCGGGTTCGATTCCCGCTCCGAGTACAATTTACATTGCTAACCGCTTCGTTTCGAGGTGGTTAGCTTTTTTATTAGTACACCTTGCACAACATTTGCACAACACAATAATGCAGCTCGCTCGACATCGAATGTTATCTATATCTGAATACAAAGATAGTAATAATTCCCTAATATACAAAGAATTATCCCACATACTGAAAATATAAATTTGCCGTTTTGCGCAGGGGGTATCTCTATATGGGGGAAAATAAAAAACGAGACCTATTTGAGTCTCGTTTTAATGAATTATCAGTATATTTTCTATTTCTTGTTTTTTTGATCTGATTCTTTATGATTATTTGATCGAGGTCTAAATATTGCTATTGCTGTTAATAGTGCCGTACCACCAAAAATAGACCCTGCTAAACTCTTATCAAAGTATATTAGTACAGCAGAACATATTGAGGACAAAACAATTATCAAGAAAGCATAAGTCATACCACGAGTGTTTGCCTTGTAACTATATTCGCAGTTTGCTCTAACTACATCATTATTTTCCTTAAGTATCTCTACGTTGCTTTTTTCAATTGAGTGTCGATGTTCTTGCTCCTTTCTCGCCATTTCCATGAGGTATGGCACAATATCAACATTGACCGATTTATATGCCTCTAACTCGCTTGCATTAGGCAAGCAACAATCATCCATAGTTACAGATTGTTCAATATGTCTGCCGACACCTTTTGTGTTGTCAACCTCTGTTGTCGTCTGTTGTGCTTTCTGTTTAGCCATTATAATTTGTATGTTAGCTTAATTTTATCAAAAGCTGTAACTATATCTTTTGACACATTTACTCTATCTGAACGAAGATTGCATCTATCCGCAATAAAGCCAGTATATTCAGTTTTTAATACTTTATACTGAATGTTCCGCATTTCAATACGGTTATTATGATATTCACCACGAGATGCCAATCTGAAAGCATCTAATCTTTCAAATATAATTTCAACCTCTTTGATTATTATCCTTTTCAAAATCATAATGTATTTATGTAGTAACATAGTAGTATAAATTTAGTAAAACATAAAGCTAAATTATCATTCAGCTTACAACTTTTCTATATATATAACGACTATACACTACTGTTTATTTGGCAAAGCTACAAAAAAGATCGCAAAAGTAGATATAATTTCCAAAAATCCACAATCTTTTTTGAAAAAATATTTGCAAACTTAAACATCGCAATACATATACCACTATTGTAATATACGAAAATTATCTCGATTTCTCGAAAATATGATGATATTTTTTCTATCTTTGTGATTGAATAGCAGTAGATAACTGTTAAGAAATATTATGATAGCGTTTTGCTATTGTTGTGAGTAAAGAAAATCGCCAATTTTAGAACCCACCGACAATAAGTGAAATGTTTACGCTGTGCGTAGGCATTACTTATTTGGGTTCGGGCGTTTGGCGATGCCTCTTTACTAATTATGTATCGCCTGCGCACCTTATTTTTACGTGTTGCAATGGTGATTTGATTGAAATACTAATTTTAACTATTAAATGAACTATGAAAAGAAATTTACTATTTGCAATGATGGGATTGTTTATCCTAACATCTTGCGCCAAAACCACAGAATCCACAGTAACGGAAAATGCAAGGGTCTTAATTGATAAAATTGCTGACGATAATAATTTCAATGTGGTAGATGTAGAGTTTAGCCAAATGTACATTATGGGGTATGGAAGTAATGAGGCTGATAAAATCCCCAAAGTAAGCGAAGTTGATGACCAAGTGAGGTTATTAAACTTACTATCTGGAGAATTTCGTCTAACACTACACGGGTGCAATGCTGAAACATTTAATCACATCGTTGAAAATGATAAAACATATAGGGCTTTAGAGGTTGAGGGTAATTCTTTTGGAATTGTAGCCTATATGAAATATAAAGATCTTTTTAAGACCGACAAAAAAGAGGTATTGTTTTTTGTTGCGGACTCTACACTTAATGTTAAATCTTATTCCGTTAAAACAGAGGAGTTTGCGAGAATATTAAAATTAGCAGAGATTGATTATTAAAAATATTTGCGTGTATATTAAAGCCGAAGAGGAACGGGATATAACACCTCAACACTATTATGAAAACAAATGAAAAAACAGCTATCGTAAAGGTACTTAGTTTTATGGTGGTACTTGTCATTCTTTTAATGGCGGTTTCAAGTTTGATAGACCCTACTAAGAATGAAAATACACAACCCAATAAAACAAATAAAGAGGTTGTCGAAACAGAAAAAAATATCCAATTATCATTTTTGGATTTTGCACTCGGAGGCAATTTTGCGGAATGTCTTGCTTTATCTCAAAAAAGACAACATATAGATATTGTTACTCAATTTTATCTTCGTAAAAGTGTACATAGGAGCGAGCTTAAAACCCTATTTGAGGGAGAGAATTTAGTTTTTAGAGTAGATACACATAATGATACTATAATGCAAATAACTGTTTTTTTTGATAAAACTATCAATGGTGTTGAAACAGACTCGGTATTTATAAGTAAATATGGTGAGCCAACGAAACGAAATTTATGGGATTATAAGAACTCAATCATTAAGTTAGAACACAAATATGATTCTTCGTCTGAGTATGTCCGAAGGGCAGGAACTGAAAATCTAAATTTGCGAAATTTCAATAATGCTTATGAAAAAAGGACGACTCAATGGATAACAGGGATAACAGCTACTTATATAGATAAAGATATTGCCCGAAAGGTGGAGAAAGCAGACTCCATTGCAAGGATTAATAAATTAAAAGCTGATTCTTTGCGTCAAGTTGAGTGGAAAAGAAGAGTGGATTCTATTCAAAACAATAAAAGAATAGAGAACCAACGAACAAAGGAAAGATTGATTGATAAATTATAATCAATGGAGGAAAAGGAGCGGTGTCGCTCCTTTTTTATTAGGGTGTGCATAACTTGTCAAAATATTTTCACAATAAATTTGTTTTCAGAGGCGAAAGCTATTACTTTTATGCGAAGTAAAACTTAATAAACAGAACAAAATTATGGGAGATACAAAACCATTATTATACTTTAGATATAAGGGTGAGGATATTTATATGGAGAATATCCACAACCCTCAAAACGAAAATCAAGAAGAGTTTGATAAACTTATCAAGGATCTAAACATCGAGCATAGTTACAAAGATATTATTGAACGTGGGGTTGAAAATGTGCCTATTGAAGTTATCTACAAGGGTAATACGACTTCATTTGCTGATATGATAACGGAGTATAAGAAACTAAGTGCTGAATTGAAAAATCTGGATTTTATAGCATCTCTGGAGCTTAAATACCCCGTGATTACTTCAATTAAATTTGTAGGTAAAGATGACGATTATATGGTATATATTGAGACTTGTCGAATGTTGCAAGATTTATATTTGACGATTGTAAATGCACGATATAACTTACTGCAAGCATCAAGAAAAATATATGATTCAAATGTTATCGTATGGAATAGTAATTCAGCAGGGCAATTTATTATGCGGTCAATATATCTAAATAATGCGATCGTTGGTTATAACTCTGCAATAGATATATTAACGCAATGTATTTGGTTGGGAAAGAGATTGTTTTTAGAGGTTGAGAACAACAAAAATGATAAAAAATGCTATTCAAGAAATGAGATTTTTAAGTTTTCAGATGAAAAAATCGAAAATATTAGATCAAAAGTCAAAAAAGGTAGATTGAAAGATGATGTAAAATTTAAGACTGCTGATTTATGGAATGGGAGCATTGATAAAATTTTAGAAAAATGTAATTTAGATACAATTATAAAGATTGATAAAACCCTAACTACCCGACAAAAAAAGATGAACGCAGCATAACCCGTTGACAATCAGCAAATAAACGTCCGCAAACATTTGCAAAAGTCCCTAATTTTCAGTATCTTAGAAGAAAAACTTGGCGGT
>JBCQTJ010000015.1:0-51348 GCA_047178625.1 Rikenellaceae bacterium
TTTGGCGTTTGATTTTCTTTGACATTGTGGTCTCCATAAAATAATAGTGTGTTAAAGTTAAACAAAAATCCGAATCTTGCGACCCGGATCTCTGTTTACACAGTATTTTTTATAGTGCCCCGTTAGAGCACTTCCGCCACCCTTGAACGATTGTGATGTATTATCCCAATCTTTGAGCGGACCAGCAATATTAAGCACTTTGGTCACACGAGCGTAACCAGTTTTGAAGAATATCATCTCCAACTTCACCATTTGGCTATCTTTGGGGTTAGCCTTTCCCTTGATGTTAATTGTAAACATACCTTTTTAAAGTTAAGTATTCATATAGGCCTACCTCCGATGGGCAAATACCCACCATAGCAGACTACATAAGAATAGTGCTTCCCTCCAAAAAAGGTTTATTTTGATTACAACCCGTAAACATCAACCATTGATAACATAGACAAAAACAAAGGTTTACAGCTTTTTACACTGTAAACCTTTAAAAATGCGGCGACCCAATCGGACAGCCTCCTTTGCTATTTGGAAATTATGATAGCCTATAATTTACTTCTTGTTGTTGATAAGCCACTCAGCAATCTGCACAGCATTAAGTGCCGCACCCTTCTTGATCTGATCGCTTACACACCAGAATGTCAAGCCATTCTCGTTTGTGATATCCTTGCGGATACGTCCAACATAGACAGGATCCTTACCAGCGATGAACAATGGCATTGGATATACCTTATCCTGTGGCTCATCCATCAAGATCACACCCTCAGCCTTTGCGAAGGCCTCACGTGCCATCTCTGGTGTAACGGGAGTCTCAGTCTCCAACCAGATCGACTCCGAGTGAGCACGCATAACTGGAACACGAACGCAAGTCGATGACACCTTGATGTCAGAGTGCATAATCTTCTGAGTCTCGTTGTACATCTTCATCTCCTCCTTAGTGTAGCCATTCTCGGTGAATACATCTACCTGTGGGATCACGTTGTATGCCAACTGGAAAGCGAACTTGTTGATCGTTGGCTCCTCGCCACGGCTCAACTGCGCCTGCTGCTCAACCAACTCATCCATCGCCGCTGCACCTGCTCCACTTGCCGACTGATATGTCGATACGTGAACACGTGTGATGTGTGAAAGTGACTCGATAGCCTTCAACGCAACAACCATCTGGATTGTTGTACAGTTAGGGTTTGCGATGATTCCACGTGGTGCGTTCAACGCATCCTCTGGGTTAACCTCGGGCACTACCAATGGCACGTCGTTGTCCATACGGAAGGCACTCGAGTTGTCGATCATCAATGTTCCGAACTTTGTGATTGTCTCAGCGAACTCCTTCGATGCACCTGCTCCAGCCGACACCAATGCGATGTCGATACCCTTGAAGTCATCTCCGTGTTGTAGAAGTTTTACGGTTAGCTCCTGACCCTTGAACGTATATGTGCTTCCCGCACTACGTGGTGAACCGAAAAGTACCAACTCGTCGATTGGTAGATTTCTCTCAGAAAGGATCGATAGGAACTCCTGTCCTACGGCGCCGCTTACGCCAACAATTGCAATTTTCATTTTCTCTTTTTATAAATTTAAAATTTGTTCTTTTTCTCTTTTTTCGCTCACTTGACTACTCTCTTAACTGCCCACTTGACTGCCCCCTCGAAGCTTAGTCGCAGTTGATAATGTCGTCACTCATCCCCGTAGGCCTCACAAAGGTATCCTTCTTGCTCACCCCCGACGATGGGTCGGCATAGAGGCTATTGAGGAACTCCGCCACAATCGGCAGAGCCATCGCGCTACCCTCGGCGTTGTTCTTTAGGTGGACCACTTGATCCTCGCCTCCTACCCACGATGCTGCCACAATATTTGGGGCCACGCCGACGAACCACGCATCTCGGTTCTTCTGTGATGTTCCAGTCTTTCCTCCCAACTCATTGCGGATTCCATACTTCCATCCCAACCTCACGGCTGTTCCACTCTTGACCACCTCCTGCAACATCTTCACCATCGTAAAGGCGGTGCGCTCACTGATCGCATCTTGCGACTTTGCATTGAATGTCGAGATGATATTTCCCTGCCTATCCTCGATCCTTGTGACAAAGATCGGCTCGGTGTAGACTCCCTGATTTGCGAAGGTTGAGTAGGTGCTCGCAACCTCCAAAACATTCGACTCTCCCGACCCCAAACATAGCGCCCAGACAGGGTCGATGTAGCTCTTGATTCCCAAGTTGTGGATGAAGTCGGCCACCGCCTTAGGCTGTCTCGCCTGCTTCATAATCCACGCCGAGTAGTTGTTTCGACTCTTAGCCAATCCCCACTTCAGAGGGTTCAGATCGCCCGTATAGACAACATTTCCCGACTCCTTTGGTGACCACGGCGTTCCACCATCGGTCTCGATCGTAACGGGTAGGTTGGGGACCATCGTGCAGGGGTTCATTCCCAAGTGGTCGATGGCGAAGGTGTAGAGCAGAGGCTTGATCGTCGATCCCATCTGTCGCTTTCCCTGCTTTGCCATATCATACTTGAAGTACCTAAAGTTAGGACCTCCGACATAGGCCTTTACCTCGCCCGAGTGTGGATCTAAGGCCACGAAGCTCGCCCTCATAATCTTCTTATGGTGGAGTATCGAATCTCGTGGAGTCATCACTGTGTCACGCACCCCCTCGAACGTAAAGACTTTGGTCTTGCACTCTTTGTCGAAGCTGGCCATAATCTCGTCGGTGCTATACCCCGCATCCTTCATATGGAAGTAGCGATCCGAGTAGCGCATAGCGTTGTAGATGATCCTCTCCTGCTGCTCCTCAGTGGCGTCGACAAAAATTGTCCCATCTGTCTCGACCTGCTTGTCCATCATCGGTTGGATAGTCTCCAACAGCTGCTTTTGAACCGAGGCCTCGGCCGCTCTCTGCATCTTCGAATTGATTGTTGTGTAGATCTTCAATCCATCTCGGTAGATGTTGTATGGCGTTCCGTCGCTCTTCATATTCTTCTGGCACCAACCATAGATCGGGTTCTCATCGTAGAGCTTTACCGCCTGATCGTAGTCCCACTTTGTATTGTATTGTTTGCGCTCGGGACGCTTTGCATTCATCGTTAGTCGCAACATCTCACGGAAGTAGGTCGCCTCTCCCGTGTTGTTCGAGATCGGGCGGTAGTTCAGCTCGATAGGTAGAGCCGAGAGCGAGTCTCGCATCTGGGCGCTAATCGAGCCAGTCTTGGCCATCCTCGACAAGACGACGTTTCGCCTATTCAGTGAACTCTTGTAGTTACTCACGGGAGAGTATCGAGTTGGGGCATTGACAACGCCAACCAACACAGCCGCCTCTTGAATGTTCAGCTCATTGGGCTGCTTGTCGAAGAAGGTCTCCGCTGCGGCCTTGATTCCATAGGCGTTCGAACCATAAGTCACCGTGTTGAGATACATCGCTGCGATCTCCTCCTTGGTGTAGTTGTACTCCAACTTTATCGCTGTGATCCACTCCTTAAACTTCGCTGTCACCAACTTCGAGGCCCTCGTGAGCTTGCTTTGGTTGCGAGTCGTATCACGTGGGAATAGGTTCTTGGCCAGCTGCTGAGTGATTGTCGAGCCACCTCCCTGCGACGAGTTCTGCATCGCGAGGGTCTTGATTCCCACACGAAATAGCGATGGGATGTCGACACCTCCGTGGGTGCGGAACCTCTCATCCTCGGTCGATATTAGCGCCGCAATGACGGGTGGCACCTCATATCCATCGAGAGTCAAACGATTCTCGGTGTTGGTGGGGTAGAGGTCATTGTATTGGAGGTAGGAGCGATTCTCGATGAAGAATGTGCCCAGCAAAGCCTCATCCTCGGAGTAGATCTCCGTTGCGAGGTTGCTCTTAGGATTCTCCAACTCCTCGAATGAGGGGAGTCGTCCGAATTTGCCATTATACGTGAGTGAGAGCATCACTGATAGGGCGATGACTGGCACCGCTGCCGCTATCCAGAGGTACAATGCCCATCTGCGTCCACTCTTACGATCTATTTTCTTGCTCATAACTGGGCAAAGGTAGTAATTTTCTTTGGATTTTCAATCAATTAAACCGTTAAAAACGACTAAAATGGCAATACAACCCCCGTTGTGATAGAGAGCGTGCCAACGCTGGGTTTATATACCGAAAACTTAATCGACGAGGTGCTCGCCTCGGGCATCCTCAGAGGGTTGACATCGAGTATCAAATCGCCTCCATACGAATAGATCATCTCCGAGCCATAGGTGTAGCGATCGAAGCGAGCGATATCGGCTCCGAAGTTGAGCCTAAGGCGCCTAAAATAGAGGATCGAACCGATTCCACCCTCGGGATACCAGATTGGAAATTGATAGTTTGCCGAGGCCGAGGCGTAGTTGCAATTCACAATGTCGCTCGACGAGAAGCCTCGTGGCAACAGAGTCACCGAGCTAAAGGTGAAGAGGTCGACATTCGAGAATTTATACCCTCCGAAAGAGTCTTGATAACACGCCTCCAGCGAGACTGAGTTGTAGGGGGCAACACCTCGTGTCACCACCTTGGCATAGATGCTCAGAAGATCGCTGAAGTTGCGGTTCGTCGGCGTTGTGCTATATGTAGCTGTGAGGGCATATCCCCAAGGGGTTTGTGGGTCACGAGTGGCCGAACGGACCGAATCGGAGAAGCTCACTCCAAAGACCATTTTGTGGAGCCCCGTTGTGTAGCCAACCTTGTCGCTATCGACATACAACGTCTCATTCTCGAAGTCGGCATAATGGTTGTCGGCCGAGAAGTTATCCATATCGAGGACCAATCCATTGTTGTAGTTCCACCCTGCATAGGTCGATAATACTCGTGTGTGATACCCCCTCTGGTAGAGGAGCGGAAGGGTCGCTTGACCATAGAATGATGTGTATTTGTCGCTCGTGTTCGTCGTGTTGCCAAATGGGTTGTAGATCTTTTGATCGCCACCATAATTGACCCCCGCTTGAAGGTCGACACCCCAGCCACGATAGCAGACCGAACCCTCGACGAGGCTCCCCTCAGTTGGGTTGTGACCATACGAGACGTAGGCTTCGGTGCTCGACAAAAGGTTCTGAGAGACAAGCGTCGCACCATAAGTGATATCCAAAACCTGCTCGGCCGAGAGGTCGAATGGATTGAACGATACGGGCAACCAACTATGCACCTTGAAGAGGTTGAGCGCCTTGCTAAATCTCTTCGATGGGTGATTTTTGTGAGAGGCTAACGAGTCGGCCTCAGTGAAACTAATCTCATCCAAATTGGTCATCTCCCACTTCGTGCGCTCTGGGTTTACTATGTTTTGTGGGGTGTTTGTAGGTGTCACCACCTCACAGATCTGATACACCGCCTGACGAGATAGGTGGTAGCCATACCTATCGTAAGTGGTCGCATAGGTGTAGCCACCCACGGGAGCCGATGGCTCAAACGAGCCGAACTCCGACTGCGAGAGTCGATGCTCAACTCCCGAAGCGATGTCGTAGCTGTGTAGCTCATCATACCCCGATTCGATTGATCCGAAGTAGAGCTTGCCTCCGCCAGCTCTCAAGTCGCTAAGTGTTATGTAGGCCCCCTCACGGAGCTGCTTATATCCCTTTTTACTCTCCTTCTTACGTGCGCCCAACCACATTCCCGAGTCGTCGGTGGCGATGAAATATAGCTCCTCAGTCGTGTCGTCCCACGCCAATCCGTGGAGCTCGATCTGTGGCGCTATCTCGGTGCGAGAGAGCTCCCTGAAATCTTTGAAGCTGCGGATTTTTCTCTCCTTTCGATCCTCTCTCAACTCCATCTCAACGATCGAGTAGCTCCCCTTGGGGTCATACTCAACATAAGCCAACCTATCCTCAGAGTTGCCGATAGCGGTAGGGTAGAGGGTGTTGGTGAATCCTCTCACGGTGCGAGTTTTCTCACGATCCAAATCGAGGTAGCAGAGCTGTGAGTTGACCTTCTGGAGGAAAAGCTTCGAGTAGCGATACTCGCTCCACCAGACCCTCTCGCCCCCCACATCTTGTCGAGTCGAGAGCGATCCTAAGTAGGCGATTCTACGCTCCTCGCCCGTCTCGGGGTTGGTCTCGATGAGTCGATTTGGGCGGTCGTAATCGCTCTTGACCGATATTATCGACCCCTCGTCTCTTGCCACTGGGTTCGAATATGTCGTGTAGTTATCCTCCTCGATCGGGACAACCAACTCTGTCGATGTCAACCTCTCGGGCAGAGAGTCCCAATAGTCGAAAAGGTTGTTGAAGGCGGCACGCAGCAACTTGGCGCTATCTGTGCCATAATATTTTTTTAGGGCTGTCGATGTGGTGATAACATAGTAGGGGTGCTTCACACCAAAGGCGATCACTCGATCCCAGATATTCTCCCCATAGTGGGTATATGCGTAGTCGACAATTTGATATCCCAACCGATAGTGGTCGGGGGTGTACTCTTTATATGATCCGCAATACCAACGGTCGACATTGCGCCTAAGCAACATATCACGTCCGATGGCCCTATATCCCATCGAGAAGCTCGGCTGCAAACCTCGTCCATAGGTCGACATCGAGGTCTCCATCTTCACTGCATCGCCCTCGATAATGGGCATAGGCAAAAAGAGGAGTCCGAGGCTCGACCCCTGCTCACCAAGGATGTAGCTCGCCACCTTGATCCAGCTCTGGTTGAGGTTGTTGTATTGCACAACGTGCCTATACTCGTGGGCCGCCAACTGCTTGGTCCACGGCATCGAGTAGCTCTCGATGCTCGGCGTTGTGAGGAAGTCGATGCGCTTGGGCATCCACATCACAAGGGCGTTCGAGGCGAAGTTCTCGGGGTGCATAACCACCGAGATATCCATCGCAGGGTGGCGATATCCGAAGCTGATCTCATCTTTGATGGTGTCGAAGTAGTGGAGCGTGCGACGTGCTATGCCATCTACCGTGTCGGGATAGATCACCTTGACCTCTGCGCCCCCCTCGTTGCTGATCTTGCGCCACTTTAGCGATGGGACATCCGAGCCCCACGAGTAGTATTGTCCCATCGTTGCGCTGCTCGCCCCACAGAGGAGGAGCGTGAGGGCAATCGTTTTTAATCTATTGCGTGCTCTCATTCTCATCCCCCTGCTCGCTTTGTCTTGTAGCCCGCCTTTTGGAGCAGGTCGATAACCTTGTCTCGGTGGTCTCCTTGGATGATGATCTCGCCATCCTTGGCCGCTCCGCCCACTCCGCACTTACTTTTGAGTGTTCGGCTTAGCTCCTTCAGATCATCCTCCGATCCGACGAAGCCACGAACGATGGTGGCAACCTTGCCAGCTCGCTGTTTGCGATCGAGCCACACCCTAAGATCTTGTTTTGTGGGTTCAATCGTTTCGCACTGAGAATCCTCCTCGGTGCTATATTCAAAATCGGGATTTGTCGAGTAGACCATTCCCAAGCGTGACTTCCAATCGTTCTGAGACATATTTTGATATGTATGGGTTATTTTAATATAACTCTATTTGTTGTGCAAATATTATTGCAAAAATAGCACAAAATTCTCGGATGTCCATTTTTTTTGCTAAATTTGTTAAGAATCAACGTCTAACCACCTATGAAGCGAAACTATATCCACCGCCTAAAGCGCCGTTACGGAGATCGAGCCGCCACCTCGTCGGCCGAGACTCTGCCCAAGCCACTCCCCGTCGACCCCGACCAACGACTCGTCAAGGTCTATGTCGAGGGGTATGAGGATGTGGCCTTTTGGAGAGGTATCTTCGACCACTTCACCAACCCATATATCCGTTTCGAGATCTCGGTGCCGACCCGAAAAGATCTGCCCAAGGGGAAGAAGATCTTGATGGGGATGATTCCACGCTCCAACCCCGAGTTGATCTTGTGTGTCGATGCCGATTTCGACCACCTCTTTCACAATACAACCCCCCAATCTCGTGAGCTGAACGAGGCGGAGTTTATGTTCCACACCTACGCCTATGCAACCGAAAACTACCTCTGCTATGCCCCCTCGCTCCATAACGTATGTGTTAAGGCGACAAAAAACGACACTCGAATCTTCGACTTCGAACAATTTATGGAGGGTTACTCTCGTGCCATCTACCCAGCATTTTTGTGGTACACCTATTCGGCCCAACTCGCCTCCGAGAATATCTTTATCCTGACGGAGTTTCGCTCAACGGTGAGGCTCGGATTTGTCGAGATCGAGCGTAGTGGCGATGCCACGGTCGAGTGGGTTGCACGCAATGTCGAGCGACGAGTGGCGCACTTGGCCTCGAAGTATCCCGAGATGTTGTCAAATTTGGATGAGTATCGAGCAGGTATCGAGGCGCGAGGTGTCACACCCGAGAATTGCTACCTCTATATGCACGGCCACACCTTGATGGATAATGTAGTGATGATAGTGTTGAACACAGTCTGTGAGAAGCTGCGCAAGATGGCGCTCGCCCGCATCATCGACTCCTCGAAGGAGGGGATGGCGCTCAAAAACGAGATAAGTAACTTCAATAATATCCAGCGCTCAATAAGAGATGTATTGCTCGATAACGAGAACTACGTGCACTGTCCGCTCTACAAGATGCTACACGCCGACATAGCACGCTACATAAAAAATAGCGTTTGGGATATGAAAAACCTCAAAGAGGCAGAAAAAGAGTAGCAGTCTCAGAAAAGACTCAGCAAGACTCAGAAAAACCCTAAAGCCTAAAAATAGTCCGAGTAATAAGCTCAGTAGCCCCACAATTGCGAGAGGTATAATCTTTAGCCGAGCGGCTACTGCGAGCGTGGAACGCCTCATCATTAAGCTGAGCCGAGAACCACTTGTCGAGCTCCTCTGCATCATTGATAGGGCAACAAGCCCCCTCTGAGGCCATATCCACAGCCTCCTTGAAGCGGCTATAATTAGGGCCAAAGGCGATAGGAAGGCCAAAGGTAGCCGCCTCCAATGTATTGTGGATTCCAACGCCAAAGCCGCCTCCAATATATCCGTAATCGCCATATTGGTAGAGCGATGATAACATTCCCATAGTGTCGAGAATCAACACCTGCGCCCTGCTTAGCTCGGTGGTCAACTCAACGCCATCCTCACCCACTTGAGTCACCTCGGTGTAGCGAAGTGCGACGTTGCCAAACATATCCTCGATCTCGAAGATGTGCTTCTCGTCGATCTCGTGTGGCGCAATGATGATCTTCACCTCGGGGTGGCGCCTCGCCAACTCACACAACAACCTCTCGTCGGGGAGCCACGTAGAGCCAGCCACCAACAGTCGACTCTCCCCCTTGAACCTCTCGATCGTAGGGAGCTGATTAGCCCCTTGGGCGATGGTAGCCACTCGGTCGAAACGGGTGTCACCTGCCACAATTACGCTCTCGAAGCCGATCTTTTTGAGCAGTGTCTTCGACTCTTGATTCTGGACAAAGATCATATTGAAGCTCTTCAGCGCACGCCTCCACAACCATCCCCACCACTTGAAGAATGGAGACTTCTCACGGAAGATTGCCGAGACAACATAGCTGCGGATTTTGCGACGACGTAGCTCAAAGAGGAGGTTAAACCAATACTCATACTTAACAAATATGGCCACCTCGGGGTTTGCGATATCGAGGAACTTTCGAGCGTTCCAAGGCAGGTCGAGCGGCAGGTAGAAGATGTAATCGGCCCCCTCATAATCCTTGCGGATCTCATAGCCCGATGGCGAAAAGAATGTAAGTAGGATCTTATACTCGGGATACTCCTCTCTAACCCTCTCGATGAGAGGGCGTCCCTGCTCAAACTCCCCCAAAGAGGCGGCGTGAACCCACACCACTCTATCCTTTGGTGATATGATCCCTCGCATCCTCTCGAAAAGGAATTTACGGCCCTTGCGCCAAAGTCTTGCCTTCTCTAAATTTAGTGAAGCGACCCTAATGGCCAAGGCGTATAGGAGTATACCTATATTATATAATATCATCTACCTAATGTTGTAATCGACATACGTCGTATTTGCAGCGCAAAGATAGTTGTTTTGACTGTTATTGCCAAATATTTACCCACTAAACTATATCACCCTCTCGATCAATCTCACCTCCATAGAGGAATCGGGGTAGAAATCTACCGCAATTAGGTCAAATTGGAACTCGTCGGTGATCTGATATTTGGCGAGGTAGCTGATAGCCGCCCTCTTTATCGACTCGATTTTATTCCTTGTCATTGCCGATTCGGGGGTGGTGAGTCCATCCGCCTTGCGACACTTCACCTCGACGAAGTGGATCATACCCCATCTCTGGGCAACTATGTCGAGTTCGTAACGGCCAGCTCGCCAGTTGAGATCACGGATCATATAGCCCTGTTCACGTAGCCATTTTGTCGCTGCCATCTCGCCTAACTTGCCTATCTGTGCTCTGTCGGTTAACATATTAGTCGATTATTTGATTATCTTCTGAATAGAGTTAGCTTTAGCCATCATCTGAAAGAGCGCCTCTCGGTCGTTGCTCTCGATGGCCTTACGCATAATCTGAAGCTGATGAATATGCTCACGAAGTACATCCAGCACATTATACTTATTGCGCATCAAGATCGGAACCCAAGTCGACGAAGCACTCTTAGCCAAACGAACCGTAGACTCGAATCCTCCACCAGCCAGATCGAAGATGTGTTGCTCCTCACGCTCCTTCTCGAGAACCGTTAGGGCCAAGGCGAACGAGGTGATGTGTGAGATGTGCGAGATGTAGGCGACGTGAATATCGTGCTCCTCGGCATCCATATATATAATAGGCATCCCGATGGTCTTGTAGATATTCTCGACCAACACAACTGCATCCCTGTCGCTGCGCTCCTTCTCGCACAACACAACGGTTCGCCCCCTGAAGGCTCCGTGCTGTGCCGCCTCGGGGCCGCTATTCTCGGTTCCCCACATAGGGTGGGTCGCTACGAAGCGGCTGCGGTTGGCGTGCATCGAGACCACCTCGCATAGCTCCTCCTTGATCGAACCCATATCAATGACCACCTGATCGGGGCGAACTCGGTTGAGAACCTTGATCGCAAGGGTGGGTGCTGTGTCGACTGGGGTGGCTAAGACTATGAGGTCGGCCTTCTCGAGCCCCTCCTCCATCTCGGCCGCCTCGTCGATGAGTCCCAGCTCCAATGCACGAGCGAGGTTCGAGGGCGAAGCGTCGAATCCTAAAATTTTGTCGGAGAGGTTGTTCTCTCTGAGCGCAAGGGCAAATGATCCTCCAATAAGTCCTATTCCTATAACGTATGTCACCATATTTTTAAATATTTTTGTTGCTAAATTTGCAGTCGGCTTTAATAATCACTTATTTAGTTATACCACCAGTGTCTCTCTATTGGGTTGATTGATAGCCCGTTAAAGAAAATAGTGATAATTTAAGTGATAAAAAACCGTGATTTTGAGTCAAAAGTAATAAAAAAGTGTTATATTTGCCCAAAATTATGGTTGAAAAATCTACTGTTTTTTAAAAAGTGGGTTGAAATCGGAATAATTTAACGTAACATATATTTATTAAATAATAATTCACAAACTAAAAAAAATTAGAGTTATGTCAGAGATTCAAACAAAGGTAACAGAGATTATCGTAGACAAGTTGGGTGTTAAGGAGTCAGCAGTCGTAGCTGATGCAAGCTTCACAAATCACCTTGGTGCAGACTCACTTGATACAGTTGAGTTGATTATGGAGTTTGAGAAGGCTTTCGACATCCAGATCCCAGACGAGGATGCAGAGAAGATCACAACCGTAGGTGAGGCTGTTGCTTACATCGAGGCTAACAAGTAATAATAGTAGATTTTAGTAGCTATTTTACTTTTTTGTAATTTTTTATCACACATAGGAATCTAACAGATTAAATCATAGGTATGGCGGAGAGAAGAGTTGTCGTTACGGGTATTGGAACTATCAATGCACTTGGACATAATGTTGAGGAGTATTTCTCTAATTTGGAGAAGGGGGTCAGTGGCTGTGCACCGATCGCTCAGTTTGATGCTGAGAAGTTTAAGACGAGGATTGCTTGTGAGATAAAGAATTATGATTGGACACAACATTTTGATCGTAAAGAGGTTCGCAAATATGACCTCTATACTCAATATGGATTGATAGCAGCGACTCAAGCCGTCGAGGATTCGGCGCTTGAGTCGGAGGCTGTCGATAAGGAGCAGGTGGGTGTTATCTGGTGCTCGGGCATTGGAGGTCTCAAGACCTTCTTCGACGAGTGCGTTGGCTATGCCGACGGTGGTAAGACTCCTCGCTTTAGTCCATTCTTTATTCCCCGTATGATCGCAGATATCGCCGCTGGCTATATCTCGATTAAGTATGGGTTTATGGGACCAAACTTCTGTACAGTTTCGGCTTGTGCATCCTCTAACCACGGAATGATCCAGGCTCTGGATGCAATCCGTTTGGGCAAGGCTGATGTGATCGTGACTGGAGGATCCGAGGCTCCCGTGAATGAGCCTGCTGTGGGTGGTTTCAACTCGATGCAGGCCCTCTCTACTCGCAACGATGATGCGGAGCACGCCTCACGTCCTTTCGACGTAGACCGTGATGGCTTCGTGATCGGTGAGGGTGCTGCGGCATTTGTCTTCGAGGAGTATGAGCACGCAAAGGCTCGTGGTGCGAAGATCTATTGCGAGGTTATCGGTGGTGGCTGCTCGGCAGACGCTTATCACTTCACTGCTCCACATCCCGAGGGGTTGGGTGCAATCAAGTCGATGCGTGATGCTATAAAGAATGCCAACATCGCTCCCGAGGAGGTTGACTACATCAACGTCCACGGAACATCGACTCCTCTTGGCGACATCGCCGAGTTGAAGGCGGTGCAGGGGTTGTTTGGCGAGCACGCCTACACGATGAATATCTCATCTACAAAGTCGATGACAGGACACCTCTTGGGTGCTGCTGGAGCGGTTGAGGCGTTGGCGTGTGTAAAGGTGCTCACATCGGGTGTGATACCTCCAACAATCAACTGCGAGAATGTCGATCCTCAGATCGACGCAAAGCTCAACTTGACGCTGAACGTTGCGCAGAAGCGTGATGTAAAGGTGGCAATGAGTAACACATTCGGATTTGGCGGTCACAATGCGACCCTCATCTTCCGCAAAATCTAACCTCTACCTCTTTTCAAGCTATGTTTGACCGTATTTTTGGGGCTTGGAGACGTCGCTTTGATCGAGATAGGGAGTATTACAATCTTTTTTACGATATGTTTGGCTTCACGCCATACAATATCGACCTCTACAAGCTGGCTTTGATTCATAAGTCAGCTTCTGTAGTTTTAGAGGATGGCACTCATATCAACAACGAGCGACTCGAATACCTTGGTGATGCCATCATCGAGGCGATAACCTCCGACTACCTCTACATCGAATTCCCCGATAAGAATGAGGGCTTCTTGACGCAGATGCGTTCGAAGATCGTCTCTCGACACTCCCTCAATAGTGTGGCTAAGGCCCTTGGTATCCACGAGCGCCTGATCGCCAGTTCGAGCGGCAGTGTGATGCAGAAGAATGTCGATGGAGATGCCTTCGAGGCTTTGATGGGTGCGATCTATTTGGATAAGGGCTATAACTTCGTTAATAGGCTGCTTATCAACCAGATATACGCCCAATATTTAGATATGAATCGTCTGATGTTGAGCGAGACCGACTTCAAGAGTCGCCTAATCGAGTGGGCTCAGAAGGAGTACCACAAGATCGAATTTGTCACCGAGGCCGATAGCTCGTCGAAGGTGAATAAGCCGTTGTTCCACTCATCGGTCTACATCGGTGGTCTGTTGGTGGGCCACGGTGTTGGCGAGTCGAAGAAGGAGGCGGAGCAGAGGGCTGCACAGTCCGTTTCGCAGGGTGCTTTGAGCGACGAGGAGAGCGACATCTTGTTGGGCAGAATCGACAGCTACTCATCGTCAGCAGCGGTAAAAGCGGAGGCTCAAACAACGGCTAATGCTGAGGCTCAAGCAGAGTAGCTAAGAGTCGAATAAATCAAGATACTATCTAAATTCGAGAGCGTTTATGTATCAAGATAACATATATAATGTAAGTGATAAGTTGTTGATCCGAGGTGCCGAGTCACTCACGGATCTCGAACTGCTTACCTTGATGTTAGATGATATGGCAAACTCTAAGGATTTGGCTCAGAGTCTGTTAGATGGGTTTGGAGGTTCGCTGGGCAATCTTGCCTCAACTCCTCTCTCTCGTCTAAGGATGATGGATGGACTCGGCCTAAAGCGAGCTCAGAGGATAGTCTCAGCGATCGAGTTGGGGCGTAGGTGTGTAGTCGAGTTGTCGCTGGATCAAGCGGTGATAACAAGCAGTGTCGATGTGGTGACGATGTTCCGCCCTACGTTGGAGAATCTGCCCCACGAGGAGTGTTGGGTGTTGTATCTCAACGCCTCGAACCGTGTTGTCGAGCAGCAGAGGGTGAGCCAAGGTGGTATCACGGCAACCGTTGTCGACCATCGCTTGATTGTCAAGAGGGCTCTGGAGCTACTCGCCACCAATATCGTCTTGGTCCACAACCACCCATCGGGCACAGCCGAGCCGAGTGCCGAGGATATCACTCTAACAAAGAGGATCCAAGAGGCAGCTGCGCTATTCGACATCAAACTCATCGACCATATCATCATCGCCGCCAATAGCGACATAAGCCTTTTTTGCGCTGGGCTCATCTAACTCGAGCAAAAAAAAGAGTGACTTTTCGAAAAAAGCCACCCTCAAATTCTATATCCAAAAAGGGATACTAAAGGCCAAACTCAGCTTTGATCCTCTCGACCTCATCGAGGCGCTCCCAACCGAAATACTCGATCTCACGCTCAACCTCTTTACCACCCTCAAAGACCTTCTCAACCTGAGAGTATGGGCGATTTCCGAAGTGACCATAAGAGGCCGTAGCCTCGAAGATTGGGTTCTTAAGTCCGAAACGCTTCACGATAGCAGCTGGACGAAGGTCGAAGAGTTTGCTCACTCGCTCTGCGATCTCTCCCTCGCTGATAGTGAGGTTGTTACTTCCGTAGGTTGTCACATAAACCGATAGCGGCTCAGCGATTCCGATGGCGTAACTGAGCTGAACAAGCACCTCGTCAGCGATCCCCGCAGCGATCATATTCTTTGCGATGTGGCGAGCGGCATAGGCTGCCGAGCGATCGACCTTCGACGAGTCCTTACCCGAGAAAGCACCACCTCCGTGGGCTCCACGACCACCATAGGTGTCGACGATGATCTTGCGACCCGTAAGACCAGTGTCTCCGTGAGGACCTCCGATCACAAACTTACCCGTTGGGTTGACGTGGAGGATGTAGTCATCACCGATGAGCTCCGCCAACTTATCATTCGCACGCTCCAAGCGAGCCTTGACACGAGGAATCAAGATCGTCTTGACATCCTCGGCGATCTTCTGCTGCATCTGCATCTCGGCGCTCTTCTCATCAACCTCGGCTGTTGTTGCGATGAACTCGTCGTGTTGAGTCGAGACTACAATCGTGTGAACTCGTTGCGCCTTGCGATCGTCGCCATACTCGATTGTCACCTGACTCTTAGAGTCGGGACGAAGATATGTCATCACCTCTCCCTCACGACGAATTACGGCCAACTCCTTGAGGATCACGTGCGAGAGCATAAGCGTCGCAGGCATAAGCTCACGAGTCTCGTTAGAGGCATAGCCAAACATAATACCCTGATCACCAGCGCCTTGGTTCTCCTCATCCTCGCGAACAACTCCTTGGTTGATGTCGGCCGACTGCTCGTGAATTGCCGACAACACACCGCACGAATTACCATCGAATTGGTACTCGCTTCTGTTATATCCGATCTTGTTGATTACTCGACGAGTGATGCTCTGAACGTCGACATAGGCCTCGGAGCGAACCTCACCCGAGACTACGACCAACCCCGTTGTACATAGGGTCTCGCAAGCTACCTTTGATTGTGAATCGTGACGAAGGAACTCGTCAAGAATGGCATCCGAAATCTGATCCGATACCTTGTCTGGATGTCCCTCTGAGACGGACTCCGATGTAAATAAAAATCCCATTACTTATACTTATTTGTTATATATAATAATGGAAAAAATGGCTGTTTGTTGCGCGTAGAAATAAAAAATCAAGCTGTTTTAGCGTTTTTTTATTGTGGTTTGCAATCAGTCAAATCTTTCCACATAACTATGCTCCTAACTGTCGAAGCGCTGCAAAGGTATGAATTGTTTTTGGATTATCGAAATTTTTCTTGCGTGATTAGTGATTATTGTGGAGAAAATTTATATCTTTGTCTGATTCTACGCTATTGATATTTAGGTGTGGACCACAAAAAGGTGAAAAAAGTAAAAAACTATATAGATGGATATTGTATCAGGATTAATTAAGTTAGTATTTGGATCTAAGAGCGATAAAGATCGCAAAGAGATCGAACCATATATCGCCAAGATCAAGGAGGTATACCCTAAGATTAAGGCTCTTAGTAACGACGAGTTGCGAGGTCGAAGCGCTGCTCTGAGGGCCGCTATCGCCGAGTTTATCTCGCCCGAGGAGAGCCGAATCGTAGAGCTCAGATCAAAGTTAGAGCAGCACGACATCTCGCTAAAGGAGAAGGAGAGTGTTGCAAAGGAGATCGAGACCCTAAAGAAGAGGATCGACGAGAAGATCGAGGAGAAGTTGGATGAAATCCTCCCCGAGGCCTTCGCAATTATGAAGGATACGGCTCGCCGTTTCTCTCAGTCGGAGGTTGTCGAGGTGACGGCCAACGACTTCGACCGTGAGATGGCTGCCGAGCGTGATTTCGTCACCATCGAAGGTGACAAGGCTACCTACGCAACACACTGGGTTGCAGGTGGCAACGACCTAAAGTGGGAGATGGTCCACTATGATGTGCAGCTCTTCGGAGGTATCGTTCTTCACAAGGGAAAGATTTCGGAGATGGCCACGGGAGAGGGTAAGACCCTGATGGCCACACTCCCCGTATTCCTCAATGCACTTGCAGGCAAGGGAGTTCACTTGGTCACGGTCAACGACTATTTGGCACGTCGTGACTCGGAGTGGATGGGGCCAATCTATCAGTTCCACGGCCTATCGGTCGACTGTATCGACAAACACAAGCCAAACTCGCCCGAGAGGCGCAAGGCATACGAGGCAAATATCACCTTCGGAACAAACAATGAGTATGGTTTCGACTATCTCCGCGATAATATGGCATCGTCGCCAAACGATCTGGTTCAGCGTAAGCACCACTTCGCCATCGTCGATGAGGTCGACTCTGTGTTGATCGACGACGCACGAACACCACTCATCATCTCGGGACCTGTGCCACGTGGCGACGATCAGATGTTTGAGCAGTATCGCCCAGCCATCGAGAGGCTCTACAATATGCAGAAGAGTTTCGTGACATCTTTGCTTGCCGAAGCTCGAAAGCTGATCGGTGAGGGCAAGATCGAGGAGGGTGGAGTAGCCCTCTATCGTGCTCACAAGGGGTTGCCGAAGTATAAGCCAACGATCAAATATCTCTCGGAGACGGGTGTCAAGACCCAGATGCAAAAGACCGAGAATATCTATATGCAGGATAACAACCGTCGTATGCACGAGATCACCGATGAGTTGTACTTCGTGATCGACGAGAAGGTAAACTCCATAGAGCTAACCGACAAGGGACACGATATGTTGTCGACACACTTCAAGGAGGAGGGATTCTTCGTCTTGCCCGATGTGGGAGCCGAGGTTGCCGAGTTGGAGAAGAGCGATATGACCATCGAGCAGAAGGCCGAGCGCAAGGATGAGGTGATCAAGGATTACGCAATCAAGGCGGAGAGGGTCCACACGGTGAATCAGTTGTTGAAGGCCTACTCAATGTTCGAGAAGGATGTGGAGTATGTGGTGATGAATAATAAGGTCAAGATTGTCGATGAGCAGACAGGACGTATCCTCGATGGTCGTCGCTATTCGGATGGTCTGCACCAAGCGATCGAGGCTAAGGAGAGCGTGAAGGTGGAGGCTGCAACACAGACCTTCGCAACGGTGACGTTGCAGAACTACTTCCGTATGTACCACAAGTTAGGAGGTATGACAGGAACGGCCGAGACCGAGGCTTCGGAGTTCTGGAGCATCTATAAATTGGATGTGGTTGTGATCCCTACGAACCGTCCAATTCAGCGTGATGATAGGGAGGATATGATCTATAAGACTAAGCGTGAGAAGTACAACGCCGTGATCGAGGAGATCGTGAAGTTGGTCGGTGAGGGTCGCCCAGTCTTGGTCGGAACCACATCGGTCGAGATCTCGGAGCTGTTGAGCAGGATGTTGAACCTTCGCAAGATCCGCCACAACGTATTGAACGCAAAGCAGCACCAGACCGAGGCGCAGATCGTTGCCGAGGCAGGACGTTTGGGACAGGTGACAATCGCCACAAATATGGCAGGTCGTGGAACCGATATCAAGCTAACGCCCGAGGTGAAGGCGGCAGGTGGTTTGGCCATCATCGGAACGGAGCGTCACGATAGCCGTCGTGTCGATCGTCAGTTGCGTGGTCGTGCAGGTCGTCAGGGAGATCCAGGATCTTCACAATTCTTCGTCTCGTTGGAAGATAACTTGATGCGTCTGTTCGGTTCGGAGCGTATCGCCTCGATTATGGACCGTATGGGTCTCGAGGAGGGCGAGGTGATCCAGTCGAGCCTAATGACCAAGACCATCGAGAGGGCGCAGAAGAAGGTGGAGGAGAATAACTTCGGAACACGTAAGCGATTGTTGGAGTATGATGATGTGATGAACTCACAGCGTGAGGTTATCTACACACGTCGTCGCCACGCTCTCCACGGCGAGAGGGTCGAGATTGATATGAACAATATTATGTGTGACTATGCCGAGGCCTTTGTTGAGCAGAATGAGGGTTGCACATACGAGGAGATCAAGATGGAGTTGATCCGTGACATTGCGATGGAGTTCACGATGGACGAGGCGACCTATAACTCAGCGAAGCCAAAGGCCCTTGTCGACCATATCGTCGAGGATCTTAGGGCCCATTGCGAGCGTCGTGCAGTGAGCATCGCCGAGACTGTTAGCCCCGTGATGACAAGGGTCTATGAGGATCGCAAGGATGAGATGGATTCGAATATGTTGTTCCCCGTAACGGATGGTCATTTGGGCTTCAACGTGCCAGTGAACTTGCAGCGTTGCAAGGATAGCGATGGCGGTGAGATCTTTAGAGCCTTCTCCAAGGTGGTTATGTTCTCGTCGATCGACGATGCGTGGAGGTTGCACTTGAGGGAGATGGATGATCTTCGTCAGAGTGTGCAGAATGCCACTTATGAGCAGAAGGATCCACTTTTGATCTATAAGTTGGAGTCGTTCGAGTTGTTCTCGAAGATGTTGGTTAAGGTGAATCGTGATGTATTGTCGATCATCTGCCGTGCATATATCCCCGTAAGAAAGGAGCCATCGGGCAATGACGCTGCGGTTGCGGCAGCTCAGGAGAGGGCCAAGGAGGCGGCACGTATAGAGTCAGCACGTCGCACAGCGATGATGGCGAAGATGCAGGCCTCACGTGAGGAGGCGGCAAAGGCGGCAGCCCAAGCAGCAGCTCAGGCGGGAGCAGCCTCTCGTGGCAAGACAATGCCCGTCGTGGCCGAGAAGAAGGTGGGACGTAACGACCCTTGCCCCTGCGGAAGTGGAAAGAAGTATAAGGCTTGTCACGGAAAGTAGGGTAGCGATGGGGTATCAAGAGCATAAGCAGCACCAATTAGACATCCGCTATCTGAGGATGGCGAGAGTGTGGGCCGAGAACTCATACTGCGTGAGGAGGCAGGTCGGTGCGCTGATAGTGAAGGATAAGATGATAATCTCCGATGGCTACAATGGTACGCCATCGGGATTCGAAAATATCTGCGAGGATGACACGACGGGGCGCACAAAGTCCTATGTCCTCCACGCCGAGGCCAATGCAATCACCAAAGTTGCCAAGAGTCCCAATAATTGTGATGGCGCAACGTTATATATCACCACATCGCCCTGCATCGAGTGTTCGAAACTAATTATTCAGGCAGGAATCCGTCGTGTGGTCTATTGCGACCGCTATCACAACACCGAGGGGATCGACCTCTTGGCCCGTGTGGGGATCGAGTGTGAGCAGTGCGACATAGAGTAAATCACAAGTGGTAGAGAGCTCTTATCAATAGAAGTGGGCGAGGCTGCAAATAGCAACCTCGCCCATCTTCTTTTCTGTTAGGCTCCTCTACTCGAAAGAGTGGATAACAACTCCCGAGCGCAACTTAGGCTCAAACCAAGTTGTCTTTGGAGGCATAATATTACCCGAGTCAGCGATGTTGATCAACTGCTCCATTGAGACAGGATAGAGTCCGAAGGCAACGGCCATCTCGCCGCTATCAACTCTCTTCTGCAACTCACCAAGTCCACGGATTCCACCAACGAAGTCGATGCGCTTCGATGTGCGAAGATCCTTGATGTCGAGGTGCTTATCCAAGATAAGGTTCGACAAAACAGTCACATCCAACACTCCGATAGGATCCGAGTCGTCGTATGTTCCCTCCTTAGCAGTCAAGCTATACCACTCGCCAGCGATATACATCGCAAAGTTGTGGAGCACAGACGGAGTGTAGATATCCTTACCCTTAGCCTCAACCTCGAAGCTCTCCTTCAACGCCTCGATGAACGCCTCGGCGCTCATTCCGTTGAGATCTTTCACTACACGGTTGTAGTCGATGATGCGAAGCTGTGATGCAGGGAATGTCACGGCCAAGAAGTAGCAATACTCCTCCTCGCCAGTGTGGTTTGCGTTGTTTGCCATACACTCCTGACCAACACGAGCTGCCGCCGCTGTGCGGTGGTGTCCGTCGGCCACATACAATGCAGGCACATCCTTAAATATCTCAGTGATACGAGCGTTTGTCGCAGCGTCACGAACCACCCAGAAGTGGTGTCCAAAACCATCCTCGGCCACAAAGTCGTAGTCCGCATCGTTAGCCGCTACAACAGCCTCGACGATTGTGTCGATCTCAGCGTTGTCGGGATATGCGAAGAATACGGGCTCGATGTTAGCCTTCTGGTTGCGAACGTGAATCATACGATCCTCCTCCTTGTCGGGACGAGTGAGCTCGTGCTTCTTGATCGCTCCCGATAGGTAATCATCATAGTGGCAGCACATAGCAAGACCATATTGAGTACGGCCATTCATTGTCTGAGCATAGATGTAGTAGTACTCCTCGCTATCCTGCTCCAACCAACCCTCAGCTCTCCACTTCGCAAAGTTCTCAACCGCCTTCTGATATACCTCCTCAGAGTGCTCGTCTGCGATTGGCGTGTAGTCGATCTCAGGTTTGATGATGTGCAACAATGAACGCTCCGTAGCCTCAGCCTGAGCCTCAGCAGAGTTCAAAACATCGTAGGGGCGCGACGCTACCTCGGCAGCGTATTGCTTGGGTGGACGGATTCCACAAAAGGGTTTGATCTTTACCATAGTATTTTAAGGTTTTGGTTTGGTTTGAAAAGGGGTATCTAACCTTTTTTGTTGATCAGATACCCCTCCTCCTAATTATTTTGGTTTACTTGTTAACCTGAAATGTTGTGATGCCATCCTTGAGGAATCCAACGATCTGACGTGCCGCAGCAAGTCCAGCGTTGATATTAGCCTCAGCAGTCTCGGCACCCATCTTCTTCGATGTTGCGAAGTAGCGCTTTGCAAACTTCTCCACCATCTCGGCGTCGTTGTCGGGCTTGATGTCAGAGATATACTTTAGGTCCGCTCTCTCCTCCATCGCCTTAACCATTCCAGCCTCGTCGATAACCTCCTTGCGAGCTGTGTTTACCAACGTCGCACCCTTAGGCATCGAAGTTAGCAAGTCATAGCCGATCGAGCCACGAGTCTGAGCTGTTGCAGGGATGTGAAGCGATAGGAAGTTGGCACGTGAGTAGAGCTCCTCGATTGAGTTAACCTGCTCAACACCATCGTTAGCAAAGACTGATGGGTCGCTCACAAATGGATCGAATGCGATAACATTCATTCCGAGAGCCTTACCCTTTAGTCCAACTAAACGACCTACGTTTCCATAGGCGTGGATCGCCAAAGTCTTGCCCATAACCTCGCTACCAGTTCCTGGAGTGAATTGGTTACGTGACATAAATACCATCATCGAGAGTGCCAACTCAGCCACAGCGTTTGAGTTCTGTCCTGGGGTGTTCATCACCACGATGCCACGAGCCGAAGCCGCTGCAAGGTCAACATTGTCGTATCCTGCACCTGCACGAACGACGATTTTGAGGTTCTTAGCTGCGTCGATAACCTCAGACGTCACCTTGTCCGAACGGATGATGACAGCGTCAACATCAGCTACGGCCGACAAAAGATCTGCCTTGTCGCTATACTTCTCAAGAAGAACAACCTCGAAGTTTGCCGCCTTGATGATCTCTGAGATACCCTCTACCGCCTCTTTTGCAAAAGGCTTCTCTGTTGCAATAAGTACTTTCATTACTTTAAAATATTCTTATATGAATTATTTGTGCATCGCCTCAAACTCCTGCATACAAGCGATCAACGCCTCTACGCTCTCCTTAGGAAGTGCATTGTAGCAAGATGCACGGAAACCACCCACCAAACGGTGTCCCTTGATTCCGACCATTCCCTTGCTCTTCGAGAACTCCATAAACTCAGCAGCCAATGCCTCGTTGCCCTCGCTCATCACGAAGCAGATATTCATATTCGAACGATCCTCAACCTCAGCTGTTCCAACGAACAATGAGTTGCGCTCGATCTCAGAGTAAAGCATAGTAGCCTTCTCGACGTTACGACGGTTAATCTCCTTAACACCACCGATCGCCTTAACCCACTTCAACACCTCGTTGAGGACGTAGATCGCAAATACTGGAGGAGTGTTATACATTGAGTCGTTGTCGACGTGAGTCTTGTAGTTAACCATTGATGGAAGCTCACGCTCCACCTTGCCAACCATATCGTCGCGGATGATAACGAATGCTACACCAGCAGGTCCCAAGTTCTTCTGGGCGCCACCATAGATCATAGCATATTTTGCGACGTCGACCTCACGGCTCAAGATGTCAGAGCTCATATCAGCGATCAAAGGCACTGAAGAGTCGATGTCTGTGTGGTACTCTGTACCATAGATTGTGTTGTTCGATGTGATGTGAACATAATCGAGATCCGATGGGATCTCTACCCCCTTAGGGATATATGTGAAGTTCTTGTCGGCTGATGATGCAAGCTCTACAACCTCACCATAAAGTTTAGCCTCTTTGATCGCCTTCTTCGACCATACACCAGTGTTGATGTAACCAGCCTTAGAGTTTAGGAAGTTGGCAGGGATGTTGAAGAACTGAGTACTTGCTCCACCTCCTAAGAGTACGATTTTGTAGTTGTCGGGGATATTCAAGAGCTCTGTAAGGAGCGCTTTAGCTTCGGCGAGCACATCTTCAAAATCTTTTGTGCGGTGCGATATCGAAAGCAGAGAGAGTCCTGAACCGTTTAGATCAATAATTGCCTTAGCGGCGTTCTCGAGAACCTCTTGCGGAAGAATCGATGGTCCCGCATTGAAATTGTGCTTTTTCATAAATTTTTAGTTGATAAATATTTGTTTGTGTTTTTTATATAGTTTCCTAATATATCAATTTGTTGCGCTGTAACTTTTATCCATTAAGAGTATATTATACCTATTTATTAATAAAACCGCTCTCTTTAAATCCTCAAAAAACCACCCTTCAAACTCAGGGGTTGGGGCTTTAAAATGGTTCATATTAATACCCTTCAACTTCAAAACACAAAGATAGTGAAAATTTCTCTAATTTACGACTAACTTAAACCTTTTTTAATATAAAAAACGTATGTGCTCTTATTTGTGAAATTGTTTTTATATTTTTGTTGCTTAAAACGTAAAGAATAACAGAATCTTATGATACGATCAATGACTGGCTTCGGAAAGGCGGAGTCTACAACTTCTGGCAAGAGAATCTCGGTGGAGATCAGAACGCTCAACTCAAAGCAGCTCGACCTCTCGGTCAGAATGCCATCGGCATACCGAGTGGCGGAGTTCGACCTTCGTGCCCTCATCACCCGTGGTGTGCAGCGAGGCAAGTGCGAGATTATGGTGAGTGTCACCTCCGACGAGGTGCAGAGTGCGGCTCAGATCAACAATGAGGCCTTTGTAGCCTATTGCACCCAGATCCGTGCAGCCTTAGAGGCGGCTGGAGTCAAGGGCGAGCTCTCTCACTCCGATGCTTTGGCGGCGTTGCGACTCCCCGAGGTTGTGACGACCAAGAGCGAGGGTGTGAGCGAGCAGGAGTGCGCCTCTATTTTGGAGGCTACGCAATCTGCTGTCGACCACCTCAATAGCTTTAGGGAGCAGGAGGGGGCAACTCTCATCGCCGATCTGTTGCGTCGTGTGGAGCTTATCGAGGAGTATATGGTGGCCGTAGAGCCATTCGAGCAGCCCCGTGTTGAGGCTATCCGTGAGAGAATCCGTGAGCATATCGCCAAGGAGCGAATAGATGTCGATCGCAATAGGTTAGAGGCTGAGATGATCTTCTATGTCGAGAAGTTGGATATTACGGAGGAGAAGGTGCGCCTCAAAAACCACTGCAACTACTTCCGTGAGGTGGCCTCAGAGGAGCAGGGTGTTGGCCGTAAGTTGGGCTTCATCGCTCAGGAGATGGGGCGTGAGATCAACACAATGGGTTCTAAGTCGAACGATGCACAGATGCAGCGTTTGGTGGTCCAGATGAAGGATGAGTTGGAGAAGATCAAGGAGCAGGTACTTAACATATTATAGTGAATTATGGCAGAAAATAAGTTGATAATATTCTCAGCACCAAGTGGTTCGGGAAAGAGCACCATCGTAGGCGAGCTATTGAAGCAGTTCCCCCAATTGGAGTTCTCCATCTCGGCTACCTCTCGCAGTCCGAGGGGTGTGGAGAGGGATGGCGTCGAGTACTTTTTCCTCTCTCAAGAGGAGTTCGCAAAGCGAGTCGAGGCCGATGAGTTTGTCGAGTGGGAGGAGGTCTATGCAGGCACCTGCTACGGGACACTTCGCTCCGAGGTGGAGCGAATCTGGGCCAAGGGCAACGTCATCATCTTCGATGTCGATGTTGTGGGAGGATTGCGCCTAAAGAGCATCTTTGGCGATGCGGCCCTCGCCCTATTCATTATGCCTCCGTCTGTCGAGGAGTTACGTCGTAGACTTGTGGGACGTGCCACCGATAGCGCCGAGGTGATCGAGCGCCGAGTGGCCAAGGCGGAGCAGGAGATCGCCACCTCGCCCCAGTTCGACGAGGTTGTTGTCAACGACGTTTTGAGTGTCGCTGTCGAGGAGAGTAGGTCGATAATCTCAAAATTTTTGGCTGAGTAGTGAAGCGAGTAATGTTATATTTCGGATCGTTTAACCCGATCCACAATGGTCACGTGGCTCTGGCGGAGTATGTCATCTCGAGGGAGCTCTGTGATGAGTTGATAATGGTCGTCTCGCCCCAAAATCCATTGAAGTCGAAGGTCGACTTAGCGCCCGAATTGGAGCGTTTCACGATGGCGGAGTTGGCCTGTGCAGGGTCGAAATATCCCGATCGGATCAAGCCCTCGTTGATCGAGTTTATGTTGGAGAAACCCTCCTACACAATCAATACGCTGAGGTATCTGAGCGAGGAGTATGGCTCCCAGATGAGTTTCTCGATCTTGATGGGGGGAGATCTTGTCGAGCAGTTGCACAAGTGGCGAGACTACGAGGAGATCTTGGCGAACTACCCAATCTTTTTGTACCCACGTCGAGGCGAGAGGGTAGAGCGATATCTCGACCGAATGACCCTCTTGGAGGATGCACCACTGTTAGATCTGAGTTCGACTAAGGTGCGTATAGGCTCGATGCGAGGCGACGACATCTCGACGATGACGGACTCAGCCGTGGCCAAACATATAAAGGATCAGGGGCTATGGTCCACCGAGAGCTACGCCGAGTGGTTGGAGGGGCGCATAGAGGCCAGCCCCGAGGAGGCGGAGAGCTATATGGAGCGAGGCAAGTGGCACTATAAACACGACCGCTGGGGCGATGCGCTCAACGACTTCAACAAGGTTTTGTCGCTTGTCCCCGACCACACCGAGGCGGAGCAGATGGCCCAGATGGCACGCCAAATTTTAGAGTTTAGATACAAGGATATTTACAACCCATAACAACGCAAAGTAAGAGGAGATGATAGAGATAGATGATAAGATCGTGAGTGTCGATATTTTGAAGGAGAGGTTCCTTTGCGACATCACAAAGTGCAAGGGAATCTGTTGCGTCGAGGGCAATGCAGGGGCTCCGCTCGAGATCGAGGAGGTCGACATCTTAGAGGCTGAATATGAGTTATATAAACCCTATATGATAGGCGAAGGGATCGAGGCGATCGAGGCGCAAGGCTTTATGGTGATCGACGAGGATGGCGACTGCACAACCCCTCTGGTGAACGATGCCGAGTGTGCCTACGCCTATAAGTCGGGCGATATAACACTCTGTGCTGTCGAGAAGGCGTGGTTAGAGGGTAAGTGTACCTTCCGCAAGCCGATCTCGTGCCACCTATATCCAATCCGCTTGATTAACTTTTCGAGCGGTGGGGTGGGGCTAAACTACCATCGTTGGAGTGTCTGCCGATCTGCCTGCGAGAATGGCTGTAAGGTCGATGTGCCTATCTATAAGTCGCTCCGTGAGCCGATCATCCGTCGTTTCGGAGAGGAGTTTTATAAGTCGTTGGAGGTGGCGGCCGAGATGATTAACTCTGTCGAGTAGCTCTACATCCAAGGCTGAGTCAAAGCCGATCCGATCTTCTGGGCGATGATCGACATATAGGGCTTTGTGTCGAGGCGAGAGATCGCCAAAATCCCTTGATGGTCGCAACAAAATAGCTCGTCGAAGTGGGGTAGTTCGTCGTTCCAAATCTCCCTCTCCTCTGTCGGGATCCGAAGAGCTTTGGCCGCCTCAATGACCAACCCACGCTCGACACTTCGAACCGATGGCGACGAGATCAACCGACGCTCCCCAGCGGCAAAGAGGGCCGCTCCGCCAATCGAGTGGATGCGGTTGCGGCTATCGCACTCCAAGGCCACCTCACCTCCAATATTCAACGACAGCTCGCCAGCAAGAGCGAGCGTAGAGCGACGAGCCGAGGTGGAGAGCATCCCAAAAGGGGACTCCACAAGGACCACCTGAGCTGTGGGGCTTATGCACCTAAAGGCGTAACCATCATATAACGAGGCTCCGCAAATCAAGATCTCCTGCTCCCCCAAGCGGTCGACCCTAAGCTCCACGAAGGTGGAGAGCGAGCGAGTGACCCCCTCGGAGCGAATTAACGAGACGATCTGATTGTGGATCCTCACCTCGTTGAGTTGCAGAGGTGTGCGAAATAGTTCGAAGAAATCACGCTCCAACACCCGACAATGCTCCTTCAAGTGCAACGGATGGTGCGCCTGAGTGTGGATTGTTTGGTATATGTAGTTGGAGTTCACGTTATCAAGAATTTAAGCAGCAAAAATCTTAAGCAAAAGCTCACGCAAAAGCTCGCCATCGCTCTCGCTACCACGATTCATACCCTTGCTCTTAGCATCATACTCCCTCATAAGCCCCAAGATGAAGTAGACCTTGCGGTTATGCCACAAGCCACAGGTCTGCTTTAGCTCCGAGACAGCATAGGGATTACCCACTTTGAGGATTCGCATCAGCTCCATATCCGATGGAAAGGTGGCCCCTCTATTCTGGCTCATCCACCTCAGATAGTTGATCGTAAAGAGCTGTTTGAATTGGTTGAACAGCACAAGGACAGTCAACAGCAGAGGGTAGGCCTTGGGGTTCTGCGAGAAGTGGTCGGCAATGCGCAACGCTCGTCGCTTATCTCTATTGACCACCGCATTGCAGAGCTCATAGTTGTTAAACTCCTTCGAGATTCCGATATGGCGCTCGATCTCATCGTCACCCACCACCTGTTGCCCCTCGGGCAGCGCAATGATGAGCTTCGAGACCTCGCTCACAATCTTCGAGATGTCGCCTCCGATGTTGTCGGTGAGCATCGCGAGTGCCTTTGGCGTGAGGCGTAGACCCTGCCCCGAGAGGTAGCTTGTGAGCCACCCTCCGATCTCGTAGTCACGTGGTCGCATCGACTCCAACACAACACCATTCGATGATATACTTTTATAGAGTTGCGACCTCTTGTCGAGGCTCTTCTCCTTGTGGCAGAGGATCAACACCGTCGTGGGCGATGGGGCCGAGGTGTAGTGGACGAGCTTCTCGATCGAACGAAGCTGCTGGGCCTCCTTGACGATCACCACCGAGAGCCCACCCATCATAGGCACCTGCCGTGCGTAGTTGACCACTACGCCACCCTCGCAGTCTCTGCCATAGAGCGTGATTTGATTGAACGACTGCTCCGCCTCGGTCAACACCGTTGTGGCGAGTGCATCGCACACCGAGTCAATGAAGTAGCTCTCCTCACCCATCAACAGATAGATGGGGGCGAAACGTCGTCCCCGAATATCGGCGATGAGGCGGTTGTAGACCTCGACACTCTCTTTGAAACTTACCCTTTTCTTAGCCACTATAATTACCTCTATTATATTATCTCTTTCGTTATTCGAAGAATATTCTCGCTCTCCTCCTCGATTTTGTATTTGTCGTCGATACGTCGGCCTATCAACCAGACAATCTCGCCAGCTGAGGTGAGGACAAATTGTCGCTCCTTCTCGGGCATCGAGACCTTCTCGTCGATCAAGAAGTCGCTCACCTTTTTGTGGCCACTCATCCCGAGCGGAACGAACGAATCACCCTCCTCCCAACGTCGCAGCGTAATGGGATATTGCAACTTGTCGGCATCAATCAAAGCGACATTCTCCCCTTGGTCGAAGTTCTCAATAAGGTCGATAATGATATTCTCGAGATACAACACCGAGTTGCCACAATAGGCCCTCTGAGCCCCCTGCTCAACCTCCACCGCACAGCTGTCCGAAGCCTCGATCTTGGTGATGAGGATCTTCTCTCGGTCGGTGTAGGCGACAAAATCTTTGGAGTAGACCCTACGTCCCGATGTCCCCTGATCGAGCGCTCTCACCAACGAATCGGTCGTGTCGCCCTTGAAGCCGAAGATGCCGTTGAGGAGCTCATAGATCACAAATTTGCGTGGGAAGTCGGAGTCGATCCTGTCGGCATAGAGTGTGTAGATCCCATTCTCCTCTTGAATGATCTCGTCGGCAATCCTCTCGATGCAGCTGCTTATGAACTTCTGAGCATCGGTCAGCCTCTCCAAATTCGATCGCATCAACTGTGTGAACTTTGGGTTGATCTCCTTGATCCTCGGGATCAGTCCGAGCCTAATCTTGTTCCTCAGATATTTGGTCGATCTATTCGATGAGTCCTCACGATAAGGTATCTGGTTCGATGCAGCATACTCCAAGATCTCCTTGCGGGTCGAGAAGTTGAGCGGACGAACCACCCTGCCTATGCGTTTTTTGATCCCCGTTAGCCCTCTGAGCCCTGTGCCTCGAAACAGATTGATGAAGAATGTCTCGATCGAGTCGTCAGCGTGGTGGGCAATGGCGATGGTTGTGTAGTCGTGTTCGAAACACAAATCCTCGAACCACGTGTAACGGAGACGACGTGCCGCCATCTCCATCGACTCTCCCGTGCGAGCCATCTCCGCCTCGGTGTCGAAGCGTTTGTTGAAGAACTCTATGCCATACTCTGCCGCGCGCTCCTCCACCAACACCTCATCCTCCTCGCTCTCCTCGCCACGGAGTTGGAAGTTGCAGTGTGCAACTCCGATTTGGTAGTCGGTTTTGGCGAATAGGTCGAGCAACACCATCGAGTCGACTCCTCCCGAAACGGTTAGGAGTATCTTATCCTCGTGTGTCACCAACTCATTCTCTTCGACGAACTTTCTGAAATTAGCTATGAAATTTGTCATTACTCTTATATAATATTAACCTCGCAGTCGATCTCGACATCAAACCTCTCTTTAACCACCCCTTGAATCTTGCGTGCAAGGGCGACGACCTCGGCCCCCGAGCCACCACCATAGTTGACCAAGACAAGGGCTTGTTTGGTGTGAACTCCCACAGCCCCCTCACGATAACCCTTCATCCCCACTTGATCTATCAACCAACCAGCGGCTAACTTACGCTTTGTCTCGTCCTCCTTCACCTCATAGTTGGGCATAGTTGGATATATCTTCTGGAGATACTCTAACTTCTCGATGCTCACCACAGGATTTTTGAAGAAGCTACCAGCATTTCCCAACTTAGCAGGGTCGGGGAGCTTCTCCTCTCTAATCTCGCAGATCACATCACGGATATTGCGAAGTGTCGCTCCGCCACGCCCCTCGACACGAGCCGTAACATCGGCATAGTTTAGCTTTGGAGTGGCTACCTTCGAGAGCTCGATGATGATCGCCGTGACGATAACCACCCCCTTTAGCTCTCGCTTGAAGATGCTATCTCGATAGCCAAATTGACACTCTGTGCCCTTGATCCTCTCCGTTTTGAGAGTTCGAGGGTCGAAATACTCCACCTCTTGGATCACATCACACACCTCGACACCATAGGCCCCGATGTTTTGGATCGGAGCGGCTCCCGCCTTGCCAGGGATCAGAGAGAGATTCTCAATGCCCCATAGCTCTCGGCTCACTGCCCACTCCACAACATCGTCCCACTCGGCGGCGGCCTCAACTCTCACCTTGACCGACCTCTCATCCTCGCTGAGAATCGTGATCTGGTCGGCCGTTGGGGTGAGTATCACCCTCTCAACATCCTTCGTAAATAGGATGTTGTTACCTCCGCTAAGGAGTAACCAACTGGCAGGTGGAGCCATCCCATCGCCCGAAAAAATCGAGATAAGATCCTCCGTCGAGGAGTATTCGATCAGCTCCCGAGCCGCAACATCAACGTGGAAGCTATTGCGCTCGATTATTGAAAAATTATTAAAAACTCGTATCATACATTGCAAATATAGAGATATTTTAGTAATTTTGAGGCTTAATCAATATAAGATTATCATTTTTAATAAATAAGTATATGTTTTCAACAAAGGATTTAGAGCAGATAGAGGCTCACAATCTAACAATTGCAGGGGTCGCCAAGCAGATCGAGAACTTCGAGAGCGGATTCCCATTCCTCAATATCGCACGTGCAGCGCGTGTAGGGGATGGAATCAAGGCGATGAGTGAGAGTGAGATCGACGCAGCGATCGAGCTTTATGAGGCTCAAGCTAAGAGTCGAAGTGTGGTGAAGTTTGTCCCAGCATCGGGAGCAGCTACACGAATGTTTAAGGAGTTGTTTGAGTTTGTCAACGACGATAAGCGAGGAGCAGGCATCGACAAACTTCTTGATAATATTGAAAAATTCGCCTTTTGGGCGGAGTTGAAGGCTCTCCTCTCGGAGGGGGCAACCGACAAAGAGAAGGTGGCGGCGATCATCACCAAAGGGTTGGAGTATGGCTCTAAGCCAAAGGCGTTGGTGAGTTTCCACGGCTACGAGGATGGCGCTCGCAAGGCGGTCGAGGAGCACCTCGTAGAGGGGGCTTTGTATGCGGCAGCCGATGGTGTGGCTCGTATCCACTTCACAGTCTCGCCCGAGCACCTCTCGGGCTTCGAGGCGATCATTGCGGAGCGTGAGGCCTACTATGCCGAGAAGTTTGGTGTGAAGTACGAAATCAGCTATTCGACACAGCGTTCGTCGACCGACACCATCGCAGTGAACCCCGACAACACCCCATTCAGAACCGAGGGTGGTGAGTTGTTGTTCCGCCCAGCGGGCCACGGAGCGTTGATCGCAAATATCGCCGATATTGATGCTGATCTGATCTTCGTAAAGACAATCGACAATGTTACGACCGACGCCTTGCGAGGCGATACGGTGAAGTATAAGAGGGCCTTGGCTGGATTGTTGTTGGATCTTCAGGGTCGTTGTTTCGACTACCTCAACTCTATCGAGAGGGGCGAGTTTGAGATGCAGGAGGTCGCTAAGTTTATAATGGATGGTTTGATGTATAAGCTACCCGAGAGCTACACAGTTGCCGATTTGGTCGCTATTCTCGATCGCCCGATCAGGGTTTGTGGAATGGTGCGTAACGAGGGTGAGCCTGGTGGAGGACCATTTTGGGTCGCTGCTGAGGATGGATCTCAGTCGTTGCAGATTGCCGAGTCGAGCCAGATCTCACCCTCTCAGATCTCTTTGATGAAGGAGGCTACCCACTTCAACCCAGTTGATTTGGTATGTGGAGTTCGTAATTTGAGGGGCGAGCGTTTCGACCTATCGAAGTATGTAGATGAGTCGACAGGCTTTATCTCTGAGAAGTCGAGCGGAGGGCGTGACCTCAGGGCACAGGAGCTCCCAGGGCTCTGGAATGGGGCGATGGCGAGCTGGAATACCATCTTCGTCGAGGTGCCAATCACGACATTCTCGCCAGTGAAGGTAGTTCAGGATTTGTTGCGAGTTCAGCATCAATAGATGGTTCGAAAGTATTGTATAAATTGACCGTCTTGTTAGCAAGAAAACAGAGCAAGGTTTTGCGACTTTGCAGTGATCTTTAAAATATAACACCCTTTTAATGATGAAAAAAGCATTAAAAGGGTGTTTTTTTAAAAAAAATAATTATCTTTGACGCAATGGCCTTTGACCTAATTTCGAGATGGGAGGCATAGCTTAACGAAAAAAGTTTTAAATATAAATAATATATAAGTATATAGGAGAATATGGAGAACAAATTACAGGAGTTGACCAAAAAACTCTACGATGAGGGTTTGCAGAAGGGTCGATCAGAGGCAGAGAGTGTAGTCGCAGAGGCCAAGGCAGAGGCGGCAAAGATTGTAGCGGCGGCAAAGGCCGAGGCCGAGAGCATTGTAGCTAAGGCCGAGGCGAAGGCGGACGATTTGGCGAAGAACTCACTCACCGAGATCTCGCTTGCAGGTCGCCAAGCATTGACAAAGATCAAGGCAGAGATCACAAATATGATCGTGTCGGGATCTATCGAGGCTGGCGTTAAGTCGGCTACGATCGACGGCAAATTCATCAGCGAGATGATGTTAGCCGTGGCTAAGGGCTGGAGCGGTGCCGATTCGGGCGTTGTCTCGCTGGAGGCGTTGTTGCCCGAGGCGAAGAAGAAGGAGTTGGACGCAGCTATCAAAAAGAGCTCAGCATCACTCCTCAAAGCAGGTGTCGAGGTAGGTTACTCGTCGCAGGTAAAGAGCGGCTTTAAGATCGGAGCCAAGGATGGCGGATACTACATCTCATTCTCCGAGGAGGATTTCGATGGCTTGATGCGAGGATATCTTCGTGATAGGGTAGCTAAGTTGCTATTTTAATCTCTGATGAGTTATGTTTAGCAGAGATTATATATGTCTGGTGGCTGGGCTGAGGGAGTACACCCTCGAATCCGACACCAAGGGGCTCGACCTCGACTCACTTCTCGAGGAGATCTTCGAGGAGTTTTCGAAAAAGGATGCCGCCTCGGTGAGGTTGCTGTATGGCTACTATGACTGCGAGAATTTAACATCGGCCTTCGCAGGGCGAAAGAGCTATAACCCGATGGGTCTGATCTCGGCCGAGATGATCGAGGCGATCATCAGGGGCGACCAGAGCGGCGATGAGGATCCGATGGAGCTTATCCCCGAGGGTGTTGCTCGTGTTGTAGAGAGCTACACATCCAAAAGTGGTGAGATCGCAAGCGAGAGCAACACCGAGAGCTTCGACAGGGCGATCTTTGCAGCCTACTACGAGGCGTGCGCCAAGTCGAAGAGCAAGTTCCTAAGGAGCTGGAGCGAGGCGGATAGAAACCTAAGAAATGTTGCGGCAGCAATCACCGCCCGAGCTACGGAGCGTGCCATAGAGGATGTTGTGGTCGGAGGTGGCGATGTCGTCGATCAGCTGTTGCGCTCGTCGGCCGTAGACTTCGGCTTAAGGGGCGATTTGAGCTATATCGACTCGGTGATTAGCGCCGTGAGCGATGAGCCGAATATGGTCGAGAAGGAGCATAAGATCGACCAGATACGTTGGAGCGTTGTCGAGGAGTTGGTGGAGCAGGAGTATTTCAGCGCAGATTTTGTTTTGGGCTATCTTGTCAAGGTAAATATTGTTGCAAGGTGGAGGATGCTCGATCCCGAGCGTGGACGTGAGATGTTCACTCGATTGATGGATGGGCTTAGTGGATCGGAATTGATAAAATAAATAATAAGAATAATAACGTATGAAGACTACGGGACGTGTAAATGGTATCATTGCCAATATCGTGATCGTGAAGGCCGAAGGTGCAGTTGGCCAGAATGAGATTTGCTACGTATATTGCGGTGATATTAAGATGATGGCGGAGGTCATCAAGATCGTAGGCGATTTGGCCTACGTACAGGTATTCGACTCTACGCGCGGTCTAAAGATCGGTGATCGTGTAGAGTTCCAAGGACATATGTTGGAGGCGACTCTTGCCCCTGGTATTTTGTCGCGCAACTATGATGGTTTGCAGAACGATTTGGAGAAGATGAATGGTTTGTTCATCGACCGTGGATCGGCAACCGAGCCAATCGACTTCGAGGCGGAGTATGAGTTCACACCCATCGCCAAGAGTGGCGACAAGGTGACTGCGGCATCGTGGCTCGGTGAGGTCAAAGAGCAGTGGGTGGCCCACAAGATTATGGTGCCATTTATTATGACTGGTGACTACACCGTAAAGAGTGTGGTGAAGGCAGGCAGCTACAAGGTGAGCGATACAATAGCGGTTATCACCGATTCGGACGATAATGAGTACCCAATCACAATGGTGCAGCGCTGGCCCGTGAAGCAGGCGATCAGAAGCTATGTAGCGAAGCCACGCCCATCGAAGATGATGGAGACGGGAGTAAGAGCTATCGACACCTTCAACCCAATCGTAGAGGGAGGAACGGGATTTATCCCAGGGCCTTTCGGTGCAGGTAAGACCGTGTTGCAGCACGCAATCTCGAAGCAGGCCGAGGCCGATGTTATCATCATCGTAGCTTGTGGAGAGCGTGCCAACGAGGTGGTTGAGATCTTTGCCGAGTTCCCCGAGTTGATCGACCCTCGCACGGGCCACAACTTGATGGAGCGCACGATCATCATCTGTAACACCTCGAATATGCCCGTTGCGGCTCGTGAGGCTTCGGTCTACACAGGAATGACAATCGGAGAGTACTATCGAGCGATGGGACTCAAAGTGTTGGTAATGGCCGACTCGACATCTCGTTGGGCTCAGGCGTTGCGTGAGATGTCGAACCGCCTCGAGGAGCTCCCTGGTCAGGATGCCTTCCCGATGGATTTGTCGGCTATCATCTCTAACTTCTATGCTCGTGCAGGAATGGTTGAGTTGGTAGGTGGTGGAACTGGTTCGGTGACATTCTTGGGAACGGTATCGCCTGCGGGAGGTAACTTGAAGGAGCCTGTGACCGACTCTACTAAGAAGGCGGCTCGTTGTTTCTATGCTCTATCTCAGGGACGTGCCGACTCTAAGCGCTACCCAGCGATCGACCCGCTCGACTCTTACTCTAAATATTTGGAGTACCCCGAGGTGAGCTCATATCTCGATGAGTTGGTCGAGAAGAATTGGGTCGAGAAGATCTATGCCGCCAAGACCTTCGTTCAGCGAGGCAAGGAGGCCAACGACCAGATCAACATCTTGGGAGATGATGGAGTGCCAGTGGAGTACCACGAGAGGTTCTGGAAGTCGGAGCTAATCGACTTCGTGATCTTGCAGCAGGATGCCTTCGACGACATTGATGCAAGTACGCCAATGGAGCGTCAGAAGTTTATGTTCAATATGGTGTTGGATATATGCTATAAGGAGTTCACATTCACCGAGTTCGAGAAGTGCTCTCAATTCTTCAAGAGCTTGATCAACTCATTCCGCCAGATGAACTACACAGCGTGGGGCTCTGAGGAGTTCGAGAAGTATCGAGTGATGATCGAGAAGGCAATTTCTGAAAACAGTGTTAAATAATCTACGACTATGACAAAGAGTGCATTTCAAAAGATATATACTAAGATTGACAACATCACCAAGGCCACAGTGACACTGCGAGCTACGGGAGTTGGCAACGAGGAGCTTGCAACCGTAGATGGTGAGTTGGCTCAGGTGGTGAAGATTATGGGCGATAGTGTTACGCTTCAGGTCTTTGCTGGAACCGAGGGTATCAGGACTAATTCGGAGGTTATCTTCCAAGGAGCACCCCCAAAGTTGAGGGTATCGGATAGTTTGGCAGGTCGCTTCTTCAACCCCTATGGTGAGCCGTTGGAGGGTGGAGAGCCTATCGAGGGCGAGGAGCGTGAGATCGGAGGACCAACTGTGAATCCGTTCCGTCGTATCCAGCCTTCGGAGTTGATCGCAACGGGAATCGCAGGAATCGACCTCAATAACACTATCGTGTCGGGTCAGAAGATCCCCTTCTTCGCCGATCCCGACCAGCCATACAATGCCGTGATGGCGAATGTGGCCCTTCGTGCCAAGGCCGACAAGATCATCTTGGGAGGTATGGGACTCACCAACGACGACTTCTTGTACTTCAAGAGCGTATTCGAGAATGCAGGGGCTCTGGACCGTATCGTCTCGTTTGTCAACACAACCGAGAACGCCCCAGTCGAGCGTCTATTGGTGCCCGATATGGCGTTGACAGCGGCCGAGTATTTTGCCGTTGATAAGGGTGAGAAGGTGTTGGTTTTGTTGACCGATATGACCTTGTATGCCGATGCGTTGGCGATCGTCTCGAACCGTATGGACCAGATCCCATCAAAGGACTCAATGCCAGGATCTCTCTATTCGGATTTGGCGAAGATCTACGAGAAGGCGGTGCAGCTGCCCAACGGAGGATCAATCACGATCATTGCGGTGACAACCCTCTCGGGAGGTGACATCACCCACGCGATCCCCGATAACACGGGATATATCACCGAGGGTCAGTTGTTCTTGCGTAACGACTCCGACACAGGTAAGGTTATCGTCGACCCATTCCGCTCACTATCACGTCTAAAGCAGTTGGTGATCGGTAAGAAGACACGTGAGGATCACCCACAGGTGATGAATGCTTGTGTGCGTCTCTATGCCGATGCGGCGGGAGCCAAGACTAAGTTGGAGAATGGATTCGATCTATCGGATTACGATGAGAGGTCGTTGAAGTTCGCTCGCAGCTACTCAGAGAAGCTGCTGGCTATCGACATCAATATCGACATCGAGGAGATGTTGGATACGGCGTGGAAGCTCTTTGCCGAGAACTTCTCGCCCGAGGAGGTTGCTATCAAGCAGACTCTCGTCGATAAGTATTGGAAGGCGTAATAGGGTTGATTCAAGTCACGACACAGTTGACAAGAGTAGAGAATTATGGCAATTAAATTTCAATATAATAAGACCTCGTTAGGCGATCTTGGCAAACAGCTAAAGATGCGCCAAAAGGCACTGCCGACTATCAAGAGCAAGGAGTCGGCGCTGCGTTCCGAGGTGAAGAGGGCAAAGGAGTTGGCCAAGGATTATCGCAACCAACTCGATGAGCTGACCTCGCAGTACGACTATATGGTCGCACTCTGGGGTGAGTTCGATGCCGATCTATTGACGATCAAGGATGTGGAGCTCACCGAGCAGAAGATTGCTGGTGTGCGCACGCCTCTGCTTGGTCGTGTCATCTTCGAAGAGAGGAGCTACGACCTCTTCTCGGCACCGATCTGGTTTAGCTCGGGTGTCGAGTTGCTCAAGAGGTTGGCGACGTTGAGTCTCGAGTTCGAGATCTATAACCGCAAGATGGAGCTGCTCGACTATGCACGTCGCAAGACCACCCAGAAGGTGAACCTCTACGAGAAGGTTCAGATCCCTGGCTATGAGGATGCGATACGTAAGATCAAGCGATTTATGGAGGATGAGGAGAATCTTTCGAAGTCGGCTCAGAAGATTGTAAAGACCAAACAACAGAGTGCCGAGAGGGAGGGGGCAATGCTATGATAGTAAAGATGTCAAAATATCAGTTTATCCTCCATAGCGCCGAGTGTGAGGGCTTTGTAGATAAGCTCTCCGAGGCAGGAATGGTCGATATCACCACCTCGGGGTGGGAGCCAACCGAAGGGGATCGCACCCTGATAATGGAGGTCGAGGCGATCCAAAAGGCGGAGCGCCGATTGGCGGAGTTCGCCGAGAGTGAGGCTTTCGACAGCTCGGTCAAGGGCTACGACTGCTCCGACGAGGCGTGGGCCGCTTACCAGAGTGTGAGCTCAACAATATCCTCAATCGAGAGCAGAATCACCGATCTTCAGAGGATCGAGACAGAGGCGGCCCCTTGGGGTGAGTTCGATGGCGAGATGTTGGCGAAGATCGAGAGTGAGGGGTTGAAGGTTAACCTCTTCATCACCTCGGAGTCTCTGTTCGATGCAATCCTAAGCGAGAGGGCGGATCTAACAATCACGCCTATCAATAAGATCGAAGGAAAGGTCTACTTCGCAGTGGTGACACGCTCAGAGGAGGAGACCGACCTCACGATAGATGCCCAGATGGTGAAGTCGCTCACTATGTCGTCGAGTGCGGCATATAGGGCGATAGAGGCGGCAGAGGCCGAGAAAAAGGGGCTCGATGGAGATCTGTCGAAGCTCTCAGCATCGGTGGCTCTGTTGGCTGCAAAGCGAGCAGAGTTGAGCGACAAGTTGCAGCTAAGCAGGGTGAGTAACTCGGCAGAGTTGGCCGCAGAGGGCTCTCTGTTGGTTATGGAGGCGTGGGCCGAGCAGGCTAAATCGTCGAAGGTCGATGAGCTGTTGAACGCTCAGAGCGGCCTGTTCTACATCAAGAGCAACCCAACGCCCGAGGATAACACCCCCGTGAAGTTGGAGAATAACCGCTATGCTCGTCTCTTCGAGTTGGTGGGTAATCTGTATGCTCTGCCAAAGTATGGGACGATCGACCTAACGCCATTCTTCGCACCATTCTATATGATGTTCTTTGCGATCTGTTTGTGCGACGCAGGGTATGGAGCGATCATCTTAGCAGCAGGTCTTGCCCTCTATTTCAAGGGTGGCGAGAGTATGCGTAAGCCAGCGTGGTTGTCGATCATCTGTGGTGTGGCGTCGGTGATCTTCGGATTCTTCGCCAACTCAATCTTTGGAATGGAGTTTAGCTCGATGCCGATCTTTGGAGGGGTTAAGTTCATCAACTTCCAGCAGGATTTCTTCTCAGTCTCGATGATTATCGGAGTGATCCAGATCCTCTTCGGAATGGTGATCAATATCTTCGTCACGACTCGTTCATTCGGCTTTAAATATGCGTTGGGATCAATCGGTTGGTTCTTGATAATCTTCTCAGCGGCCCTCTCAGCGGCATTGTCGTCGGTGGGGATCACGGCCTTTGCGTTCGACTCACTACCATTCTACGTCGTCGAGGGGTTGGGATTCGCTCTGCTCTTCTTCTTCAACTCGCCCGACAAGAATATCTTCGCAAATATCGGAGGTGGATTGTGGCAGGCGTATGATAGAACGACGGGCCTTATGGGAGATATCTTGAGTTACATTCGTCTCTTTGCGATCGGTTTGTCGGGTGGAGTCTTGGCCCTTGTCTTTAACGACTTGGCCATCGGGCTCACAGGACTCAACGAGAGCTGGGACGATATCGGCATTGTGAGCTTGATTATGAAGATTGTGGGAGCCTCGATCATCTTGTTGCTCGGCCACGGAATCAACCTATTTATGTCGGCCATCTCGTCGATGGTTCACCCTATGCGATTGACCTTTGTAGAGTTCTACAAAAATGCAGGTTTCGAGATGTCGTCGCGCGCTTTCAACCCACTGATGAGGGGCAAGGATTCAGAAAAATAAGATAGAAAAAGAGAATAGATAATAACTAAAAAAACAAAAAACGATTTAAAATTATGGAATCAACAGCAATTATTTTGGCTTATGTGGGCGTAGCCCTAATGGTCGGTTTGGCAGGAGTAGCCTCTGCAATCGGAACCTCTACTTGTGGTCAGGCGGCAGTTGGTGCAATGAAGAAGAATGGCGATGCCTTTGGTAGCTATATGGTCTTGGCTGCCCTCCCAGGATCTCAGGGTCTCTACGGATTCGTAACCTTCTTTATGGTGACAAACATCTTCAACTTGATCGGTGAGAGCACAACAATCCTTCAGGGAGCAGCTGTGTTGGGAATTGGTATCTTGGTTGGAGTTGTCAACTTGGCAGCCTCTATCTATCAAGGTCGTGTTTGTGCCAACGGAATCGTAGCGATCGGAAATGGTCACGATGTGATGGGTAAGACTTTGATTATGGCAGCCTTCCCCGAGTTGTATGCGATCTTGACTGTTGCGGCAACATTTATGATTGGTGCTGCGGTGGCTTAAATTCTGCCTTAGAGATTATTTTTTATAACAGAAATCCCGCTGCCTCCGTAGGCGGTGGGATTTTTTCTTACCTTAAGAGCATATCTATTATGCAGCGAAAATATGCAATATATAGCTCTCCCATCGGAGATATAAGGATCGAACACAGAGCAGGGAAGCTAACTCGACTCCAGATCTCGGGAGACGAGGGGGTGGGGAGCGACGAGCCTCACAAAGGGGAGCGAGACCCATTTACCGATGCCATCAACGAGCAGGTTGTAGAGTATCTGAGGGGAGAGCGCCGAGAGTTCGACGTAGAGGTTGACCTCTCTGATCTCCCCCCATTTCAAAAGTCGGTGCTTAATGAACTTCGGAATATCCCTTACGCAGAGACTCGAAGCTATCGAGAGATAGCCGAGGCGGTAGGCTCTCCACGAGCATATAGGGCTGTCGGGTCGGCCAATAATCGCAACCCCATCCATATAATAATCCCCTGCCACAGAGTCATCGGGGCGAGCGGTCTGCTGAGAGGCTACGCCGCAGGGGTAGAGACCAAGGAGTTTCTGCTTAGGATGGAACTCCTAAATAGAGATCGTTGCAAGGCGGCGAAATTTTAGGGGTAAATCCAAGCTCTCGCCGAGCTTTCTCGCCGCTATATCCGAGACTTTGACAGAGCATCTCCATATTGGTTCGAGACACATCTGTCTGAACACCAAAGCCACGCAATAGATCGCCAACTTGGCCCATTAAACGCAAAAGCCAAAAGGGTGTGTGGATGATAAACTTCACAGAGTGAAACCGCTCAAAAAAGGCCCGATAAGAGAGGTTCTCGTTACAGATAAGATAGCGCTCGCCACAGCGACCGCGCAACATCGCCAGAACAATCCCCTCGGCCGCCTCCTCAACGTCAATGAAGTTACGCCCTCCCTTTGGGCATAGCGTAACACGTCTCGCCATCCGAAATATGCGGTTCGAGCCCTCCTCGTTGCCATACTTACCGATCATAAATGTTGGGTTCGTAATGACAACATCGAGCCTATCTTTTACAGCCAACACCTCCGCCTCGGCCTCACGCTTACTCCTCACATACATCGAGTCGATGTATGGTGGCATAATAGGCGTCGTCTCATCCGAGGGGCGTGATGGAGAGCCATACCCAATTGTGTTGGCGGTGCTGACAAATACAAATCGCTTCACCCTCTTCTCGATCGCAATTGCGAGCAGCTGAGCTGTCGCCTCGACATTAACCCCCTTGTATTGGTCATAAGAGAGGAGGCTTTGCGATGTTACAGCTGCGGAGTGGATGATATAGTCGCACCCCTCAACGGCCAATTGAGCGGTGTGATGGGAGGTAAAATCACCCTCAATGAGCTCCAAATTGGCGCTACGAACCCCCTTGTATCGACTCCCGTCTCGAAGCAAACCTCGAACAAAATAGCCCTTCGAGAGGAGCTTTTCGATCAAGTTAGTCGCCAACATTCCATTAGCGCCTGTCACCAATACTCTCATTTATCTCATTCTTTTTGACTGTTCGAGTCATATAAAATGTCTTTACCTTCATCGGGATAACCGCCAGCAACATAGAGAGAAGTTGGTTATATTTGCCGATGATCCGCTCGCCTCGCCTCGAAAAAAGCGAGTCGATACTCTTGCGTGCCACCTCCTCTGTGGAGAGGGTAATTATGCGCCCCATAAACCCTTGGGCCTCGATCCTGCGAATGACATCCTCCTTGGTCGGCATAGGGCCCAATATCACCGTTGTGACGCTTGTATTACTACCTCGTAGCTCCTCACGCAATCCACTCGAGAAGTGTCGAATATAGGCCTTGCTCGATGGATATGTTGTCTTGAAGCCTGTGGGGACCAGCGAGATCATTGACGAAATGTTGAGGATATAACCCCTCTTTTGTCGCATAAGGTTGGGCAGGAATTGGTGAACCAACGTCGTCATAACAACGATGTTGAGCGATAGCATCGTCTCTATATATTCGACCTTTGTCGAGACAAATTCACGGCTGCCGCCTATCCCGACATTGTTTATTAGAATAGATATCTCGAAAGATGAGTTCACCTCGTCGACAAACTCCATTCGTCTCTCTCGGTTTGTGAGGTCAAATTCATACGTCGTACACTCTACGCCCTTTGATCGACACTCTTGAGCAACCTCATCGAGTTTCTCGTTGGGGAGTGAGACAAGCAGAAGGTTATATCCTCTCGATGCCAATTCCAAAGCAAAGGATCGACCTAACCCCATACTCGCACCCGTAATTAGGGCGTATTCGTTTTTCTCCATTATAGTTTTATTTGTATCATACCGATGGTAAGGTAGTAAATAAACCCCAATATCCTATTATCTATTCAATGAAATAGCAGATATCGTAAACATATATATATAAAAGAGGGAGAGTGTGCCTCGATTAATAGAAAGTACCACGAGGCGAAAAGATAGAATACCCAAAGTTAAAGGTAAGGTAGAGGTTGTTCCAACTCGACACATCATACTTCGTGAGGGCGAGGCTTATAGGGCCGATCGTAGTGTTATAGGTGAGGTCGGCCTGAATAATATGTTTAACGGCATAACCTTTGCCCTCCGAGGCGTTGAGCGTCGAGTCATACTCGTCTCGGAGCATCGCATAAAATCCAGTTCTTAAGTATAACTCCTTCCACATCCTAACGGTCGGCATCAACCCCAAAGCAGCATACCTCTCGGCCGAAAACTCAGGCATATAGACCATATTCGAGTGGCGAGTAGGCTGATAGGCGGGCAACATAAGCTGTCTCGCAGCCCTATTATACATATCGGGAACGGTCGTAAAGACCCCATCCAAACTCAACCCCAAGATGAAGTTCTTCTTGGCCGAGAAGTCGAAGTATTTGGTATATGTCACCTTTGCACCAAACCAGTAACGATAGGCGTAGTAGACATTTGTCACAGGCTCCTCTAACGTAGAATTTACATCCGAATAGTCGTCGGCAAAGCTCTGCTCACGACCTATGAGCCCCATCCCCGAGAGGGTTAAAAGCGACCCCGAAGTTGGAAGATATGGGTTGTCGATGGTGCCTCGCTCGATCTCCAATTTAGAGGTTATATACCTCAGACGAGATTTGTTGAACTGCTCCAAATAACCAAACGACGACTCATCCAAGGCCTTGCTACCATCGTAGTTAAAGCTCTCGGAGCCGACATTTGTCCTCAGCAATATCATCGCACGCTCTTTGAGAGGTGCGCCAACGCCCAGCGACAAGAGGAACTCCGAGCTCTTGATCCCCTCGGTGTTGTTGACCTTCGTAAGGTTGCCGAAATCTCCGTGGTTGAGGTTTTTCACCGCAAAGTTGAAGTAGGTGTCGATAAACATCGGAGCGTTGAGGTAGAAGTCGGCACGATAGCCGAGTCGCCCCGTTGTGTAGACTGGGCTGAGATATAGCTCCGCAAATAGCTCCCTCACCACTCGCTCGATACTCTTTTGGTTGAATCCGAAGTATAGCTGATTGAATGGTGTCGATGAGAGGTTTCCGCCCAACGATAGCCTGCTCGATGGTTTGTGCTCCATCCCGATTTCGAACTGATACTGTCCGCTCTCGGGGGCGAAGCTCACGATAGGGTAGTCGGTGTTGAAGTCGTTGGCCGAGAGTACGCTGTATAACTTTTGGCGCAGCTCGGGAAAGCTGATAACCTCTTGTTGGTTGGCTCCCTGCTTCTGCTCTCGCCTCGATGTGGTCATAAAGTTGCGCACATAGTGTCGCTGGTTCTCGTTGAGCCCTGTGATCTCGTATGAGTCGAAGTGCATACGAGGGGTGTTCTCGTTGAATTCGGCTCGTCGATCACGGAAGTACTTCATCTTCTTGAGCTGTGTAGAGTCGACCCTCATCTTGATCGAGTCGATCTTGGCGATGGTGTCGTCGTAACCCATATTTATTATATCGTTGGCTCCGCTAAAGTCGAGCATCCCCGTTGGAACGTTGCGAGCGATCACCACCCCCTTCTCGTCGGGGATGTCGTAGTTGCTATGGTTCATCGCCAACATAAAGGCTTGGTCAAATACCGAGAGGTCGTTTGTGTCGGTCCACGAGTCGACACCACATACCGATCCGATGATTAGGTCTGGGTCGAACTGCTCGACCATAGGGCGCCACGGGAAGTTGTCGTAGATTCCCCCATCGTACAACATATGCCCATCCTCACGGACGATAGGCTTGAAGGCCAACGGGATTGCGATCGAGGCACGAATAGACTTACCCAGATCCCCTTCTTTGAGGATCAACCCTTCGCCAGCGGTGACATCGCTCGTCACACATAGAAAGGGGACCATCAGATTCGAGAAGTCACCCTCGCAGACCAATCCAGCCGCCGAAAATAGCTCGCTCATCGCCATATCAATCTGAGTCGTCGAGATCAAGCTCTTGGGCATCGTCGAGACCGAGTCGGCCCGTTTGTCGGCTCCTGGGTTGAGCCTATAACTCACCACATTATCGTTGCGACGAAGTGTGCTGCCTCGGCGGAAATATGATCCGTGGTTAACGTCAATCTTACCCGACACCCACCTCTCCAGCTCGCCCGAGGTTGCGATCTGGCGCATATGCATAGGGGAGTATCCAGCGGCATAGAGTCCAGCGACCACCGCTCCGATCGAGGTTCCCGCAACATAGTCGATCGGAATCCCCTCTCGCTCCAGAGCCTCCAACACTCCGATGTGGTATAGCCCCTTGGCACCGCCGCCACTCAAGACCACACCCACCGATTGAGCTCGACAAACGTCGAGAGTCAATATAAGTATGAGAATAAATATGGATAAACCCCTCGTCATTCCGCAAAAATTTATAACTTTGCACAAAGTTAGCGAATTTATCTTATTAAAACTAAGGAATGAAGAACAAAATAGAGGCGCTGTTGCGTCAGATTGAGGATTTTGAGCCCAAGGTAGCATCGGAGGTTGAGCAGATGCGAATCAAGATGTTGGGCAAGAAGGGTGAGTTGAATGCCTTGATGGAGGAGTTTAAGGGTGTGGCACCAGAGCTAAAGCGAGAGCTTGGTCAGAGTCTTAACGCCCTAAAGACACGAGCAATGGAGAGGATCAACACCCTCAAAGAGCAGATGGCGGAGGGGGCAGGAGCCTCAGCAGAGAGCTCAGCGGTGGGCGATATGTCACGCCCAGCGGCTCAGTTGCCCGTTGGTTCACGCCACCCGATCTCGATCGTCAAGAATAGAATTGTGGAGTTGTATGCCCGTTTGGGGTATAGCGTTGCGGATGGTCCCGAGATCGAGGATGATTGGCACGTATTCTCGGCTCTGAACTTTCCACCCGAGCACCCTGCACGTGATATGCAGGATACATTCTTCATCAATGCAAATCCCGAGATTCTGCTCCGCACCCACACCTCGTCGATTCAGGTGAGGACGATGGAGCGTGAGAAGCCACCCATCAGGGTGATCTGCCCTGGTCGAGTATTCCGCAATGAGGCGATCTCGTATCGTGCCCACTGTATCTTCCACCAGATCGAGGGTCTCTATGTAGACGAGGGAGTCTCGTTTGCCGACCTCAAGCAGTCGATCCTCTACTTCGCGAAGGAGCTATTTGGCGAGAGTGCGACGATCCGTTTGCGCCCCTCATACTTCCCATTCACCGAGCCATCGGCCGAGGTCGATGTGTCGTGTAACTTGTGTGGCGGAAAGGGATGTAACGTCTGCAAGGGGACTGGCTGGTTAGAGATTATGGGTTGCGGAATGGTTGACCCCAATGTCTTGGAGTCAAATGGTATCGACTCTAAAAAGTATAGCGGCTTCGCCTTTGGTATGGGTGTTGAGCGTATTGCTATGTTGTTGTATGGTGTGAAGGATTTGCGTCTCTACTTCGAGAACGATGTGAGGTTCCTTGGCCAGTTCGACAAGGCGTTGTAAGCTAAGAGGTAAAGCAAAAAAAGAATGAAACGAGGTTGGCTCTCAATAGTAGCAATATCGCTATTCTCTACTCCATTTGTCTTTGGGCAGATGGAGCGTGGCTCTGCTACGTCGGGGCGTAGCAATGGTATGGAGGCCGATAGTGTCGCCATATCACGCCCAGTGGAGTTGACAACCGAGGGGGTCAAGTCGCTCGTTCTGATGGGCGATTCGATCAAGGCATACAACCTCTTCCGAGAGGCGATCAAGGTAGACTCTACCTATGCGCCAGCGAAGTATGCGATGGCCGATATGATGCTCACAATAGCCCCCGACACAGCCGCTCTATACTCTCGTCAGGCCTACCTTAGCGACACGACAAACCATTGGTATCTCGATAGATATGCTCAGTCGGTGGTGGCAGTGGGCGATTATGCCCTTGCTCGTAGCCTCTATGAGAGCTTGATCGAGATCTCGCCGCTCGACCTAAACGCTTATAGGATGCTCTCGCTGCTCTATCAACATCAGGGGCGAAGCGACGATGCGATAGCGCTGCTCGACACGGCCGAGGTGAAGTTGGGTCAGAACCAATATCTAATGGCCCTGAAGCGCCAGATGTTGATCTCGAACTGCCAGATGGACCGAGCAATAAGTGAGGCCCTCGCAGTTGTCGGGGAGTCGCCTTATGTGGCAGAGAGCAGGGTAGTTTTGGCCGAACTATATGCCCAAAACGGAGAGGCAAACGCCGCAATGGAGCAATATATTAAGGCTGTTGAGATCGACTCAGATAGGGTGCAGACCCTCTTCTCGCTCTGTGATTTTTATAAGAACAGGGGGCTCGATCGTCAATATCTGGAGGTGATGAATAAGATCGTCCAGAGCGACGATGTGCAGATACGCATCAAGTTGGGGATGGTGAAGGAGGCAATTGGCAACCGTGAGCTATTTCAGAAGGAGTACAACTACTTCAACACAATAATCACCTCGCTCTCGATTCTCTACCCCAACAACCGAGAGGTCGTCGAGATGCGAGCACAATATCTAATCTCGATCGGAATGATCGAAGATGCGATCGAGATATTGAAGGGGCATATCGACGATGAGCACTCTCAGATGAACTACCTCCGTGCGGTGGTGGAGTTGGAGATGTATCAGAATCGAGTAGACTCAGCTTTCCGCTATCAGAGAGTCGCCATTGATCGCTTCCCCGAGGAGTCGCTCTTGAAGTTCGAGATGGCCTATATGTACGCATCGCAGGGCGACTTCGACGAGGCGATAGAGTATTACAAGATGAATTTAGAGGGTGCAGCCGACTCTCTGAGGAGCTCGATTTGGGGCACTGTGGGCGACCTCCTGCACCAAAAGATCGTGACCGATGTGGAGCGTGACTCGACGGGTCGCTATACGCCAAAAGTGGTTCAGAAACGAATGAAGGAGGTCTATACCTCATATAAAAAGGCGCTAAAGTACTCCGACGAAAATGCGATGGTCCTAAATAACTACTCCTACTTCTTGACCGAGAATGGCGGCGATTTATCCGTAGCGCTCGATATGGCGGAGAGGGCCAATGCATTGATGGATGGCAACGCCACCTTCCTCGACACCTACGGGTGGGTCTTGTATCGTCTGGGTCGCTACGACGAGGCCAAGGAGATCCTTCGTCGAGCGGTGACACTCGATACAACCAAGAACTTCGAGATCCTCCTGCACTTCGGAGAGCTACTCTCGGTGATGGGCGAGGAGGTGATGTCGGAGTTCTATTGGCAGAGGGCCGCAGCGTATGGAGCCCCAGCCGAGATGATCGAGCGAAGTAGAGAGGGAGCTGCCTCAAATATCAAGGTGAACAAATAACCCAAGTATGATGAAACGACGTGGATTGATATATAGTATAGTTGTCGGTGTGGCGCTCATTGCGATCACCACCTCACCTCTCTCTGCACAGACCAAAGAGATCGAGTCTCAGAGAGATGTAGTTGCCTCCTTAGAGAAGCAGATAGCCCAGGGAGAGCAAGAGATCAAGAAGTTGAAGGAGAACCAAGCCGCTGGCGAGGTCGAGGTGAGGGCGCTTGCAAGTCAGGTAGAGGCACGTAATAGACTCTTGGCGGAGCTTGCCAAGGAGGAGAAGATCCTTCGAGGTGACATCTCGACAGCCGACACCAATCTGGTCCGTTTGACAGGCGAGATCGAGCAGGAGCGTAAATACTATGCCGAGATGGTGCGTGAGGCCTATCGAAACTACGCCAACCGCAACGTTTTGACCTATCTATTCACCTCGGATAGCTTCGAGGATATGGCCCATAAAGTGGCAAACCTGAGGGCCGTGGCGACATTGAGGGCCCAGAGGATCGACCGCATCGACTCACTCTCGAAGCAGCAGACCAAGGAGCGAGCAACGTTGGTATCACGAGGCAAGGAGTTGGCAGCTGTGGAGGACGACCTCAAAAAGCAGAAGAGCAAGTTGCAGAGCGATGTGACACGAGCACGCAAAAATATTAGCGAGATGAGCGCCAAGGAGCGTAAGGTGCTACAACAAAATGAGTTGCAGAGCAAGCAGTTGGATGCAGCGGTGAAGGAGTTGCAGGTGTTGATCAAGAACAACCAAGCAGGAGCCTCATTCAACTCAAGGACCTCGAATCTGAACCTCCCCGTTGTGGGCGGCAAGGTTAAGCAATACAAAGATAATATGGCCGAGATCGTAGGCTCCGCAGGCTCAAAGGTGATCTCGATCTACGAGGGTAAGGTGGTCGACGTGAGGCGCAACCGAATCACAGGAAAGTACGACATCTATATCGCCCACGGAGAGTATATCACCTCCTATGCAGGTCTGGCCTCGGTATCGGTGGCCAAGGATGACCTCGTAGCCCGAAGCGCTCAGATCGGAGTGGTCGGAGAGGCTGTCGACATCATCACTATGCAGAGCGAGCATAAGATCGTCTTTGGAATCTACTCCCCCTCGCCCAAGGAGGTCATCAAGGCATCAAGTTGTTTCAAGAAGTAATATAGAGATCAATGGCAATAGCATATTATAACGATCAGTGTAGCTATCGTTTCACGCAACGTCGCTTGATAAATAGGTGGCTGAAGGAGGTGGCTAAAAGAGAGAGCTATCGCCTAACCGATTTGGGGGTTATCTTCTGCTCGGCAGCGAGGATTTTGGAGATGAATCGTGAGTTTTTGGGCCACGACTACTTCACGGACATCATCACCTTCGACGATAGCGATTTGGAGCTAACACGAAGCGTTGCAGGCGAGCTCTACATCGACGTAGAGACTGTTGCCGACAACGCTTCTAAGTATGACACCACGCCCCTCAGAGAGATGCACCGCATCCTATCTCACGGGGTTTTACATCTTTGTGGCCAAGGCGACAAAACCCCCGAGGATAGTCTCCAAATGAGGGCTAAAGAGGATCTATATCTCGCCTTGTTGGATGAGATGACCGTCTCAACTGCCGAGGTCACATCTACTCCTACTCCTACCTCAAAAATTTAGCCGTAGCCCTCGACCTCTTCCCATTGGAGCTCTCACGCTCCACAATCCCCGTAAAGACATCCGCCGCATCGTGCCACCTATTGGCTCGATAGGTGCGACGATATGTGGTTAGGTGACTCCACATCTCGCTCCACCTCTGTTGCCAATCTAAGGGCATCCTTATGCGGTGCAGCACCGTGGCCGAGTTCGACAATATTCGAGCCTGCTTGTTGGCGCTCTGGTGAAACCACTCCACCTTAACCTCGGGGGCAAGCCTCTGGACCGAACGGGCGAAGCCTCTGCCTCCATTGTTGCTCTCGATTGTGGCGAGGGTCGTCCCCTCGTCACGGAGCATCTGAGCCACAAGGGGCTCACTCACCTCCATCGGCTCTCGGGTGTAGACTACGTCGGTGACATAGATCAGCGAGTCACGCCCCACCGCATAGCAGACCGAGCAGAGGTAGTCATCACCCATATCGGCGGTGTCGGTGTAGTTCTCCCGTCGCAAAACCCCATCGGGCAACCTCTCGTAACACTCGAAGTTATCGCCATAGAGCAGCCCCTCCTTGGTCGATGGATTCCCCTGATACATACACTCGAAACGGAGCGGATCGAGAGCTCGTTTCTCGCAAAGCAGCTCAATGCTCTGGCGTGATGGCCAGAGGGCCTCACCAATCTCTCTCGGGTCGAGCTCCGAGGGCGAGGTGCTCTTGATCGCCTCGAAGTTGAGGTAGAGCCAGTGGTTGGGAGGGAGCGTCTCGATCTGGTCAAACGAGGTGAAGATCTCGAATGGCTCTCGACGTGTGAGTGTCCCGATCAGATCCTCCTCGTGCCAACGGGTAAAGACGATCAATTCGCTCGATGTGTTGTGCATACGAGTCTTGACGACCGAGGTGTACCACTCCACACAGTTCTCACGAATGAGAGGCGAATTAGCCTCCATAGCATCCTTGTAGAGGTCGTCGAGGATGAAGCAGTCGACCCTATTTCCCGTGAGCGCACCTTCACGCCCCACCGAGAGCAACGACCCCATATGGTCGATGATCTCCACCTCCTCGCTGGTTCTGATGTAGTTCGCAGGTTTGGCCCCTCGCTTGATCGTCGTTTGGGGGAATATCTCACCATACTCCTTGCTCTCTATGAGTCGCTGCACACGTCGGTTGAACTTCGAGGCCAACGATGCAGAGTATGAGGCGATGGCGAGCCGAAGGTCGGGATTTAGTCCGAGCATATAGGCTGGCAGTAGGGTAGTCGCCCCTAAACTCTTGCCGTGTTGAGGTGGCATCGTGACAATTAGCTTGCGAATCCGTCCATTTGCAAATTCATCTAAGAGATGATAATAGGTTTTATGGAAGGGCTCAAACTCGATTCCAAACGAAATGTGTTGCGAAAAGTCAATAAAATTAAGCGGTAATGATATATTTATGGCCTTTTCTTCGCCAATTATTTTGGTCTCCTTTTTGTCGAGTTTTGAGGTGGTTATAGCTTTTTTTGAACTTTTTACCTCTTTTGTTTTGCTTGCTTTATCCTCCATATAGGCTGTTATATCACTTTTTAAGCTCTTTTTACTCGTCTTATTAACTCTTTTATTTAACTTGGTTGTATTTTGCGATTCCGTTGCCTCAGTTTTTTGTTTAACTATTGTCGTTTTTTCGTTGTCACTCTTTAACATTGTATTAGATATTCTTTTAGTGTTGTGAAATCGAAGTCGTTGATTACATCTCCATCAAGCGTGGTTGTATGCATCTCCCACCACACTGGGACCATATCTATTAGCGTATTTACCTCACCCTCAGGGTA